>JAGCPY010000056.1 GCA_017965425.1 Bacteroidaceae bacterium | reverse complement strand
CCGGAAAGACTTAGGCGGCTATAGCGGCGGGGTCCCACCTCTTCCCATCCCGAACAGAGAAGTTAAGCCCGCTTGCGCCGATGGTACTGCGAGAGTGGGAGAGTAGGTAGCCGCCCCTTGATGCTGGAGCCCCGACGTCCGCAAGGATGCCGGGGCTCCTGGCGTTTTGTCTTTCTGTGCCCGTATTATGTTGCCATGTTTTATACTATCTCTAAAAAACAAAAGGCAAACACTTTGTGTTTACCTTTTAATCAATTTTAGTGTCGACACTTGGACTCGAACCAAGGACCCCCACCATGTCAAGGTGATACTCTAACCAGCTGAGCTATGCCGACTCTCATATATGTCTGTTACGTTTGTGGTTCTTTGTACGCCTGATAAGACTCGAACTTACACGCCTTTCGGCACCAGATCCTAAGTCTGGCGTGTCTACCAATTCCACCACAAGCGCAGCTTCAAACGGTTTGACGGTGCAAAGGTATGGTATTTATTTCATTTAACCAAGAAAAACATCAAAAAGATTTCAAGAAAGTATTTTATTGTGCCTTATTGTGTTTATTTTTGTTTTTCCTTTTGTCCCTAAGGTAATGTAAAGTTCACTTCATAGGCTCCGCGTATTGGAGATAGAAGATGAAATGTATAGTTTCCTGGTTGTTGGCGGAATAAATTGTGAAAAAAGGCGGGACTAATGATAGTCATACCATTAACTTTCAAAATGATGTCACCTTTTCTGATTCCTAAACGATGATAAATGCTTTCAGGGCGTATCAGTCCAACTTGTGCTTTTCCGTCGGGTGAGTTTGTGCAGCAGAACTCGTCGTAGTATGGAAGATTCACCTCTACATTATCAGTTGGAGTATTGGGGATGAAAATAAGCTTTCGACGAAAAGGGTTGATGATGATGGAACCATATCGGAGTAAACTAGCTCCAATATTGGAATCTCCATTTTTTGTTCTTATTCGGACATTGCTAAAGTAAAAAGAGTCCCAACTAAGTTCATTCAAGCGTGCATAATAGACATCGCTTTCTGGTTCCAATCCATTGATACTAATAAATGAACTTCCGTAAGTGTGTCCTTCTACTTGTCGTCTGACCTCTTCATTACTGGCTGCTATTGAAGCAAGATGATCAGTGTTCATGACAAATAGTTGTGGGTTCCCTGTATCGAATACTGTTGCTTCAGGACAATCTTGGAAAGGTTTAATTGATACTTGTGGTGAATAGTGGTGCAATTTGTATTTGAGTGCATATCCTCCTTCGGACTCAAATAAACGACGTTGGTCGGAAATAATAAGATGCTTGTTTTTGGTGTCAATTTTTGCAATGATTCCTTTGTCGAAAAGCCCGAAGCCGAGCAGACCATCTTGTCCATGCGATTCAGTATGTGAAGATAGACGAACAGGATAGTTCCGGACTAATAATCGTCCCAATCGGAAGTCTGGCATTGTCACGATGGGTTCCAGGCTTATAGCTCCGTTAAAGTCCACGCATTTCTTTTTGCACAGTGTCTGAGATGGTTGAATGATGCCATTTGAATAAATTTCTCCGAGGCCATCTCCTGTATCGAGCATGAATAAGTATTCGCTATCATTGATATAAATAGGAACAAATAAACGGTCGTTGCGGATTGTGAGTGGTATAGTATCCACGAAGTTCGAAGTGAGAAACTTGGACTTTTTGAGGTATGTGGACAAGAAAGGCTGTGCCGTAGCGGCCACAGGCAACCACAACAGGATACAAAGACTCATGCGAAGTAAATTCATGCCGCTATAATTAGTTTGCGCCACAAAGATAGGTCTTTTGTGGGAATGAAGAGATAAAAAGAGGCAGAAAAAGTATGGATTAAGAAAAGTTTACGCTCCAAACGGTCTTTGTTTCAATGAAAAGACGTATCTTTGCAACCAAATTTAAAAACTCAAAATATTAAACTCAGTCACAATATGGCACAACAAGAAGACGTTTTCAAGAAGATTGTTTCCCACTGCAAGGAGTACGGATTCGTATTCCCCTCCAGCGATATTTACGATGGTCTCGGCGCTGTCTATGACTATGGTCAGAACGGCGTGGAGCTGAAGAATAACATCAAGCAGTACTGGTGGCAGTCGATGGTGCTGCTGCACCAGAACATCGTCGGCATCGACGCTGCTATCTTCATGCACCCCACGACGTGGAAGGCCAGCGGCCACGTGGACGCTTTCAACGACCCCCTCATCGACAACCGCGACTCCAAGAAGCGCTATCGCGCCGACGTCCTCATCGAGGATCAGATGGCCAAGTACGACGAGAAGATTGACAAGGAGGTGGCCAAGGCTGCCAAGCGCTTCGGCGACGCCTTCGACGAGGCTCAGTTCCGCAGCACCAACGGCCGTGTGCTGGAATATCAGCAGAAGCGCGACGCCCTGCACGAGCGCTTCCAGAAGGCCATGAACGCCAACGACCTCGATGAGCTGAAGCAGATCATTATCGACGAAGAAATCGTCTGCCCCATCAGTGGCACACGCAACTGGACCGACGTGCGCCAGTTCAACCTGATGTTCAAGACCGAGGTGGGCTCCACCGCCGAGGGCACCTCAACTATCTACCTGCGCCCCGAGACGGCTCAGGGCATCTTCGTCAACTACCTCAACGTGCAGAAGACGGGTCGCATGAAGCTCCCCTTCGGTATCGCTCAGATTGGTAAGGCTTTCCGCAACGAAATAGTCGCCCGCCAGTTCATCTTCCGTATGCGCGAGTTCGAGCAGATGGAGATGCAGTTCTTCGTGAAGCCCGGCACCGAGCTCGACTGGTTCCAGAAGTGGAAGCAGACGCGCATGGCCTGGCACCAGGCTCTGGGCTTCGGAGCTGAGAACTACCGTTTCCACGACCATGACAAGCTGGCCCACTACGCCAATGCCGCCACCGACATCGAGTTCCACATGCCCTTCGGCTTCAAGGAGGTGGAGGGTATCCACTCCCGCACCAACTTCGACCTCAGCCAGCACGCCAAATACAGCGGCAAGAAGATTGAGTACTTCGACCCCGAGACCAACGAGAGCTACACGCCGTTCGTCATCGAGACCTCCATTGGCGTGGACCGTATGTTCCTCAGCGTCATGTGCCACAGCTACTGCGAGGAGCAGTTGGAGAACGGCGAGACGCGCGTCGTGCTGCGCCTGCCTGCTGCCTTAGCTCCCGTGAAGCTGGCCGTGCTGCCGCTGGTGAAGAAGGATGGCCTGCCCGAGATTGCTCAGGAGATTGTCAATGACCTCCGCTTCCACTTCAACTGCAAGTACGACGAGAAGGACACTATTGGCAAGCGCTATCGCCGCATGGACGCCATCGGTTGCCCCTACTGCGTCACCATCGACCACGATACGCTCAACGACCACTGCGTCACCCTGCGCGACCGCGACACAATGGAGCAGAAGCGTGTTCCCATCGCCGACCTCCAAAGCATCATCGAGGACAAGGTCAGCATCACCAGCCTGTTAAAGAAATTGCTGTAATATTATCCCCCTTTGGGGGGGATTGGTTGAAAGCATTTTAATGTAAATTGCATGACTATAAGAAAGATAACAATGTACAGCCTCTTCCCGTCCCTCATTGGAAGGGTTGGGGGCTGGTTCTTTATTTCCCTATTCGTCATTGCTTGCAGCTCCGATACAGAGGACTACGATCCCTATCATGACTGGCAATCACGTAATGCCATATGGTTTAATCAGGTTGTTGATTCAGCCCGTACAGCCATTGATGCTGCCAAGGGAAGCTACGGCGATCAATGGGAGGAACATTGTGACTGGCGAATGCTGAAGACCTTCACGAAAAGTCCAGATTTTAGGAATGATGTTAGTACAGATTATGTATGTGCTAAGATACTTCATCGAGGTTCTGGGACCGTCTTTCCACTATACAACGATAGTGTTCGAATCAATTTCCGTGGTTGGCTCATGCCCACGCAGAAAGCCAATGGTGAAATGGAGGAATTAGTCTTTTCACAGACCTATTATCAAGATTATAACGCTGATACGGCATTGCCGCAACTTGCGGCCGTTTCCAACTTCAAGGCAGGTTTTGCGACAGCGTTACAGTATATGGTTCAGGGTGATGACTGGATGGTTTACATTCCTCAACAGCTTTTCTATGGTTCTTCCATTCAAGGTGTCATTCCAGCCTATAGCTCAGTCCGTTTTCGTATTCAGCTAATGGGGGTTTATCCACTTGGAACCTCGGTGCCAGATTGGAAATAGCCTTTACATACTATGCTCTCGAAGATCTATAGTGCTGCTGTATCGGGCATTTCTGCCATACCTGTTACCATAGAAGTCAACGTTTCACCGACAGGTCGCGAAACAGCAGGTCGGATGGTCATCGTAGGACTTCCGGACAATAGCATCAAGGAGAGCCAAAGCCGCATTGAGGCAGCCAGGGCGAATAGCGGTCTCTCATTGCCGCCGCAGAACGTGACGGTGAATCTTGCGCCAGGAGACATCCGTAAGGAAGGAACTGGATTCGATTTGCCTATTGCCATTGGCATCCTTGCGGCTAATTTCATGGTGGCTCAAGACAAGTTCTCACGTTTCATGATTCTGGGTGAATTGAGCCTCGACGGAAGCCTTCAACCCATTCGGGGAGCGCTCCCTATTGCCATCAAGGCACGTGAATTAGGCTACGAAGGTCTGATCGTACCTCAACAAAATGTTTATGAAGCCGCCGTCGTCAACAAACTGAAAGTCTATGGGGCTACAACTATGCAGCAGGTTATGGATTTTCTCAATGGAATACCTGATGTCCTGCACCCAACCGTTGTTGACACCCGCGCTGAATTCTATGCTCATCAAGGTGAGTATGATATAGACTTTTCTGAGGTGCGAGGACAGGAAAGTGTGAAACGAGCTTTTGAGATTGCTGCTGCGGGCGGACATAATCTAATTATGGTGGGTCCTCCAGGTGCAGGAAAGAGCATGATGGCCCGTCGATTGCCCACTATCCTTCCGCCACTTTCTTTAGCTGAAAGTCTTGAAACCACACAAATCCATAGTGTTGCAGGCCAACTTAAAAGCGGAATGGGTCTCATTACCGAACGTCCCTTCCGTTCTCCGCACCACACAGTATCTCAGGTCGGTTTGGCTGGAGGAACAAGTCAGGCGAAGCCAGGTGAGGTCTCTTTGGCACATAATGGAGTTCTCTTTCTGGACGAATTCACGGAATTTAGTAGGGCTTCTTTGGAGATTCTCAGACAACCTTTGGAAGACCGTAAAATCACCATCACCAGAGCACAGGGAACTGTGGAATATCCATGCTCCTTTATGCTCGTGGCTTCCATGAATCCATGTCCATGCGGTTACTATGGCGACCCCTATCATCATTGCACTTGTTCTCCAGGTCAGATCAGTCGATATCTTTCCAAGATTAGTGGTCCGCTGTTAGACCGCATCGATATCCATTGCGAAATCCAGGCGGTTCCCTTTGCTGAACTCAGCAAGATGCAGCCGGGCGAGCCCTCTTCCGCCATCCGCGAACGCGTCATTGCCGCCCGAAAGATTCAAGAGGATCGCTTCAAGCCTTACAAAGGCATCCACTGCAATGCCCAAATGACCGAGCGGATGCTCCATCAGTTTGCCGAGCCAGATGCCGCTTCTTTAGACATGCTCCGCATGGCCATGGAAAAACTGAAACTCTCTGCCCGCGCCTACAGCCGCATCCTCAAGGTGGCCCGCACCATCGCAGACATCGCAGGCTCGGAGAAGGTGGAGTCCATGCATATCGCCGAGGCCATCGGATATCGAAATCTTGACAGAGGTGATTGGGCAGAAAGAGGGGTTGTTTGAAGAATGATAATTAAGTGTCTTACGAACTTGGAAAAAGGAATGAGGCAATCTTGATGTATCAGGACGAGAACGGAATCTCTCGCGTTAACATGCGATTCGAAGGTGAGGATGTATGGCTCACCGTGGAGCAAATTAAGGAATCAATTGACGTTTCGCAGCAAGATGTCAGCTATCACATCAACCAGATATATGCTGATGGCGAACAGGGTGGATGAGTATTGGTCTGAGTGCTGGTAGTTCTGCTTTTTTTTGAACTCTTGGCTGTTCAATGAATAGAAGTTTGTATCTTTGCAGCGCAAAGGTATAGGTGTGAGGAAAGAGAGGTGGTTTGGAATGTTTATAATAATGGCTTATTGACTGCTATGAAAAAGTTTTTTGTATTAGTGATGGCGACGTTTTTGGCCACGTTGGCGATGGATGCTCAGCAAAGGGAATTGCGCATGGGGTGTGTTCAGCAGGCGGTGACGACACGTGGCGAAGAGATGTACTCACTGCCAGCCCCTTACGTGTTCGACGCTGAGAGGACGTACCGCGTGCCTGTGATTCTGGTGGCATACGAATCGTTGGGTTTCTCAATGGATGATGCGGCGAGGTATTATGACCGGCTATTCAACGAACGTGGTTTCAACGAAGGTGTTGGCAGGGGCTGCGTGTCGGACTACTTCCGTGAACAATCGAGGGGACGTGCGAACCTTGAATTCGACATCTACGGTCCTATGGTGGTGGATGAGCCTCCGAAGAAGTCGATTGGTACCAATTATGGTTTTATGGCTCAGCGGAAGGCGTTGACAGCTTTGCGTGCGACGGAGGAAAGGGATTTCTCTATCTACGATTGGGAGGGTGACGGTGAGGTGAACCTGGTACTTTTTGTGTTCGCAGGCTTTACGGGTAATGAGATGACAGGGTATGTTTGGCCTAACTCGGGTGCGTTCTCGGGCTTAATGCCTGGTGGAATATATGCTTCTTTTTCATCGACGAGTTGTGAACGCATAGATGACGAGAACCTGTGCGGTATCGGAACGATAGTGCATGAGTTTTGCCACTATTTGGGTCTTCCAGATATTTATCCGTTGCCTCCTGCGACATCGTACTCGACTGTGGATGAATGGGATGTAATGGACGGTGGCAACTACACGAACTATGGTTGGTGCCCGCCGAACCTGACGGCAATGGAGCTGATGTATCTGGGTTGGGACATGCCGGTGGAGCTGGACGAACCTGTGAGGGTGGAGGCGATGAAGTCACTGAGCGAGGGTGGCAAGACGTATATGATCAGGAGTGGCTATTACAGGAATGAGTTTTATTTGCTGGAGAACCGTCAGCAGGAGGGATGGGACTATGGGATTCCAGGAAAGGGCTTGGTTATCTATCACGTTGATTTTGACGAGGTCGCTTGGCGCAACAATAAAGTGAATGTGAGCGACAGCCACTATCGATATGACTTGTTCCACGCTGATGGGCTGAACTACAGAGCTTGGGACGGGAAGAACAACGGGAAGGACAACACTCGATGGACAATGGAGCATCGCTTGCGGAGCTCTTATCTGAGCACCGCAGCTTATCCTTATACAGATGCCTTGACGCACGAGGTCAATGCGCGCCTGACAGATGATTCGAAGCCTGCTGCAACGTTGTACAATTCAACTGACCAGGGACGTCAATTCATGGGTAAGCCCATCACGAATATCTGCATGTCAACTGATGGCACGGTCTCATTTAACTTCATGACAGATGAGACAGGAATCGAGGCTATTGATTATTTGGCGATTGACAATTTACGATTTGACGTTCAGGCGTGGTTCTCTCTCGACGGGCGAAGACTCTCAGGCAAACCAGCACAGAGAGGCGTGTATGTGAACGGCAGAAGGAAGGTGCTGGTAAAGTGAGGTCATTAGATACCTACCACCACCAGCCGCCATCCTCCTCGATGGTGAAATGGACGCGAATATTCACTTTACGCAGCGTCTTTTCCACTTGATATTGGATTTGCATGGTGACCACGTGCGCTTCGTCGAAACATGTATCCTGGCGCAGGCCGCAATTCCAGCTGAAGAGATCCTGGAAGATTTCGATATAGACGTGTCCTCCATCCCAGACACGCGGATTACCGTCCTCGTTGAACCATCCTCCGAAAACGCCATTCGTGTTGTTCTGACCTTCCGTGCCGTCGGTGTTCAGGGGGACAATGGTGACAAGACTTGGATTAAAACTTTCCTCAGATACCCCCAGCAGGTTCAGCACGGCAGCGCGGTTCACATCGACGGTATTGGTTTGGCTATATCCTTTGCTCCGTTGCATCGTGACATTGACATCGATGGTGCCGCAAAGCTGTTCGTCCACGACGGGTTCGGTGTCTTCCGGGTCGGGAATGGAATTGACGAGCTGATGCATGAAGCCGACCCTGTTCACGAGCCACGTGTGCAGCTTCTTCACTTCGCTTTCAAAGTTCATACGGCTGACAGGCCATTGGCTGTCTTCTCGGCGCATGGCACCTTTCCGCAGATGCACGAGGTATTTTTCCATCTCCGCCCATGTGTGGTCGATGAGCGAATCGGCATAGTGGTTCCAAGTCTTCTTGTAAAGCTGTACAAACTCCTTGCACCCGAAAAGGTTGGTGAAGAACTGCGGCGTGCTTGGGTAATTGCCGTTGCGTTTGACGGGATTTGAACCCATGACCGTTTCACGGTAATCAGTGAAGAACGTGTGCCCCGTGTACATATTGCTCCAGTCGAAATCAAAGCCGCCGTCGAAGTCCCAAAGCGGACCCATGATCCATTTGCCATCGCCGTCCTTATGGAGGAAGATGCTCCGTGGGGCTGACAGCTCAACGTTATAAACCAGCTCCTGAATCAACAGGTAGCGGACGAAAGACTCCATGTCGAGAAGCGAGTCGGCAGCCGCAAAGTCTTTATGCTTGATGGCATCTTCCAGGATCGCGAAGACATCACGTATACTGTCGCGACGCATCTTCGTCAATTGTTCATTTTCAGGAAACTTAACCGCCGCCGGCATGTTGAAGCCCTTTGTCCAGAAGTTGTTAGTGGCATTGGGGTTGTTGTTGGGACCATCGTCCACATCGAGGGTGAGAAGGATGCCACGCTCATCGCTTACGTCAACGCGACTGCTGCCCTGCTGCACCTGTTCCGTGAGTTGATAGAGTCCGCCGTATTGATTGTTGATGAACAGCTCCACATAGCGCGTGTGGTTGGTGAAGGGCAGTCCCATCCATCGTCCCAGCTCGAAGACAAACGTGTTCATCAGGTCGGTGACATCGCGGTAGTTAGCCAGCAGCACCCAGTTCTTAGCTTTGCCCATGCCGAGAAGTTTCTGTTTGTGATCCAGCTTCAGACGGTAGGGCTTTTTGTCATACCATTCCCACGTGCTGTTTCCCCGTCCTCGGATTTGTCCGCTGACGAATCGATTGTCATAGCTGCCGTCGGCATTCAGGGCTACATAGCAGGGAATATAGTAGTCTTTCGAGCTGATTTCCTGCCCGTTGCTGGTAAAGACAAACAGCTGGAAGACGCGGTAATGGTCTTTGGTTTCAACGGTGTCAGGAAGCTCAAACGTGATGCTGTCGATGTGTTCGGGAGAGAGGGGAATGCAGAATCCGTTGGCCATCTCGCCCAGCAACGTTCGTTCGTCCGTCACGCTGAAATGGTCGATGCTGTCAATGGCCATTGGCAACGTCCAAGGCGTTGACAACTGGTTCAAATGGACGTGCATCCATTCCTGTGCTGACAGGCGAAGAGCTGCCAGCAAAGTAGCTGATAAAATAAGTAAATATCGTTTCATCGGCGCAAAAATATACATTGTTTCGGAATCAGCCAAAAGAAAACGGACGTTTCTTTGGCCAAGTCGGAAACTTTAAATAGCTTTGCACGCAAATAAATGTCTATTATGAAAAAAGAATACATCTTACTGGTCTTGACTCTGTCCTTCGCCCTTTCATCGGCAGCACAGAAAACCAAGAAGGGTGGCATCTCTGCTCAGATGCTCACGTCCATTCAAAAAACGCAACCTGTCACGACACTCAGTCGTGCCCTCACCAACGCCCTGGCCGTCAACGCCATCGACGATTTGGCCAAGAACCGTGCCAACGCCGGTTCCATCGACACGCAGTTCAATGTCGAGACACCGAAACAAAGCATCACTGACCAGAAGTCGAGTGGACGTTGCTGGATGTTCTCGGGCATGAACGTCCTGCGTTCCGACTTCTCGCTCCGACATGCCGACTCGCTCACCGTGGAGTTTTCGCAGGGCCACCTCTTCTTCTGGGATCAGTTGGAGAAGGCCAACCTGATGCTACAGGGTGTCATCGATACCTCCAAGGAACCGATGGAGAGCGAGCGCGTGCGTTTCTTCTTCCAGCATCCCATCGGCGACGGCGGCACGTTCTGCGGCCTCGTCGATCTCGCACCCAAGTACGGCCTCGTGCCAGCCGAAATCGCTCCAGAGACGTTCTCCACCGAGAACACGTCGAAGTTCCGCTCGCTCCTCACGTCCAAGTTGCGCGAGTATGGCCTCGAGCTGCGCCGTATGGTTGCAGACAAGAAGAAACCCGACGACATCCTTCAACGCAAGACAACCATGCTTGGCGACATCTACCAAATGCTCACACTTGCCTACGGCGAACCCGTCCGTGAGTTCACCTACGCCTTCCGCGACAAGAAGGGAGAAAAGCGAACGGAGGCAAAGAAATACACCCCGCAGTCGTTCTACGCCGAAATCATGGGAGGCCGCCAGCTCGAAGGCTCCTTCATCATGGTCATGAACGACCCGCGGCGAGCGTATCATAAGACCTACGAAGTTGAGTGGGATCGCCACACATACGACGGCATGAACTGGTGCTACCTCAACCTGCCGATGGAGGACATCGAACAGCTGGCCATCGCACAGCTGAAGGCGGGTCGAAAGCTCTACAGCAGCTACGACGTGGGCAAACAACTCGACCGCAAGCGTGGATATGCCGACACAGAGAACTTCGACTATGCCTCGCTCTTCAACACGACCTTCCCCATGAACAAAGCCAACCGCATCGCCACGTTCGACAGCGGCTCCACACACGCCATGACCCTCACCGCCGTTGATCTTGACAAGGACGGAAAGCCAGTAAAGTGGAAGGTCGAAAACTCATGGGGCGTTTCCTCGGGACACAATGGCTATCTCATCATGACAGCCCGCTGGTTCCGCGAATACATGTTCCGTCTTGTCGTGGACAAAGAGTTCGTTCCTGAACAGCTGTTGAAAGAATCTGAGCAGAAGCCCATCATGGTCATGCCCGAAGATCCGCTCTTCCAAGAGGACAACTCAAGCCTTTGAAGGAAAGCCCTGTTAAGAACACAACATGATTGTTCCACGGGTGGGACTCTTATGTATTTTAAGCCATGAACTTAAGTTCTCTTGCGGCAGGAAATAAGGGTTAGGCAAAAAAAGGGAAAAAGTCTTTCTTAACTCACAAATAATGTCTAACTTTGCACCCGCAAAAAAACAATCACTCCATAACCGAACGAAGAAATGATTAAACGCATCACTGCTGCCGAAGCCGCAGCACAGATTGAGAACGGCCACACACTGGGCCTCTCGGGCTTCACTCCTGCCGGCGTACCCAAATGCGTCACCGCCGAGGTGGCTAAGAAAGCTCATGCCGAGCACGAGGCTGGTCGCCCCTTCAAAGTGAACATCTTCACAGGCGCCAGCACTGGACAGAGCTGCGACGGTGTGCTCGCCAACGAGCAGGCCATCGGCCTCCGCGCACCATACACCACCAACCCCGACTTCCGCAAGCACGTCAACCTGAACGAGATCCGTTACACAGACCTCAACCTCAGCAACATGGCAACGCAGATCCGTCAGGGCTATCTCGGTGATGTCGATTGGGCTATCATTGAGGCCTGCGACGTAGAGGTTCACGGCTCCAAGGCTCACATCTTCCTCACCGCAGCTGGCGGCATCAGTCCCACTGTCTGTCGTCTGGCCAAGCGTGGCATCTTCGTGGAAGTCAATGCCTTCCACAGCCCGAAGAGCAAGGGACTCCACGATGTCTATGAGATTGAGTACCATCCTTATCGCACGCCCATCAACATCACCAAGCCCAATGACCGCATTGGCAAGCCCTACGTGGAAGTGGATGCTGACCGCATCTTGGGCATCATCGAATGCAACATCCCCGACGAGGCTCGTGCCTTCAAGGATCCAGACCCCATTACGTCCAAGATTGGCCAGAACGTGGCCGACTTCCTCGTCCAGAATATGCGTGAGGGAAAGATTCCTCCCACATTCCTGAACCTGCAAAGCGGTGTGGGCAGCGGTGCCAACGCCGTGCTGGGCGCCCTCGGCCATTCGACAGAAGTGCCCAACTTCAACATCTACACCGAGGTGCTGCAAGATGCTCCTGTGCAGCTCATGCGTGAAGGCCGTGTGCTCAGTGCCAGTGCTTGTTCGCTGACCGTCACGAACGAATGTCTGACAGGCATCTACGACGACATCGACTTCTTCAAGGACAAGCTCGTGCTGCGCCCCTCCGAAATCTCGAACAACCCCGAAGTCATCGCCCGCATCGGCGTCTGCTCGTTAAATACTGCCATCGAAGCAGATATCTATGGCCACGTGAACTCGACAAAGATTTGCGGCACCAAGATGATGAACGGCATTGGCGGTTCGGCTGACTTCACCTGCAACAGCTATCTGAGCATCTTCACCTGCGGTTCCACCACCAAGGGCGGAGCCATCAGCAGCATCGTTCCCTTCGCAAGCCACATCGATCACACCAGCCACTTCGTCGATGCCGTCATCACCGAGTACGGTGTAGCCGACCTGCGTGGTAAGTGTGCGATGGAAAAGGCTGAGGAACTCATCAAGGTGGCTCACCCCGACTACCAACCCATGCTTCGCGACTATCTCAAATATGCCGAGAAGTACAGCGGTCACACCCACCACTGCCTCAGTGCAGCCTTTGCCATGCACGACACGTTCCTGCGCAAAGGCGACATGCGCCTCACCGATTTGGCGGAGTACATCAAGTAATAAGCATCTGAACGTACAGATATTCAAGACGATAGGTGTACACTTTCCTGCTGGAAGGTGTACACCTTCTTTATGGAGCGAACAGCTCTTTCCTCCTTCCATGTGTTTTTGGAGGAGAATCCCTCAATTCCTCACCTTTTCACATATTTCGCTGTCAACCAAATCATTATGGGTGAGGGATTGGTGAGGAATAGGTGAGGGATGGTGAGGGAAATG
>JAGCPY010000055.1 GCA_017965425.1 Bacteroidaceae bacterium | reverse complement strand
CCGGAAAGACTTAGGCGGCTATAGCGGCGGGGTCCCACCTCTTCCCATCCCGAACAGAGAAGTTAAGCCCGCTTGCGCCGATGGTACTGCGAGAGTGGGAGAGTAGGTAGCCGCCCCTTGATGCTGGAGCCCCGACGTCCGGAAGGATGCCGGGGCTCTTGGCGTTTGTGCGTTAGAGTAGTTCCGCCTTTCTGTGTATTCTTTTCTTATGGATTATTAGGTCAATCCGCGGATAGTTTTTATCTTTGAGGCGAAATAGATGTTTTTTCAAAATATCAGTTATTTAATAAGTGTTCACGCGTTGTTAATATCATTTCATCCTTATCACCGTAGTGTCTTCACTTTGTTTGTGTTTGGATGTGCTTCTTTCATACGTGATCAGACAAAGATGGATTGCTTTCCAGTTGATAGCTTCAATGGTTTTTTGTTTACATATAATAGGTTGATAGGATGATACAGGGCATGGATGGTGTTAAAGCTTGTTTCCAATGTGTTCGGTTGAGAGCCGTTCATTGGGATGAAAGTTTTGTTTATGGTTCCGAGGTGTTTGGAGGCAGAATGATTCGTGTTTCGTTGTTTGATGATTCGAGTTTTGATTGGCGTTATCTGTTGCCGATGCTTGAGGATGGGTTGAGGTTGAATGTTATCTGTGCACCTACTTCGAAATCAATCGTTGAAAAGGAGAATAGCGTGGACACTATTTCTCCCTTGCTTGTTATTTTAGAACCAGATTATTTAGTGGATATCTCGGCTATAGCTTCGTGTTTCGAAAGTTATGCCGAATCGCCGTTGGTATATTTGCTGAACAAGATTCGTCCGAGCCAAAGTAGTGAGGCGTTAGTGCTGGGAAATCTGGCAAGCCAGTTGTTGGATGAGGAAGTTCATGCCTCGGTTGGAAACGGGTATGAGCGTCAATATATAGACAGTGTTCGTGATTTCTTCAAGACTCACGCCATCAGTCTGTTAGCCGCTAATCTTAGCGCGCATTTCCATGATCAGGGACGAGCACAGCAGCTGAATATTCGCCGTGCTGTCCGTAAGGACTTGCCTTTGATGGCAGGTCATTATGATGCTCGTGAGGTGATGTTAGAACCCTCCTTCTTTTCCGAGTTGTTGGGTTTGCAGGGTCGTATGGATTTCTTGCAGTTGGATCATCGTTTGCTCATTGAACAGAAATCAGGGAAGGGTGCATTTCCGCAGCCAGATCCTGAAACGCCCGTGCCTCAGTTGAAGCATTATATTCAGTTATTGTTGTATATGACGTTACTGAAATATGGAAGCGATGGTAACGTTGGGAATGATTCGGATGTTCAGGCTTTCCTGCTTTACTCCAAATACCCGAATGCCTTGCAGCAAGTGGGCTTTTCGGAGGATATGTTGTTTCGTGCCATTCGTGTGCGCAACGGCATTGTCGATGCCGAACGTCAGTATGCCCGTGGCGGCCTGAACGTGCTGACCACACTGACGCCTGAAACCTTGAATGAACGCGGTCAGGCGGGCAAGTTATGGCAACAATATGTGCGTCCTCAGTTGGCGGCTTTGCTGGCTCCTTTGCATACGTGTTCGCCGTTAGAGCTTGCTTATTATCAGCGCTTTTTAACATTTATTGCTGCCGAACACTGGAAGGCAAAGGTCGGCACAGGAACACCCGACAATGCTGGTTTCTCGGCCAAATGGCTACAGACGTTGGAAGAGAAGATGGTTTCGGGTGACATTTTTGTCGATCTTTCATTGATAAGTCCAGCTGTGGGCGATGAAGGGCGTGTGGACAGTGTTACGCTAAAAAGTCCGCTTGGGAATGAGTGGGAAGGAGCAGTCAATTTCCGCGTGGGCGACATCGTGATTCTTTATCCTTATCAGGCTGGAACAGAGCCGGATGTTTGTCGGACGATGGTCTTCCGTGGCACGATTGTCGAGATGACTCAGTCGCAGATTATCTTGTCGTTGCGTGCCTCCCAGACCGATGCCCATGTCTTCCTGCGCAGTGCTTCACAGCCGTGGGCGATTGAGCATGATCTGCTCGAATCCTCGTTTGCTCCTCTCTATCGTGGGATGCATGCCTTCCTCTCTTCCCCGCAAGAACGCCGTGACCTGTTGCTTTTGCAACGTCCTCCCAGGGTAGATGAAAGTCGTCAACTCCGTCTCAACCACGGTGATTTCAATGACTTGGCTTTGCGAGTTCGTCAGGCTCTTGACCTCTTCTTGATTATCGGTCCGCCGGGAACAGGCAAGACCTCCTTTGGGTTGATGACTACCCTGCGTGAGGAGTTGTCAGATTTGTCATCCTCAGTGCTGCTTCTCAGCTACACCAATCGTGCAGTGGATGAGATTTGCAGTAAACTCACTGAAGCCGGCATCGGTTTCCTGCGTGTCGGTAGCCGTTATTCTTGCGCAGAGGAATATAGGTCTCGTCTGTTGGAAGAGCAAGTGCCGTCGTGTGAGACTCTCGACCAGTTGCGTCGTCTCCTATTGGAAGCACGTGTCATCGTCGGCACGACAACTGCGTTGTCTGCCCACGTCCATCTGCTTGGCTTGCGATCCTTTTCGTTGGCCATCATCGATGAAGCTTCGCAAATTCTGGAGCCGCACCTGATGAGCCTTCTGGCGGCGCAGAACGAGGGCCGTGCGTCCATCCGCAAGCTGGTGATGATTGGCGACCACAAGCAATTGCCCGCCGTGGTGCAGCAGTCGGTGGAGGAATCCCGCGTCAACAGCCCTGAACTGAAAGCCATCGGCTTGACCAACTGCCGCCTCTCGCTCTTTGAACGCCTGTTGAAAAAGTATGCCGATGATCCTCGCGTCACCTACCAGCTGACCCGTCAGGGTCGTATGCACCCCGACATCGCTCGTTTCCCCAACGACGTTTTCTACGGCGGTCGATTGCTTCCGGTTCCGCTGCCCCATCAGGTCGTCACGCTTCCGCCTGACGACTGGCCTCGCATCGCCTTTGTCGATGTGCCAGCTTTTTCAGGTGCTCAAGCCTCCGAGAAGGTCAATGTGGCCGAAGCAGAAGTCATTGCCCGCTATGTCCTTGACCTCTATCATCGTTTGGGCAACCATTTTGGACCCGACAGCCTCGGCATCATTGTCCCTTATCGCAACCAGATTGCCGCCGTGCGCACAGCCATTGGGCGAGAGGAGGAGAAGGAAGCTTGCCATGTGCCGATGGAAGCCCTCACTATTGACACCGTGGAACGTTACCAAGGCAGCCAGCGCGACACCATCATCTACGGCCTGACCGTCCACCATCCTGCTCAGATCGACTTCTTGACCGAACTCTCTTTCGAGGAAGACGGCCGCATCATCGACCGCAAGCTGAACGTCGCCATGACCCGTGCCCGCGAGCATTTGCTCCTTGTCGGCAACGCTGCCCTTCTGCGCCAGAATCCAGTCTATGCGCGATTGATAGATTGGATTCAGACGTTTACGAAGAGCTGAATCACTCCACCCTCCTGTTTTTTATGGAAAAACCCTCAATCCCTCACCTTTTCACGCAATAATTTGATATGCAGCGTTTTACAGGTGAGACTTAGGTGAGGAATAGGTGAGGGATGGTGAGGAATTGATGAAAGTCAATCATATCATCCTTCAGTGTGATTGCCTTGGTTCCTTAATCCCTCACCATCCCTCACCTATTCCTCACCAATCCCTCACCTGCAACCGCCTTTCAAACAGATGCTTAGCTCGTATGGTGAGGGATTGAGGGTTTTATCGCAAAAAATACAGTGTAGGAAGTGGTGTCCTTTTCTGTTGTTCTCAACGTGTGCTCCTGAATGGCGGAGGGTGTACACCTTCCCTTCAGAACGTGTACACCTTCCGGCTCATTATTGCATACCCACCTGCAATGCACAGTGTTTATGAAGGTGATTTTTGCCTTTTGCAACGACGTTTTTCAGTACATTTCCTTGGCTATTCCATCTAAACACGCTATCTTTGCCATCGACTTAGTAGGCTCGTCGGGTAGAAAGAGCCGACGCTAAATGAAATCGAATATGAAGTACGCCGATTTACCGAAGCAGCGATTGAACCATCTGGTGAAGCCGGAAGGCATGACGCTTGAAGAGTGGCAAGTGATGCTGCGGATGCAGCAGGCACAGCGTGAGGAGCTGGAGGTGGAATGCGTTTCAGAACGCTATAACCCAGGCGAGTACCGAGTGCGCAGTCCCAAGTCGGGAGGTGTCTATAAGGTTGTCTATCGAGGGCCAAAAAGTCCGTGGAACTACTGCGACTGCATGGACTTCAAAACCTCTCAGCTTGGCACGTGTAAGCATATCGAGGCCGCGCGCCAGTGGATTGCCGATCATCACAAACGCATTCATCGCGACCTGCCCGCCTACACCAGCGTCTATCTGAGCTATCGCAGCAACGAGCGGCGCGTACGCATCCGCATTGGCCAGACGTGTGAGGAACAGTTCAAGACGTTGGCAGCCAAGTACTTTGATGAGCTTGGAACGCTCATGCCCCATGCCTACGAGTACTTCGGAGACTTTTTGGCGGCAGCCAAAGCCATCGATGGCAGTTTCCGATGCTACCCTGACGCGCGCGACTTCGTGATAGAGCAACGCGAAGCCATTGCCCGCCGCAAGACCGTGGACGAACGCTACACCTATGAGGTGCTGGACACATTGTTGCACGCGCCGCTCTATCCTTACCAGAAAGAGGGCGTGCGCTTTGCCGCCCGTGCGGGCCGTGCCATTCTGGCCGACGAGATGGGGCTCGGCAAGACCGTCCAAGCCATTGCCACGGCAGAGCTGTTGCGTCGAGAAGGTTTCGTGAGCAGCGTGCTCATCCTCTGTCCGACGACGCTGAAGTTCCAGTGGAAGCGTGAGATTGAACGCTTTACCGATGCTTCTGTGTCGGTCGTCGAAGGCACTCCCGAACGGCGGCAGGAGCAGATGGAAGGCGAGGCGTTTTTCAAAATAGCTTCTTACAACAGCATCGTCGGCCAAAGTGCGTCAGCCCTTGTGGCGTCGCCAGATATGCTCATCCTCGACGAGGTGCAACGTCTGAAGAACTGGAACACGCAGGTGGCCAAGGCCGTGCGTCGGATCACGTCCCGCTATGCGCTCATCCTCAGCGGCACACCGCTGGAGAACCGTCTGGAAGAACTCTATAGCATCGTGGAATTGGTGGATCAGTTCCTGCTCTCGCCCTATTACCTGTTCCGCGACCGCTATATTATGACGGACGTGAACGGTCGCACCATCGGCTATCACAATCTCTCGGACATCAGCCACCGTATTGATGGTGTCATGCTGCGGCGTCGTAAGCAGGACGTAGCCCTGCAACTGCCTGCCCGTATTGACAAGAACCTCTTCGTGCCCATGACCGTCGAGCAGACGAAAGCCCATCACGACCTGAAACAGCAGGTCGCACGCCTCGTTGCCAAATGGCATCGCCAGCATTTCCTTTCCGAGATGGACCGCCGTCAGCTGTTGCTCACGCTGTCTCAGATGCGCATGGCATGTGACAGCCTCTTCCTGCTGGACGAGCACAGCCGCTTCGATACGAAGGTCGAAGAAACGATGAACATCCTCGACGAGTGTGGAGTGACGGTGAACGGAGAAGGTCACATCGTGCAAGGGGCAGAAGTGCACTCAAAAGTCGTCATCTTCAGCCAATGGGAGCGGATGACGCGGCTGGTGGCACAAGAGCTGGAGCGGAGTGGGGTAGAGTATGTCTATCTCCACGGCAGCATTCCCGCCGCTGAGCGACAGAAGCGTGTGGACACCTTCCAGACCGACCCTTCCGTGCGGGTCTTCCTTTCCACAGACGTAGGCTCTTCGGGCTTGAATCTGCAAGTGGCCAACGTTGTCATCAACCTGGACCTTCCGTGGAACCCAGCCGTACTCGAGCAGCGCATCGGACGCATTCACCGCATAGGTCAACAGAGTGGCATCGAGGTCATTAACCTTATCTCTGTTGGAACCATCGAGGAGGACATGCTCTCTCGCCTTCATTTCAAGGCTTCGCTCTTCGAAGGTGTGCTCGACGGCGGCGAAGATGCCGTGTTCCTCTCTTCAGACAAGTTCGACGGCCTTCTCAACGGTTTGAGAGCCTATGTGGAAACTGTCGAAGCCGCGGAGCCGCAAGTCAATTCCCACTTCGACGAGGAACTGCCGTTGGAACCGGTTTCTGTGCAGACAGAGTTGGACTTTGAGGAACCTACGCCCGCAGAAACACCGAAGCCCCTTTTGCAGCGGCTGGCTGAAGACCTCTCAGAACTGTTGCTGGCCGATGAAGACACCCGTCGGCAGGCGGTTCGACAATTGAAGGACAGCTTAGGCATGAAAGATGAGCGGTAGTGTCAAAATGAAATGACAACATTCACCGTTAGAGCCTTATACCAGAGGAAGTCTATTCGGCGGATGAGATAATAAAAAAAGAGGCTGTGTCGTTTGTTTCTGACACAGCCCCATTTTTTTCAAATCCAAAAGACTTACTTCTTAGCAAGAAGGTCGCGAATCTCGGTGAGGAGCACCTCTTCCTTGGAAGGAGCAGGAGGTTCTGGAGCAGGAGCGGGCGCCTCTTCCTTCTTCTTGGCAGCAGCATTGATGGCCTTGATGATGCAGAAAATGCAGAACGCCACAATCAGGAAGTCGATGGTGTTCTGGATGAAGTTGCCGTACTTCAGCACGGCAGCATCTTCGCCTTCACCAATCTTCCATACCAATCCGGTGAAATCGACATTGCCCGTCACCATGCCGATAGCAGGCATGAGCACATCATCGACCAACGATGACACGATTTTACCAAAAGCGCCGCCGATGATAACACCGACTGCCATGTCCATTACATTGCCTCGCATCGCGAAGTCTTTGAATTCTTGAATGAAATTTGCCATATTTGTTATTATTTTTGGGGTTTGATGGCGCAAATATAAAACAAATTTTGTACTTTTGCGGCGAAAAACAGAAAAAGATGTATTCAAAAACCCAAATTTGTCTTATTTTGGTGCTCGCAACACTACTTTTTGTGGCGTGTAAGAGTGCTGAATACTGCAATTGCGGTTGAAACAAAGTTGTCACAGGTATATTTTTCGCAAATCATTTTTTAATACTTTATTTAATCACCTTTTAACCCAAAAAGAAAAAGAAATGACAAAAGTTGCTATTAACGGTTTCGGCCGTATCGGTCGCCTCGCATTCCGTCAGATGTTCGAGGCTGAAGGTTATGAAGTAGTCGCTATCAACGACCTCACCAGCCCCAAGATGCTGGCTCACCTGCTGAAGTACGACACCGCTCAGGGCGGTTTCTGCGGCAAGTTCGGCGAGAACAAGCACACGGTAGAAGCAGGCGAGGACTACATCGTCGTCGATGGTAAGAAGATCACCATCTATGCTATTCCCAACGCTGCTGAGCTGCCTTGGGGCAAGCTGGATGTGGACGTCGTGCTGGAGTGCACAGGTTTCTACACCTCCAAGGAGAAGGCTTCTGCTCACCTGACCGCTGGTGCAAAGAAGGTTGTCATCTCTGCTCCTGCAGGCAACGACCTCCCCACCATTGTGTTCAACGTCAACCACAAGACACTGACTCCCGCCGACACCGTCATCAGCGCTGCCAGCTGCACCACCAACTGCTTGGCTCCTATGACTAAGGCTCTGAACGACTTCGCTCCCATCCAGAGCGGTATCATGACCACTGTTCACGCTTACACTGGCGACCAGATGATCCTCGACGGTCCTCAGCGCAAGGGCGACGTACAGCGCGCACGTGCCGGTGCCCAGAACATCGTTCCCAACAGCACTGGTGCTGCCAAGGCTATCGGCCTCGTGATTCCCGAACTGAACGGCAAGCTCATTGGCGCTGCTCAGCGCGTTCCGACTCCCACCGGTTCCACCACCATCCTGCACGCTGTTGTGAAGGGTGAGGTTACTGTTGAGGGCATCAACGCTGCCATGAAGGCTGCTACCAACGAGAGCTTCGGCTACACCGAGGAGAAGCTCGTCAGCAGCGACATCATCGGCATGAAGTTCGGTTCTCTCTTCGACGCTAACCAGACTATGGTCAGCAAGATGGACGACGGCAACTCCCTCGTACAGGTGGTTGCATGGTACGACAACGAGAACAGCTACACCAGCCAGATGGTTCGCACCATCAAGTACCTCGCTGAGCTGAAGTAAGAACTTTGCTTGCAAGCAACACATTAACAGGCCGTCTGGTTTTTCCAGGCGGCCTTTGTTGTTCTTCGGCATCGTCACATTTTCTCTCGTCGATGAGTTCCATGTGCTACATTCTTTCGTGAAAGCCAAATTTCCAAGCCTCTTTTTTGCTGAACAGCAAAATCTTTGTACCTTTGCCGCAGATATGCCAGACCTCATCACCATACTCGGCCCCACGGCGTGCGGAAAGACGGCTGTCGCCACGCAGTTGGCGGCACGAACTGATGTGTTCGGCGGTTGTCCTGCCGAGATTATCAGTGCCGACTCGCGCCAGGTGTTCCGAGGCATGGACGTTGGCACGGGCAAGGATCTGAGCGAGTATGGGACGATTCCCTTCCACCTCATCGATATTGCTGAAGCAGGCACGAAGTACTCGGTGTTTGAGTTTCAGCGTGACTTCCTTAAAGCATATAATAATATATGTACGCGCGCGAGAATGCCTATTCTCTGTGGCGGCACAGGATTGTACATCGAGAGTGTGCTGCGTGCTTATAAGTTGGTGGAGGTGCCTGTCAATCCATCGCTTCGCGAATGTTTGGAAGGCAAGAGCTTGAAAGAGTTGACAGAATTGTTATCGACCTATAAGCGTCTGCACAATACCACGGACGTGGACACGGCCCGGCGCGCCATCCGGGCGATTGAGATAGAAGAGTTCTATCGAGAGCATCGTATTGACGAGACCGAGCCTTTTCCTCATTTGCGTTCACTGACAATCGGACTTGATGTTCCTCGTGAATTGCGTCGTGAGCGCATCAGTCGCCGTCTGCACAAGCGGTTGGAGGAGGAGGGCATGGTGGAAGAAGTGCAACGGTTATTGGACAATGGAGTTGCACCGGAAGCACTCATCAGCTATGGTCTCGAATATCGCTACTTGACGCTCTACCTCATGGGGCAACTCACTTATGGCGAGATGGTTCGCCAATTGGAGATTGCCATCCATCAGTTTGCGAAGCGGCAGATGACTTATTTTCGCGGCATGGAGCGGCGTGGCGTGGAAATACGGTGGGTGGATGCAACAAAGCCGGTGGAAGCTATTGTGGAGACTATTGTGGAAACTCTCTCTTGCCCCTCCACGGTAGAGAAAGGAGTAAATACTTTTCAAGAAACGCTTCATCCCGTCTAACATTCATATATGGAAAATACATCAGTAGCACAAGTAACGTCTTCCCTCCCAACAAATGAGGGTAAGGGGGAAGAAATCGCTTCCCGATGGGGTATCATCTATTGCCCAAAGCAAGGTGTCCGCCGTTCGCAGAAGCGTTGGGAACGAATCAAGGAATTGCTGGAAGCTCGCGGCGTGGCATACGATTTCGTTCAGAGTGAGAATCCAGATTCTGTTGGTCGTCTCACAAAGATGCTTTGCAAGAATGGCTATGGCACGCTCATCATTGTGGGGGGCGACTCTGCGCTCAACAGGGCGTTGAATGGATTGCTGTCGATGGGCGACGAGATGCGTGACCAAGTGGTGCTGGGTGTGATTCCAAATGGGCGTGGCAATGACTTCGCTTCCTTCTGGGGGGTTACAGAGGAAGACGACGAGAAGACAGTTGACGATCTCCTCCGACGTCGTGTGCGCAAAGTGGATGTAGGCTTTGTGAAGG
Organism: Bacteroidaceae bacterium; assembly: GCA_017965425.1. GTDB lineage: Bacteria > Bacteroidota > Bacteroidia > Bacteroidales > Bacteroidaceae > Physcousia. The sequence continues at coordinate 97,712 of JAGCPY010000055.1, read as the reverse complement.
ATGGCGATACGACACGTTATTTCTTGAATTGCATCAACGTGGGACTTGTGGCCAATGTGATGAAACTGAAGTATAAGACCCGTCGCATTTTCGGATTGTCCACGTTGTCTTATTTCGCAAGCATGATATTGTTGCTCTTTCAACGTTTGGAGACGCGAATGAGTTTCAAAATCAATGAAGAGCAAATTGAGCGTCGGCTGATGAGTGTCTGTGTAGGCAACTGCAGAGGCTACGGTCAGACGCCGAACGCAGTACCCTACAACGGAATGCTTGACGTTTCTACCATCTCACACCCTGGAGTGACACAACTTTTTGAAGGAATGTGGATGCTTTTCACTGGTGGTTTCCTGGGGCATAAGAATGTGCGCGCTTATCGAACACCGCGTCGTATTCGTTTTGCCGATGTCAGGAATGCTGCCATCAGCACGGACGGCATGGTTGTCAACGATATTCATGCTCCGTTCGAGGTGGGCATTATGCCTGAGCACGTGCAGTTCATCATTCCCAGCCATTAAGATATTGCAAGGAACATATATACGAGATCGCAGATTCGTATATACGAAATAGCCAACACGGATATACGAATCGGCCATCTCGTTTATACGTTCATCCAATCCTGCTAATCTTTTCCAGTTTCATCTCATCGATGATTTTGATTTTACGTCCGTCGATAGCGATGAGACGTTCTGTAGCAAAATTGGAGAGTGTGCGGATGGCGTTGGAGGTGGTCATGTTCGAGAGGTTGGCCAGGTCTTCACGACTGAGATAGATGCTGAGCGTGCTGCCGTCTTCTTCCAAGCCGTAGCTGTCTTTCAGGAAGAGCAGCGATTCTGCCAGGCGTCCGCGAATATGCTTTTGAGTAAGGTTGACCGTGCGTTCGTCGGCACGTCCTAAGTCTATGGATAAACGTTCGATGAAGAACCAACTCAGGCGTGTGCTTTCTTGCATCAGGTGGATGACCGTTCCGATGGGAATCTTCACGATGACCGATGGCTCGAAAGCTGCCGCTGCCGTCACGTAGTTTTGGCTGGCGAATGCGGCGCGGTAACCAAAATATTGTACGGGCCTGATGACACGGACAATCTGCATTCGTCCGCCTACGCCTTCCTTATAGATTTTCACCTTTCCCGAAACGAGGCATAACAAGTAGGCCGGCGCATCGCCTTCGGCATAGATTTGCTCGTTTTTCTTGTAAGCTTGCACGATGGTGTGTTTCGTCAACATGTCGCGTTGGTTATCGTCGAGTAAGTCAAGTATGGATGAGAGGCGCGGAAGCACATCTTTGACGTTCAATTTCTTTCTGGCCATGATTCTTCTGGACGTTATTTTTATGTTTTACGGCACAAAAATAGAGATTAAATGCGAGTTCAGCAAACTTCGACTTCATTTTTGTTCAAAAATATTTTCGTGAATCCAGAATAATCGCTAATTTTGGGGACTAAATAGGCAAAAGCTCCTTGAAAAAGCGATATTTCTTGAATCAAAAAACCAACATAACTAACTTATGAGCTATTTACAGTTTGACAAAACCTTGATGACAAACCTGGAGGAAGCTCTGAAGAAGGAAGTGCTGCGTTCAAACCGTTCTGGTGCTTACTCGTGTTCGACCATTCTGGATTGCAACACGCGCAAGTATCACGGTATGCTGGTCGTGCCTGTGCCGGAGTTAGACGATGAGAACCACGTCTTGCTCTCTTCACTCGACTGCACGGTCATCCAGCACGGCGCCGAATTCAATCTAGGCCTCCACAAGTACCAAGGAGACAATTACAGTCCTCGTGGCCACAAGTACATTCGTGACTATGATTGCCAACAGGTGCCCACGACTCTTTATCGCGTCGGTGGTGTTATCCTGAAACGGGAACTCATGTTCCAGCATTTCGAAGACCGTGTCCTGGTGCGCTACACCCTGGTCGATGCCCACTCCAAAACGACGCTCCGTCTGCAACCGTGGTTGGCTTTCCGCAGTGTGCGTGAATTCACGCACGAGAACCCGCGCGCCAGCCGCGATTATCAGGAAGTGAAGAACGGCATCAAGACTTGTATGTATCCTGGTTACCCCGAGCTCTACATGCAACTGAACAAGAAGGCAGAGTGGGTTTTCCGTCCTGACTGGTATCGCGGTGTCGATTATCCGAAGGAAACCGAGCGCGGCTATGCCTCGAACGAAGACCTGTATGTACCTGGCTTCTTTGAATTCGACATCAAAAAGGGCGAGAGCGTGGTCTTCTCTGCAGGAACTAAGGAATGTAATCCAGCCAAGCTAAAGGATTTGGCCGACTACGAAGTGAACATTCGGACGCCACGCGACAATTTCTACCATTGCCTTGTCAACAGTGCCCACCAATTCCTTAACTACCGCGAGGGCGAGACCTATGTCCTTGCTGGTTATCCTTGGTTCAAGTGTCGTGCACGTGACATGTTCATTTCGCTGCCAGGTCTCACCCTGACCAACAACGAGGTAGAGCACTTTGAGCAGGTGATGGCGACTGCCGAGAAGGGCATCCATCAGTTTATTGAAGGTCAGCCGCTCAGCGTACGCATTTATGAGATGGAGCATCCCGATGTCCTGTTGTGGGCTGTTTGGTGTATTCAACAGTATTGCAAGTTCGTCGGTATGGACAAGGGCATTCGGAAGTACGGTCAGCTCCTGCGTGACATCATGGATTTCCTGCAAGCTGGCAAACACGGCAACTTCTACATCCACGATAACGGCCTTGTCTATAGCAATGGACGCGACAAAGCCATCACATGGATGAACAGCAGTCAGAACGGGCATCCCATCGTGCCGCGTTCAGGATACATCGTAGAGTTCAATGCCTTGTGGTACAATGCGCTCATGTTCAGTGCCAATGTCTGTCGCCACATGAGCGATGCTGCCGAAGCCGAACTTCTGGAACAGATGGCGGAGAAGACCAAGAAGAGTTTCGTTGAAACCTTCCTCAATGATTACGGCTATCTGCTCGACTATGTCGATGGCACCAACGTCGATTGGAGTGTGCGACCCAACATGATCTTCGCCTGTGCTTTCGACTACTCTCCTCTGGATGCCAAGCAGAAGAAAGGTGTGCTCGATATGTGCACTAAGGAACTGCTTACTCCCAAGGGCTTGCGTACCCTTTCACCTAAGAGTGGCGGCTACAACCCTATGTACGTCGGACCGCAGCAACAGCGTGACTACGCTTACCATCAGGGCACGGCATGGCCCTGGCTGGCGGGATTCTATCTTGAAGCCTGTCTCAAAGTCTTCGGCTACTCTCGCGTCAGCTTCGTAGAGCGTCAGTTAGTCGGTTATGAAGAAGAACTTTTCTACCATTGCATCGGAACCCTGCCCGAAGTCTTTGACGGCAACCCGCCCTTCCATGGACGTGGTGCCATGTCCTTCGCCATGAATGTGGCAGAAATCATGCGCGTAGTGAAGCTTTTGGATAAATACATTATGGAATAACTCCCTAAAATCAAGCAACTATGAAAGTATTAATGTTCGGATGGGAGTATCCTCCTCACGTATTCGGTGGACTCGCCACCGCCAACTATGGTATATCGCAAGGTTTGAAAGCACAGGGTGACATCGATACTCTGTTGTGTCTGCCACGTCCCTTTGGCGATGAAGACCAAAGCGCTTGCAAGATTATCGGCATGAATTCGGTGCCTATCGCCTGGCGCGATGTCAATTATGACTATGTCAGGCAGCGCTTAGGCAACATCATGTCGCCAGATGACTATTACCGCTATCGTGATCACATCTATGCCGACTTCAACTATATGCATGTCAATGACCTTGGCTGCATGGAGTTTGCTGGTGGCTATCCAGGTAATCTGACAGAAGAAATCAACAACTACAGCATCATTGCAGGCGTTGTTGCCCGCACAGAACAGTTTGACATCATTCATGCCCACGACTGGCTTACCTATCCAGCTGGTATCCACGCTAAGCAGGTCAGTGGCCGACCGCTTGTGATTCACGTTCACGCCACCGACTTTGACCGCTCACGCGGTAACGTCAATCCAACTGTCTATGGCATCGAACGCAACGGCATGGACAATGCCGATTGCATCATGTGTGTCTCTGAATTGACCCGTCAGACCGTCATTAACCATTACGGACAAGACCCTGCCAAGTGCTTCGCCATGCATAACGCTGTCTATCCTTTGGCTCCAGAGCTACAGGAAATCGTGGATCAGCGTCTGCCCTACAAAGACCGTAAGGAGAAGGTTGTTACCTTCCTCGGACGTATCACCATGCAGAAAGGACCAGAGTACTTCATCGAAGCTGCTAAACGTGTGCTCGAACGCACGAGCAATGTCCGCTTCTGCTTTGCAGGTTCGGGAGACATGATGAATGCCATGATAGACATGGCCGCCGCCTACGGCATCGCTGACCGCTGCCATTTCCCCGGCTTCATGAAAGGAAAACAGGTCTTCGAGATTTTCCGCGACTCCGATGTCTATGTCATGCCATCCGTCTCAGAACCCTTCGGCATTAGCCCATTGGAAGCCATGCAAAGCGGTGTGCCCAGTATCATCTCCAAGCAGAGCGGTTGTGCCGAAATCTTGGACAAGTGCATCAAGACCGATTACTGGGACATCGATGCAATGGCAGATGCCATGTATAGCCTCTGCACCAATCCCGCATTGCATGAATATCTGCAAGTGGAAGGCAAGAAGGAGGTCGATGGCATCACCTGGGAGAAGGTCGGTGAACGCATTCGTAAACTCTACGACCAGTGTCTGTCAAAGTAAAAACGACCCACCCCTCAACCCTTCCTGTGAAGGGAGGAGAGAGCTGGCGTGGTGAATGACAAATCAAATAGAATAATAACTGTTATGAAAACAATTTGCTTATATTTCGAAATCCACCAGAACGTCCATCTCAAGCGTTACCGCTTCTTCGAGATAGGTAAGGATCACTATTATTTCGACGATTACGAGAACGAGCGCGGCATCACCGAGACAGCCGAGCGTTCTTATATCCCTGCCATCAAGACCTTCATTGAGATGGCTCACACCTATGGCAAAGCCTTTAAAGTAGCTTTCAGCATCAGCGGTTGTGCCATTGAACTCTTGGAGCAATATGCTCCCGAGGTCATCGAGTTGCTGCAAGAGCTGAACGATACAGGCTGCGCAGAGTTCCTTGCCGAACCCTACAGCCACGGTCTCAGTTCGTTGGCCAGTGAAGATGTCTTCCGCGATGAAGTGGCTCGTCAGGCAAAGAAGATGAAAGAGCTTTTTGGGAAAAAGCCTACTGTACTGCGCAACAGCTCGCTCATCTATAGCGATGACATCGGTGGACTTGTGGCTTCAATGGGCTACAAAGGTATGCTTGCCGAAGGTGCCAAGCACATTCTCGGTTGGAAGTCACCACATTTCCTCTATCACTGCAACCAGAATCCGAATCTGAAGATACTCCTGCGCGACTACAAGCTCAGCGACGACATCTCTCTCCGCTTCAATAACTCTTCTTGGAGTGAGTATCCTCTCTTTGCAGACACCTACATGGATTGGATTGCTCAGCTGCCAGAAGAGGAGAAGGTCATCAATATTTTCATGGAGCTCTGTGCTCTTGGCATTTACCAGCCGCTCAGCAGTAACATCTTGGAGTTCATCAAGGCACTGCCAGCCGTTGCCAAAGATCGTGGTATCACCTTTGCCACACCTTCCGAGATTATCTCCAAGTCGAAGAGCGTCGGACAAATCGATGTACCCTTCCCCATGAGTTGGAACGACGAGGAACGCGACACCAGCTGCTGGCTCGGAAATGTGATGCAGCGCGAAGCCTTCCATAAACTCTACAGCGTAGCAGAGCGCGTGCTCATCTGCAAGGACCGTCGTATCACTCAAGACTGGGATCGCATACAGGCCAGCAACAACTTCCGTTTCATGACAACCAAGAACATGGGTGTCGGCTTCTATCGTGGCATTTACGATTCGCCCTACGATGCTTTCACCAACTACATGAACATCCTCGGCGACTTCATCAATCGTGTCAATGCTCTCTATCCCAGCGAGATTGAGAACGATGAGCTGAACGCCCTGCTCACGACCATTCGTAACCAAGCAGACGAAATTACCGTCAAGGATGCTGAGATAGCCCGTTTGCAGGCACGCCTCTCCAAGCTCCAGCCAGAAGAGGCAAAGGATGAGAAGAAGGCATCTAAGCCAGTGGCCAAGAAAGCTCCTGCTAAGAAAGCGGCTCCTGTTAAGAATGCAGAGAAAGCGGCTCCCGCCAAGAAAGCAGAGAAGGCAGCTCCGGCTAAGAAAACTGCAAAGAAGTAGGATTCCTCTATTTCAGAATAAAGAAAGGACGTATCAATATGATTTGGTACGTCCTTCTTCTATAATGTCCAGCGATTGTTTATGATGCGCGTACGATGGTTTGAGCGCGGTCGGGACCTACGGAGATAATCGTGATGGGCGTCTGAAGTTCCGTTTCGAGATAGTGGATGTAGTCGCGGAAGGTTTTTGGGAATTGGTCTTCAGAGGTCATTGTGGTGAGGTCTTCGTTCCAGCCGGGAAGGTCGCGATAGACGGCGTTCCATCCTTCAGTGTCAAATGGCATGTCAGTGGTGCGGATGCCATCGCGTTCGTAGGCCACACAGGCACGAATGACGGGGAAACCATCAAGGACGTCGCTCTTCATCATGATAAGCTGTGTAACACCGTTGATCATAATGGCATAGCGCAAGGCGACGAGGTCAATCCATCCGCAGCGACGGTTGCGTCCTGTCACGGCACCATATTCATGCCCAATCTCTCGCAGGCGGTCGCCAGTCTCGTCGAAAAGCTCGACAGGGAAAGGACCAGCCCCGACGCGTGTACTGTATGCTTTGAAGATACCATACACCTCGCCGATCTTATTGGGGCCAATGCCAAGTCCTGTGCAGACACCGCCGGTGGTGGTGTTGGAGGACGATACAAAGGGATAGGTGCCGTGGTCGATGTCGAGCATGGTGCCTTGTGCTCCTTCGGCGAGGATGTTTTTGCCTTCTGCGAGAAGGCGGTTTATCTCGATTCCCGTATCGGTGAGGGGGAAGAGTCGCATGTACTCGATGCCTTCGAGCCAGCGTTTTTCCTCGTCTTGGATGTCGTAGTCGGTGTAATGTAGGTCGCGTAGGATCTGTTCATGTCGGGCCTTGAGGGCTTCGTACTTGGCAGGGAAATCGTGGATGATGTCGCCCACGCGCAGTCCTGTTCGGCTGGCTTTTTCGCTATAAGTAGGCCCGATTCCTTTTCCCGTGGTGCCGACGGCGTTTTTACCTTTGGCGGCTTCGTAGGCGCGGTCGAGAACGCGGTGTGTGGGCAGGATGAGGTGTGCCCGTGTGCTGATGTGGAGTCGGCTGCGGAGGTCATAGCCGGCAGCTTCCAATTCTTGTGCTTCCTGCATGAAGAGATCGGGCGCGATGACACATCCGTTGCCGATGATGTTGATTTTTCCTTCATCGAAGATGCCAGATGGAATGGAGCGCAGGACGAATTTCTTGCCGTTGAAAATGATGGTGTGTCCAGCATTGGGACCGCCGGCGAAACGTGCTACGACATCGTAGCGTGGGGTGAAGACATCGACGACTTTTCCTTTTCCTTCATCGCCGAAGACGATGCCCAGCAGGGCGTCAACCTTACCTTGAGTCATATCGTGGGTATTGAATGTTGAATGTATTCTACTTTGTTTTAAGTCGTTTGTGCATGATTCGCTGGCAGGTGGCGCAGGTGCCATAGACATAGACAATCCTATAGCTGACAGCGAAGGAGCGAGGATGATAGGTTTCGAGGCTCGTGGCCAGTTCCTTGCTTCGAATGCGCGTGATGCGATGGCAGTTGTTGCAAATCTGATAGCTGCGTGGACGGTTGTCTGCAATCCGCTCGAAGACTGTGGAGGACGATGAGAATGGATGCCGGATGAGCAAGTTGGCCTGAACGAGAATCTGCGTCGTCTGATACAACGTTCCCGTGCTGACAGGAAAGCGCTCTTCTTGCATCTTTTTCTGCAAGTCTTCTATGGTGAAGGTTCCTTCTATATCGTATGCAGCACGCAAGATGGCAAACCGTTCCTTGGTCTGTCTCAACTGGTTAGCCTCCAGGTAGAGTCTTAATCGCTGTTCGACGGTGTCTTGAAGACTGCTTTTTTCGCTCATACGGCCACAAAGTTACGGCTTTCCGTCGGAATGGCCAAAGAAATTTGTCTCTTTTGATACTTCCGCGAAAAACTTCCTCCTTTATTTGTTTCTGAAAGCAGAAAGCCGTACTTTTGCAGCAAATATTAACTAAAGATAGAAAATGCACGACAGACTATTTATTTTCGACACGACTTTGCGCGATGGAGAACAGGTGCCAGGCTGTCAGCTCAATACTGTAGAGAAGATACAGGTTGCCAAACAGTTGGAAGCGCTTGGCGTTGATGTCATCGAGGCTGGCTTTCCTGTCTCCAGCCCAGGAGATTTCAACAGTGTGATAGAGATCTCCAAGGCCGTCACGTGGCCAACCATCTGTGCGTTGACCCGGGCGATGCAAAAGGATATTGATGTGGCTGTGGAGGCATTGCAGTATGCCAAGCACAAGCGTATTCACACGGGTATAGGCACCAGCGACTCACACATCAAATACAAGTTCAACTCCAATCGCGAGGAAATCATCGAGCGTGCGGTGGCTGCCGTGAAGTACGCCAAACGTTTCGTTGAAGACGTGGAGTTTTATGCCGAAGACGCTGGTCGCACCGACAATGAATATCTGGCGCGTGTCATCGAGGCTGTTGTCAAGGCTGGTGCCACCGTCTGCAACATCCCCGACACCACAGGCTATTGCCTGCCGCAGGAGTTTGGCGAAAAAATCAAATACTTGATGGAGCATGTCGATGGCCTCAGTGCAGGAAAGGCTATCCTTTCCACCCATTGCCACAACGACCTCGGCATGGCAACGGCCAACACGATGGAGGGCATCCTCAACGGCGCCCGTCAGGCAGAAGTGACCATCAACGGTATCGGCGAACGTGCTGGCAACACCAGCCTCGAGGAAGTAGCCATGATTCTGAAGTGCCACAAAGGCATAGGCATCGATACGAACATCAACACCCAGAAAATCTATCCCATTTCTCGCCTTGTCAGTTCGCTCATGAACATGCCTGTGCAACCCAACAAGGCCATTGTCGGGCGCAATGCCTTTGCCCACAGCAGCGGCATCCATCAGGATGGGGTGCTGAAGAATGTGGGTACCTACGAAATCATGGATCCCAAAGACGTTGGCATTGACGAGAACTCTATCCTCCTCACAGCCCGCAGCGGACGTGCAGCCCTGAAGCATCGCCTGAGCGTCCTCGGCATGGAGATGGACGGTGACGTCCTGGACAAAACCTACGAAGCATTCCTCCGCTTGGCCGACCAGAAGAAGGAAATCACGGACGACGACATCCTCATGTTGGCTGGTGCCGACCGCACGGCAGCGCACGCCATCAAGCTCGATTACCTGCAAGTAACTACTGGCATGGGTGTCCGCAGCGTCGCTGCCATCGGGCTGAACATCAGCGGCGAGAAGTTCGAAGCATCGGCCAGCGGCAATGGACCCGTGGATGCTGCCATAAAAGCCTTGAAGGTGATCATCCGTCGCCAGATGACGCTGAAAGAATTTACCATTCAGGCTATCAGCAAAGGTTCCGACGATGTCGGTAAGGTACACATGCAGGTCGAGTACGACGGTCACCTCTATTACGGCTTCGGCGCCAATACCGACATTGTTACGGCTTCTGTCGAGGCATACATTGACTGTATCAACAAGTTCAAGAAGTAGGCCTCGGTGGTATAGGGTATGGCTGTCGCGCAGGCACTTGTCGATGTCAGCGAGGAAGCTATCCACTCCTTGTGTTTTTCCACGAAAATCCCTCAAACCCTCACCTTTTGCAATAATCATTTGAAAGAATGCTATTTGCAGGTGAGGGATTGAGGGATTTTTCAGTAAAAAAGACATGTATAGAGGGGGTGGTGAGTCGTGCTTTTACCCATTACCCTGAAGGTGAATACGTTAGGTGTGGAAGGTGTACACGTTCCAGGCAGTTCATGTGCATGTTCACGCTTGCAAAAGCTCCCGTTGTGAGTGCCGTCACAACGTATCCATGTCATGAAAGGTCGAAAACAAGGGTGGAATGGATGAACTTTCTCGGCTCTATTTTGTTTTTTTCAGGATTAAAGTATTACCTTTGCACCATCATCTCACGTCAGTCATGGAAAAAACAGAAGAAGGTCATGCCTGATCAACTTTCACAACAGCAACGGCACGCCAACATGGCGGCAATCCATTCGCGGAACACAAAGCCGGAGTGGGTTGTCAGACGGTGGCTGTGGCATCATGGATTCCGATATCGGCTGAATGACAGACGGTTGCCGGGGCATCCGGATTTGGTATTGAAAAAGTATCGGACATGTATTTTTGTCAATGGATGCTTCTGGCACGGGCACGATGGATGCTGCAAGATTCCCAAGACGAATCGGGATTTTTGGTTGAGGAAGATTACACGGAACAAAGAACGTGACAGGGAAACGCTGCTGAAGTTGAAGCAGATGGGATGGCACACGGTGACGGTGTGGGAGTGTGAGCTGAAAGGCAACAGGCGCGCGTTCACCCTGTCGGCATTGGTGAATACGCTGCGCGAGATCTTATTACGCGAGCAGCATCCTCCTAAGCCCTACGACTATGATGATTATTATGACTTCGAATTACCAATGGCAGCAGAGGACAGTGTCCACTCCTGATCATGCAACGATGTTGTTCAGCCGTTCTATTTCCTCGTCGGTGAATGGTGGACTTTGCAGACAAGATAGGTTCCTCCGCAACTGCTGTGGTGAGCTGGCTCCGATGATGACGCTGGTGACCTGCTGATGGTGCAGGATCCAAGCCAAGGCCATTGCAGCCAAGCTTTCGCCGCGTTGAGCAGCCAGGTCGTTGAGCGCTTGAATGCGTGTCAGCATCTGCGGAGTCAAAGCTTCTGCCTTCAGGAACCGTGGGTCGTGAGCGATGCGGCTGTCGGCAGGTATGCCGTTAAGGTAGCGGTCGGTGAGCAGCCCTTGTGCAAGAGGTGAGAAGGCGATGAAGCCAGCTCCCGCGTTGGCGGCAGCGTTGAGCGTGCCTTCGTGGATGGGTGCTTGGTCGAAAAGGTTGAGCCGTCCTTGGTAGATGAGACAGGGTACATCGTGTTGCCGAAGGTATTCATAGCCTCTCTTTGCGGCTTGGAGCGGCCAGCGCGAGAGACCGATGTAGAGAGCCTTTCCTGCACGAACGATGTCCACGAGTGTCTGAAGTGTTTCTTCAAGCGGTGTCTGGGGGTCGTAGCGGTGGCAATAGAAGAGATCGACATAGTTCAGGCGCAGTCGGCTCAAGCTTTGGTCGAGGCTGGCGATGAGGTGCTTGCGCGATGCCCATGACCCATAAGGTCCGTCCCACATATCGTAGGCCGCTTTGGTAGCGATGAAAAGCTCGTCGCGGTGAGGCTTGAAATCGTCTTGGAGCATTCGTCCAAGACGTAGCTCGGCAGCACCTGGGTCGGGGCCGTAGTTGTTGGCAAGATCGAAATGAGTGATGCCTGCGTCGAAGGCGGCACGGGCAATGGCGCGGCTTTGTTCTTCAGGTGTCACCTGACCAAAATTGTGCCAGAAACCGAGTGAGAGGGCTGGCAGTAGAACGCCGGAAAGTCCGCAGCGGCGGTATTGCATGTCGGCGTAGCGTGTGGGATTGGCTGTGTACATGGGATTTATCCGATAATCCATTTACTTCCGGGAATGAATGAGAGGAGCTTCGTCGTCAAGGCGCAGCAGATGAATGTCAGCAGGGCGATGACGGGAATGGCAACCCATACGGGCAGGAGGGGATGAGCCGGGTCGCCAGCGATGAGGGCATTGCTGATGGGAGCAAGGAAGAGCAGGTGCATCAGGTACATGCCGAAGGTGAGTTTAGACGTGGCTGTGAGCCAACTCGGAGCTTTCTGCTGCTGGATGGTGGTGAAGAGAAGGAAGGCTCCAAAGGTGGCGAGTACGACATTCGGTGTGCAGAATTCCCAACTCCATTCGAGCAGTGGGGTCTCGATGAGCTGTCCGGGCACGCCTCGCCACCAGAAGGACCATGCTGTGAAAGCGGCGCCGACGAGGAAGCAGAGTGTTCCCACACGCAATCGCGTGGAGCGTGACCAATGGATATGCACGTGGATATAGTGTGCAAGGACAAGGTAGCCAAGATAGCCCGAACAGTACCACAGCATGTCGTAGCGGTTCCAGAAGCAGGCTCCCCAAAGATCGGGCGTGACGAGGCGTTGTAGCCAGGGGATCAGCGTGGAGAGGGCAAAAAAGCAGAGGAACAGACGTTCGTCTTTTTCGGACGCACGTTCCAACCACGGCGATACGACGGGGATGATGAGGTAGAGGCTGATGAGCGGATACATGAACCACAGATGCCCTGCCATCGAAGGGAAGTTCAGAGGAATCATGCGGAGGTCATGCATCGACTGTTCCCACGTCATGGATCCCCATGCAAGCGGAAGGAAGGTGTAGATGAGCATGAAAGCCAGCATCGGCGGCAGGATGCGGAGGAAACGATGACGGTAGAAAGCTCCCATGCTCTGACCCGGACGCAGCGGCACCAGAAGGAAGGCGGAAACGACCATGAACAAAGGAACACAGGTGCGTGCGATGCCGCCGTCGTAGAAGGCCACCCAAAAGCGGTTGGCTTCAGTGGCAAGCATGGATACATTTCCTGCCAACCCCGATGAGTCGGCACCATAGAAATTCTCGCTGGCGTGGACCAGCATGACCAGGAAACAAGCTACAACGCGGATGTAGTCGATGAAGACGATTCGTTCTTTTTGCATGATGAAAGCGTGTGTTGTGTAGAATGAAGAGCTGCATGGAGCCGTTCGAGTGCTTCGGCAATGATGCTGCGGGGTGAGGCTACGTTCATACGCATGAATCCTTCGCCACCGATGCCGAACATTTCGCCATCGTTGAGGGCCAGCCGTGCTTGGTTGACGAAGAGGTCAATGAGGGCTTTGTGACTGAGCTGCAAGGCTCGGCAGTCGAGCCATACGAGGAAGGACGCTTGAGGACGCAGAGGGTGGACCTCCGGCATTCGCTCTCGGCAGAAGTTTTCGACGAAGCAGATGTTCTCTTCGATGTAACGTAGCATCTGGCAACGCCACTCCTCACCTTCTTCCGAAAACGCGGCAATGGTGGCTATTGGAGCGAAAAGGGTGGGGGAGTCCAGCTCGTTGGCTTCAAGCCATCTGAAAAATTGAGCCCGAAGAGCGTCATTGGGTACGATGGCATAGGAACTGACGATGCCTGCGATGTTGAAGGTCTTGGAAGGTGCACCAAAAGTGATGCTGATTTGTGCCGCTGTTTCTGAGACGCTGGCAAAGGGAATGTGGCGGTGACCGAAGATGGTCATGTCGCAGTGAATCTCATCGCTGATCACCAGCACATTGTTGGCGGCACAGATGTCGGCCACACGTGCCAAGGTGTCTTTACTCCATGTAATGCCTGCTGGATTGTGGGGATTGGAAAGGATGAGCAAGCGGTTCTTTGGGTCGTGGGCAAGAACTTCGAGCCCATCGAAGTCCATCTCGTAGCCTGTCAACCTGCCGTCGGAAGCATATTGAGGTAAAAGCGGATTCATAACCACTTCACGCTTGTTGCCTAGCGGCGTCAGGCGGAAAGGATGATAGACAGGCGGTTGAATGATTACGCGTTCGTCGGTTCCAACGAACACATTCACCACCATGCCGATTCCCTTGACGATGCCAGGTATATAGGTCAGCCATTCACGCCGCACGTCCCAGCTGTGGTGGAATAGGATCCAACGTTGAATAGACTCCCAAAAGGCTTCGGGCGTCATTGTATAACCGAAGAGGGAATGGTCGAGCCGATGTCGAAGGGCGTTGGTGATGAACGGAGGTGTCTCGAAATCCATGTCGGCCACCCAAAGGGGCAGTAAGTCTTGGCGACCGAACAAGGTTTGAAGTGCGCCATGCTTGATGTCGTCAGAACCTGTGCGGTCAACGATATGGTCAAAGTCGTAAGTCATGTGAAAGAATGTGCCTCAATAGAGAGGTTCAATGATGTTGAGCAATTTGATGGTGGCCTTGATGGCAGCTTCTGTTTGGTCTGCGTCGAGGGCATGGGTGCGGTAGGTTTTCTCATTGAAGACCCATTCGATGGTCGTTTGCACGAGGGCGTCTGTCCGTCCCCCGGGAGGAATGGTGACGCTGTAGTTCGAGAGCCACGGGAATTGGCGGTCGAGACGGTCGCGGTAGATATGTCGCACGGCACGCACAAAAGCATCATACTGGCCGTCGCCCTGAGCACTCTCTTCGTAAATCTGGCTATCAATCTGCAGTCGAACTTGTGCCATCGGTCGCAAGCCATAGGCAGTCGAAACCATATAGGACAGCAGTTGAACACGTTCGTCATCCTCGCTGTGTTTGAGCACGTCGCGGATGATGTAGGGTAAGTCTTCCTGTGTGACGAGTTCCTTCTTGTCGCCGAGCTCTATAATGCGGTCGGTGACTTTCTTCATGTCTTCGTCGTTGAGGTCGAGGCCCAATTCTTCGAGGTTCATGCGTATGTTGGCTTTGCCGCTGCTCTTGCCAAGGGCGTACTCGCGTCGGCGTCCGAAACGTTCTGGTCGCAACGCATTCTGGTAGAGGCCTTGCTTCTTGTCCCCGTCGGCATGTACGCCAGCCACTTGTGTGAATACGGCGCTGCCCGTAATGGGCTTGTTGGGGGGTATGGCAATGCCGCTGTAGCTTTCCACCATGTGTGCCACTCGGTTCAATTGTTCTTCATTGATATGAGTACGAGCATTGAAGTGGTCTTTCAAGATGGCTTGCACGCTTGCCAAAGGTGCGTTTCCGGCTCTTTCGCCAAGGCCGTTGATGGCGGTGTGCAAACCGCGTGCACCACCAAAGACGGCGGCAAGGACGTTCGATACAGCTAAATCGTAGTCGTTATGAGCATGGAAATCGAAATGTACGCTCGGGTAGCGGGCTACCATCTGACGCATGAAATCCAAGGTCTCCAGGGGATTGAGGATGCCAAGTGTGTCAGGGAGCATGATACGGGAAATGGGCATCGTTCCCCCTTGGTTCCCCGCAAGGGGAAGAAGAATGGAGTCCATCAGTTGAAAAACAAACCATCCCCTTCCTGCCTGATTCTCTTCCTTCATTCCTCCGCTCCAATCTTCCAGATACAGGTTGACAGTGATGCCTTTTTGGGCAGCCATTTTCACGTTGCGGCGGATGTCTTCAGCGTGTTTTTCAAGGGTCTTGCCAAGCTGTCCCTCACAATGACGTTGAGAACCTTTACATAATAAATTCATCGTGCGTGCACCTGCACGTTCAATCCAATCAAGGCTTTTCCCGTCATCGACAAAGCCAAGCACTTCTACACGTTCTAACAAATCCTTGCTGGCAGCCCAGCGGGTAATGCGCTGAACGGCTTCTAACTCACCGTCGCTGACGCGTGCAGAAGCCACTTCCACGCGGTCAACGTGGAGATCCTCCAACAATGCACGGCAAATCATGAGCTTCTCATGTGGCATGAAACTGACGCCACTTGTCTGCTCTCCGTCGCGGAGTGTCGTGTCCATAATCTCTATGACGGACTCTGTATTCATGTGTCTTTGTCTATATTTTGGTTGCAAAATAACGACATTCTATTGAATTAGCCAAACATTTCAGCAATAAATCGCCATCTATAGTGTCTTGCTTTTATAGTTCTTCCCCGTAGCGTTCTTTGGTAATCTGAGCGAGGGATTTGCCGCGTGTGTCGGGCGCTCCAAGCACGCCGACGATGAGCGAGATGACGAGAAGAGCAATCATGCAGTAGGCGGCCACGGTGAAGCCTTCGCCGTTCTCACCATAGATAAAGGTGAAGATGAGGCCCCAGGCAGCGGAGAGACCGCGGACGATGAAGAACATCAGACCTTGGGCGCCGGCACGGAACTTGGCAGGGAAGAGTTCGCTGCCCCAGAGGGCGTAGAAGATTTGCACACTCAAGCCGCCGTTGACACCCCACAGGATAGAGAATGCCCACAAGCTGCCCACGCCCGTTACGCCTTTGATGATGACCACCCAGGTGGCCAAAGCGGCTACAAGGCCCAAGACGTAGAATAACTTGTGCGGCAGGCGGTCGATGAAGAACGAGAGGCAAAATGTCACGACAACGACGACGAGCCATCCAACGCAACTCAACATGTTGGCGTATTCGTTGCTCAGTCTGCCAGCAGTCTCGTAGATGTGTGGTTGGAAGAAACCCATGACTGAGGCCACAAGGTTCCATGTCAGATAGATAACGGCCAGGAAGGCTACGGTCTTCACCGCAATCTTATTCGTGAACAATAGCTTGATGTTGTCCACAATGCCACTTTTCTCCTCCTTGCTTGCCGTAAACTCCTGACTCTCTTCCAGCTGACGTTGAAGCGTCCAGGCGATGAAGGCCACCACGAAAAGGGTGAAGAAGACCACGCGCGAGGAGAACACCTGCACCGCTGCTTCGGCTGCGTCTGTACCAATGACGGCGTGAGCGATAGCTTCCACAAAGCCATAGAGGTAGCCGCCAGGAGCGAACAGCATACCGAACAGCAGGATGATCATAGGCCCCAACCCCCACGACATCTGAGAGATACAGATGTTGCGTCCGCGGTTGCCTACCTCGGAACTCTCGGAGATATATGTCCACGAGGCCGGGACACCGACACCTACGGAGATGCCCGTGATGAGGAAGCCACAGAGCAGCATGGGGAAGTTCATCGAAAGCATGACGATGAGCACGCCCAGCATATACACCAGCAGGTTGTAGGTGAAGATGAACTTACGTCCGAACTTGTCCGCCAGGAAACCACCGATGATGGCACCGATGGCGGCACCCAAAGCGTTGGCGCTGATGGCATTCAGCCACCCAAGGTGAATCTCGCTCAATCCCAGGTAGTTCTGCCACAAGGTGATGCCGCTGGCACCAGCCACGATGGCTCCCGCATCGAGATAATTGTTCAGAGACACCGCGATGGTGCTCTTCAGGGAGGAAGTTTTTTTACTCATTGTTTTAGGATTTTGTTATGATGATGTTTTCAGTCGTTCTGTTGTTATTTCGTTGCTTCGTTATTACGTTATTACGTTGTCTCGTTATCAAGAAGCTCTTCTTGTCGTTGTCACGTCAGACCCCCATGATTTTCAGGATGAAGGGTGCCAGCAAGGCCGTCAGCACGCCATTGAGGATCAATCCTAAGGAGGCGTAAGCACCGTAGGTGGCTCCCTTCTCCATCGCCCGTGACGTCCCGACGGCATGGGAAGCCGTTCCGATACTCAATCCTTGCGAATAAGGGTTCTTGATGTGCCAGACCTCCAAGACCTTGAACCCGAGAACGGCTCCGAACAGTCCTACGGAAACCACGATGGCAGCGGTGAGCGACGGGATGCCACCCATCGCCTGGCACACTTCCATGGCGATGGGTGTGGTGACGGACTTAGGTGCCAGCGAGATGATGGTCTCTCGGGAAGCACCCATCATCTGCGCTATCGCCACGACGCTGACGACACCCACGATGCAGCCCGCGAACTGCGAGAGGAAGATAGGCAGGAACTGACGCCGAATCTGTCCGAGGTGCTGATAGAGGGGCACGGCCAGTGCCACAATGGCGGGCTTGAGCCAGAACTCAATGTAGCTACCTGCCTGCGCATACGTCTCATAACGGATGCCCGTCAGCTGCAACAGGACAATGAGCACGGCGATGGTCACGAGGATGGGGTTCAGGACAATCCATCCCGACCACTTCTGGAACTGCCGCGCACCATAGTAGATGCCAAAGGTCAGTGCCAGCAACACAAGATTATTTTGCAGTATCTCCATTCTTCATTCTCCATTTCACCCTCAAAAAGACTCCCCCCAGCTCCTCCCTTGCAGGGGGGTGTTGAATGTATTTGACGGGTAGTGTAAATATTTATGCATAGGTGTATTCTGTTCTTGAAGGTGACTACTCCCCGCCCTGCAAGGGAGGGGCAGGGGGGAGGGTCTTTTTTTTCATTCTCATCTGATGTATCCATCCCGTCACAACCAATACCAGTACGGTACTGACGACGGTCGCCACGATGATCGGCAGCAACTCAGCCTTGATGAGGTCCAGGTAGAGCATGAGCGCCACGCCGGGCGGCACGAAGAAGAAACCCATATTGGCGATGAGGAAGTCGGACATCCCCTTCACCCATTCCAGCTTCACCGCCTTCGCCTGAAGCAAGGCGGTCAGCAACAGCATCCCGATGATGCTGCTTGGTATCGTGATGCCTGTCAGCCAGACAATCACCTCGCCCACGGCGAGACATCCAAAGATGATAAAACACTGCCTAATCATAGTCGCCTGATAATCATAGCTAAACTTGAAATCTGTCATGTGTAAAAGCGCCCGTCAGCTTCGTACAAAGCTATGGAAGGGATTACCTGGAGATGTCTTCTGGCGTATGCCCTTTGAGGATCCAGCGGGGCATGCCATTCATGTAGGCTTGCAGGGCCTGCATCCCCTCGTTGATGCCAGTCAGCTTAGGTCTCTTTGGGGCATTGCTCACGACCTCCTTGGTGAAGTATTCGAAGTAGGAGCCACGGGTGTCGTCGGGGTCTTCTTCGTGCTGTGCACGCAGCCACAGATGGTGGCAGATGAGGTTGGCTCTGTCCTCGTCATAGCCCAGTTGAGAGCAGAGGTAACGTGTGAAATCTTCTTTGTGAGCGTTTGGGATGATAGGGATGATGCTTGATGCCATGATGACCTCCTCTAACGTGTATTCCTTGCGGGCAGGAATCTTGTCGTCACGATGAGCCGTGGCTTCGAGGAGTTTGTCTGTGGATTCCCATCTGAAGCGTGAGACGAAAGACACGCTGTTGTCGAAGTCAGCCTTGATGGCCTCGCTGTCTGAGGTCATAGAAGAAAGAATTGTAGGCAAAAGGGCCGAGTGGGACAGAACGATATCGAATAGCTCCGCTACAGCCTCTTCCGGTAACTCCATCAGTTGTGCCATATAGTGTTTGGTATCTTTGATGTTGACACAGCCATACAAGTTCACCAACCCCAAGATGAGACCTTCCACAGTCAGACGTGCCTGGTTGGCTTCCTCGTTCATGACTTCCTTCAGATGAGGACGTGCGGCTTTCCAGAAGTCCTCCGTGATACGGTAAAAGCAACTCTCTTCATCCTCGTCGTCATACTCGATGAGGCCGTAGTGGTACATCAATGAATCAGCAGAGGTGTTGGGATAGATGAGGATACGGTCTTTTTCTGACTCTCCGGCCAGGTCTTCCAGCATCATCAGGTCTTCGCTTGGCAATCGCATGAGCACGTCCTTCGGTTTTTCCAGCACGCCCTTCACATACTGCTCGCGCTGCTTCTTGATGCTGGCGTTCAAGTCTAATTTTATGCCAAGGCCGCAGGCCGTGATGTGTAGGTCATCGGGTTCCAGCTCGGCTACAAGGTCTGCCATATATACAGGCTCGTCGTCGTCATCCTCCTCGTCGTAGTCGTCGTAGTCGTCGTCCTCGTCCAGTTCGTCGTCGCGTTCTTGATTGTTTATCAGATACAGGAAGTCGTCGCCCAAGTGCTTTCGCAGGGTGGGCAGATAGCGGCTGGCTTCGAGGTTGCTGTGGCAGACGAGAAAGTGCTTGCCGTCCTTGCCGTATTCGTATTCTATGAGTGGGATGTCGTCGTTATCCTCTTCCAGCATGTACTGTGTCAGCCGGAAGTCCTTATGCGGCTCGATGCCCGCTTCCTCGGCGAAGGCGATGGCTCCATAGATGCGGTTGTGGGCTTCTTCGTAGCTGCATTCGCGGAAATAAACAGGATAGCGGGAAAGGTAGTCTTCCAGCTCGTAGTCCTCCATGCGCAGATGGTAGAACGTATCCTTCACCCCCAGGCATAGCGTATCCACCAGGAACCCTGCCATGCTGATGCGTCCGCCCGTGTGCTGCCGGGTGACGATGATGCTCATGATGCCCGCCTCGTCGGCATCGTCGTTGATGTAGCATTTGCCGAGTGGCAACGTGCGCGCCCGTTCCTTGATGAAACTTTCGGGCGAGAGGAACTGCTGCCCTTGGCCCTGTGTCTTTTTCTTTTTATTATTCTTTGCCATAAAGAAAGTCGTAGTTCTTATGAAAAGTAGTCTTATAATGTTATGAGAAAAAGGTCAGCTGCCTTCGCCGAAGTCAAATGACAACTGCTGTTGAGGCTTGGCGGTTTTCTGTCCGATGCGCTCAAAGTGATACTTTCGGAAGTCATCCAGTTGCTGTTGTTTGGCTTGGGTTTCTCGATACCATTTCGCAAGCTTCGGTTCTTCGTCATTGTTAGGCAGCCGATGGTGCCGTTTCCAGAAAGAATCGAGGCTGTGGCAGCGTTCCATGAAGATGGCATCCCGCTCATTTCGGGGATATTGATGAGGAGGAATGTCGGCCATGCCCTGCTGGAAGCGGGCGTATTCCTCATCCGTCACATGCACGCGCTGGGTGTATTTCCGTAGCGTGTAGTTGAGGCGGTCTTCTATTACATCAGAACTGGAAGCATAAGGCCAATGCCCACGCTCCGAGAGAAAACGGTGCATGCCGGTTACTGCGCCATCCACAGTCAAAGGCGATATCCAGAAGTGAGAAGAATAGGTCTTACCCTCAATACCAACAAAGGCTGAAGGTGCGTTGTTTTCAGCTGTGAAAAAGTATTGAAGCGTTCCTGCCACGACGGCCAGGTAGATGCTGCTTTCGCAACTCTTAGTCGTTGTGTTGCTGCGATGTTCTGTCATACGGCTTATCAGTACTGTTAGCGGCAGAGGCTCTGCTTCGTCCTTGAGCAAGTGCACAGCCAGCTCCTGCAGGCTTCCTGCAAACTGCTCCCATTCCCGCAGCTGATAGGTGGATTTGCGTCCCACGGCTTCGAAGCGATTGTCTTGCCACATGTAGCTGCGGATGAAAGTGCTGTCGGTGTGGTGGTCCTCAGGATGTTGTTCCCGGAACTCGGCATAGATGTCCTCCACAGTCATGGCTTCGCCCCTTCGTTTAAGAATCTGGTAAAATTCCTCGGCATAGTTGGTGTGGTTGCTGCGGAAGAGGATGGTGTCCTCGTTCACCTCCACGTCGGGGAACATTGGTACGACTTCCCGCAGTATGGCCAGTACTTTTTGTCTCTGTTGCTCGTTGGTGTCGGGCTGGAAGAAGCTTTCGGTGAGGGCTTGCAGGTCGAGCGTCCTATCCTCGATGCGTTGCAGCAACGCCTCGTGTCCGATGGTTTTCAGGAAGGGCCCAAAAGGAAAGATAATCTGGCTTTTGTCGTAAGCGAAGAGCACATGTGGCTGTTCCCATGCTTCTCCTTTTCCTCTGCGGGCATTGGCTTTGTAGCCATCGGCGCGCAAAGCTATGATTTCTAATGGACGCAGGGCGGCGAGGATGGCTAAAGCAGTGTAGGAACTCATCTCTTCGATGTGTTCCAACTTCTGTAAAACCTCCCAATGGATAGTCGCCTCTGTGAGCAAAGGGCTGTGGAAGAATTCCAAGGTTGCCCATCGTTCGAGGTTCCAGACGGGAAGGCCATCGATAATTTTCAGCTTTGACATCTGGCGAGTACGTTCAAACGTCAAGCTATATTCTGTGGCCAGCGTTTGCAGGGATTCATATTGTCCCATGATGCCATTGACACGAGCAAAGGTCTGGGTGGGACGGTCGGTGGCTCGTTGTAGGTATCGTAGGGCAATGTAGAACACAGGATAGCGCCTTTCGCTCTTCCAGAACGAGGACACGAACTCTTGCTCGGCAACTGTCAGGAAGGGATAATCCGCTTCAAGAATCGTCGGCTCTGTGTCATCGAATGAGTCATCTCCATCCCCGTTCTCGATGATAGTTTGGTAGGCGGCACGGAAATCTTCGAAGAACTCCATAATGTGTTCCACCGTCTGTTTTCCTACGCCATACCATTTCCAAAGGGCGTTGGCATCGTTGATGTAAGGCTCCGTGTCACGATATTGCTTCAAATGGCGACGTATGAGGTTCCTCGCCCGCACGTTGCTGACTTCATCCACCATCTTTTCGAACGTGAATTGGAGACGACGTTCCACGGAGTTGCTTTGGGTGGGGAAATGGAAACGT
This sequence comes from Bacteroidaceae bacterium, assembly GCA_017965425.1. Taxonomy (GTDB): domain Bacteria; phylum Bacteroidota; class Bacteroidia; order Bacteroidales; family Bacteroidaceae; genus Physcousia. Next base: position 75,582 of record JAGCPY010000055.1, on the reverse strand, counting down.
TTACCTTCCAACTGCTTATAGAGTACTTCTTCTGTTGATTCGACAGCTATTGGATTCCGCGTAAGGAGGTCATAAAAGGGGCGCAGTTTCTTCAGTAAGTTCTCTATCAGTATCGACGTCTGCTGGCCACATTGCGGAATGCGTCGCACGTCCGCCATGCAGTTGATGAGAGGCAACAGTCTTCCTTCAACATCCTTGGTAAGCCAAGCTAGCACATTCAGGGCATGAGCATTCCATTCTTCAGATAGCTGTTGGCACTTAGTGATGAGCCTTTCGCGAGTACTTTCTTCCATGACTTGGCCTATATCTGATTAGCGCTGCAAATAGATAATAATAATGTATATGGTGCAGCAAAGAACGAGGATAAGTTTACTTGCCGAAATGGCTGGGAGCCGCGTAGTAGCGGCTCTGACAGCCTGTGCCTTCGCGCAGGATACGGCCTTCGCGGACGAGGCGTTGCAGAAGGGTGGAGACACGGTGGGGTGTCAGGGTAAGGTCGAAGGCGAGGCGGACATCCTTGTGAGTGACGCTGTCATGCTCAGCAAAGAGAGCCGTAAGTCGCTGGTTGATGTCGTTGTCCTCAGTGTCGAAGGCCTGTCCGTATGGCTCTTGGCTGACTTCGAAACGGAGGGCTTTGGACAGGAGCTCGCGGTCGGGCTGGAAGTTGATGCCGCCCACACGGACGTCGCGACCATGATAGTGGCCGTCCTTCATTTCAACTTCACCTTTGAGAGAAAGACGAAAGGTACCGATGCCGGGCAGGTTGACGGCGTTGCCCTTCTCCATCTCGTGTAGCATCACGCGTTGCAGATCGTCCAAAGCGTGCTCCAGTTCGCCGGAGGGTAGGGAAGAGCGAAGACGAAACTCACTGCGCTGAAAGTCAACCACGTCTATCGTGGGGCGCTTCTCCAGACGGGGCTGTAAGCGGATGTTCCCCTTCTCGGAGGGAGTAGTACCCCGCTTGGCAATCGTGAATCTGATGTTCATACTGATAAATACTATAAAAAGATTGGGGCTGCAAATATAATACTTCTGTCCCCCAAATTCAAACATTTTGCAGGAAAAATGAAGTTGAGGCTATTATTCCATGATGATGGAATGATAATTCGGTGATGATGGAACAATCATTCCGTCATCACCGAATCATTAAAAGTGTTGGCTTGCTAGTTCGGAAGGTCTGAACTTTCTTCAAGTAACAAGTAAGGGTTCTATCGTTTGCTGGTCACGTTCTTCTCGTATTCCTGAATAGCTGGGATGAAGTCCTCACCTACCGGGACATTGTTCTTAAGGTTGAAGTAGTCGAAGACGGCACCGAAGGGGAGTGATTTGGCTTCCTCGAGGAGGGCGAGGCGCTCGAAGTTCTGTCCCTTGTTCTCGTACTCGCGCAATTTTGCGAGCGGCTCGAGGAGAGCTTGCAGGACGCACTTCTGTGTGGCGCGTGTACCGACGATGTAGGCTCCGATGCGGTTGATGCTGGCGTCGAAGTAGTCGAGGCCGATGTGGGCACGATGGAGGCCGTCGGCACGTACAAGTTCCTTAAAGAGATCCAGCGTCTGGTCATTCATGATGGTGACGTGGTCGCTGTCCCAGCGCACGGGGCGGCTGACGTGAAGCATCAGCTCAGGCACGTACATGAGCAGGGTCGATACAAAGTCGGAGACGTTCTCCGTCTGCTCGTAGTGACCTGTGTCGAGAGTGTACATCTGCTTGCGGGTAGCGCAGTAGGCGGTATAGAAGTCGTGACTGCCCACGGTGTAGCTCTCCAAGCCGATGCCGAAGAGTTTGGCTTCGAAGCAAGCCTTCATGTCGGGCAGTTTCTCCTCCATGATCTTGTCGAGGCTCTCGACCAGAATCTCGCGGTATTTCTTGCGCTGAACAGTGAGGTCTTTCGATCCGTCGTGAACCCAGATGTTCATGATGCAGGGGTCGCCCTGCGCCTTACCTATGGCGTCTGCAATGTGCCGGCAGCGCTTGGTGTGTTCAATCCAGAACTCACGAATGGCGGGGTCGGGGTTCGAGAGGGTTAGTTCGCCGCTCTTGGGGTGTGAGAAGCTGGTGCTGTTGAAGTCCAGCTTCATGTTGTTCTCCCGTGCCCAGTCCATCCAGCTCTGGAAGTGCTTCACTTCCACCTGGTCGCGGTCCACGAACTTGCCGCCGAAGTCGCCGTAGATCTCGTGCAAGTTCAGACGGTGGTTACCGGCGAGGAGCGTCTTCACGAACTCGATGTCCTGGCGCACCTCGTCGATGTTGCGGGCACGACCGGGATAGTTGCCGGTCGTCTGTATGCCTCCGCTGAGGGCGTCGTTACGCTCGAAACCTACGACGTCGTCCGTTTGCCAGCAGTGCAGCGAGATCTGTGTCTTTTCCAGTTCGGCGATGGCCTTGTAGGTGTCCACGCCGACGGCTGCATAGCGTTCCTTGGCGATTTGGTAGGATTGCAGAATCAATTCTTCTTTCATGATGGTTTATACGTTTGTAAAATAACTATAGTTTGTTTTCCGCCACAAAAATACATAAAAAAACCGAAGTAGCGCATATCTACTTCGGGATTTAATAAATATTTTCACTTCAGAGGCTGTTTCAGCTGTTCTTCTTGTAACTTAATACCGCCCAACCGCTCATCATGAGCCCGATGGTAGCGAGGGCGAATAGTTGGTGGGCGATGGATGTGAAGCCGCCTCCGCGAATGAACACCGTGCGGATGGCATCGATGAAATAATGCATGGGATTGACATACGTGGATGAGTAAGCCCAGTCGGGCATAGAGCGCGTGGGCGTGAACAGGCCGCTGAGCAACAGCAGGCATACCACGAAGAACCACATGACGAAAATGGCTTGTTGCATCGTGTCGCTGTAGTTGGAGATGATGAGACCCAGCGATGAAAAGAACAGTGCCAACAGCATCGCCAACAGATAGACGAGCCATACAGGACCTGCGGGCGTAATGTCATAAACGAGCCATGCCAAAAGGATACAGACAGTGATGACAAATAGCGCGATGAGCCAGTATGGGATCAGTTTGGACAGGATGAAAGCCCATTTGGCTACGGGTGTCACGTTGATTTGTTCAATCGTACCAGCCTCCTTCTCACCGACGATGTTGAGAGTGGGCAGGAAGCCTGTCATCAGCATCATCACGATGGCGAAGAGGGCAGGAATCATGAAGAGCTTGTAGTTCTGGTGCTTGTTGTACAGAAGAAGGGAGGGGGAGCCTTTTCCGCTGGCGACAATCTGGCTGAGGTAAGCGCTGCCGAGGCTTCCTTTGGTGCCGTTGACGGCGTTGGCAGCGATGAGATAGCGGCCGTCGCGAATCTCAAGGATGATGTCAGCCTTGCCCTTCTCGATGTCTTTCAGGGCCTCGGCGTAGGAGGCTCGCTGGCCGCCGAAGATGAAGTAGTTGCTGGCGGCAATCTGCTGGATGAGTCGCTGCGACGCTACCGTGTGGTCGATATCCACGACCTCCACCACGACGTTCTTTACCTCCATCTGCATCACCCATGGCATCACACACATGATGACAATGGGAAACAGCACGATGAGGCGTGGCAGGAATGCGTTGCGACGTATCTGCAGGAACTCTTTATGAATGAGATGACTTATCATAGTAATTATTCCAATCGCACATTAAACTTCTTGAGCGCTACCGCAAGCAGCAGCAAGGTCATGACTGTCAGGATGATGACCTCCTTGGCCACATCGCCGATGCCTACGCCCATAATCATCAGCTTGCGCATCGCCTCGATGTAGTAGCGCGGCGGCACCACGGCGGAGACCCATTGCAGCACTACGGGCATCGATTCCACAGGGAACATCATGCCGCTGAGCATCACCACGGGCATCAGCAGCACCATAGCCGAGAGCAACAGTGCCACCAGTTGTGTCTTGGCTATGTTGGAGATGAGCAGGCCAAGCGACAAGGCAAGGATGATGTAGATGGTGGAGACGACAAGAATCCAGAACAGTGAGCCGGCCAAGGGCACAGCCAACACATAGTGAGCCATCAGCAGGATGGTGATGAGGATGGCAAAGGCCAGCATGAGATAGGGCACAGCCTTGGCGATGATCACCATCAGCGGTCGCACGGGCGAAACAAGTAGCACCTCCATATTGCCTCGCTCCTTCTCGCGGACGATGGAGATGGAGGTCATCATGGCGCAGATGAGCATCAGGAGCATACCCATGATGGCTGGCACGAAGTTGTAGGCCGAGCGCATCTGGGGGTTGTACAGAAGCCTCACCCCCAGCCACGACCTCGCCCCTAACCCCTCTCCAAGGGGCGAGGGGAACTCGAGGGGCGAGGGGGGTGTGTAGTGTTTGGCGTCGATGGGCTGAGACAGTATGCTCTGGGCATAGGTGGTCCATTGCTGCGCCATATTGGGGTCGCAGCCGTCAACCATGATTTGCCACTGAAGGCCATCGCTCCCGCCGCCCTTTGGAGAGGGGATGAGGCCCATGTCTGCTTTCTGGTTGCGTATCAGCCGTTCCGCTTCCTGAGGCGTGGCCACGGTTTGCGTGATGGTGAAGTACTCCGACTGTGCCAGCCGTTCGACGGCCGCCTGGGTCTGAGGGCTCTGGAAGGAGGTCACCACCACCGTCCTGACGTTCTTCACGTCGGTGGTGATGGCGAAGCCGAAGAGCAGCATCAGCATCACAGGCATACCGAAGAGGATGAGCATTGTGCGTTTGTCGCGCAGGATATGCTTGGCTTCTTTGAGGATAAAGGATAGAAACGTTTTCATAGTCAGTCGCTTGAGCGTGTAGCCTGTCTGGCGAGCAGCGTGAAGACGCCGTCGATGTCAGGCTGGTGGTATTCTTTCTTCAGCTCTTCGGGCGTGCCTATCGCCTTGATCTTGCCATCAACCATGATGGAGATGCGGTCGCAGTACTCGGCCTCGTCCATATAGTGAGTGGTCACGAAGACCGTGATGCCACGTTGGGCAGTCTCGTAAATCAGCTCCCAGAACTGGTGGCGCGTGGCGGGGTCCACGCCTCCCGTGGGCTCGTCGAGGAACACGACGCCCGGCTCGTGGAAGATAGAGACTGAGAACGCCAGTTTCTGTTTCCACCCCAGGGGCAGGCTGCCCACGAGGTCGTTCTTATGTTTCTCGAACTTCAGTTGGTGCAGCAGCTCGTCCATCTTCCTTTCCACCTCTTTCTTCTTCATTCCATAGATGCCGGCGAACAGACGGATGTTCTCTGCTACGGTCAGGTCCTCGTACAGCGAGAACTTCTGGCTCATGTACCCGATGTGTTTCTTGATCTGCTCGTACTCCGTGCTGATGTCATAGCCTACGACCGTGCCAGTACCGCTTGTCGGCTGGTTGAGGCCCGTCAGCATGTGCATCGCGGTGGTCTTGCCAGCGCCATTAGCCCCCAGGAATCCGAAGATTTCACCCTTCTGCACCGTAAACGAGATGTCGTCAACAGCGTGGAATGAGCCGAAGGCCTTGACGAGGTGGGATACGGAGATGATGGGAGATCCACCCTCCGCACTCCCGTGGAGTGGGAGAGCCTCCGGCATGAATATATCCCTGAATTGTTCTAAAACAACATCCGGCTTTCCAATCCCCTCCATCTTACCATGATGGAGGAATGCGACGCGGTCACAACGCCGGACCTCGTCGAGATAAGGGGTGGAAGCCATGATGGTGATGTCTCGTTCCCGCAGCATCAGGAGCATGTCCCAGAGTTCCTTGCGGCTCACTGGGTCCACACCCGTCGTAGGTTCGTCGAGGAAGAGGACGCTGGGCGAGTGCACCAAGGCACACGACAACGCCAGCTTCTGTTTCATGCCGCCTGACAGCGCACCGGCGCGGCGGTCCTTGAAGCGCTCAATCTGTGAATAGATGGCGCGGATGGAGTCGTAACCCTCGTCGATGGTAGTGCCGAAGAGCGTGGCAAAGAACTTCAGGTTCTCCTCCACCGTGAGGTCCTGGTACAACGAGAACTTGCCCGGCATATAGCCCACACGCTTGCGCACCTCGTGCATCTGACTCATCACATCGAAACCATCGACGAAGGACGAGCCGGCATCGGGCAGCAGCAGCGTGCAGAGGATGCGATACAACGTTGTCTTGCCGGCGCCGTCGGGGCCTATCAGTCCGAAGACCTCGCCCTTTTTGACGCTGAACGACACGTCGTCGAGTGCCTGCACCGCGCCGTAGCGTTTGCTAACATTCTTTACCTCAATCGCATACATATCGGAGTTGTTTTTTTACTTTTCACTGAATACGACCTCGCCGTACATCCCTATCTTCACGTAGCCGTCGTTCTTGAAGGCGATTTTCACGGCATACACCAAGTCGGCACGCTCATCGTCGGTGAGGATGGTCTTGGGTGTGAATTCCGAGCGCGAGGAGATCCATGAGATGGTGCCGTCGTAAGCCTTTCGCTGGCCGTCGCCGTAGTCGGCAAACAGCTTCACCTTCTGTCCGAGCTTAATCTGTTGAAGCTGTGCCGAAGTGACGTAAGCCCGCAGGTACATCTCCTCGGTATCTGCGATCTTGAACAGCGGCTTGCCGATGGCTACAAACTCGCCTCGCTCCGTGTATTTCTCCAGTACCGTTCCCTTTGTGGGCGCCAGGATGTGGCACTTGCGCAGCTGGTCGCGCAGTTGGTCGATCTGCACGTCGGCCGTGGAAAGCTGCGAGTTGAGCGTTGAGAGCTGGGTGTTCAGCGTGCTGACCTGTGCGTCCAACTGCTTTTGCAGCACCTTCACCTGATTGGCGGCGTCATCCAGCAACTTCGACGGTGCTGCACCGTCGGCCACCAGCTCGCGATAGCGTTGCTCGTCCTGCTGCGCCTTGGCCAGCTGCTGGCGTGTGGCCGCTATCTGGCGTTCCATGTCGGGCTTCTGGCTTTGATAGACTTGCTTCGTTGCTCCGAGCTGTTGGATTTTAAGCCATGTCTGGGTGGTGTCGATGATTCCTACCTCGGCGCCGGCTTTGATGTTGTCGCCTTCTTCGACGCTGAATGTCAGCAGTGTGCCGTTTTGCTCAGCAAACACCGTCGTCTCCGTGGCCTCGAATACGCCCGTGGCGTCGTACATTTTCTCGTTGTTGCCGCAAGCGGCTGTCAGCAGGGCAATGCCTGCCAGTAGATATATTTTTCTCATAACCTTAATTGTTTGTCGTGAACTTGTTATCGTAGATTTCCTTCAGCATTTCAATCTCGTGTATCGACTGCTGCACGCGTGCGGCGTTCTCGGCATTGATTTCGCGCACGAGGTCGTTGACATCAATGATGCCGTGTGAGAGTTTTGACTCGGCAGCCTTCCGCACCTCAGAGCGCAGCGCTACAATCTCCTCGTCGTTCGCCATCAACTGGCGGTAGCGGCTGATGTCCTCGTTCTGCTGAATCTGTTCCAGGTTGTTGTTGAAGAGGAACACGTTGCGGTTCGTCTCCGTCATTTCGCGTTGCACGCGTAGTTTTGCCTTGTCATTCTTGCGGGTGTAGTGGCTCCCGATGTTCCACGTCAGCCGTGCTCCTATCATCCCGTTGAGGCTCCAGCGATGGCTCATCATGTCCTCAAACATATTGTAGCCCGGGTAGCCGTAGAAGCCTTGAGCAAAAACACCCAGCTTGGGCAGCAGTGCTGCATTGAGCGCCTTCTCCTGTGCGTTAATCAGCCCCAATTGCGCATCCAAAGCCTTCAGCTCAGGGCGCAAGTTACCTGCATGTTGCGACGCTGCAGCCGACAGGGATGGCTTCTGCACCTCCTTCACCTCCATGCCGCAGAACGTAGAAAGCATAATCTGGAGCATCCGCTGCTGCGATGCCAAACTGACAAGCTTTTGTTCCACGTTCAGTCGCTCGGCCTTCACGTTCTGCAGGTCGCTCTCTGCTGCAGTGCCGTTCTTCACCATTGAAGCCAGCTTCTGTTCGTTGCCGCTTAGCTGTTGCTGCAGGTTGCGGTTGAGCTGAATCTGCTTGTCGAGCAGTAGGAGAGAGAAGTACATCTCGTTCACGCGCTGGCGAACATTATATATATTCACCTCATTCTGTGCTGCTTGCACCTTTCCCTGCTCGCGAGCTACGGCCTTCTGCGTCTTGATGGCAAAGCCGTCGAACACCGTCTGCTGTACATCGATGCCAATGCGATACTGGTCTTTCTTCAAGCCCTGCATGTTCAGCCCCATCTGTTGCATCATGTTCTTCATGGCATCAGGCCAGGCAGTCACGTCGCTCTGGTAGGTTGCCTGTGCCGAAGCCGTAATTTGCGGCAGCCATCCCTTCTGGATATTGGCTATCGTCAAGTCCGTAGTCTTCTGGATGAGGTCGTACTGCGCTATCAGCGGATAGTTCCGTTCGGCAGCCTGCTGACACTCCTCGATCGTCTGTGCCGCCACGAAGGCGTGAGCGCAGACGAGCAGTGATAAAAACAATAGTTTTTGTTTCATAGTTGTATTCAATGATTTCTTTTTCCGCTGCAAAGGTATGGCGAGTATTTAGAATGATTGTTATCTTATTGGCAAGAAAAATGTCCTTTTTGTAAGATTCATCTCAGAAAAGGATATTTTTACCCAAGAAAGTATTACCTTTGCGTTCGAATAACAATAAAAAGTATGAGCAAACGACCCCGTCTAATGGATTTGTCCGGGATCAGAGACATCCTGGGTCCTCATCTGGAGCACTTGCGCGAGCATCTCTATCTCAGTCCGGCTTTTGGAATCCTCCACGGCGCACCGGAGCCCTTCCGCTTCATCATGCAGCAGGAGCCGCCGTTCATCATCAATGATCATCGCTTTGGCATCGTCATCCGCGGTGAGGGTGACATCAACTTCAATCTGGTTGACCATCACATCAGCGCACCGGCGCTTGTCTATATCGGCCCCGGCACCATCATCACCCCTCTCCGCTTTAGCAGCGATCTGGAAATCTATGGTATCGGCCTCTTCTCCACTTTCCCTATGCCCTTTGCCTCAGGCCAATGGCCGTCGGCCTTCAACGGGCAGGTGCGCGATTTTCAGCTCCAGGTGAGCAGCGCGGAGCTGAACGTGGCATCCGATATCCTCCAATGTGTTTGGGAGCTTGCACACCAGCCCGACTTCGATATGCCCACTGTGTCATCCCTTGTGGGCGCCTTGATGCAATACTACGACCATCTGTTCCGACGCCAGGCCGATCAACAGTCGTTGGCCCGTTCACGCGAGCAAACCATTTTCGACCGCTTCATACAGCTTGTCAATCTGCATTGTCGTGAGCAACATCAAATCAGTTATTATGCCACCCGTATGTGCCTTACTGAGCGCTATCTCAGCACCGTCGTGCGTCAGACCAGTGGCACCACAGCCAAGGATTGGATAGACCGCGCTCTGGTCACACGTATCAAGATAGAATTACGGCACACCGAAAAGTCTGCCTCGCAACTTGCCGAGGAATTTCACTTTGCGAACCCCTCCTTTTTCTCGAAATATTTCCGCCGTCTCACAGGCATGACGCCGTTGGATTTCAGGCAGGGGTGAGGCCGGGCTCTCCCTTTCTATGTGAAAGATAGCTAAAATATATGCACCGAGGCTCTGCGAATCGAAATTTTGTTGTATCTTTGCAGCGGAATAACATTAGATTATAGAAGTATCATGGATTTGAAAGTACTTGAGTTGAGCGAACAGGAGATTGTTCGTCGTCAGAATATGCAGGCGCTGCGCGATATGGGCATTGAGCCTTACCCCGCAGCGGAATACCCTGTCACCTCTTGGAGCACAGATATCATCAGCAGCTTCGTTGACCTGCCCGTCGTAGGAAAGGACGAGGAAGGCAATGATGTGCGCGAGACGGCGACACCCGAGAACAGCCCCGTCGTGAGCATCGCCGGTCGCGTCATGAGCAAACGCATCATGGGCAAGGCCGGTTTCGCGGAGTTGCAGGATAGTAAGGGAAGGATTCAGGTGTATGTGCAGCGCGATGCCATCTGTCCGGACGAGAACAAGGATCTGTACAACGTGGTGTTCAAGAAACTCCTGGACCTGGGCGACTTCATCGGCGTGAAGGGTTATGTCTTCCGCACGAAGACTGGTGAGATCAGCGTGCATGTCATGGAGATGACGCTGCTGAGCAAGAGCCTGAAGCCGCTGCCCATCGTGAAGACGGATTCCGAGGGCAACGTGTATGATTCCTTCGACGACCCCGAGCTGCGCTATCGTCAGCGTTATGTGGACCTCATCGTGAACGCCGGTGTCAAGGAAACCTTCTTGAAGCGCGCCACCATCATCCGCACGATGCGCCGCATCCTCGACGAGGCCGGTTACACCGAAGTGGAGACACCCATCCTGCAGATGATTGCAGGAGGCGCCACAGCACGTCCATTCATCACCCACTTCAACGCGCTGAATCAAGATATGTACATGCGCATCGCGACGGAACTCTACCTGAAGCGCCTCATCGTGGGCGGCTTCGAGGGCGTGTATGAGATGGGCAAGAACTTCCGCAACGAGGGCATGGACAAGACGCATAATCCGGAGTTCACCTGCATGGAGTTGTATGTCTCGTACAAGGACTACAACTGGATGATGTCGTTCACCGAGCGGATGCTGGAGGAAATCTGCACCGCCGTCAACGGCAAGCCGGAAGTGGAGATTGACGGCAACGTCATCAGTTTCAAAGCTCCCTACCGTCGTCTGCCCATCCTGGAAGCGATTCAGGAAAAGACAGGCTTCGACTGCACCGGCAAGAGCGAGGAAGAGATTCGTGCCTTCTGCAAGGAGAAAGGCATGGAGGTGGACGAGACGATGGGCAAGGGCAAGCTCATCGATGAGCTCTTTGGTGAGTTCTGCGAGGGCAGTTACATCCAACCCACCTTCATCATCGACTACCCCGTGGAGATGTCACCGCTCACCAAGATGCACCGCAGCAAACCCGGCCTCACCGAGCGCTTCGAGCTGATGGTGAACGGCAAGGAGCTGGCCAACGCCTACTCCGAACTCAACGACCCCATCGACCAGGAGGAGCGCTTCAAGGAGCAGATGCGGCTGGCCGCCAAGGGCGATGACGAAGCCATGATCATCGACCACGATTTCCTGCGCGCCCTGCAATACGGTATGCCCCCCACCAGCGGCATCGGCATCGGCATCGACCGCCTCGCCATGCTCATGACGGGCAAGTTCGCCATCGGGGAGATCATGCTCTTCCCGCAGATGAAGCCTGAGAAGCGCATCCCCAAGGACAAGCCCGAGGCGTTCACGGCTCTCGGTTTCTCCGAGGAGATAGTACCTATACTCTATAAGTGCGGCTACAACCTCGTCAGCGACCTTGCCGGACAGAAGGCGCAGAAGGTGCAGCAGCAGATTGGAGAGGTCATCAAGAAGTACAAGCTGGACATTGAAAAGCCGAGCGTAGCAGAATTGGAAAGAACCCTCCCCCCAGCCCCTCCCTCGTTGGGCGGGGAGTAGTTACCTGTCAAGAATAGCTACTTTTAGGAGTGTTCTATTTTAATTGTGATTGCAGATGCTAGGATTCGGAAATAAACAGTCAAAGGATCATACTCCCCTCCCTGCAAGGGAGGGGCAGGGGGGTGGGTCCCCAGAGGGTGAGTCTTACTCCATCGCCGTCATGGGCGGCGGCTCGTGGGCCACGGCCATCGCGAAGATGATGCTGGAGAAGAACGACCAGATTTGGTGGTACCTGCGCCGTCAGGACCGCATCGACGACTTCAAGCGCCTCAGCCACAACCCCGCTTACCTCACAGGCGTACACTTCGATGTCGGACGCATCCATTTCTCTTCGGACATCAACGAGGTGGTGGACCACTGCGACACACTCATCTGGGTGACGCCGTCGCCTTACCTGACAGGCCATCTGAAAAAGCTGAAGGTGCGCCTGCGCGACAAGTTCAACGTCACCGCCATCAAGGGCATTGTTCCCGACTACAACCTCTGCGTCTCGGAGTTCTTCCATCAGGTGTACAACGTCCCCGACGAGAACCTGGCCGTCATCGCAGGTCCTTCCCACGCCGAGGAAGTGGCGCTGGGGCGGCTGACCTATCTCACCGTCGGTTGCTCCGACGAGCAGAAGGCGGAGGATTTTGCCGACATGATGGCGTCCGGCTACGTCAAGACGAAGACTTCCCGCGACGTCATCGGCATAGAATACGCCTCCGTCCTGAAGAACGTCTACGCCATCGCTGCCGGCATCTGCCGTGGGCTGAAGTACGGCGACAACTTCCAGGCTGTGCTCATGTCCAACGCCTTGCAGGAGATGAACCGCTTCCTTGCCACCGTGCATCCCATCCAGCGCAGCATCTTCGAGAGCTGCTACATGGGGGACCTCATCGTCACCGGCTACAGCCAGTTCTCGCGCAACCGCATCTTCGGCACCATGATAGGGCAAGGCTACTCCGTCAAGAGTGCGCAGATAGAGATGGAGATGATTGCCGAGGGCTACTTCGGGTGCAAGTGCATGAAGGAAATCAACCGCCACCTGCACGTCAACATGCCCATCCTCGACGCCGTCTACAACATCCTCTATGAGCGCATCGCACCGACGATAGAAATCAAGCTCCTCACCGACAGCTTCAGATAATCTTCTTGCAGCTCATGAAACGAGTCTTCTTCTCTTTAGTCCTGGCTTTTGTATGGATAAGTACCCTTATGGCTGACCCGACAGGCGACCTGCTCGGCCGCATTCTGCCGGAGGGCGGCGATGCCAGGAAGTTCGAGTGCTCGGTCATGAGTGGCAGCGTTCAGCAGTTCACGATTTCCTGCGACGGCAAGAAGGTCAAGGTCACAGGCTCGGATCACATCGCCGTGGCCACGGGCATCAACTGGTACTTGCAGCACTACGCTGGCGTGGACATCTCATGGAACTCACCGACGGGTGTGCTGCCTTCTAAGTTGCCCGCATGTGAAGCCGAAACCCACACGGCCAGCGTCGATTGGCGCTACTACCTCAATTTCTGCACCTACAGCTACTCGATGGCCTTCTGGGATTGGGAGCGCTGGCAGCAGGAACTCGACTGGATGGCGCTGCACGGCGTGAACATGCCGCTGGCCGTCACGGGCATGGAATGTGTGTGGAAAGAAGTCCTGACGGGCACCTACGGCTACACCCTCGACGAGGTCAACAGCTTCGTGTGCGGCAGTGCCTACTACGGCTGGTTCTTCATGAACAACCTCACGGCGTGGGGCGGGCCGCAACCCGAAAGCTGGTACACGCAGCAGCAGGCGTTGGGGCGCAAGATTTTCCAGCGCATGAAAGACTTCGGCATGAAGCCTGTCATCCCCGGCTACGTCGGCATGATTCCCAAAGACTTCCTGACGCAGGCCGAGCCATCGAAGAGAAAGGACTGGACCGCCGCAGACATCGTCAACGGCGGCAACTGGTGCTCCTTCGTGCGTCCTTATTTCGTCAACGACACCGACCGCCTCAAGGAGTTCGCCGCCAACTACTACGCTGCTTTCCGGAAACTCTTCGGCGACGTCTGCCAGACCCACTTCTACGCCATCGACCCCTTTCACGAGGGTGGCGTGCCGCGAGGCGTCACGAGTGCTGAAGCTTCCGTCCGGGCGATGTGGGATGCGCTGACGTCCTACGACCCCGAGGCCATCTGGGTGGCTCAGCACTGGCAGGACAACCCGACACCCATCGTCACGCACACCCTTCCGCGCGGCCGCCTCATCATCCTCGACCTCCACGGCGACCAGTATGCCGACACCGAGTGCAGCGGCCACCACACGACAGCCAGCGGAGAAAACCACGACTGGGTGTGGGGGCAGGTGTCCAATTTCGGCGGCAACGTAGGTCTTTTCGGACGCTTGGACCGTCTCATCAATTGCTTCTACGAGGCACGCAACAACAAAACTGTCAACCAGCTCGTGGGCATTGGAGCCTTGCCAGAAGGCATCGAGAACAATCCTATGCTCTACGACCTCCTCTATGCTCTTCCATGGACATCCGCCGACTACACCCGCCAGACGTGGATTGCGGACTATGTCAAGATGCGCTATGGCTTGCGGCCGTCTGACCCTGCTTACGCCACCATACACTCTGTATGGACGCGCCTCGGCTCTGGCATCTACCAATGCCCCAACGACGCCCAGCAAGGCACCACGGAGAGCGTTTTCCTCATGAGGCCGTCGCTCACCCCAGGCACCGTCAGCAGTTGGGCCAGTTCCACATGGTACTGGGATTTCGAGGATCTGCGCACGGCGCTTCGCGAGATGTTGTCCGTCAGCAAATCGCTGAAGGACAACGCCAACTATCGCTACGACCTCGTAGATCTTACTCGCCAGGCGCTGGCCGACCACGGCAAGGAATTGCTGGATGAAATCAAGGATTCAAATGAGAAAGGAGAAGCAAGTGAAGTGGAGGAGAAAACCAACCGCTTCCTCGCGCTCATCCTCGACCAGGACCGCCTGCTCGGCACACGCCCGGAACTCCGCTTCGGACGCTGGACAGCTGCCGCCCGTGCGCTCGGCAGTTCCGCAGCCGAGAGCGACCTCTACGAGAAGAACGCCCGTATGCTCCTCACCACCTGGGGCAATCGCCTGCAATGCGAAAACGGCGGACTGCACGACTACGCCAACCGCGAGTGGAACGGCCTCCTCGCTTCCTACTACTATCCACGCTGGAAAGCTTTCTTCCAGAACGGTGTCACCCCGCAAAACTGGTTCGCCGACTACGAATGGCCGTTTGTCAACGGAACTAATCGTTCTTTCAGCACTTACCTTCCCGAAAGTGCTCCTTTTTCATATGGCACTTTTTCTGCCACCATTGTGGGTGATGAGATTACCGTAGTCAAAGAACTTTGTGACCAATATTTCAAGCTCTAACTTCCTTCTGCTATTTTCTCATTCGGTATTGCTTTGGAGTAATACTTTTCATGCGTGTGAAAAAGCGGATAAAGCTGGCGTGGCTGGAAAAATGGAGTCTGTCCGCGATCTGGTTGATGGTGAGACGTGTGGTTAGCAGCAGCCATGAGGCTTCCATTAAGAGCATTTGGTTGATGTATTCAACAACTGTACGCCCTGTGATTTGCTTGACAATGCGCGAAAGATAGATAGGTGTGATACTGAGTTGATTCGCATAGAAAGGTATGTCGTGGTGCTCCGCAAAGTGAAGGGGCAACAAACGGATGAAACCAAGGAATAACTCTTCACTGCGCTCCGATATATGATGCCGGGCAATACTATGTTCCTGAATGTTAAGCAGGTCAAGCAGGAATGCTGCATAAAGTAGGCGTAAGAGATCATCACGGAAGAGGTGATCACTCTGCTGGCATTCGATAATGTCTTTCATTCGTCGGCAGAGTTTTTCGGCATTATCTTCAGAGAGTGTCAGCTTGGGTTCCTGCATTTCCACGAAGGGGAAATAAGCCGCGCGGATAATGTTGCGAACGACGGGGGTCTCTAAAGTCAAATCTTCCTCTGCCATGAGGCAAACAGAATGATAATCCTCTGATGCACTAACGATAGTGACGAGGAAACCAGGAGTATAAGTATAGAGATCGTTTCTATTGAGCGTCATTTCCTTACCATTATATACGATAGTGACCCAGCCTTGGCATACCAATGTGAATGTATAGCAGTCTAAAGAATCCTGCATTTGGTTGGTCATAAAAGTCTTTTCGGCATCTGACTCCACACATAATAACTTCCAGTCCTCTGGCATGTGCACTCCTAATACTTGGCAAAAAAACTCGGATAATCTGTACATAAATGTATATGTTCATTAGTTTGTGGTTGCAAATGTACAAAGATTATTTTAACTTTGTGTTGTTTGAGATACATTTTCGTTTGTTTCAGCTTTGGTCATCCCTGCATTTCTATATATCTTTGTGACCAAAATATAAAAACAATACTATGTTTTACTACTAATAATTATCAGATTATGGACAAAAACAAATCAATCGAAGCCCTTCAATTTTTCGTTACCAACCTGAACGCTCAATCGTTTCAGCATAAGTTGCAAGGTAAAATTTTCGGATCGCTTGGCTTCAAAAAATTAGAGAAGAAATACTTAGAACATGCGGATGAAGAGGCTGGCTTTGTGAACAGGTTTATCGATCGTCTTCTGGATCTGGGCGGTGAGCTCAAGCAGGAAGCTGTTGAGGCTCAAACGCTGTATCAGGATCCCATCGAGTTCCTAAAGGCAGACTTCCAAGTGTCTGTTGAAGGCATTGAACTGTTGCGCAAGTGCATTGACGGCATCAAGGACGACCTGATTACATTCGATATGATGAAGGAGTATTTAAAAGACGAAGAAGAGGACATGTTCTGGAGTGAGGAACAGCTGGGGCTCATCAATTGTATTGGTGGTAAGCCCTGGCTCGTCAAGATGGCCGTATGAGTGATTTTTTTGATAACCTTATAAAAAACAAGCAAATGGAAGATGTAAAGAAAGTGTACGATTTTCTGGAGAAATCAGGAACATTCTATCTCGCAACAGTTGAGGGCGACCAGCCTCGTGTGCGCCCCTATGGTGCAATGCTTTTCTTTGAAGAGAAGATTTATATCATGGCTTTCGGTAAGACCAACGCCACCCGTCAAATTGCTGCCAACTGTAGAGCCGAGATTTGTGCTTTTAAGGGTCAGACACTTCGCATCGAGTGTAAACTCGTGGAGGACACCCGTCCCGAAGTTGGCAAGGCACTTGTGGATAAGATGCCCGTCTTGAAACCAGCTCTTGGTGAGAATGGTGAGAACGGTGTGATGTACTACTTGAAAGATGCCAAGGCAGATTTCTTCAAGATGATGGAGTTGGTGGAAACCATTACATTTTAAGTTTTATGAAAGAACAAGTATTACATTGTATGCGAGAGGCAGGAAAGCCCGTCTCCGCAGGTGAAGTGACAAAGATTATGGGCGTAGGTCGAAAGGAGGTCGATAAAGCTTTCGCCGAGCTGAAGAAGGAGGGCACCATCGTGTCCCCTGTCCATTGTAAATGGGCTCCGGTTGAGTAATTATTATTGGCTTCGAGGAAGACCTTTCATCTTGCAGCATACAAAATGCTAATAGCTTTACAAAGGGAGAATGAACAGAGGTGAATGTTTTCTGTTAAGATAAACTCCCTCTCTTTCTCTCTTTTCCTCTTTCAAAACAATCTTAACAAAACTTTAGACTTATGGCAAAATTCAAATGTCCCTGCAAGTACATCTATAACCCTGAAGTCGGAGATCCCAAGCAGGGGATTTCTCCTGGTACTCCGTTCAAAGTCTTGCCCGAGACATGGAGATGCCCCCGCTGTAAGCGAAAAAAAGAGAATTTTGTACTAGTAGAAGAATAAATTTAGTTGGTTATGGAAATAAAAGCAGTAAAATTCAGACGAGACGGCTACTATACACAGCCTTTTGTCTTAGGTGGTGAAGACGGTGCAGACAAGTTTGACATCAACGTTCGCTATCGTGGTAGTTTGCAGAACTATGTAATCGACACCGGTTCAGAGGTGATTCTCGTGGACACGGGCTTGCCCGCTGGATTCCCGGAAGGGGCACCCGAAGAAAGTGCTATGGCTTATCTCGGAAAAACCATCTGTGACTATATGGATGCGCTGTCCGATTTGGGTTACAAGCCAGATCAGGTAACTAAGATCCTATTGACTCACAAACATGGTGACCATTCTGGCGAACTGCGTTCATTCCCTAATGCCCAGATCTTTGTGAATGCCGATGAAATGGGAGCCGAAGAACTCAAGGGCATTCCCAATCTTGTGCCTGTCACATTTACGGATGGAGCGTTCTTCAATTTCCCTGCCAGTCAGAAGATTGCTGATGGCATTTACTTTATCAAGGCAAAAGGTCATACGAATGGTAACAGCATTGTAGTTGTCGAGGATAGTGGTTTGTTCTATATGTTTCAGGGCGATGTCACATACGTGGATGAAGCCCTTTATGAGAACAAACTTTCTATCGTTTTTGACGACTTGACCGCAGCCCGTGAGACGCTTGACCGTGTTCGCGAGTTCGTTCGGAATCACCCCACCGTCTATCTTTCTACCCACTCACCCCAGGGCTATGAAAACTTGGAAGCCAAACGCGTGATGGATCTTGACCATCCTGTGCCCACCGTTTTGGCAGAGGTGGATTTTTCTAAGAAAGCCGCATCTGACAAATATGTATGCTCCATCTGCGGTTATGTTTATGACCCGGCTGAGCACGATGGAGTGGCCTTCGAAGACCTGCCAGCTGATTGGCGTTGCCCACGTTGTAAGCAGAGCAAGGAGAAGTTCAACAGAGCATAGCAATATGACACTAATCATAGGGTTGCTCATCCCTTTGCTGGGAACCATGTTCGGGGCGGCATTCGTCTTTCTGATGAAGGACGAGATGTCGCCTCGGCTTCAAAAAACGCTGTTGGGCTTTGCTTCGGGTGTAATGGTAGCCGCTTCTGTTTGGTCATTACTTATCCCTGCTATGGAGATGGAAACGGATAGGGGAGTTTGGGCTGTACTTCCCGCAGCCGTGGGATTCCTACTGGGGATGGTTTTTCTACTCTTACTTGACGAATTGACGCCCCACCTTCATTTAGGCACCGAGAAACCAGAAGGACTCCGTTCCCATCTGTCTCGCACTGCAATGTTGGCATTGGCTGTCACCATTCATAATTTGCCTGAAGGCATGGCCGTCGGTGTTGTATTTGCTGGGGCTGAGCAAGGTGCAGAAGAACTATCATTGGCGAGCGCTTTGGCAGTTAGCATAGGCATCGCCATCCAGAACATTCCTGAGGGGGCTATTATCTCAATGCCAATGCGAGCTTCAGGTAATAGCAGATGGCGTTCATTTATGATAGGCAGTCTGAGCGGAGCTGTGGAACCTCTTGGTGGTCTGGTTGTGGTGCTGTTGGCCACGTTGATGGCACCTGTCTTGCCGTATATGTTGGCTTTTGCTGCAGGTGCCATGATTTATGTCGTCGTGGAAGAACTCATTCCCGAAGCCAGCGAAGGTGCTCACTCTAATCTTAGCACCATTGGCTTTGCCGTCGGTTTCGTCCTGATGATGGTGCTAGATGTGGTGTTGGGGTAGGATAAGATTGGTGAAACGCATAATAATAATTTTGGATAGACTTCTTTCATACTTTGTACGATTGATCGTTTGGCTATCGGCTTTCGCAAAACTTCTTTCTCATTTCGGCTTATGTAGCTATGATGAGTGGAGTAAGGGGAAGAAACTGAAGGTGCTGCTCGTAGGTTACAACGGTGCACGTAACACTGGTGCCGACGCGCGCGTTGTGGCACTGACCCAACAACTTGAGCAGGCATTCCCGACTCAGGCGGTGGAACTTACGGTGATGACCCTCAACACAGAGAATGTGGAAGGCTATTTTTCCAAGTCAATACGACTTTTCAAGTTTAGCACGTTATTCTTCTTTTCGTTGTTGCGGGCCTTGTCGCGAAACCACGTGGCCGTGCTCTGTGAAGGCTCCACGCTGACGCGTACCTTCGCTGACGCCCTCTGCATGTTTTATTGTGAGGCGGCGGGTATCATGCGTCGGCAGGGAAAGCCTTGTATCGCTTATGGTTCTGAAGTCGGTCGTGTGGATGGTTGGTTGGCAAGTCTTAGTCGCGACTTGTGCCGTGACACCTATTTCATTGTTCGTACAGAAGCTTCTCTCAAGAATCTGCAGGATTTAGGACTACATGGCCATGTGGGTACTGATACAGCCTGGACTTTCCAAACTTCAGAAGGTGAGGCTATGGCACGTGAGCAACTGATGGCCGACGGTTGGGATGGTCAGCAACCGCTGATGGGCGTGGCTGTTATCAATCCATTTTGCTGGCCAGTTCGTCCGTCATTGTGGCAATGGCTGAAAGCCTCTTTGACAGGCAACCATGAGTTGCAATATGATAAGATGTATTTCTTCAGCGACAATAAGGAGCGCCGCTTGAAATTTCAGCACTACCTAGAAGAGATGGCTACAGCCGTGAACCATTACCAGCAGGAGCATGATGCCTTCGTGGTTGTCTTGGGAATGGAGAAACTCGATTCAAAAGCCTGTAGGTCGTTGGCAGAGAAGATACAAGGTCGTCATGCATTCCATACCTCGCTGACCTGTGATGTGTTTTTGATGACGGGGCTGTTGCGGCAACTGTCCGTACTCGTCACCTCGCGCTACCATGCGGCTGTGCTGAGCATGGAGCGCCGTATCCCCATTGTGGCCGTTTCTTTCGATGCTCGTTTGGATGGAGTAATTCGGGAAACGGAACTCGACCGTGATTACCTGCATCGGGTTGATGACTCACAGCTGGGTGCAGTGGTTATTGCTTCACTCCACATGGTAGATGAGCATCGGGAGCAGATTGCCGAACTCATCAACCGTCATTTAGCCGAATACAAAAACAAGACTCATCTGATGACCCAATTCTTTGCCACATGGCTGAACGAACGTTTTTCATAACAGGTGGTACCGGGCTTTTGGGTACGGAAATCGTGCATCAGCTGCTCATGACCTCCGACAGTCTCATTCGTGTGTTGGTGCGGGCAGCTTCAGAAACAGAGGCTGTAAATCGCCTGTATGCTTTGTGGTGGGAAGACGATGTCCTCGCCAATGCCATCGGTCTGCGGGTGCAGCCCGTAGTGGGTGATATTATGGAGGACGGTCTGGCTCTGAACGATGAGGAACGTACCACTTTGGTTGCAGAGACCACCTATGTAATCCACTGTGCGGCAGAAACGGGCATTCAGAAATCCAAAGATGACCTCTGGCGAATGAACGTTATTGGCACCGACCACATGGTTAAGCTGTCTGAGCAGATGCCGTACCTGAAGTGCTTCACGTATATTTCCACAGCTTACGTGGCCGGAACTCGAAGCGGACTCATCATGGAGGATTATCATCCCATCAGTTCATACTATAGTCTCTACGAGCAGAGCAAGGCCGAGGCGGAACGCGTGGTAAGAGCAACATCCTTACCTCTGATTGTTTGCCGTCCAGGCATGATTGTAGGCAACTGTCAGACGGGGCGCACCCGCAATTTCAACACCGTTTATTATGTGCTGAAACAGATGCTCCAGGGGAAGCTTAGGTGCTTGCCAGTCAGTAGAACACAGACTGTGAACGTAGTGCCCGTGGACTATGTGGCAAAGCAAGTGGTGGCATTGACATTGAGCCCCTTGGCCATAGGAAAGACTTTCCATCTGACGGCTCCTTTTAATCAATTGCCGCAAGTCGGTGAGTTGGTGCAGGCTGTTCGTGTGTGGGCCTTGGAGCACTTGCAGATCAATCTCCCTGTACCGTTCTTCCTTCCCCTGCCGTTCTTGTGCGCCATTGGACGTCGTTACAATTCCGGCACGGATGCCAAACGGCATAGTCTTTTGTCGAATTTCGTGGCTTTGATGCCATATTTCTTCGATAATCATGTGTTTGACCGAACCAACACAGACCAGCTGACAGGTACTTATTGCCTCAACTGGCGCGAGTTCTTACCAATTATGTTAGACTTCGCTTGTCGTCACAATTTCATGCGCCTGTCGGATAAGAGTATCTTTGAGCAAGCCGTGATTCGTCGCGAAAGCCGCCATTACCCTATTACCTATTATAATATATCAGCTCGAGGTACGGAAAAGGTGATTGGGAAGCAGATGAACAACCTTGTTCATCACTTCGTAGGCAAACTAACAGAGCTTGGCGTAAAGCAAGGCAAAACGGTGGCTCTCTCTGGCATCAACTGTACGGAGCACGCGGCCCTTGACAACGCAATCGGACTGTTAGGTGCCGTCAGTGTTCCCATCTATTACACGACCCCGACCAACGAGATTGCCCTTCTGCTGAAGAAGAGTGGGGCCCGCTGGTTCTTCGTTGGCGACGAAAGAGTCTGGAACAGTCTTAAAGCCAACCTCTCTTTCTCCGGCCACTCTTCATGGGATGGGGGAGTTTTTTCTTTTACTATTGACAATGACCATGATGTCCAGGTTGTCCTATTTGCCGGCTTAGGAAAAGGCAATCCTTCTGCTTCTCTACAACGGAATAGTCCAATTCCCGCTCTTGGAGCGGGGCACTTGGCCACCATCCGCTACACTTCTGGCACCACCGGAGAGCCCAAGGGGGTGATGTTCAACTTCAACCAACTGAAGTGGATGGGCGAGGTGTTGACAAACTTGCTTTCATGGCATGACCGCAACCATGAGATGCGCTATCTTTCGTTCCTGCCGATGAGCCACGTCGTCGAAGGCATACTTGCCGCTTATGCTCCTTACTGTATGCTCTGCAAAGCGAAGATATACTACTTGAACGACTTTCAGATGCTTACCAAAGCCCTTCCCGAGGTGCGCCCCACAGTCTTTTTTTCCGTGCCTCGTTTCTATGAAAAACTTTGGGAACAGATAGAGCAGAATCCCTTGGGTCGGAAATACCTAAGGATGCCCGATAGTCGGATGAAAAAATTCTTGGGCGGGTTCCTGCGTCGTATTGTTCTCCGCAAAGCTGGACTCGACCAATGCTCACAGCTGCTTGTTGGTTCTGCCCCTATTAGTGAAGAGTTGTTATTGCGCTTTAGAGGCTTGGGCATAGAGATTCACAATGCCTACGGTCAGACCGAAGCCCCGCTCATTACTCTCAACCGTTTGGGGGATAATGTTATCCCCAGCATCGGAACACCGTTGCCTGATACCTCCGTCAGCGTACGTCCTGACGGTGAGCTTGTCGTGCGAGGGCCGCAAGTGGCATTGGGTTATTACAAACTGGAGAGCGACACCTTCCAGAACGGCGAACTTCACACGGGCGACCTGGGCAGTGTTGGTAGCGATGGACACATCTATATCAGAGGACGAAAGAAGGATATGCTCATCACTTCCTACGGTAAAAATATCAATTGTACGAAAATCGAGCAACGGTTGATGGACATCCCATGTGTTGATCAGGCTGTGCTGGTGGGTGAAAAACGACCCTATTGTGCGGCGCTTCTTTGGACGACAGGTTCCACGGATTCTATGCAGCATGATATTGAAAAGATGAATCAGTCGCTGTCTCATCCTGAGCAGGTGAAGCGCTGGCGCATCATCAAGACCCCATTGAGCATCAAAAACGGTGAGCTGACACCTAACCTCAAGGTGAAGCGCAACATTGTCTTGGAACATTATGAATGCGAAATCAATGCGATGTATGCTAACTGACACCTCTCTCTTCCGCCGCATAGAGCTTCAACAACTGATGAACCTTACAGCTCGTGCTTTGGGGAAGCCTGCCCGTCGCATTTGGACGCTTCAGAACGACGAGGCACTACGCGTCTATGCTGAATATACTCGCGACCATTTGCAGGGTGATGTAGAAGAGTCGCTCTTGCAGCGTATGAACGTAGAGGCGTACAAGGTGGGACGTCTTCTCCGTTGGCTATTCTGCCTTCGGACGCAAGCTGACATCGAGCTGTTCATCATCGCTCTCTATCGGAACATTGGCATCAGACTAGAGGGACAATTACCTGGGCAACTCTGTTTCCGCAGTTGCTTTTTCAGCCAATATTATACGCCCGCTATCTGTCTGACCGCCTCTGCTCTGGACGAAGGCATCATCCGAGGGCTCTCTGGTGGCGGGCGACTTATCTTTCAGCAACGCATAACCGAGGGATGCAAATTCTGTTTAGCCACATACACAAAATGAAAAAAGCAATTGTCATTGGGAGTGGTGCCGGAGGTGCCATGGCCGCTAAGATGCTGGCCAAAGATTTTGATGTAACTGTATTGGAACAAGGTCAGGCCTTCAAGCCCCTGACGCTGCCATTAAATCAATTGGCGAAGTTCCGTTGGACAGGTCTCTATTTCGACGAACGACTCATCCAGTTTTTCCTTCCTGCCATGCGCATCGACCGGAATCCCGAGACGGTGATGGTCTATGGCCGAGGTATTGGCGGCACAACCACACTGGCCACGGGTAATGCTGTGCGTGCCGACGAGGGATTGAAGAAAATAGGAATCCATCTCGATAGGGAATTTGAAGAACTCTATCAGGAACTTCCGATTACTACAGACCACCAGCATCGCTGGTCACGCATCACAAAACAAACCTTCGAGGTCATGCAGGAGATGGGATTCGACCCACAACCCATGCCTAAACTGTTGCGAACGAAGCAATGCCGGATGTGTGGCCATTGTTCCATTGGTTGTCCAACTCAAGCAAAATGGGACACTCGAGAACTCCTTGAGGGCATCAAGGTAATCACTGGCTGCAAAGTTACCCATATTGACATTGGTGATCAGATTGCGAAACGGGTATATGTCTCCAACACTTCTTCCCTACATTGGGGGAGTGAACGTTCTTTAGAGGCAGATGTCATCGTTGTGGCGGCTGGTGGCTATGGGACGCCCGACATTTTGCGCAATTCTGGTATCGACTGCCAACCAAGGCTCTTCATCGATCCCGTGTTGTGTGTGGCTGCCCCGATGGAGCAAGCCCGTCAAGACCATCAACTGCTGATGCCTTTCGTCAGCCGGCGTGAGAAGTACATTATCTCACCCTATATGGATTGGCTCAGTTTCTTCTTCAACAAAAGGTGGTACAAATCCATGGACAGCATGGTCAGCCTGATGATCAAGCTGGCAGACGTGGAACAGGGTGACGTACACCACAATAAGATGCAGAAGAACCTTACAACGACCGACCATGAATACCTGAAGCGTGGCGTGGCTGACTGTCGTGAGATTCTGCTTCGCATGGGAGTCCATGAACAGAACATCTTTCTCGGTACGCTCAATGCTGGTCATCCAGGTGGAATGCTGCCCCTCTCCGCAGCTGAAGCTGAGACGCTACACTCCCCATTGTTGCCCGACAATCTCTACGTCGCCGACGCCTCCTTATTGCCACAGGCTCTTGGTCTGCCACCCATGCTCACCATCATGGCTCTTGCCAAACGTATCTCCCGCATCATTAGCCAGCAGTATGGCTGATAGCTGAAAAGCAAAAAATGAGGGTTGTTAGGTCGTTTTCTTGAAGGTTTCTGCCTGTTTCTCCCAAATTTGCCGTACCTTTGCGCGCAAAGAGTAAACAGTAACATCAAACCTACAGAACTATGATTAAGTTAGACATCATCAAGACTGCTCCCTTTGTGAGCGCAGAGACCATCAATGCCCTCGCTCCTCGTGTGGTAGAGGCTCAGAACGCTTTGGAAGCGGGCACCTGCCCCGGCAACGATTTCCTTGGTTGGCTGCACCTGCCCAGCAGCATCACTCCCGCGTTCCTGGCCGACATCAAAGCCACGGCCGCTGCGCTCCGCGAGGAGTGCGATGCCGTCGTCGTGGCAGGTATTGGCGGCAGCTATCTCGGTGCTAAAGCCGTCATCGAAGCCCTCAGCAACAGCTTCCAGTGGCTTCTCGCAGACGGTAAGGCTCCGGTCATCCTCTTTGCCGGCAATAACATTGGCGAGGACTACCTCTCCGAGTTGACTGCTTATCTTCGCGGCAAGCGCTTCGGCGTCATCAACATCTCCAAGAGCGGCACCACCACCGAGACCGCCTTGGCGTTCCGTCTGCTGAAGAAGCAGTGCGAGGAGCAGCGTGGCAAGGATGTGGCCAAGAGGGTCATCGTAGCTATCACCGATGCCAAGCGCGGCGCTGCCCGCACCTGTGCCGACAAGGAAGGCTACAAGAGCTACGTCATCCCTGATAATGTCGGTGGACGTTTCAGCGTGCTCACCCCTGTGGGCCTGCTGCCCATCGCCGTCGCAGGTTTCGATATCGACGCCCTCGTCCGTGGTGCACAGGATATGGAGAAGACGGCCGCAGCTCCCTTCGCTGAGAACCCTGCTGCGCAGTATGCCGCCACCCGCTATGCCCTCTACATGGCTGGTAAGAAGATCGAGATCCTGGCCAACTACCAGCCGAAGCTTCACTTCATGGCTGAATGGTGGAAGCAGCTCTTCGGTGAGAGCGAGGGTAAAGACGGCAAGGGCATCTATCCCGCCAGCGTCGATTTGACCACCGACTTGCACTCCATGGGACAGTGGATTCAAGAAGGCGAGCGCACCATCTTCGAGACCGTCATCAGTGTGGAGAAGGCCGAGCATACGCTGCTCTTCCCCTGCGATGAAGAGAACCTCGACGGCCTCAACTTCCTTGCCGGCAAGCGTGTTGATGAGGTCAACAAGATGGCTGAACTGGGCACCCAGCTGGCGCACGTCGATGGTGGTGTACCCAATATCCGCATTGCCATCGAGCGTCTCGATGCCTACCACCTCGGTCAGCTCATCTACTTCTTCGAGAAAGCCTGTGGCATCCACTGCCAGCTCCTCGGTGTCAACGCTTTCAACCAGCCAGGTGTCGAAGCCTACAAGAAGAACATGTTCGCCCTGCTGGGTAAACCGGGGTATGAGAAGGAGACGGAGGCAATTAAAAATAGGCTGAAGTAAAAAAGACCCCCCAGCCCCTCTCGTAAGGGAGGGGGAGGGGGCTGGCGTAATGAAAAAGAAAAGGTGAAGTTCTGATGAATGCTGATTTTTTAACAGATACGCATACATCGGGCCAGCCGCTCCCCTCCTTCACGGGAGGGGTGGGGTGTGGGTTTGGTCTCAGGGCCTTCCTCTTTGATATGGACGGTGTGCTGTTCGACAGTATGCCAGGTCATGCCTTTGCTTGGGCGAAGATAATGACAGAATATGGGTTGCCGATGAAAGAAGAGGATGCTTTCGAGAATGAGGGAAGGACTGGCATCGGCACCATCAGTATCTTTACACAGCGCTACTGGGGACGGCCAGCAACGGAAGAAGAAGCACGAGAACTTTATCGTCTCAAAACAATTGTCTTCAATGAATACATGGCGGCTCGTGGCGGTGAAGCACCGGAAATACCTGGAGCAGCCATCGTATTAGATAAAGTGCGCGCGCGGGGATGGAAACGTGTGTTGGTGACGGGTTCTGCCCAGCAATCTTTGCTAACACGTTTAGAAAGGCATTACCCTGGTCACTTCACGGCAGACCTCATGGTTACGGGCGATGATGTGCGCTATGGTAAACCCGATCCAGAACCCTATCTCATGGGTCTGCAAAAAGCTGGCATCACGGCTGAAGAGGCAGTTGTGGTGGAGAATGCGCCTTTGGGCGTACAGGCAGCTCGTGCGGCTGGCATTTTCACGATAGCCGTCAACACCGGACCTTTGCCAGATAGTGTACTCTGGGAGGCTGGGGCAAACATGGTTTACCCTGATATGTTTGCTTTGGCTGATGCTTTGGAGAACACCTTTAGATAATCATTTAATCATCATT
Source organism: Bacteroidaceae bacterium (assembly GCA_017965425.1). Classification (GTDB taxonomy): domain Bacteria; phylum Bacteroidota; class Bacteroidia; order Bacteroidales; family Bacteroidaceae; genus Physcousia. The sequence goes on along the minus strand of JAGCPY010000055.1, from coordinate 48,468 downwards.
TAAGGCACGTTCTCAAACCGCACTTCTACGGTCTTGAAACCAAACGTTTGGAAGAGTGCCGTCATTTGCAGGCGGGCGTTATCCTCAGCCAATCGAATGTTCTGGGACGTGAGTGCACGTTTACGCATTTGTCGGGCTGCTTTGTGATACATCTGTTCCTTGGCGCGTGCATCCCAACGGCCAGATTCATAGAAGGAACGTGTGCGGGCTTCGTCGATGAAATGATTGGATAGCAGGCGTATGGACGGTAATGTGAGAGAAACGGTGTCTCCGTGAGCAAAGACCCACCCTTCTTTCGTTAGGCTAAGGTCGATGCCGAGACGTAGTGTTCCATGATAGATGCGCACAAGGCGGTCATCGCGTTGAAGCGTGCGGTGGCGAATTGTGTCAACGAGTTCTTCATCGGAGATGGCAAGAAACTCCCATTGCCCTATCCGCTCAATGCTGCGGACTTGTGAGGGGGTGATGTCGATGGCGTTATTGCTGATGAGTTGCAGACGGAGCAATGCCTTGTCCTCCGAACATTTGCGAACGAGCAATGCACCCAAGACAAAGAGGGCGGTAACGATAATAGAAAGAAGAAGAACCCTCCCTCCGCCATTCCTTTGAGGAAGGGAGCTGTTTGTATTCGAAAGGTTATTTTTTTTCTTCAACATAGTGCTCACTTCTTGATGGATTTAGCACCTTCCCGAACAAGGGAGGAGGAGGACTCTGTGTAGAATGGTAAATCTCTTTCTGTGAAATCCTTACGGAAGGTGATGACAATGTCTTCTTCGGCGTAGCCCACTTGTGCAAAGAGGGGAATCAAGGTGGCAGCTGCGCTGTGTCGAGCAGTTTCGAGGATTCCTAACTGTGGCACTTGACGGAGAATGGCCTGTACTCCCTGTTCTGTGAAATGGCTGATTTCCTCGTCTGAGTAATCGCTACGCAGGATGTCCGTGAACTGTCGCGTGGAAGCGTGATCCACTTTCGAGGCTGTGACAATCACTTTGGGGTCGGGTAGGATGACGTGTAGTTTCTTCCCGTCTGCTGAATGTTCGAGCTGGCTTTCACTGAAGTTCGAGAAATCAATGTAGGCTTTCAGCGTCACGTCGATGGGAATGGCCACCTTGCGGTCGCCCAAACTGAGAGGGGTGTCGAACTCTTGTCCGAGCAGAGAGGCGCGCAAGTGCTTGACATCCTCATGTGTCACAATCTTGTGAACTTGGTATTCGGCTGTATAGAGACGTGATGTTTGGCGTACACGCAAAATCAGATCTATGCTGTCGCCAACTTCGGTGGTGTCTGTGGCCGGAACATCCTCTGCAGCTCCTTTACAGGAACCGATGGTGAAGGCAAAAGCGACCACGACAGCGAAAAAAAAGATTTCTTTTTTCATATTCGGGGCAAAGATAGCTCATAATTCACAAAGAATGATTATTTTTGCGCCGAAAATGAAGCAAAAGCGTATGAAAATACCTTATTTAGTAGCCGTTAATGTCGGTTTAGCGGTGATTTTGACCTTTTTGGCGTGTGGCGGAAGAGGAAAACAGGAGGCTGTTCAAGAAACACCTAATGAGTTCGTGACCAATTCGTCGCAAGCCGATGGCATCCAGCGGATGCACGATTATCATTTCACCGAAGAGCATCGCATGGCTGGACATGTTTATGCCTACACAATTGACCGTGTGCCTTCCGATACTTTGCCACAAGTGTTGGATGATGAGGGTGTACGTTATGCCGATAACCTCTACACGCTTACCATCCAACGAGATGGACAGCCTTTCTTTTCACGGCGTTTCACCAAGGCGTCCTTTGCCAGCTATCTCTCTCAGGAGTTCCGCAAGAAAGGGTTGCTCGATGGCATGATGTTCGATAAGTCGCTGCCAGGCTTGAACTTTGCCATTAGTGTCTCGTTGCCTCAGAGTGATATGATTGAACCTTTGTTGTTGCATGTGGACAATGCCGGAGGCATTTCCATCGAACGTGATACCCGTTCGGAAAACGATTTTGAAGAAGAACAATGAACGTCATTCCCACTTCCATCGAAGGGCTGCTCATTATTGAGCCTCGTGTTTTCCGCGACCAGCGCGGCTATTTTTTTGAATCTTTTTCTCAGCGTGACTTTGAAGCTCAGGTGGGACAAGTGAAGTTTGTACAGGACAACGAGAGCATGAGCACGCGTGGTGTTATCCGTGGACTCCATTTCCAGCGTCCACCCTTCACCCAAACGAAGTTAGTACGTTGCGTCCTCGGTGCAGTCCTCGATGTGGCCGTGGATATTCGCAGAGGATCCCCCACCTTCGGCCAGCATGTGGCGGTTGAGTTGACAGGTGAAAACCATCGTCAGTTCTTCATTTCCAAGGGCTTCGCTCACGGATTTGCAGTTCTTTCGGATGTGGCGATCTTCCAATATAAGTGCGACGAGTTCTACCATCCTGAAGCCGATGCCGGCATCCAGCTGAACGATCCTTCTTTAGGCATTGATTGGCGCATCCCCATGACGGAAGCCATCCTTAGCGAAAAAGATCTCCGTCATCAGCTATTGGCTGAGACGGAGACCCCGTTTATCTTTTGAGGAAGGGTAAATATTCCTTTCTTCCTTTTTTATTTCTCACACTTCTCGCAGGGAGCAATCAGCTTCCAGCAGCAAGCGGCGACAGCTGCACCGACGAACGGGCCGACAATGAAGACCCAGAGTTCAGCAAGTGCCTGACCTCCTGCAAACAGGGCGGGGCCGATGCTGCGGGCTGGATTGACGCTTGTGCCGGTGTAGTGGATGCCAACGAGGTGGATGAGGATGAGCGAGAGACCAATGGCCAAACCTGCGAAATTGTTGGTGGCACCGTTGGTCTTCGAGGTGGCACCAAGAACAACGAGCACGAAGATGAATGTGAGCACAATCTCAACAATCAGGCCGTTGCAGGTTCCGAAAGCACAGGCGTTGGCACCCGTAGCCGTGGTGATGACGATTCCAGGATCCATGCTGACGATGCCGAAAAGCACGGCTGCAGCGAGAATGGCACCGATGACCTGACCAACCATGTAGCCGCAGGCATCTTTGACAGAGATGCCGCCGTTAAGCAACACGCCGAGGGTGATGGCGGGGTTGATGTGGCAACCGCTAATACCGCCAATCGTGTAGGCCATTGCGATGACCGAGAGACCGAAGGCGATGGCTGTACCCACGATGGCCGATGTGTCGGCACCGCAACCGAGACTTACGGCAGTACCGCAACCTAAGAGTGTGAGCACGAACGTACCCACCAGTTCTGCAAGATACTTCTTCATACTTTTTGTTTTTTAAGGTGAATAAAAAGGGTTTGTTTCTTGGGTTCTGCCTGCAAAGGTAGCACACTTTAGCTGAATGGCCAAGCAAAATCGCTATTTTTTTCAAAGAAGTTTTTCCTTTAGGAAGCGTCCCGTGTAGCTCTGTTTGCAAGCGGCTACCTCTTCGGGTGTGCCAGCCACAACGAGGTTGCCTCCGGCAGCACCTCCTTCTGGGCCGAGGTCGATGATGTAATCCGCCATCTTGATGACATCCATGTTGTGCTCGATGATGAGGATGGTGTGACCGCGCTCGATGAGGGCGTCCAGCGACGACAGCAGGCGGCGAATGTCGTGGAAGTGTAGGCCAGTAGTAGGCTCATCAAAGATGAAGAGGGTGGGCGATTGCTTCTCCGTGCCGATGTAATACGCCAACTTCACACGTTGGTTCTCGCCGCCGGAGAGGGTGCTGGAGCTTTGTCCGAGTTTGATGTAGCCGAGTCCCACGTCTTGTAAGGGTTTCAGGCGGCGAACGATTTTCTTTTCGCCATGTTCCGCAAAGAACTCCATCGCTTGGTTGACGGTCATGTTCAGCACGTCATTGATGTTCTGTCCGTGGTAGCGCACATCGAGGATGTCGCTCTTGAAGCGTTGTCCGTGGCAACTCTCACACTCCAGTACGAGGTCAGCCATAAACTGCATCTCAATGGTTACGGTTCCTTCGCCCTTGCATTCCTCGCAGCGTCCGCCTTCGGTGTTGAACGAGAAGTGACTGGCAGTGAATCCCATCTGCTTCGAGAGTGGCTGGTCGGCAAAAAGGCGGCGGATCTCGTCGTAGGCTTTCACGTAGATGACAGGGTTGGAACGGGAACTTTTGCCGATGGGATTCTGATCAACAAATTCCACTGCTTGAATGGCGTTGAGGTCGCCTTCGAGCCCGATATGTTCGCCTGGGCGGTCGGCGGTCTCGTCCAGATGGCGTTTGAGGGCGTTGTAGAGAATGTCGCGTACGAGCGTGCTCTTTCCTGAACCGCTGACGCCTGTGACACAGGTCATCACGTTTAGCGGGAACTTCACGTCAATGCCCCGCAGGTTGTTGGCGCGGGCACCCTTGACTTCGATATAGCGATTCCAAGGGCGTCGGCTATGGGGGAGGGAGTGGTTTCCGTCGCCTATGGTGTCGAGACCTAATAGCCACTGGAGAGTATGCGAACGCTGAATGGTTTCTTTGGGAAAGCCTAAGCTTGAAAGGTCTTTGCTTGCTTCTTTTGGGTTGGTCTGGGCGAGAGTTCGGGAGTCTTGAGTGAGGTCTTTTTGACCCCTCCACACTACTTCTCCGCCCAATCGTCCTGCTTCTGGTCCCATGTCAATGAAGTAGTCGGCAGCGCGGATGATGTCCTCATCGTGCTCCACGACAACGACGGTGTTACCGAGGTCCACAAGCTGGCGAAGGACGTGGATGAGGCGGGCGGTGTCGCGGCTGTGGAGACCGATGCTCGGTTCATCCAGTATATATAACGAGCCCACGAGGGAACTGCCGAGCGACGTGGCCAGGTTGATGCGTTGGCTCTCCCCACCGCTGAGACTGTTTGAACGACGTCCCAAAGTCAGATATCCTAGACCAACATCCAGAAGGAATTGCAGACGGCTCTCAATCTCCACAAGGAGACGTTGGGCAATCTTATATTCGTGTGGCGTCAAGGCTTCCCCAGTAGGGCTGGAGAGGCTTTTCACCCACTTCATCAGCTCCTCAATCGACATATCCACCAGTTCTGTGATGGCTTTGCCAGCCACCTTCACGTAGGTGGCTTCCTTGCGCAGTCGTGTACCGTGGCAGTCGGGACACTCTGTCTTGCCCGTGTAGCGAGCCAGCATCACACGGTTTTGTATTTTGTAGCGTGCTTCCTTGAGTTCGTCGAAGAAGGCGTCGATGCAAACCCTCATGCCTGTTTGCATTCGGTATCCGTCCCTTGGAAGGGCTTGTGGATGGGCTGTTCCATGCCACAATACATTCTTCTCTTCTTTTGTCAGTTCAAAATAAGGTTTGAAGATAGGGAAGCCTGTGCGTTCTGCCTGACGGATAAATTCCATGCGCCATTCTCCCAGCTTGTCGCCACGCCAGCATTGCACGCAGCCGTCATAGACGCTCTTCGAGGAGTCGGGGATAACGAGATGAGGGTCAATGCCTTGCACGTTGCCCCACCCCTGGCAGGTAGGGCAGGCACCCATCGGCGAATTGAAGGCAAAGAGTTGGTCGGAGGGTTCTTCAAACGTGATGCCGTCGGCCTCGAAGCGGGTGGAGAACACATGCTCGATGCCTGCGGGCAAGAACTTCAGCATCATTTCACCGCCACCTTCGTAGAAAGCGGTCTCAGCAGAGTCGATGAGGCGGGAAAGGAGGGATGGATTAACACCTTCTCCTACGGAGCTACCGGCCTTGCCGGATGGGGAATAATCGGGAACTGACAGACGGTCGATGAGGAGATATATTGTTGGCTGTAGAGAGGCCGCAGGGAGGGTGGGGGATGGGTCTGCTGAAAGATGGTTCAAGAAGTCTTCAATCCTCCAGATGCCATTGGAGTCAGCTCCTTCCATCTCAGACAGGGCATGTGGAGAGGATGACGAGAGTTGACCGGCCACCAGCCTCGTGTAACCCTCTTGCAAATACGCCTTCAGCTGTTGTTCCAGTGTGCGTCCCTCTGTGATGCGGATGGGGCAGAGGACAAGAAAACGGGTGCCTGGCGAGTAGGAGAGAACCGTCTGCACGACATCCTCCGTAGTGTGTTTCTTCACTTCCTGTCCGCTGATGGGGCTGTAGGTGCGTCCGATGCGGGCATATAGCAGGCGCAGGTACTCATAAATCTCGGTGCTTGTGCCCACGGTTGAGCGTGGGTTGCGGCTAATGACTTTCTGTTCGATGGCGATGGCGGGCGGGATGCCGCTGATGTAGTCGCATTCTGGCTTGCTCATGCGTCCAAGGAACTGACGGGCATAGGCGTTGAGGCTCTCCACATAGCGTCGTTGTCCCTCAGCATAGAGGGTGTCGAATGCCAACGACGACTTACCGCTGCCTGAGAGGCCCGTGACCACCACCAGCTTCTCTCTCGGTATGTCCACCGTCACATCCTTCAGGTTGTTGACCCGTGCCTTTTCAATATGAATGGAAGATTCTTCCCCTGCTACCCCATTATGGGAGGGTAAGGTATGTGTTTGAGAGGCTATGTTCAAGTTGCTGTTCATTGAAAGCTTTCTTCTGTTTGTCGTAATGAAAACATATTCTTATTCAAGTTTCGGATGTATGAGTAAGCATTATTGAGCACCCTGTAAGGGCAGTGAGCAGTCAGCCCAGGGCATCGCCCTGGGTACAAAGGTTCACGTGTTACTCGCCCTGTAAGGGCAAAAGCATTCCTCATCTGATTGGACATCGCGGTCATCATAGGATATATGATATCTTGCAAGAATAACGAAAAGGCGGCGTAACTGCTTTGCCACGCAAATCCGCCATCATGTGATGACAATGACTTCAACCATCGACTGCTGTCGCGTTTCATCTGCTCGACCCAATGTGCCACGTTCTCCGTACTCGACAACAATAAGAGGGTGTGTACACGGTCGCTTGTTCTTCTCGTGATTAGCACTTGGCAACCGGTGGTATTCGCGAGATGGCCGAGATGTTCATTCATGGCGGGTGGACCAACCGCCTTACTATGGAATATGATATGCAGATACATTTTGCAGAGTGATTGAGCCATAGATTTTATGCTTTTGCCCTTTCAGGGCGAGTTTTTCCTCATCGTGGATACCCAGGGCGTTGCCCTGGGCTGACTGCTTGCTGCCCCGTTGGGGCGTTTCATTGCTGCTTGCTTACTGGGCTGAATGCTTGTTGCACTGTTGGGGTGCTTCGTTGCTGCATAATCAGACTTCCGAAACTTGAATATTCTTATTTACAACTTAACAACTTTCTTTGCTGCTTTACTCTCGTTCTGCAATCTGTCTAACGCCGTGACCACATACGTCCATTTCTGGGTGCCGTCGTTGTAGGGCAGTGGTAGGAATGTCTGTGAAGTGATGGCGATGAGGTGCGAGGCATCTTCGGTGTTGATGGTTTCTCCTGGCGCGAAGCAGTAGATGGCGTACTGGCGGGCCTTGTCCATCTCTTTCTTGCCGCGTGGAGCTGTCCAGAAGAGCATGTAGCCGTCTTCTGTCCAGATGGCTTTCAGACGTCGCACCTTTCTGGGAGCTTTGTTGTCGAGCCACGGCATCCGAGGTTGCAAAGCCAGGGTGCGGTGGTAGGTGGTGCGTAGGGCACTGCCGTAGCCGCCCCGGTCGTCAACCACGGCACGGGCATACCATTGACAGGAGCCGTCGATGCCTGGCAGCGTGTGTTGCAGGTTCAGCTTGGGCACCATGTCACCCGCCTTGGCCATGCGGTCCACGTCCTGACCGATGATGAGTGGACGCCCCTGAGCATACTGGCTCCACCAGCGGATGAGCGTTTCGTAGTCAGCTGCCTTGTGGCCTATCTCCCAATATAACTGCGGGATGTTGTAGTCAATCCATCCCTCTTGAATCCAAAGCAGGACATCGGCATAGAGGTCGTCGTAGTTCTGTGTGCCATTCGTGGCCGACCCTTGCGCCCAGGAGCGCTGGTTGCGATAGATGCCGAAAGGCGACACGCCGAACTTCACCCAAGGTTTGGCGGCACGCACGCTGTCACGCAACTCGCGGATGAACAGGTTCACGTTCTCTCGCCTCCAGTCGCCACGGTCGATGCCTTGTCCGTAAAGGGCGTAGCTCTGATCATCGGGCAGGGGCACACCGGCAACGGGGTAGGGGTAGAAGTAATCGTCGATGTGCAGGCCGTCCACGTCGTAGCGCCGCACGATGTCGGCTGCCACCTGACAGATGAACTGTCGGTTTTCGGGCATTCCGGGATCGAAGAGTGTCAGGCCGTCATACGAGAAGCAACGCTCAGGGTGCTGTACGGCATAATGTGTGGTTGCCAGTGCCTGCGTGCCTTTTGTCTTGGCACGGTAGGGATTGATCCAGGCGTGCAACTCCATCTGCCGTGCATGGCACTGCTCCACCATCCAGCCCAACGGATCCCAGTAGGGTTGCGGAGGCGTACCCTGTTGCCCCGTCAGGTAGCGGCTCCAAGGCTCTAACGCACTCTCGTACAGTGCATCGCCCTCCACGCGGCATTGGAAGAGGATGACGTTGATGCCGTCTGCCTGCAAGGCATTCAGCTCCCGTGTCAGTTCGGCTTGCATCTTGTCGCGTCCAAGGCCTTGCCACTGTCCGTTGACAGCTTGAATCCACGCTCCGCGGAACTCGCGCTTCGGAGGACATGCGGCATCGATACTGGCAGTGGAAACGGAGGATACTTGTGCGGCGAGGGGTACTGTCGCGGTAGCCGTAAAAAGAGCGGTGCTGAGAAGGGTTCGGAGAAGCTTCATCGTCATGGGGGGTGAAGGGGCATGGCGGCCCGTGTGATTGATGTTTTCCGACGGCAAAGATAGATAATCTTATTGACTTGGCAAAATAATCGGGCCTTCTCTTTTTCCAGACTTCGTGACTCTTTTTCAGCCAAAATCACAACTTGTTTATACAGAGCTATTTGTAATTCAAGTTTCGGATGTATGAGCAAATAGTATTGAGCGGCCTTTTAGGCCGCTTTTTTAGCGGACACCAATAAAAAAATAGACTTTTTCAAGTGGACTCAATGAGTGATACTCATGCTGAGCCAACCAAAAGAGGCTGTGTCAGTCGTCCTGACACAGTCTCATGATATAATAGGAACGTTATGCTCGTTGCCGGCTATTTTGGCTGCGTGTTCAGCAGTATGTTTTCGCCCTTCCCGTCAAATTCCTCGATGAAGAACTCCTTCATGACGCTTTCCTGCTGATAGGAATTGCTGCCTTTGGGTACATAGAGAGTGCACCATGTGCGGTCCACGCGTTCAAAAGCATTCTGTGCGCAGGTGGGGGCCGTTGTAGCCAGAATATAGACGGAGAGGAGGGAGGTGCATCGTGTGAAGGCATTCTCTCCGATGGTACTGATGCCAGAGGGCAGTACGACAGTCTTCAGTGCCGCGCAGCCGAAGAAGAGTTCGTCCTCGACAGTCGTGATGCCGGCGGGAATGTTCATCTGAATGAGCGACGAGCACCCCTCGAAGGCTCCTAAGCCCAGTTCTGTAAGGTCTGGTGGAAGGGTCAGGCTGTTGATGGCTGTGCAGTTGTAGAAGGCATAGCTTTTAATCTCGCGGATGCTATTGGGAATGGTGATACTGGTCATCGAGTTGCAGTCGCGGAACGCATATTCCCCGATCGAGGTGACATTGAATGTCTTGCCCAAATAGGTGACGGTGGCAGGAATCGTCACGGAACCCGTATAGGCCGAACGGTTGTTGTCCGACAATACCTTGCAGGCCACTTCCAATTCGGTGGCAGAGGTCCGGTAATAATAAATGCCATCGACCTCGCAGTCATAAGCCAAAGCAGTCGTGCTGGAGCAGAGAGCACCGATTGCAGAGATGAGCATTAGAAAAAACTTCTTCATTATACCTATTTATTATTTATGTTTCGAAAGGGATATAATCTTTTTGGTATGCAAATTCACAAAGTCGGTGCAAAGGTTATGAATAATTCACTTTTCCCCTTTATTTTTTCCCTAAAATTTTCTTGGAAACCTCAAAAAAGTTCTTTTTGACCTCAAAACCTCTCGTTGAGACTGCATCAATAAGACTATTAGAGGAGTTCTGTAGCCCTCTCTGAACCTACATTCCGAAATTAGAGTGAAATGATTGGCAAAAGCAGGTTAATTGCATAATCCTTACACCGAACTCACGTTAAAAAACACGTTTCATTCCACATTTCTTCACGATTTTCCGTGAACGTATAGACGAGTCGTTGAGAAGGTGTACACCTTCCGACTTTTAGATGCATACACCCGTAAAATGCTCAAAAAAGCCTCAATCCCTCACCGATGGCAATAAGAAGCAGTCAATGAAATGTTTACAGGTGAGGGAATGGTGAGGGAATGGTGAGGGATGGTGAGGGTTTTCTCCAACGAAAGTCAAAAACGGCTGTCAAGAAGACGAAAAACAGCAAACGAGGGTACTTAACTTACATTACTCGACTTTCGCAAGCTCCTTATCGCCCTGAAAGGGCAGTGAGCAGTCAGCCCAGGGCAGCGCCCTGGGTATGAACGACAAGGGAATACCCGCCCTGTAAGGGCAAAAGCATATCACCAACAAATGCTTTTGCACTTACAGGGCGGGGTTGTCTGGTGAACACGTACCCAGGGCGATGCCCTGGGCTGAGTGCTCGCTGCCCCGTTGGGGCGTTTCGTTGCTGTTTGTTATTACTTGCGAAAGATGAACGTTCAGCGTGGAAGTGGTTCATTCTGCTATTCCCACTCGATGGTGGCAGGCGGCTTGGACGAGATGTCGTAGCAGACGCGGTTGACGCCTCGGACGTGGTTGATGATGTCGTTGCTGACGTTGGCCAGGAAGTCGTAGGGCAGGTGTGCCCAGTCTGCGGTCATGGCGTCTGTGCTGGTGACGGCTCTCAGAGCGACGGGGTGTTCGTAGGTGCGTTCGTCGCCCATGACACCGACGCTGCGGACTGTGGCCAGGAGTATGGCTCCGGCCTGCCAGACTTTGTTGTAGAGTGTTTCGCCGTCGTCGCAGACGTATTGGCGCAGTGCACGGATATAGATGTCGTCGGCTTCCTGGAGGATGCGTATGCGTTCGGGTGTGATGTCGCCGAGGATACGTACGGCGAGTCCTGGTCCAGGGAAGGGATGGCGGCTGATGAGATGTTCTGGCATTCCGAGCTGGCGCCCGACACGCCTGACTTCGTCCTTGAACAGCCACTTGAGTGGTTCGCAAAGCTGAAGCTGCATGTCCTTGGGCAGTCCGCCGACGTTGTGATGGCTCTTGATGACTTTGCCTGTGATGTTGAGCGATTCGATGCGGTCGGGGTAGATGGTGCCCTGAGCCAGCCAGCGTGCACCCTCGACTTTGCGCGCCTCGGCATTGAAGACTTCGATGAAGTCGCGACCGATGATCTTGCGTTTTTGTTCGGGGTCGGTGACGCCGGCGAGGTCGGCATAGAATCGTTCGGAGGCATCGACGCCGATGACGTTTAATCCGAGGCATTCGTAGTCGTGCAGGACGTCGCGGAACTCGTTCTTGCGCAGCATCCCGTGGTCAACGAAGATGCAGGTGAGCCTGTTACCGATGGCACGGCTGATGAGCATGGCCGCGACGCTGCTGTCCACTCCTCCGGAGAGCCCGAGGATGACCTTGTCGTCGCCAAGCTGCTGCTGTAATTCGTGCACGGTCGTATCGACAAAGGATGCCGGGCTCCATCCCTGGGTGCTTCCGCAGATGCCTACGACGAAGTTCCGGAGGAGGAGGGTGCCTTGGGTGGTGTGAAACACTTCGGGGTGGAACTGCACGCCCCAGAGTTGCTCGCCTTCGGCCTGATAGGCGGCGTTCTGGACGGTGGCCGTGGAGGCTATGCAGTGGAATCCGGCGGGCAGGGAGGTGATGGTGTCGCCGTGGCTCATCCACACTTGTGATCCAGGCTCGAAGCCCTGGAACAGTGGATTGTGGAGGTCGATGGTATCGAGGTGCTGACGTCCGTATTCACGGGAAGGTGCGGGTTCGACGCGTCCACCGAGGGTGTGGCTCATGAACTGTGCACCGTAGCAGATGCCGAGGATGGGGTAGCGGCCACGGATGGCGGCGAGGTCGATCTTGAAGGCTTCGGGGTCATAGACGCTGAAGGGTGAGCCAGAGAGGATGACGCCAATGACGTCGGGGTCGTCCTGCGGGAATTTGTTGTAGGGCAGGATTTCGCAGAAGGTGTCCAGCTCACGGACACGGCGACCGATGAGCTGAGTGGTCTGTGAGCCGAAGTCGAGGATGATGATTTTTTGCATAATATGGGATTGAAGAGGTTATGGTGCAAGTGGGGCTTACCGTGTCAGTGGAGCATACGGGTTGGCGGCCAGGAAGGCTTCAGCCTCGGCCAGTGTGTCGAGCTTTCCGGCATCCATGAAGTGGAAGTCGGGTTGCTCATAGCCGACGAGGTTGTGGGAACCGCAGATGTCGAGATAGAAGGTGATGATGGAGAACTTGTCTGGCCAGGTCGTCATCAGTGGGAAGAGTTTCGGCGAGACGAGATGGATGCCGGCAAAGGCGAGTGGAACGGCTATGTCTGGAGGGACGACGGTGGTGCCTTGCAGCTGTTCGGCCAACGGTCCTCGGAGCTCGCCTGTCTGGGTGTTCTGCCAACCCATCAGACGACGGGTCACGGGATTGAACTGCAACTGGCGTGGCGTGTGACGCAGTGAGACAACAAGTGCCGCTTCGACATCGCCCGCTTGTCGGAAGGCGTTGTAAAGGGCAGAGATGTCTAAATTGGAGAGGATGTCAACGTTGTGGATGAACACAGGAAAGGAGGGATCAAAGAGTGGGGCAGCCTTGCGGATGCCGCCGCCAGTGTCCAAGAGCTGTCCGCGCTCGTCGCTCACGAGAACTTCCAAGCCGAATCCGTTGTTGGCTGCGATGTAATCGATGATTTGTTGGCCGAAGTGGTGAACATTGACCACTACGCGCTGGAACCCTGCTGCTTTCAGGCGTTGAATGACGTGATAGAGCAGGGGTTGACCAGCCACGGGGACGAGTGCCTTCGGCATCGTGTCGGTGAGTGGCTTGAGGCGTGTGCCGAGACCGGCAGCGAGTAACATGGCCTGTTTCATAGGGGAAGATGTGGGTGTTTACGGTTGATTGTTCTTGAAAATGTGGGGGAGGTTATGTGTGGTGAGAGGCGACCAGGCTGAGCAGCTCGGAGCCGTATTCCTGTGCGGTCTTCTCGCCGATGCCAGGAATGGTTGTCAGTTCGTCAAGCGTCTGTGGGCGTAGGTTGGTGATGCCGATGACGGCACGGATGGACATGACGTAGGAGGCGGGCAGGTGTTTCTCTGCGGCAGCCGTCTTGCGCCATGCAAGGATGTGGCGGTAGAGTGCCTGGTCATGGATGGTTTCGTAGTCGATGGTTGCCTTTTCTGTCCGACGTTTCTTGGCCGTCGGTTGCTCTGCTGTGGATGTGCGTGTGGCTTTGCGGCGCGAGGCGGTCGTTTTCTTCTTGGGTTCGGTGTCTTCTGTCATGGCCGCCTTGGCCTTGGCATCCCAGTAGGCATCGAGCGAGAATTCTTCCATGCAGCCGATGAAGATGTTCATTTTCTCTTCGTAGGCGGTCTTCAGGAGCTGGAACTCCTTATTTATTTGCTCACGCCCACGCGCGTTATCAACCTCGGGCAGTTCGGTGTCCATCAGTTCGCCAAGTACACTGGCCGTCTGCTTGCAAAAGTAGGTCATGGCGGCCTTGACGCGGTCGCGCAAAGGCTGATTGGCACTATAGCTGTCGGCCAAGGGTGTCAGTTTCCGAATTTGTGCCTGAAACTTGATGCCCACTGCCGTGAGCGCTGCGTCGAGACGGGTGGAAGCCTCCTGCACACCCCGGATATAGGCGGGAAAGTAAGGCATGTACTCGCTGGCCAGCCGGAGGAAAAAGCGCAGCCGCATGGAGATGTCGCGGAAGTCGAAGATGTCGCAGAGGATGTCTTCGATGAAGGAGCGGCGGTCGGCAATGAATGAGGCGAGGGTGGGCTCGTGGTCGCGGGCGAACTCGTTGAACTGCACAATGTCGGGGTCGGTGGTGATGACGCTGGGAGGAATGGGTGTGGAGAGGATGAGTCCTTCCAACGTGCGGCAACGTGAAAGGGCAACGTACACCTGACCATGTGAGAAGGCATAGCCGGCATTGATGACGGCACGGTCGAAGGTCAGGCCTTGGCTTTTGTGGATGGTGATGGCCCATGCCATGCGCAGGGGGATTTGCGTGAACTGCCCGATGGTCTCTTCATGGATGACACCCGTGGCGGCATCGGTGACGTAGCGCGAGTTGGTCCATTCGAGCGGCTTCACTTCAATGCGGTCATAGACTGGTGTGTTGTCGGCGGCAGCATTGGAGCGACGGCATACAACTGTCACACTGTTCTCTTCGATCTTCTCGACACGACCGATGCGTCCGTTGAAGAACATCTTTGCGGGCGAAGGGTCGTTCTTGCAGAACATCACCTGTGCGCCGACTTTCAATGTCAGCACGGCCTCCGTGGGATAGGCCAGTTCGGGGAAGTCGCCCTTGACGGAGGCTTTGAAGGTGACGGGTGGTGTTGACAATGCTGCCAGTCGGCGCGTGTTGAGCTGAGCGGCCTGTGCGTTGTGTGTGGTCAGCGTGATCCAGTCCTCATCGGCAGGCGGGGTGAAGTCTGGACGGTAGCGGCTGTTGAGCACTTTCAGGGTCTCGGCAGTCACGTTGCCAGTCCGCACAGCATTGAGCAGGCCGACGAAATGCTCGTCCTGCTGGCGATAGACGGTGCGGAGCTCAATACAGACAAAATCGGTCTGCTGCAAGGCCGTGGAGGAGAAGAAATACGGTGTGGAGTAGAAGTCGCGCAAGAGAGCCCATTCTTCATCGGTGGCCACGGGTGCCAGCTGTTGTAGGTCGCCGATGAGCAGCAGTTGCACGCCACCGAAGGGCTGGTCGCGTTTTTGGTAACGGCGCAGCACGTCGTCGATGGCATCGAGGAGGTCGGCCCTGACCATCGAGATCTCGTCGATGACCAGCAAGTCCAATGACCGCAGGATGTTGACCTTTTGCTTGGAGATGGTGAAACGACTATGCTGGTCGCGTCCGGCCACCATTTTTCCGCCAGGCAGGAAAAGCCCTGGGGCCAGTTGGAAGAAAGAATGGATGGTGACGCCGCCGGCATTGATGGCAGCCACGCCCGTCGGAGCCACTACAATCATGCGCTTGCGACTCTCTTGACGTAGGTGACGCAGGAAGGTCGTCTTTCCCGTGCCGGCCTTGCCTGTAAGGAAGATGTTGCGGCGGGTGTAGAGTGCGTAGTTGCGCGCCATCTGCAATTCCCTGTTCTCGCTGTTCATGCTGCAAAGGTACGCAGTTTCTGCCGACGGACAAAGCCTAACGCTTGTTTTTAATATTCTTTAGGGCTTGACACCATATCGCATTATTGACAACCATCAATATATGAGGGTAGGAGAGGGGCGGAAAATCACTTTTTGCCATAATTTGTTGGCAGAAAGACGAAAAAGTAGTACTTTTGCAGCCGAATCACAAAACCATTTAAGGTAAATGAGTCAAGATAACCTTCTTCCCGACTTTGTATTTGAGTCCAGTTGGGAAGTGTGTAATAAGGTGGGAGGCATCTATACAGTCCTTTCCACCCGTGCCAAAACATTACAATCAGTCATGCCCGACCATGTCGTGTTCATCGGTCCCGATCTCTGGCGCGACCGAGAGAACCCTTTGTTCGTGGAAGATCCTGAACTGTGGGCCGACTGGAAGAACAAGGCGGAAAGCGAAGCATTGCATGTGCGCATTGGCCGCTGGCAGGTTCCGGGTAATCCTATTGTGGTATTGGTGGACTTCACGCCCTACTTCAAGGATAAGAATGACATCTACGCCTCCATGTGGCGTGACTATCAGGTCGATTCGCTGCACGCCTACGGAGATTACGACGAGGCATCCATGTTTTCATACGCCGCCGGAAGGGTTGTGGAAAGCTTCTACGTTTTCTTCCTGAATCCGTCTTATCGCGTGGTCTTTCAAGCCCATGAGTGGATGACAGGCCTTGGCGCGCTTTACGTGCAGCAGCACGTGCCGGCGGTGGCGACCATCTTCACCACCCACGCCACGAGCATCGGGCGTTCCATCGCAGGCAACAATAAACCGCTCTATGACTACTTGTTCGCTTATAACGGCAACCAGATGGCCGACGAGCTGAACATGCAGTCGAAACACAGCATCGAACGACAGACAGCGCATCATGTGGATTGCTTCACGACGGTTTCTGACGTCACTGCACGCGAATGTGTGGAATTGCTTGACCGCAAACCCGACGTAGTGTTGCCAAACGGCTTCGAGATGGACTTCGTGCCGAAGGGTGCCCAGTTCACTCAACGTCGCAGCCAAGCTCGTGAGCGTATTCTTGACGTAGCCAACACGCTCATGGGAACGGAGTTGGACGACTCCACTATGATTGTGGCAACCAGTGGGCGATATGAATGGAAGAACAAAGGTATTGACGTCTTCGTGGAAGCTCTTTATCGTGCTCTTCATGCCGAAAGCCTGAAGCGTCCCGTGTTGGCTCTCATCGAAGTGCCAGCCTGGCAGGCAGGTCCCAGAGCAGATTTGCAGGATAAACTGGCTGGGACAAGAGACGGGAATCCGCTTCCAAATCCGTTCGTCACTCACTATCTCTACGATCAGGATAACGACAAAGTCATTCAGGCATTCCGTCGGCTGGGCATCAATAATGAGCCGAAAAGCCACGTGAAGGTCATCTTTGTGCCTTGCTACCTTGACGGAAAGGACGGTATTTTCAACCTTCATTACTATGACATGCTCGTCGGCCTTGACCTGACGGTTTATCCGTCGTACTATGAGCCTTGGGGATATACGCCGCTTGAAAGCATTGCCTTCAAGATTCCTTGTGTCACGACGACCCTCGCGGGCTTCGGGGTCTGGGCCAACGAGATGAAGGCCAAGGCCGTCAAGGCGGACGGCACATTCGTGGACGCTGTGGCGGATGTCTGTCATCTGGACACCGATGGGGTAGAGGTCATTCCTCGAACAGACTATAACTTCGACGAAGTGGCCGACCGCATTGTGAAGGAAATAGCTGGCTTTGCTGCCCTCAACAAGAAGAAGACTGAACAGGCGCGCAAGGCGGCTGCAGCATTGGCAGAGAAAGCACAATGGAAGTACTTCATAGAGCAATACTATAAGGCGTATGAAGTTGCTCTCGAACGTGCGAAGAAACGTTTTGCTGAATTCAACGGATACTATAAATAAACAGATTTAACAAACCTACAATTCAATAGATTATGAAAATTAAAGCAAGTAATGCCAACGATGCATCTTGGAAAACAGTTAGCGTAAAGAGTAATGTTCCAGAGGAGCTGAACAAGTTGGAGGAACTGGCTCACAATATGTGGTGGGCCTGGAATCACAGCGCTCGCAGTTTGTTCACTCGACTGGATCCGGTTCTTTACGAAGAGTGTGGTCAGAACCCCGTCCTCATGCTCGAACGTCTCAGCTATGAAAAGCTGTCTGAACTCTCGAAGGACAAGGAAGTCATCAAAAAGATGAACGATACCTATAAGGAGTTCCGTGCCTATATGGATGTGGAACCCCGCAAAGATCGTGCATCCGTGGCATATTTCTGCATGGAATACGGCTTGAATCAAGCGCTGAAGATCTATTCTGGTGGCCTTGGCATCCTCGCCGGTGACTATGTGAAGGAGGCTTCTGACTCGAATGTTGACATGGTGGCCGTTGGTTTCCTCTATCGCTTCGGCTACTTCACCCAGTCACTTTCCATGGACGGCCAGCAAATCGCCAACTATGAGGCACAGAACTTCGGAAGCCTGCCCATTGAACAGCAAATGGATAAGGACGGCATGCCAATGGTCATCGATGTACCCTATATGAACTACCAAGTTCACGCATACGTCTGGCGCGTGAATGTCGGTCGGGTCAAGCTCTATCTGCTTGACACAGATAATGACATGAACAGCGAATATGACCGCCCCATCACACACGCCCTTTATGGTGGTGATTGGGAGAACCGTCTGAAGCAAGAGATTCTGCTCGGTATCGGTGGCGTGTTGCTGCTCAAGAAGCTTGGCATCAAGAAGGATGTCTATCACTGCAATGAAGGTCATGCCGCCCTCTGCAACGTGCAGCGTCTTGTCGATTATGTGCAGGAAGGTCTCACTTTCAATCAGGCTCTTGAGCTCGTGCGCGCATCTTCTTTATATACCGTGCATACGCCTGTACCTGCAGGACACGACTACTTCGACGAAGGTCTGTTCGGCAAGTACATGAGCGGCTATCCTCAGATGCTCGGCATCTCTTGGGATGAGTTTATCGGCATGGGACGTCAGAACCCCGACGACCACGGCGAGAAGTTCTGCATGAGCACCTTTGCCTGCAACACCTGTCAGGAAGTGAACGGCGTGAGCTGGCTGCATGGCGAAGTCAGCAAGAAGATGTTTGCCAACATCTGGAAAGGCTACTTCCCCGAAGAAAGTCATGTGGGCTATGTCACCAATGGTGTACACTTCCCAACCTGGTGTGCTCACGAATGGCGTAAGCTCTATTCGAAATATTTTGCTCCCGAACATCTCGCCGATCAATCGAATGAACAGATTTGGCATGCTATCTACGATGTGCCTGATGCAGAGATCTGGAAGACACGTATGCAGCTGAAAACCAAGCTCGTCGATTATATTCGTCAGCAGTTCCGTGACAGCTGGTTGAAGAATCAGGGCGACCCCAGCCGTGTCGTCAGTCTCATGGAAAAGATCAATCCCAACGCTCTGCTCATCGGTTTCGGTCGCCGCTTCGCTACTTATAAGCGTGCACACCTTTTGTTTACCGACCTTGAGCGTCTTGAAAAGATCGTCAACAACCCCAACTATCCCGTTCAGTTCCTTTATACTGGTAAGGCACACCCCGCAGACGGGGCAGGGCAGGGGCTCATCAAGAAAATCTACGAGATCAGCCAGCGTCCCGAGTTCCTCGGAAAGATTATCTTCCTCGAGAACTATGACATGCAGTTGGCACGTCGCCTCATTTCGGGTGTGGACATCTGGATGAACACACCGACCCGTCCTCTGGAAGCTTCTGGCACCAGCGGTGAGAAGGCTTTGATGAATGGTGTTGTCAACCTCTCCGTCCTCGACGGATGGTGGCTCGAAGGCTATCGCGAGGGAGCCGGTTGGGCACTCACCGAGAAGCGCACCTATGAGAACCAGAACTATCAGGATCAGCTGGACGCTGCCACGATATACGGTCTGCTTGAAAATGAAATCATGCCGACGTATTATGCCCGTAATGCCAAGGGTTACAGCCCCTCGTGGATTCAGGTAATCAAGAACAGCATTGCCCAAATCGCTCCTCACTACACGATGAAGCGTCAGCTGGATGACTACTATACCAAGTTCTACAATCCATTAGCAGCCCGTTCCAAGAAGCTGCAAGCCAACGACAATGCCGTTGCAAAGGAAATTGCACTCTGGAAAGAAGCCATTGCCGAACGCTGGGACAGCATCCGTGTCGTAAGTGCTGAGAAATGTGAAGCTTTGCAGGTCGGTCAGATCGAAGCTGGTAAGAAGTACGACATCAACATCGTCCTGGATGAAGCCGGCTTGGACAACGCCATTGGCATTGAGCTGGTTACGTTGAGAGCAGACAACAAAGGCGAAGATCATATCTACAGCGTTGAACAGTTAGAAGTCACAAAACGTGAAGGCAATCTTTACACGTTCCATGTGACGCATTCCATCAACAATGCAGGCTCTTTCAAGATTGCATATCGCATCTTCCCGAAAAACGACAAGTTGCCGCATCGTCAAGATTTCTGCTATGTGAAGTGGTTCCTCTAAGCATCAGCTTTTGATAAGGTTTAAAGAGGGTATGTCTTGGGTGGGCATATCCTCTTTTCCTTTTATATCTCTTTTTAAAACTAACAGGCGTTATGTTTAATAAGCAGTGGGGATTTCCCGTACATATCTTTAATTTTCATTAAATATGTGAATGTAAAAAAGATTATGCGTGGAAGCAATAAAGATTTTACTTAACTTTGCAGCGGATTGATGAGAGAAGCTACTCGTTTATTCAAGCGCCACGCCATTGCATTGCGATGAAAACTCATCAGAAATTCAGACGCGGCCTTTGGAACGGCTCAATGAACTCACAAGGATATATAAACTAACGATAATATATTAAAATGAAAAAGAACTACTTCTTACTCATCTTGAGTTTGCTGTTTGGCATCCATACGACGGCTTTTGCTGATAAGGAAGATGTGACAAAAAACATCAAGAATCCAAGTTTCGAGAACGGCACCAATAATTGGACCGTTGCCGGAATGCAACAACAGACCAACAATTCTTTCACGGGCAAAGCCGGCAATGTTTATCTCGAGAAATGGGTCAGCAAAGGAAACTGGGCTGGCGATGCGTCTGTTGTTCAGACAATTAAGAATCTGCCAGCCGGACAGTATCAGTTAGTCGTTGCTGCCCAGAACTTCCAGCAGGACTCTTCTGAGAAACGTGCAGGAGCTGTCATCTTTGCAGGCGAAAACAAGACAAATGTCTATCTTGCAGACGATTATGCAGTAGAGTTTACTTCGTTAGGCGATGACATTCAGATTGGTTTCATTGCAGAAAGTGCTACGGGCAACTGGATTGCAGTGGATAATTTCCGACTCTATCATCTGTGTGTTAATATGGAAGCCTTGATGAGAGAACTTGCTGCCGCCATTGCAGATGCAGAGAAAGTGCTGGAGTTGGACATGCAGCCTCGTTTCAAGACTGCTTTGCAAACGGCGGTTGATGCAGCCAAGGGCGTGACTCAGGATACTGAAATAGAAACGATTACATCCGTGGCGAAGGATTTGTCTAAAGCTCGGAAGGAAGCTGCGGAGAACCATGCCGACTTTGTGCAACTGACCACATACGTTCAGCAGGCAAGTCCCCTACTCGACCGTCCTATGTCTGAAGCGGTCAAGACAGAACTTCAATCCGCTTTGGCTCAGGCAACTAACATCGTTTCCGAAGGCAGCGACGAAGACATCAAGAGCGTTTCTGCTCGTTTGTCTTCGGCCATCACAACAGCCAAGGAAAGCAATGCCAGCTACACTGCATTGGAGGAGGTCATTACCACTGCTGAAGGTGCTTATGACGAGAGCAAGACTGATGCCGAGTTGCTGAAGGCTGCCATCGATGCCGCAAAAGCTGTCCTGGCCCTGCCCGAATCAACGAGTGAACAGTATGATGCAGAAAAGAAGAGTCTGGAGGCCGCCCTCCTTGCCTTCCGTGTTGCCAACGGAACGGGCACTAAGCCGAGTGTCAAGACCGGTACTGTCATTCAAGGTTCTACGGTCATCTTCGCCCGTGCCACCATCGGCACAGCCTCCGAGAAGGGACTTTGTTGGAGCTCGACCAACCCTGAGCCCGAAATCTATGACAACCGTTCGACAGTCAAGTATAGCAATAATGGTGACATCTATGCCATTGAAGGGTTGCAGCCTTCCACCGTTTATTACGTCCGTCCCTATGCCATCAGCAGCAAGTATAAAGTGGGATATGGTACAACCGTGAAAGTTTATACCCTGCCGAAGGGCACTGTATCAGGCTATTATGACAATGGCGGTCCGGACGAGACGACCAACCAGCGTATCCAGAAGGCATTTGACGAAGCCATGCAGATATGGAACGACGTCGGTTCCATCCAAGGCTTCTCGCCCAGCGTCCATTATAGTGCCGGCACTCCGACAGCAGACTGCTCCTACGGCGGATGGATTCGTATGGGTGCCAGCTCCAGCTACCAACGCACGGGAACCATCATGCACGAGATGCTGCACGGCATGGGAGTCATCAATGACGAGCATGGGTGGAACAATGCCACCTATCGTGCAGGAACCACCAGCGGCATCTGGCTTGGAGAACGTGTGGATCGCGTCGTGCAGTTCCTTGAGAACAATGCCGATGCCCACCTCAATGGTGATTACCAACACATGTGGCCGTATGGCATCAACGGAGCGCATGAGGATAACGGTTCGCACATGCTCTATTGTGGCAACGGCCTCCTCATCGAAGCGTTAGTGGAAGACGGATTGATTTCTCCGGGTCAGAATTTCGCTCATCCAGCCTACACTTTCTCACAAGACGATGAGACCAAGTACTACTTGAAGAACGAGAACGAAAGCTACGGGCTTCAAACCTCCTACCTGCGTGAAATGCCCAGCAACCGCATCCAGTGGCAGCCCATGATGACAGAGGACTTGTTGGCGAACGACTCCTGTGCCTGGTTCATCACCTTCGAGCCTGTCTCTTGCACCTATACCTTCAAGAACGCAGCCACGGGCAATACGCTTGTCTGTGCTGGTACGGGCAACAACGGCATCCGCCTGAGCAACAAGCCCACAGCTGCCAACAGCCGCTTCCAACTCTTAGGAGCACGCAGCTTCGCCAAAACAAAATATGGTTCCACCACGTTCACCTTCACTTCCAAGGGCTATTGGATTGTCGATGCCACCAATCATCGTGCGCTCACAGGTGTTGCCAAGAACTTGACTTCCGCAACAGCATTCAACCACACGAACGCCTCTTCAGCACAACGTTGGATCATCATGACGGAAAACGACGTGACCCGCTTCGGAACTCGTGTTGGCGACAAGGCCGTCAGCATCCGTCCCGTCAACATGGCTGTTTCCGAGGCAGACGTGAACGTGCTGGCAGGCAAAGGCAGGCTGACGCTGACCAGTGCCGGCAAGGGACAGGACGTGCAAGTCTATAGCGTGGACGGTCGGCTCGTCCAGCAAGTCTATGTACAACAGAATGCCACTGCCACGCTGCGTCTCCCGCGCGGCATCTATCTCGTGAATGGACAAAAGGTGCTCGTAAAGTAAATACACCCGTAAGACATCGTACAGACATTCTATGAGGAAGGTGCATACATTCCAGTCGGAAGGTGTGCACCTTCCATCGTTATCATAAAAACCTTCTACCACATACTATGTGTTTTAGTAAAAAATCCCTCAATCTCTCACCTTTTGATGCAAGCTTATGACAACGAATCATTTACGGGTGAGAGATGGGTGAGGGAAAGGTGAGAGATGGTGAGGAATCCTTTCACTACGGGAATCATATCCAGCCAATCTCTCACCATCCCTCACCTTTCCCTCACCCATCTCTCACCCCTAACAAATTGTCAGATAGTTGTTTATGTCGAAAGGTGAGAGATTGAGGGATTTTCCACATAAAACACATAGAAGGGAGGAAGGAAGTGCTTTCTTAGTGGCTTTAAGGTTATTTAACGCATAGAAGGAGCCTCATTTAATACTTCTTTGTACCTTTGCCCCCAGTTAAACCTTATTATCAACTAAAAAACTATTTCATTATGAAAAAATTAATGTTTATGTGCCTGATGGCATTGGCATGTGTAGGTTTCACGGCTTGTGGTAGCGACGACGATGATAACGGCGGCGGTGGTGGAAATAACAATGGATTCACTAAATACGAGAAAGCAGAAGTCACGGAAACGAGCAATCAGCTAATCCTCACCTATAGTGAGTCTGTTGGTGATCTTTTTATTAATGTCAAATGGACTTGCGATTTCAAGGACAACGAATGCACAAGTTCCAAGATGGAGTTCACTTATCCGTCAGAGAAACTGGCTCAAGAAGAGTATCAGGATCTGGTGGATGCAAAGGATGAAGATGACACTAATTTATATAGCATCAAGGGAAATGTAGTGACGATTGATAATTCGGCTGAATTCAAAGGCTACAATAAAGAGGTTATGAAATACGTCATGGAAGCAACGGCTGAAGAATTCAACAAGAAAAATAAATAAAGCTTGAATATCTGATAAGATACACCGGCGGACACGACAAAGTGCCCGCCGGTATTGTTTTCTTGAGTCAGACGATAGTCGCGATTACTCCTTCTCGAAGTGCTGATAGTCCTTCGTTGTTCGCCACGCCCCACCCCATCGGAAACCGTGTTCGGTGAACAGGCGGTAGGCCAGGTCTGAGCGGTCTATGCGGCAGGGGAAAGAGGCATGTCGATTGACGTAAGACGTTGCTGTGGATGGCTGCACGAGCCGTTTTCCGTTCCGCTGTGTCCGCACGCAAGGGTTGTACAGTGGATTTAAGTCCACGGCCATGCCCAGCGCATGTTTCGACGGCTTCGAGGTGCCACGGACAACCCTGTAGCAAAAGCAAGACGTGTTGTTTGCACGCATGGAGCGTTCGTCATCGGCACCGAAGTCGTCAATGAGGCGGATGCTCTGGACGGGATAGCGGGCTTCGTAGAGCTGGCGGAAGATGTCAAGCAGGTCGTCGGCAATTGCCTTGTTGCAGATGAGTTCGCCCTGGCAGGTCTGCCCGTCGAGGTTGACATGCAAGACGCGCAAGTAGCGGAGATCCGACCTCCGCAAGCGGGCATCTGGCATCGTGGGAAAAGAACAACCACGAATGCGGGTGAACACCGAATCAGGAAGGGGCATCGACGAGAACCCGTCGTCGCCAATCTGAGCATGGGCCGTCGCGAATGGACTTGCCCACAAGCTAACGCATATAATTATAAGGTATAGAGTGCGCATTCTCTCAAAAAATACTGGCTTAACGGCACAAAGATAAGGAATAAATCACTATCTTTGCACCCAAAACGTATTAAAAAAACAGAAAATGATGAAGAAACGACTTCTCTCTGCCCTGATGGTGGCCATGCTCACCAGCACCTATGGCTGGGCGTGCACCAATCTCATCGTGGGCAAACGAGCCTCAAAAGACGGTTCCGTGATGATCACCTACAGCGCCGACGACTATGGTTCCTACGGATACCTCCACTTCTATCCTGCCGGCGATCATCCGGCAGGCACGATGCGAGCCCTCTACGACTACGAAACCAACAATTACCTTGGCGAGATTCCCGAAGTGGCACATACCTATGGCGTCATTGGACAAGTGAACGAGCACCAGCTCTCCATCATGGAAACCACCTTCGGGGGACGTGAAGAGCTGACCGACTCAACAGGCTTGTTAGATTATGGCAGTCTGATGTACGTGACCCTGCAACGTGCCCGCACTGCCCGCGAAGCCATCGATGTATGGACAAAACTGGTGGAAACCTATGGCTATCGCAGCGAGGGCGAGAGCATCACCATCGCCGACCCCAACGAGGTGTGGGTCTTGGAGTTGATCGGCAAAGGGCCTGGACGCAAGGGGGCCGTATGGGTGGCACGACGCTTGCCCGACGACTGCATCACGGGACATGCCAATCAGGCACGCATCACCACCTTCCCGCTCAAGGACAAGGAAAACTGCCTCTACTCGAAAGATGTCATCAAGTTTGCACGTGAAAAGGGTTACTTTAACGGAAAAGACAAAGACTTCTCATTCAGAGACGCATACGCTCCCAATGATTTCGGCGCACGCCGTATTTGCGAAGCCCGTGTGTGGACGTTCTTCAACCGATTCTGCGACGGCATGAACCGCTATCTTCCGTATGCAATGGGCATCGAGAAGGACTGCGAGGAAATGCCCTGGTGCGTGAAACCTGACCGTCTCGTAGGTCTCAATGACCTCAAGCAAGCCATGCGCGACCACTATGAAGGAACGCCGATGGACATGACTCAGGACATCGGTGCCGGCCCATACGAAGCCCCCTACCGCCCCACCCCACTCTACTTCGAGGTTGACAGTATTAAGTATTTCAACGAGCGCCCCATTTCTACCCAGCAGACGGCTGTGACTTATCTGGCCCAACTGCGTTCGTGGTTGCCCAATCACGTCGGTGGTGTGCTGTGGGTTGGTTTTGACGATGCCAACATGGTGCCCTACGCTCCCGTCTATTGCTGTTCAACCCTTTGCCCGGAACCATACGCCGAGAAGACAGCTGATCCCTTCACCTTCTCAACGAAGAGTGCCTATTGGATGCAGAACGCCCTCAGCAATTTCGTCTATCCACGCTATTGCCAGCTCTTCCCCGAAGTGCAGCGTGCACGTGACTTACTTGACAATGAGTTGGAAACCCTGCAAGCCCAAGTGGAGAAAGAGGCAACGGCCATGAATGAGGCCGAGGCCATACGGCACCTGACCGCATACACGGCACGCACATCCGGCATGATGATGGACCGTTGGCGTCAGCTCTTTGAACGCCTGATTGTCAAATATAACGACATGACCGAGAAACCCGAGAAAGATGGTCAGTACAAGAAAACGGCTGGCGGCGACCACGTGCCAGTCATCCGTCCTGGCTATCCCGAACGTTACCGGCGTGTGCTCATTGAACAGACTGGTGACCGCTATCGCAAACCATAGAAATCTGTGAAAAGTAATAAATATTGTTATTTGCTTGGCCGTGCAAAAGTTTCTTTTTACTTTTGCACGGTTTTATATGATAAAAAGGCCTATTACTATGAGAAAACTATTCACCTTCTTCGCTTTTGTGATGACGCTGACAACGGCGCTGGCAGTGCCTGCACATCGCGGCATCACACGTACCGTGAGGACCAACGATGGTAAAGAAATCAAGATTGGATTGCGTGGCGACGAGAACTTCCACTTCTACGTCAACGTGGCCACTGGTACACCCATGCGTGAACAAGCCGACGGCACATGGACCGAAGACACACGCGACATCAACGCCACTTGGAAGGCTGCCACCGTACGTCGCAAATACAACCGTCAGAGGCTGGCAGAACGTACACGACGCATGGCAAAAGCCCCAAGTCGAGTAGGCAGTTCAACTCTTTCTGGAGACACCAAGAAGGGGCTGCTTATTCTTGTGAACTTCAAGGATATAAAGCTGGACAAGAAATCGACAAAGGCCGTTTACGAGCAGATGCTGAATGGGCTTAACAACCCCTACGGCAACAACAACGGTAGCGTGCGCGAATATTTCCGTGCGCAGAGCTATGGACTGTTTGACGTTGAGTTTGACGTCGCAGGACCTGTGACGGTGTCTCAGGAAATGGCTCATTATGGCGGCAACGACAGCAGCGGCTCTGACCAAGCTGCTGAGGAGATGATTGTCGAAGCATGTAAACTCGTCAATAGTCAGGTGGATTTCAAAACCTATGACTGGGATGGCGATGGCGAGGTGGAGAACATTTATGTAACCTATGCCGGCTTTGGCGAGAACTATTCAGGTGTGAGTTCAGACGCAATCTGGCCCCATCAATGGGACTTGGCTTCGGCTGGGTTGTCACTGACATTGGATGGCGTGATAATCAACACCTATGCCTGTGGTGCTGAACTCGATGGCAATAGCGGAACGACCCTTTCGGGTATTGGAACAATGTGTCATGAATATAGCCACTGCCTTGGTCTTCCCGACTTTTACGTGACGAACTACGATGACCACCCTGATATGATGGAATGGAGCTTGATGGCTTCGGGCAGCTATAATGGTGGCGGCTTCTGCCCAGCAGGATACACGGCATACGAACGTTGGTTCTGTGGATGGCTGGAACCTACGGAATTGAACGAAGGTTGCGTCGTGAGCAATTTGAAACCCATCGAAGAAGAGCCTGCAGCCTACGTTGTATATAACGATGCCAATCCTAACGAGTACTACTTGTTGGCCAATCATCAAAAGAAAGGATGGGACAAGAAAGCTGCCGGACACGGTATGATGGTGTTGCATGTGGACTATGACAAGGATGCCTGGTATGATAACACCGTCAATAATTCGAGCAGTCATCAGCGGATGATCGTCATTCCTGCAGACAATGAGTTCGCCTATGATAGTTACAATGAGATGTATTATTCTGACGGGGGCGACCTCTACCCTGGCACATCGAACAACACTTCTCTGACCAACGCTTCCATACCTTCGGCAAAACTCTATAACAATAACACCGATGGCAGGAAGTTGATGAACAAACCCATCAAGGACATCACGGAAGAGAACGGACTCATTAGTTTCAAGTTCATGGGAGGAACGCCGTTGATTGACGCTCCCCTTGCCACGGATGCCACCGACGTCAAGCCCACTGCTTTCACCGCCAATTGGAGGCCTGTGGAAGACGCCGTCAGCTACAACCTGTCACTCACAGAGACTTTCGATGACGGACAGGAAGAAGATGAGAGCTACATTTACGCGATGAACCTCTATGAGGACTTCAAGAATTTCAAGGTGTCAAGCGATGGCTCGGAAGATATTAGTTCCAAACTGGATGACTACACTTTCGTCTCTGGATGGACAGGGTCAAAAGTTTTCAAAGGCATAAAAGGAGCCAAACTGGCATCTTCAAAGGCGGACGGTTTCTTGACCACACCTTTACTGGATTTCAATTCAGGTACAATGACGGTTATCATGACCGTATGTAACTATAATAGTGACAATGCTTCACCGAAGCTTATCTGTTTAGACGAGGATGGCGAAAAATTGTTGGATTATGATATCCATCCTGCTGAAAACACTTACTTTAGTTTTACTCTTTCTGGCGGTGCCCCCAGCAAAATGAAGTTGATGATTTCGACTTCAACAGGAAAGCGTATTTATGTGGGCGACATGTATGTCTTTGATACCATACTCACGAGTGAACAGTTTAGCGATTTCCTCAACAACGAGCTGAAGAGCCCATCTTACAGCTATCAGCAGACGAGCAAATCCATCGGAAACAGCGCTCCAAGAAAAGCCCAGATGGTAAACTCGCAATTCTTCGAAGGCTTGACGGGCAATAGCTTCACGGTGACAAGTTGCAAGCCCAACGCCACTTATACGTACAAGATACAAGCCGTGGATGCAGACGGAAATGTATCGAACTGGAGCAATGTCATCACGGTCGAGACACCTGTCCCGCAGCAAGGCGACGTAAATATGGACGGCGTGGTGGGTATTGCCGATGTAACCTCCCTTGTCAACATCATCTTAGGAAAAGCTTCCGATGCGTCTGAAAGCAATGTGGCCGACGTGAACGGCGACGGCTCTGTGGGCATTGCCGATGTCACCTCGCTCGTGAATATCATCCTTGGCAAACAACCTAAAACAACAGAACCATGATGTATAGAATTCATAGATTATTCACTACCGTCTTCATACTGGCCGTCTGTGCCTGTTCCCTCTCGGCACAATCCGCACGGGAAGTGCTTGACGCCACTGCTGCACGAATGACACAGAAAGGAGGTGTCAAAGCTCAATTCAAAGCTACACAATTTCGAGGAACAGAGGCGGAGAGCGAGACAACTGGAACCATACTTGTCAGTGGCAATAAGTTCCAGATGGATACGCCTAACCTCGTCACCTGGTTTGATGGCAAGACACAATGGTCGATGATGAAAGGTTCTGATGAGGTCAACATCACCGAGCCAACAGAAGAAGAACTGTTGGCCATGAACCCTTCAACACTTGTACATATCTACAAAAAAGGCTATCGGTATTCGATGCGTACCTCGACCTTGCGCGGACGACCTACATACGAGATTCAGCTGAAAGCCAAGAAGCCAGATGCTGCCTTCACAGATATCTATGTGGATGTGGAACAAGGTACGTTCAACCCGCTTTGCTTCCGTGCGAAGAATGCTGGTGACTGGATCCGTCTGTCCATACAGACTTTCCAAACAGGACTGACCCATCCCAATGATACTTTCACCTTCCCCACCAAAGACTTCCCCAATGTCGAAGTCATAGACCTTCGCTAATTCATCAATCATCTTTTTTCATTTATCATTCCTTATGGAACACCTTCCCCTCATCATTCTCGGCAGTGGCCCTGCAGGCTACACCGCAGCCATTTATGCCGGACGTGCCGGCCTCACCCCCATTCTCTATGAAGGACTTCAGCCTGGTGGTCAGCTCACTACCACCACGGAGGTTGAAAACTTCCCAGGCTTTCCCGAAGGCATCGATGCTAACGAACTGATGGAAAATCTGCGCAGTCAAGCCGAGCGTTTTGGTTGCCAAATCCGTTCGGCCATTGCCGTGAAAACCGACCTCAGTGCAGCTCCTTACCACCTTTGGTTCGACGATGAGAGTGAAGTTACGTGCGATGCACTCATCATTGCCACAGGGGCTTCGGCCAAATACCTTGGCCTTGCAGACGAAGAGAAGTACCGTGGACAAGGCGTGTCGGCCTGTGCCACATGCGACGGTTTCTTCTACAGAAAGAAGACGGTGGCCGTTGTTGGTGGTGGAGACACTGCTTGTGAGGAAGCCAATTATCTGGCTGGCCTTGCTGCAAAGGTTTATCTCATCGTCCGCAAACCTTATCTCCGTGCTACGCAAATCATGCAGGAGCGAGTGCTGAACAATCCTAAGATAGAAGTCCTTTTCGAGCACAACACACTTGGCCTCTTTGGCGAGAATGGCGTAGAGGGTGCTCACGTGGTTTTCCGAAAAGGCGAAGCAGATGAACGCCGCTATGACCTGCCCATCGACGGTTTCTTCCTCGCCATCGGCCACAAGCCCAATAGCGACATTTTCCGTCCGTGGGTGAAGACCGATGAAATTGGCTATATTCTCACAGAAGGCGACTCGCCAAGAACTGGCATTCCCGGCATTTATGCAGCTGGCGACGTGGCCGATCCACACTACCGCCAAGCAGTTGTTGCAGCAGGAAGTGGAGCCAAGGCCGCAATAGAAGCCGAACGCTATCTCGCAACCCTTCCCACAAACTGACCTGCAATTCTGAACAACGCAACAACACAAAAGAAGGAGGTGCATCACGCATCTCCTTCTTCTGTACGCCCTCAGGGGCTCGAACCCTGGACCCATTGATTAAGAGTCAATTGCTCTACCAACTGAGCTAAGGACGCATGAAACTATTACCTTTTACAGTACGCCCTCAGGGGCTCGAACCCTGGACCCATTGATTAAGAGTCAATTGCTCTACCAACTGAGCTAAGGACGCAACGTTTCATCGCTTACAAAGAACAAGCTTATTGAAGACTCTCCTTTGTTTTGCGGTTGCAAAGTTAGTCGTTTTTGATGAAACAGCCAAATTTTTCTCCGCATTTACGCATAAAAAAGATAAAAAAGGAACAAAAACACTCTCCTGTTTCTTTTTTTGTCCCAATTTTCTTCCTTTTCCCTTTGTCTATACTTTGCTATTTCTCCTTACAAGAATACGGCCTACTCAGCATATACAAACCCAAACGAACCTCTGTTCATAGCCCCTCTCACCTATGTTCATTAAAGCCCCATACTTCAAGCATCAATCGACACTCTGAATTAACCCCAAATAGGTTTTTCAATAATGAACCTATATACTTCTCATTCCCAAACTTACATAACAGCCAATGAATAATCGTCGTGGGCTATCAGCCCCCTCTTCCGCAAGGATGCTATATGTCGCTTGAAGTTACCTGCATTCTTGCTGCTGCTTAATAGCTTGCCCAAGATGTCTTTCTCGAAATCGAACTGCTTCATCGCCACAGCAGCCTTCACGAAATTGCTGTCCTTCGACTGCGCCCTGACCTCCTCATCGAGTTCTGCAGCAAAAGCATCTTCATGCGCCACCTCATACATCATGATGATATAATGTGACAAGGCATCGCTGGCAGCGAAGACGACAGAGTCTTCCCCAACCTCAAACGATCCACTCCTAAACCCCTTTTCATGAGTCGGGTCTTTACAGTTTACGAGATAGGGCGGATTGTTGAACTCTGAGATTCGTCCGAAGCTGTGCTGAAGCTTTCCCGACTTCCTGCAGTAGCAGAACGCCACACTATCCCCATAACTCATCCATTGCCCATCTTTCCATACTGCCACTAGTGTCGCAAACGAGCCTTCATCGTAGAACTTGTTCAGTAATAGCCCCCCTTCAGTCTTCGCCCTCTTTTCACAATCATTATAGAATGATTCCCAAATGCCATCTATCCAAGCATCAAAGACTTGATAATCTGCAATCGGTTCATCTGGAAGATGCTCTACCAAATACTTTGACCACAAATCAGCAAAGACGCCTCCACCTCCAGCACCATCTGAAACAGCTATCCATTTCTCTGTGGCTTTGGCAGCATCTTCATTGACGAGACCTTCATCTAACTTTGCTATGGAAATTGCTCTCATTGGTTCTGACTAATATTAGTAGGTGTTCCAATATCCATTAATTGAATCAATGTGGACATATCTGTATTGGTAGTCATTGCCACATGTCTTTCATCCGTATTATCACCACGAAGATCTGAGATGGGTCGATTATACCTCTCTGGTAACAAGCTCGACATATCATAAAGCAATTCCGAATACTTATCGGCTTTCACTTCTTCTTTAGAGACTGGCAACAGTATTTGCTCTAAATGATCTGGAGTAATGTGTATATTCCATAACAGAACATTTCCGTCATTAGTAAACATCGCCTTTAACTCATTCGACTGCTGAATAAGGTTATCACGAGTTGTTCCATTGAAAACACCATCGGTTACATTGATAATAGTTGGTGGATAGCAGTCATGCTCATGATGTTCTGCAAGCCAACTATCTAAAAGAGTCTTGGCTTTTTCAAAAGCCTTGTGAACATGTGTCCAATTACCATCATGACGAGCACTTACCCATTGCACCTGTTCCACCTCCTTGATCTGTAAGCCCTTTCGTGTTCGGGTTTCCTTCCTTGTAACTATCTTGGTGTATGGATGGTTCTTCAATTCTTCAGGAGAGACAAAGTCGCGTCCTTCCAATTCGCCTTGCCAACCGCTATATGCTTTTTCGCCATAACCAATGACTGCGATATCATAATAGTGCCTAGTGTCACCCATCTTCACACATCTAAGCACCAATTCATTAATTTGATGATTAACAATTCGTGCGACAGCCTCTGCCAGCGACATCGTTTCTCCATTCAGCGAGGTCGTTCTCCTCATAGACACGGACTGATCAATAAGGAAAATGAAAGCTGTCGGCGTGTTTCTGGTGATCTGTGCTGTATATGGAATTTTGCTTTGCAAGACCTTTGGCTTCGAAGGTATCGGAATACCAAAGTTCTTGATATTCTTTATGCATTCCAAAGGAATGAAATTCTTCACCAATATCTCTGCCTGAAAATATGGCTTTTCCTCATCTGTTAAATCAAAATGTGTCCTTGCCTTGACGGAATTAAAATGAATCCTTTTGAAGGCATCAAGATTCTCTCCCACGCAGGCATCGTTCCGTGTTGCATTGCTATCTGAATACTTACTGCTCTTCCAATAGATAACCTCTGGGTCTATCTCAAGAATAACAGGATTCGAGATACGTCCTTCTTGCATGGCTACATACATCATGGGGTGCTGTGTCGTGAAACTCACTCGAACATATTCTTGAAGATTGTGCCTACAATCCAATGCGCGTGATAATGCTTCGCCACCAGGCTTAGTAATCTTTATACCCTTCTTATCGCAGTCCATCCACGAATAAAGACCTCCTTCCTTAATAATACTTTCCAAGTTAGACCGGTCAGTGAAATGATACAACTTGGTTATACCATATTGGTCTAAAATAGCCTTGAAGTCTTGCCAGTTACTTTTCTTCTCCATTTTCTATTGGTTAAATTATTAATTGAACAAATCTAATTGAATAAAGTCTGATGAGGGTTCGCTATTTTGTGAAACAATGACATCATCATACGGATAAAGCCCCTCAACGTATGCCTTCACCAACGAAGCATGCGACAACGGTTTCTTGGGATTCTCCACATCTGCATTCGTATCGTAGTCCAGCAAGACGATGGTCTTAGTCTTGCTGGCCTCGCGAAGCCGTTCGATAATATCAACGACCTTGTTTTCAAGAACCCAACGATATGTTGGTATATATACCTGTTTCCTTGCCTCGATATACCCCAACAGTTCCGTTCCATTCACTCCCTTGCGATGACCCAATGGTTTCCCAAAACGGCGCACGGTTCTTTTGATGTTCTTCATCGTGTCGTTCTTGAACATCTCCACGTCCACATCACAACTCTCGAACACCTTTAGCCCCTGCCAGATGGCCTCCACACAGGTAGCCGTATAACCCTCGCTGAAGGGAACTGGAATACCCCCGTGTGGATAGAACGGACTCAGCTTCACCAGTCCATCCTTTGCCCCGCTGGTCACATCTGCCAGTATGGCACCTGGATACGCCTTCAATATCGTCTCCGGCTTCTTCCGTTTAGATTCGATGAGTATCATGGCTTCTCGTTATCAATTATTTCCCAATGACCAACATAATCTGCACCTGCACGACGAATCAGATTGTCGCGTTTAAGGGTCTCAATGCACCGCTGTATATAGCTTGAAGCCTTTCCAGTTTCTTTTACCAACTCAGCCCTGGTTATTTTAGGATTCTTCTTTATGAGTTCATATATTATATCTATGGTTGTCTGACCACCGGTCTGACCACCAGTCTGACCACCAGTCTAACCACCTGATTGAGAATTATTCACATTATTCCTTTGGAAAGTCACCCTAACCCCACCGAATGCCGACTCTATCTTGGGCATAGGCAATCCTGCACCCTCAAAGCCTTCACGCATCTTCTTGTAGCCACGTCCCATGGTAGTGACTACCTTGTTGAGGATGTCTTCCATCAACCTATCGACATGCTCCAGTCCAATGACCTCATGGTCATCATCGACGCCGAAGTACATAACTCCACCCTGTGCATTGGCGAAGCCGCAAAGCCACTCTAAGTATTTATCATGCCAGCTGGATTTGTACTCTACGTTCTGGTTCTCTCTGGGTCTAATCTTGCTTGTTATCATTGTTCTACAAGTTTATCCTTATAATCCGATAGCATAACTTCAAACTTCTTTCTTGTTCCGCGAGGAATAACAATGGAGGCGAGGGATTCGCAGCCAGAGAACTCCCACCCTCCTATGCTTGTTACACTGTCAGGGATATGAATGGTGGTGAGGGATTTGCAGCCAGAGAACGCCCACTTTCCGATACTTGTGACACTGTCCGGGATATGAATGGAGGTGAGGGAATCGCAGCCTAAGAACGCCCTCTCTCCTATGCTTGTGACACTATCAGGGATATGAATGGAGGTGAGGGATTCGCAGCACCAGAACGCCGACTCTCCTATGCTTGTGACACTGGCAGGGATATGAATGGAGGTGAGGGATCTGCACCAAGAGAACGCCCTCTCTCCAATGCTTGTGACACTGTCTGGGACATGAATGGAGGTGAGGGATTTGTAGCCATAGAACGCCCCCTCTCCTATGCTTGTGACACTGTCTGGGATTACAGTTTTATTACATCCTTGTATTAATGTGTTACTCTTAGTTTCAATAATTGCATTACAATTATCACGCGAGTCATAATAGTTGTTGTTGGCATGAACCATTATTGAGGTGAGGGATTCGCACCCATCGAACGCCCACTCTCCTATGCTTGTGACATTGTCCGGGATATGAATGGAGGTGAGGGATGAGCAGCCCCAGAACGCCCACTCTCCTATGCTTGTGACACTGTCCGGGATATGAATGGAGATGAGGGATGAGCAGCCCCAGAACGCCCACTCTCCTATGCTTGTGACGCTGTCCGGGATATGAATGGAGGTGAGGGAATCGCATTCACTGAACGCACTTTCTCCTATGCTTGTTACACTGTCAGGGATATGAATGGTGGTGAGGGAAGAGCAGAAAGAGAACGCCCCCTCTCCTATGCTTGTGACACTGTCCGGGATATGAATGGAGATGAGGGATTCGCAACCCTCGAACGCCCACTCTCCTATGCTTGTGACGTTGTCGGGGATATGAATGGAGGTGAGGGATTTGCACCAAGCGAACGCCTCATCGGCAATCACCTTAGTGCCTTCTCTGATAGAATACGTTGTCATGTTTCTGGGAACACGCAATAATCTCTTTTTATCTGCACTATACTTAACCCCATGCGCATCCACCCAGGCATTTGCCAAATCTTCTTCTGTAACTACTGTAGAAAGATTCTCCTCTTCATAGAGTGACCTGTCTGGTCTTGACAGATACAAGAGACGGAAAGAGACTTGGGAGAGCGTCTTCTGTGAGATGGCGAGGATGGATAATGCATAGAGTGTTACGAACTCTGCATCTTGCATCAACGGTTTCAGCGCATCCAGGACCTTGCTTTCAGAGAGGTTGCGGTAATCATTTGCAGAGAACAGCAAACGGTCAGAGGCTCCGTGTTGCTCTAACAGTGAAGGCTGGAGGGCTATGGCTTTGAGGGAAAGGAGGATAGAAGCCAATGAGAAATCATCGATGTGCTCATCGAAATCATCTTCTGTTCTTGCTGGATGGCGGAAGTCCGGGCTTCCCAATTCACGGGCTTTCTGACCCTTCATGGCTGGCACATACATGCCATCGTAATCCACCAAAACCAGTGTGCCATCATCTTTCACGAGGATATTGTCCGGCTTCAAGTCGCCGTGCGCAAAGGGCTGGGGCATCAGCCACATCGCCAAGCGACTGAACTGATAGGCAAGGAGCGATAACTCATACTGATCATCGATATGCTCACGAATGTACTTATCCAGCGTCAGGCCTTCCACCCAATCCATCAGCAGCACGGGAAACTCTGTTTCGGCTGAGGTCTTCGTATCTACGAACAATTCCTTTTCCAGATACCGGATGGGTGTGAGGAACGTGCTGTTGACATACTCCAATTCTTCTGCTATCAGCCGGTAAGCATCTGACCGTCCCTCCTGCTCCTTCAGGAAGCACTTGACGGCATGTAGCTTCCCTGTCTGCTCGTCCTTCATCTTGAACACGACAGCAAAGTTGCCGCTGGTCATCACAGGTTCTCCCTCCCCATCCCATACAGGACGAAGGTGCTTCAGTTCCTCAAAGTTATCTTCTGCCGACTTGATGGCTTCTATGTATTCAGATATAGTAGGGTAAATCATGCTATCTTTGTTTTTTTCGCCACAAAGATAGCATCTTTTTTCCAAACCCTTTCTAAAAGGGCGAAAAACTTTTTCCACAAGCCTTGTGGGAAGTAATCAGTAACTTATGTTGGTGAGGTGACTCACTTATGGTGGTTGCCTCACAAATATAAGTTAGATGAAGTGATCCGTTGTGATTCGAGATTCGTATATACGTCTATGGATTTTTGTATATACGTATTTGGGCTTTTGTATATACGTGTTGGCGGTCGCGTTTCATTGGATTCTATACAAAGACTGTTCCTTGACTCACGTCAAAGAACAGTCACAACACAAACACAAAATAAAACACGACAATATGCAATCCAGTGGCATACATTGCCAAACTATCATTAAATATGAAGTCGAGGTTTAAGACCGCTTCGTCTATGCGTCACGCACACAACTTCAGAGGGAGCTTAACCTAGTAGCCCTGGTGCATCCATGATAGTGGGAAGAACCACAAAAATCAGAGATTGAATCAGTTAGTCTATCAGTCTTATGACGTTGTCGAGTATTTCATTACATGATTCCACGCTCGCGGAGGGCACATTGCCACTTCCATGCGGATGCGAGAACATCTTCGAGCGGTGTGTCGGCTTTCCAGCCAAGGACCCGGTTAGCCTTATCGACATTGCCCCAAACCTTCTCAATATCGCCAGCACGACGGCCTACGATTTGGTAGTTGAGTTTGACGCCAGTGGCTTTCTCGAAGCCGTGAATGAGTTCAAGCACGCTGGTTCCTTTGCCCGTGCCGATGTTATAGACTTCTACGGGTTCCTCAATCTTATCTTCCATGATGCGGGTCATGGCACAAACGTGTGCTTTGGCGAGGTCAACGACATAGATATAGTCGCGGATGCAGCTGCCGTCTGGCGTATCATAGTCATCGCCGAAGACGCTGAGCTTCTCGCGGATGCCGATAGCGGTCTGGGTGAGATATGGGATGAGGTTTTGGGGGACGCCGTTGGGCATTTCGCCGATAATGGCAGTGGGGTGTGAACCAATGGGGTTGAAGTAGCGAAGCAGGATGGCCTTGATGGGTGATCCGCTGGCCACGGTGTCCTGAATAATTTCCTCATTGATTTGTTTGGTATTGCCGTAGGGCGATTCTGCTTTCTTAATGGGTGTTTCTTCTGTGGCGGGAAGCTGGTCGGGCTGGCCATAGACGGTGCAACTTGAAGAGAAGATGATGCCTTTAACATTGTACTTGGGCATCAGTTCGAGCAGATTGATGAGAGAGACGATGTTGTTTCGGTAGTACAACAAAGGCTTCTCCACGCTTTCGCCGACAGCCTTGGAAGCAGCAAAATGAATGATTCCGCTGATCTTCGGATATTTCTTGAAAACAGCTTCTGTGGCATCGAAGTCACGAAGGTCAACCTTTTCAAAGGCTGGACGAATGCCTGTTATCTTTTCAATACCGTCAATCACGTCGGCACGTGAATTGGACAAATTATCCACGATGACCACATCGTAGCCAGCATTCTGCAACTCAACGGTTGTGTGGGAACCTATGAAACCTGTTCCACCGGTCACCAAAATAGTCTCTTTCATATCGTTTTTTGTTGATTATTTGGTTTTGCGACAGCAAAAGTAGGCTTTTTTGCGGTATCGTCAAAAGTTTTTCCACTTTTTTTCAAAGAAAAGCCCGTTTTTCCTCTTTTTTGAGCCCTTCTGCACCGAAAATGCTATGAAAAACGAGATTTATTGACGCAAATCAAGCGTTCCACCTATCCATTCGACGAAAGGTTCTTCTTCTTTCAATAAATGATAGCCAGAATAGCGTCCTTCATTGTCAAAATGAATGACAACCAGCCGACGGATGCTTCCATCTGGAAAAATAACGGAATGATAAGCTCTGAAGATCATTTGCGTGTTGCGTGTCTCAATTGACGTGTACGTCTGCGACTACCAGGCTTTGGTTGATAGAGTTTCTGTTTAGTCACTTGAATGGTCTTGTCTATGACCTGTTCTTCGCGGATTTCTTCTGGTGAACGACGTCGCTCCGGGGTTTCTGCTTCGGATTGTGAGAGAGAATCGATCACAAGGGTATCGTTGGCAAGGGAGTCCGTTTGCAACGTATCGGCTTTCCATGCCTCACGAACGGAAGAAGGTTGGTGGAAACGGATGAGAGCTGGCATCACAGCAAAGACGAAACGTGCTTTCTGCGGGTCATTTTCGACGGGTGTATAGAGATGCCCATTGATTTCTCGAGGCATCCAGTCTTTTGGATTCTTGATGTTCAACTCAACATTGGATGTTCCGCTGATACCTGTCACAAAAGAACGGATGGAATCATTGGTATAAGACACCACGAGGTCGGCAAAAGCATCGGGCTGTCTGGATCTTGAGAGACAGATGACAGCAAAGCGCCACATGATGTCGTCGCCGGGAAGCCATGAAGTATCACACAGAAGCTGCCATTCCTGATAGTTCTCCATCGCATGCGGCTTGACGACAAAGAGTGAACGGTCAGACCAAACATTGGCCGTGTCTCCAATAGCTGTCAGCCCGGCATAGATGTCACGTGGTCCTGTGACTACACCTAAAGCATCTGCTTCGCGTTGCAAACGTTCACCGACATGCTGATAGATGAGGTTCAGCTTTGTCAAGTCGCTGCAATAGAAAACCATCGATGAGTCGAATTCTGCTTCTGTGATGCCATGCTTGCGAAAAACGGCCTGTTGATACTCATAACGGATTTGTTCTGGCGTTTTTCCCTCTTCCAACGACACCGCTTCTGCCATACCTTGTGCCAAATGGTAGTCATAAAGGACACGCTCCATCTTAGACGTGGAGAGTACACCCTTTGGCCGTTGTGGCTTACAGGCTACAAACAGAAAAGGTGCCAGCAGAAGGCACCATTGGAAAAAGAATCGTATGATGGACTTATTCCGCATTTTTTGGCGTTGGTTCCAGTTCAACAGCAAGGGTCTTCCTGAAAAAGAGAAAGAGAGCAATCACGCTGCTACTGATGCAGGCATCTGCTACATTAAATATATAATTAAAGAAGACGTAATGTTGACCTCCAATGAATGGAATCCATGAAGGCCAGTCCCATTCTGCCAATGGGAAAGAGAGCATATCCACTACACGCCCATAGAACCATGTGCTATATCCTTCGCCAAAAGGTACGAACTGAGCCACGGCAGGATATGGAGGGGCGTTGAAGATTAAGCCGTAGAAGACGCAATCAATGATGTTACCGGCAGCCCCTGTCATGATGAATGACAGACAGATGAGATAGCCCCACCCAACTCCACGACGAATGAGCCGGGCGATGTAAACAGCAACTGCAATGGTGGCCACCAGACGAAAGCCCGTCAGGAATATCTTATCAAAGAATTCCAAACCAAAAGCCATGCCATTGTTCTCGATGAACGTGATGTAGAACCAATCAGTAATGCGGATGCTTTCGTGCAATGTCATGTGGGTCTTCACCCAGATTTTCACGAATTGGTCTATGGCCAGAAAGCCTACAAAAATCACGACCACCGTGGCGGCCTGCCAATACTTAACGTGCTTACTATTCAAAACTCAGCTATCGGTGTTTGAGTTTAATGAGAGCGTTTGCGATCATTTTTCACCTCGATGCTCAGCGTGGCATGAGGCACCGCACGCAGCCGCTCTTTCGGAATGAGCTTGCCTGTTTCACGACAAATGCCGTAGGTCTTGTTGTCGATTCTTACCAGAGCCGCCTTCAATCCAGCGATGAATTTCTGCTGACGCATGGCCATTGACATGAGCTGTTCTTTCGATTGTACCTCACTGCCTTCTTCTAAAGCATGATAGGTGGGAGCCGTATCATCGGCTTCGTTGCTGTCGCGGTTCATGACAGCATCCATTGTATGCTCATAGTCGTCTTCGGCAACTTTCAGTTTCTCTTCTATCAACTGACGGAACTCTTCCAGTTCTTCGTCAGAATAGCGGGTTTTCTCTTCTTCCATCGTTAGCTAATGGTTATTGGTTTTGCATTCGGTTCTCCTTTTAATATATATGTCATCAACAGCTTTTCCTGATTTGTGCCTGGATGTCGATACCTTCGAGATCCAACGTCACAGGACGTTCCAGCTGATTGGTGATGTCCAGACGGTCTGCCAATACTTGACCGCAAATATATTCTCCGAAGGCAGCCACTGCACGGTCAGTATCGGGATGGTGGGTGAGCTCAACGGTGATGCGGTCCGTTATTTCGAAGCCGCTCTCCTTGCGCAAGTTCTGGATGCGTTTGATGAGTTCGCGTGCGATGCCTTCATTACGGAGTTCATCAGTAACGGTGATGTCGAGAGCCACCGTTAATGCTCCATCGTTGGCAACAGTCCATCCGGGAATGTCTTCTGAAAAGATTTCGACGTCCTCGAGTTCCACGGTGATGTTATCGCCTGTGGGTAAGGTCAGGGGAAGTTGTCCCGTCTCAAGCACGGCAATCTGCTCTTGGGTCAATGCCGTGACGGCAGCGTTGACATCTTTCATGAGTTTCCCGAATTTCTTACCCATCGTACGGAAGTTGCATTTTACTTTCTTGGTGAGCAGGCCAGCTCCTTCCACAAATTCGAGTGCTTTGACATTGACTTCGTCAAGGATAAGCTGTTTGACAGCTTCAATGCGTGTCTGTTGTTCGCGGTCGATGGCAGGGATGGCGATGCGTGCCAGCGGCTGCCGCACGATAATCTGTTCCTTCTTACGCAGTGACAGCACCATCGATGAAATCTGCTGAGCCAGTTCCATTCTGATTTCCTGTTCCTTATTGATAAGTGCATCATCTGCCACGGGGAAGGATGCCAGGTGAACGGAAGTGCCGTCCTGATGCAGGTCACGATAGAGCTGATCGGCATAGAACGGAGCAATGGGGGCCATCAGACGAGAAACCGTTTCCAAACAGGTGTATAGCGTTTGATAAGCACTGAGCTTGTCTTTGGTCATGTCGCCACCCCAGAAACGCTTGCGGGAGAGACGGACGAACCAGTTAGAGACGTTGTCGATGACAAACGACTGAATCAAACGACCCGCACGTGTGGGTTCATAGTTCTCATAGCTGCTTTCCACCTCGCGGATGAGCGAATTAAGGGAAGAGAGAATCCAGCGATCCATCTCAGACCGTTCAGACATGGCCACCTGGGGTTCTGCGTTTGTCCAGCCATCTACATTGGCGTACATCGCCATGAAGCTATAGGTCTGATAGAGCTTACCGAAGAAAGAACGGCTCACTTCTTGCACTCCTGCTTCGTCGTACTTGAG
The DNA here is from genome assembly GCA_017965425.1 of Bacteroidaceae bacterium. Taxonomy (GTDB): domain Bacteria; phylum Bacteroidota; class Bacteroidia; order Bacteroidales; family Bacteroidaceae; genus Physcousia. The sequence continues at coordinate 6,506 of JAGCPY010000055.1, read as the reverse complement.
GTTATCCCAAGGCTGGGAATTCGTCAGCATGTACCAACGAACAGCATCAGATCCGAATTTCTCTATGTTGTCGAAAGGATTGATGGCATTTCCGAGGCGTTTGGACATCTTCAAACCATTCTTGTCCAAGACCAGTCCGTTGGAAATGACAGCCTTGTACGAAACGCTGTCAAAGACCATCGTAGCAATGGCATGAAGCGTGAAGAACCAACCGCGTGTCTGGTCAACACCCTCGGCAATGAAATCGGCGGGATAGACGATGCGTTTGTCAAGGGCTTCCTTGTTTTCAAAGGGATAGTGAATTTGTGCGTATGGCATCGCACCACTGTCAAACCACACATCGATGAGGTCGAGTTCGCGTTTCAGCGGTTGTCCGCTCTCGCCCACGAGCACGATTTCATCAACGTAAGGACGGTGGAGGTCGATGCGGTCATAGTTCTCTTGGCTCATGTCACCCGGCACGAAGCCTTTTGCCTTCAACGGGTTCTCTTTTATGATGCCCGCCTTGACGGCTTTCTCTATTTCTTGGTAAAGCTCTTCGACAGACCCAATGCAAATCTCCTCGCGTGTATCGCGGTTGCGCCAGATGGGCAAAGGCGTACCCCAGTAGCGGCTGCGGCTGAGGTTCCAGTCATTGAGGTTCTCCAGCCACTTGCCGAAGCGTCCTGTGCCCGTGCTTTCGGGTTTCCAAAGGATGGTCTTGTTCAGCTCCATCATGCGCTCTTTGGCGGCAGTACTGCGAATGAACCAACTGTCAAGGGGATAGTAGAGGATGGGCTTGTCGGTACGCCAGCAGTGGGGGTAGTTGTGGATATGCTTTTCAATCTTGAAGGCACTGCCCTCCTGCTTCATCTCCATGCAGAGCACGATGTTCAGGTCCTCGGTCTTGGCGAGCGCTTTCTCGTCCAAACCTGCATATTGTGGGTCGTATGCGTTCTTGACGAAATCGCCGGCATGGTGCCAATAGCTGTCATTGACGCAGAGTTGCGCAAACGTCTCGTCCATGTCGTCCTTCACGAAGTACTTACCGGTGAAATCCACCATGGGGCGGGTGTCGCCAGCCTTGTCGATAACGAACAGCGACGGGATGCCTGCATCCTTGGCGACCTTGGCATCGTCGGCACCGAAAGTGGGTGCAATGTGTACGATGCCCGTACCGTCTTCTGTGGTCACGTAATCACCTGGAATGACACGGAAGGCGTCCTGCTCTTTCACGACCACCTTGCCATCTTCCAGCGCACAGGGCTTCACCCAAGGGAAGAGTTGCTCATAGTGAAGGCCGAGAAGATCGGAACCGAGACATTCGCCAAGGATGGTGGGAGACATGACGGGGGAACCATCATGCGCGCTGTCCTTTGCACGATCTTCCTTGGGCATGGGGAAATAGACATCCTTGCGGCTCTTGGCAATGATATAGATGGCCTCTTCCTTGGTGTAGGGGTTCTGGCCTTTCACGGCGACATACTCTATCTTCGGGCCTACGCAAAGTGCTGTGTTCGAGGGCAGTGTCCAAGGGGTTGTTGTCCATGCAAGAATATAGACAGGGAGCGAGGCGGACTCGGCAGAGAATCCACCGAACACATTGGCAAGGGAGTCTGTCACGCGGAACTGTGCCGTAACGGTGGTGTCTTTCACATCGCGGTAACAGCCTGGTTGGTTCAGCTCGTGGCTGGAGAGCCCCGTGCCGGCAGCAGGGCTGTAAGGTTGGATGGTATAGCCCTTGTAGAGGAGCCCTTTCTGATAGAGCTGTTTGAGGAGCCACCACAGCGTCTCGATGTATTTGTTATCGTAGGTGATATAGGGGTGCTCCATGTCAACCCAGTAACCCATGCGCTCACTGAGGTCGGTCCACTCCTCGGTGTACATCATCACATTCTTGCGGCATCGGTCGTTGTAAGCTTCGATGGAGATGGTCTTTCCGATGTCTTCCTTGGTGATGCCCAATTCCTTTTCCACACCCAGTTCCACAGGCAGCCCGTGGGTGTCCCATCCGGCTTTGCGGTGAACCTGGAAACCTTTCATGGTCTTGAAACGGCAAAAAGTATCTTTGATGCTGCGTGCCAGCACGTGATGGATGCCTGGATGACCGTTGGCCGATGGTGGACCTTCAAAGAAGACGAATGAGGGACAGCCCTCTCGTTCGGAAATACTGCGATGAAACAGGTCTTCCTGTGTCCATTGCTTCAGTATTTCATGTTGCACCTCGGTCAAATTGAGATGACTATGTTCTGGGTACTTATTGGGTGTTGACATTTTTAATTGAAAAACTATTTATAACTTCTTAATCATTCTGGATAAGCGGGTGCTGAAGCCTGCTTTGTCAAAAACGGCGCAAAGATAGAACGATATTTTGAAACAACAAAATTTTGCTTTATAAAATGTATGAATGATTTAAAGATAATTCCTGTTTCGGTTGTTGACAGGCATCGTTCTTCATCACATAAACCGTTGAAAGAAAGCCATGAGTTCGGCTTGAGGCTGCAGAGGCAGGTGCCAGCGTGCTGCGATCTACTGCCTACACAACTCTTTTTCCATGAAAATCCCTCAATCCCTCACCTTTTAGGATAATCGTTTGAAAGAAAGGCTCTTGCAGGTGAGGGATTGGTGAGGAATAGGTGAGGGATGGTGAGGGATTTCTCGCAGTATGCACAAAAAGCACGGATTTATTCAATCCCTCACCATCCCTCACCATTCCCTCACCATTCCCTCACCCGTAAAGTGTTGTTTGACAAACAAATGGAAGCGCAGGTGAGGGATTGAGGGATTTTTGGTTGAAAATACATGTAGAAAAGGGTGTGGCGATCCGCGGATTGACGTTTCGTGCTGAAGATGAACTCCTTACGTGCGGAAGGTGTACACCTTCCAAGCTTTTCGAGTGGACGTTTACCCGCTTTGAACGGCTCATGAGAGGACGATATAGAAGAGAGTTATCACGAATGCAGCGATGAAAAGCAGTTCGTCGCGAGGCTTTATGCCCTCTGGATAAGAATCGTATCCCAGAATCGTCGGAGAGACAGGCCAATGAGGGCGCAGAGGCAATCCAATACGGGAACAGGCAAACAGAAGGAGCAGGTAGCACACGCCACCTGTCAGGATGCCGAACAAAGCTCCAGCGAGAATGTCTCCCGGGTAATGGAGTCCCAGATAGATGCGAGAATAGCTGCTCAGGCAGGCCCATAGGAGAATCGTCACAGACATGCCGCGACGACGAAGATAGAGCGAAAGGAAAGCCCAGGCTCCGAAGGTGTTTGCTGCATGACTGGATATGAAGCCATAGAGTCCACCACGACGGTCTGCCACGAGATCCACAAGCCCTTCGAGAGCGGGCTCATGGCTCGGACGAAAGCGTTGAAAGTATGGCTTGCAGAAACCGCTGGAAAAACGGTCGGCTATCAGGATGACAAGGGCAATTCCCAGAACGAAGAAAAAAGCTTCTCGCCACGGACGGTTCTTGAAGATGATGAAGAGCAGGACAAGCATGAGGGGAACCCACGTGGACGTGCGAGTGACCATCGTGAAAAAATGGTCCAGAAACAGGCTGTCACTGCCATTAAGAGCCAACAGCAGTTGTTGGTCAAGGTGAATGAGCTCGTCCATGAATTAGATTATTTCGATTTCGTTGCGGCTGAGCCATCCTTCCTTTCCGTCGGACATCCTGATTTCCAGCCATTCGCGCATCGAGTCGTCGATGATATCGACATGTGTGCCTTCGTGCAAGATGAAAAGGTCGGTACCAGACGTGCTGGGCGTGCTTTTCACGACGACCGAAGGCGACATGATGACGGCAGAGGTGCGATGGTGAATGTGGCGGCGTTGCTGGTTGGCAGCAATATGAGAGAAGATGCAAACCAAAAGAGCTATGATGGCCACCGTGAAACCTACTTGTTTGGCACGAAGTTGAGGTGCAAAGAGATAGAGGGCGAAGCCAGCCAAGAGCAAAAGGAACATGGCGACTCCCAATTTCGCCCAGCCAGTGATGCTCATGGAAAGGACGAGCGATCGATAGGCTGTGACGAAGAACATCTCGCTGGCAGGCACAACCCTGTCAACGGTCTTGGCTCGGGCCATATCCAGATTGAAGCGGATGTCGTTATCGGCAGGATCGAGCAGACGCGCACGCTCATAGAACAGGACGGCCTTGGCGATGGAGTCCATGCGGTAATAGCAGTTGCCGATATTGAAATAGAGTTGGGCGCTCTCTCCCTGCTGGGCAATCATCGTCTGATAGAGACGTGCCGCTTGTTGAAAGTCCTCTTGCACGTAGGCAGAATCGGCTTCAGCCTTGTTGATGATTTTCTGCGAAGACGCTTTTTTCAGCGAATCCACGGTCTCCGTGGCTGGTGATGACTGTTGTAAACTGTCTGTCTGCGCCGGAGCAACAATGGCAACGCATGACAGCAAATAATATATGAGAAAACGTTTCATGCGGTTATCCTTTCTTTCTAAGTTCATTTTCCATCTTATTGATGACCTCTTCTGCAGAAGCATAGATCTTATCCATCGTCGCAGCCGGATCGCCAGGTGCGAAGCGGGCAAACTCACAATCGTCGAGTGTCTGGGTGAATTGTCCGATGGTTTCTTCCGGTAACTGACGTGCCACCAGCTTTTCACGGACATTCTCTTTCGACAGCTCGCTGACGGGTATGTTCAGCTTGTCTCCGACATATCCCCAAAGAGCTTTCATCGTTTCTTCATAGAACGCGGTGGCGTTGTTGTCTGCCATCAGCTTACGTGCCAGCTTCAGACGTTTGGTTGCGGCTTTACTGGCCTTGCGACCGCGTCGTCCCACGAGGTCGGCACTGGCCACAGCATAGCGGCGGAAAACAAAGGCAAACACGAGGAACACGCACAGAGCCAAGACATGGATGAGCCAGAAGCGCGTGGAATTGTAGAATGCCGACTTGCCTGTCTGGAAGGTGGGAGCGCCTGTCTTGATAAAGCGAATGTCGCTGTTTAACAGTTCGATGTCTTCTTTCGACAAGCCCTGTGAGCTGGTGCCGCCGCCCTTTCCTTTCTCAACGTCAACGGTATAACCTTCTGAGCGGATGGTCTTATAGTCGCGGGCATCGGGGTCAAAGTAGCAGAATTCCACAGGGGGAATATCATATTTACCTTGATGGCGGGGAACGGCGATATAATCATAGATCACAGAGCCAGAAGAACCGTTGGCTCCGATTTTCGTCTTCTCTTCCGTCTTCGGGTCGTAGCGTTCAAAGTCCTTTGGCCAAGCAACCTCCGGAGCCTTCATCAGCTTCATATTGCCTGTTCCGGAAACCGTCAGACGGAAAGTCGTTGCATCGTTGGCCTTGAGCTGTTGGGGGGTCAGAGATGAGGTCACGCTGAATTTACCCACAGCACCTGAAAAGTTGGCTGGCTTAGGCGTAGGAAGTGCATCGACTTGCAGTGTTACGGCGGGAGCCATCACAGTCTTACGCACTTCCTGCATCATCGACCCGCCGCCGAAGAATGCCTCGAAGGGGTCGAGAGAACGGTTCTGTTGGATAACGGTTGCCTCGTATTTGATTTCTGGAATGGTGAGCGTGCCTGTCTGCTGAGGGAATACAACGTACTGGCTCCAGACGACGGTTCCATAGTTCTTGCCGTTGTAGTGCTCCATCTTCAGTTCCGGCTGACGCTGGCGGTTCAACTCTTGGACATGAAAACCGTCCAATTCGGGCATTTTTCCCTGCAACTCGCTAACATTAACAAGTGTGTAGAGTTTGTATGTCAGCAACACCGCCTCTTGTTCATAAACGCGTTTCTTAGAGGCTGTCACGGCGATGAAGATGTCCTTGCCCGTGATGCGGTCACCCACATTCTGTGTCCGCATCCGATCTGCTTGCTGGGCTTGGTGTCCCTGGCCTTGTCCTTGTGTGGCAGCTCCGTTGTGGGCACTACCGCCTGGCAGAACCGTGATTTCCGGCGAGGCGGATTTATAGGTATTTCCATTGCTGACGATGGTGGCTGCTGGAACGTGATAGGTGCCGGCTTTCTCGGTGGTCACGGTATATGTAAAAGTGACGGTGCTGCTTGACGTCGTCTTGCCGTTCACCATCGAGAAGCTTGACGACGTACTTTGGCTGGGGCCATAGAGCTCCACCAATCCCTCGAATTTATCGACCTTGAAGCTTTCGACTTCAGAAGTGTTCACGATGTACGAGATGCGAAAGCGGTCGCCCTCAATCACTTCGGAAGGAGCTTGAACACGCACATTGACTTGCGCCATTACTGGCATCATATAACTAAGGAACAAGAGGAACATCCACGACCGGACCTTACTTGTTGTCTTGTTTATGACTCTATTATTTGTCTTCATATTCTTTACCTGTAGGATCTTACCATTGTTTTTCCAGCTGACGCCGTTGAGGCTTTTGCTGAGCTTTGTTTACCTTATCTTGAGTCTGACGTTCTTCCTGCATGGCAGCTTTCAACATTTGTTCAGCATTTTCTTTAGACATTTTGGGCTGTTCCTGTTGCTGTTGCTCTTGCTGCTGTTGTTGCTGTTG
>JAGCPY010000004.1 GCA_017965425.1 Bacteroidaceae bacterium | reverse complement strand
TCGAAGAGGAAAGTACCACTATAACAATACGGAACTGGTAACGGAGCCGTATTAGCCTCGCGCATGCAAGTATCTAAGGATTTACTATGGATTTTGTTACTTTGGCGGGGCAATTTGTTTTCTATTTATAGAGGAAAGATACAGCTTTTCGCGCAAACGACACTACATTATATATAATATTAGCTTACTTTTTCGTCTTTTTGTTGCCACGACGACGAATAATCACTATCTTTGTGCCGTCAAAATGCAAAAAGTCGTGAAAGTTCTACTGATTAACGGAAGCCCCAGAGAAAAGGGCAACACGTTCCTGGCACTGAGCGAGGTAGCCAAGACGTTAGAGAGCGAAGGTGTTGACACCGAAATCATCCACATCGGCAAACAGGCCGTTCAGGGTTGCATCGCCTGCGCCATGTGTGGACGCACGGGACGCTGCACGTTCCATGACGACCTGTATTACCAAGTGATACGAGCCGTCAAAGATGGCATCGACGGCCTGGTCGTGGGTTCACCCGTTTATTACGGCGGCCCCAATGGTTCGCTGTGTGCGTTGCTCGACAGGGTCTTCTATTCTTTGGGCGCAGAGCTGAAGTTCAAGCCAGCCGCCAGCGTAGTCGTTTGCCGTCGGGGTGGTGCGTCAGCTGCTTTCGACCGCCTGAACAAGTACTTCTCCATCCTGAACATGCCCATTGTCAGCTCACAGTATTGGAACATGGTGTATGGACAGACACCTGGGCAGGCCGCTCAGGACGAAGAAGGAATGCAAACCATGCGCACCTTGGGACGCAACATGGCATGGATGATCAAGAGGCTGAATGTGCGTGAGGAAGGTCATCCGTCTTTGGAAAGCCCGTTGCGGACAAACTTCATCCGATAGGCCGACGCTCCTTAGTTCCCCGATGGCAATTCCGGCAAGGTGACAGGGAAAAGCGGGTGGTCGGTGTGGTCTTCGTGAATCTTCTCGATGAGCATACGCACGAGGTCTGGCCGTTGCGCGCTGAGGTCGTTGTCTTCGTGCAGGTCGTCGGCAAGGTTATAAAGCGACGGCTTGCCTCTTTTCACCACCAACTTCCAGTCGCCACGTCGCACGCCCAGCATGTCTGTCTCATGAAACTCCCAGTAGAGATGGTCGTGCTGTCGTTGTCTGCCCTTGCCGGTGAGCGTGGGCAGAATGCTGATGCCGTCGAAACAGTCGGAGGGGTTGCTGGCAACAAGCTGTCCCTTCTTCATGCGCAAGCCGTATGCCTTGGACGTTTTCACATGAGCCATGTCACAGAAAGTCGGCAGGAGGTCGTAGAAGGCAAAAGGCTGGTCACACACGCTGCCCGCCGGCACTCGTCCCGGCCAGCGTACGATGAAAGGAATGCGGATGCCGCCCTCGTGGGTACTGCGTTTGAGGCCGCGGAACTTGCCGTCGTGGTTGAAATATTCAGGGTCTGCCCCACCCTCCTCATGGGGTCCGTTGTCACTGGTGAAGATGAGGACGGTGTTCTCTGCAAGCCCTCGTTCTTCCAGTATTTGCATGATTTCGCCCACCTGAGCATCTAATCGCGTGATCATGGCCGCAAACTGAGCGTGGGCTTCTGGCGTTGGGTTATAGCGGGACGGATTGTCGCCTCGGTAGGTGCGTTCGGGAAGCAGCTTTCCACGGAACGCCTGCAAGATAGAGTCTTCGGGCTGGCGCAGCTCGGCGTGCGGCAAGGTGTAGGTGAAGATGCCGAGGAAGGGCTTGCCAGCCTCTTGCTGTCTCAGCCACGCCAACGCCCGCTGGTGGATGAGGTCGGCGCTGTACTGGCGACGGTGATTGTAGTCCTCGCCGAACATCGCGTGCTGGATGTTCTGCTCCAAGACCTCCCGCACGACGGCGGTGTCGCCAGCCTGACGGGAGAACCGATTGAGGAAGTTGGGGAAATAGAGGTGAGCCTGGAATTGGCAGATGTAACCGTAGAACTCATCGACCCCGCGCTTGTCAGGCGTCGAGACGCTGCCCTCGTAACCGCCTGCCCACTTGCCGAACATGCCTGTCCGATAGCCGGCCTCCTTCATGATTTCGGGCAGGATGGCGTGTGCCTGGTCGTAGGGTTCCTGACCCACGACGGCGAAATCCGTGTTCGCGCCATAGGAAACCGTCTGACCATACCGCCAGTACTCGCGGTTGCCACGGACATGGGTGTGACCCGAATGCTGTCCCGTCATGAAACAAGCCCTCGAAGGTGCTGAAACAGGACTGCCCGCGTAAGCCGACGTCATGCGCATTCCCTGTGCAGCCAGCCGATCGATGTTCGGCGTGTGGAAATGCTGCTGTCCGTAGCACGAGAGGTCGCCATATCCCATGTCGTCGCACATGATATACAGGATGTTGGGTCGTTGACGGGCCGAGGCAGGCAGCACCAGAAGCGGCAGCAGCACGGCAGAAAAGGGGCGGGAAATGATGTCCATAAAAGCAGAACGTTAGAGAATCAAAGGAAGGTTCGTTTCAGGATGGCAATGACAATGTCAGTAGGGAATCCATCGAATCGTTGACGGACAGCCAACGAACGGTGATTCACCAGATAGGAAAGATAATCCTCGAAGCGTACCAGCGCAGAAGCATTGTCCTTGGGGTCGGTGGCATAAGCGCCGATACACATGCCCTTCTTGGAATCGGCGAATTGCGGCTGGTGATTGCGAACAAACCACCAAAAGGCATCATAGAAGAGCTTTCGTTGTCTGACCGTCAAGAAAGGTTCCACCAAGCCTAACACCTTGGTGCTTTGCAGGAACGGCTCGGCCTCTTCTCCCTCCTTCCGCAAGCCAAGCATCAAGGTATATGTGGCTCGGTAATAAGCCGGAGCCGCCAGCACATGGCCGAGGAAACTATGCAACTGCGACGTCTGCCCCACACCATGCTCCTCCACAATCTTCATGAAGCTCAACGCGTCAGTTGCCGTCTGAGCAGCAGCGAGAAGCGCTTGACGCTGTTCGTCGTAACGTATCTGGCCCAAGCGATAGGCCAACGAGACAGCGTCCAGGAAGAGGAAGTCAGGGACGGTAGATGGCATGGGCGGGCGCGTCTTCAGAGGTCGTGGTGAAGAAGCCGGTATTGGGCCATCTCCTCGTACTTGGTACCTGGACGACCGTAATTGGCGTAGGGATAGATGCTGATACCTCCTCGGGGCGTGAAGAGTCCGATGACCTCGATATACTTTGGCTCCATGAGGCGGATGAGGTCTTTCATGATGGTGTTCACGCAGTCCTCATGGAAGTCTCCGTGATTGCGGAAGCTGAACAGATACAGCTTCAGGCTCTTCGACTCCACCATGCGTTCGCCGGGCAGGTAATTGATTCTGATCTCGGCGAAGTCGGGCTGCCCCGTGATAGGGCAAAGGCTGGTGAACTCAGGGCAGTTGAACCGCACCCAATAGTCATTGTCGGGATGGCGGTTCAGGAAGGTCTCCAGCACTTCCGGTGCATAATCCGTGGGATACTCGGTTTTCTTTCCGAGAGCCGAGAGCGACGCCCTCGTGTTCTTTTCTTCTTGCATAGATATAGAATGATAAAAATCTAACCATGAAAAAGCCTTCAGATTCCTGGCAGGACAGAGACTGCCAGGAATCTGAAGGCACACATTCCTTACTTCAACAGAACCTTGCGGACTGTTCCATCGGGCATACGGACGATGTTGATGCCGCGCTGTGGCTGGGCGACACGTGCACCCGACAGCGTGTAGAAGCCTACAGGCATCGCCGTCACGCTTTCACCGGAAGGCACTCCATCAATGGTGGTTGCCTTGCCCAGATAATAGAGGTTCCAGGCACCGACGACCTGATAGTCGTTGGGAAAGACTTCCTTCTTGGACAGTCCAATGCGCACCTTACCGTCAGAAGGAACGGTGAACTCAAGGTTATTCAGGTAGGCTCCAGCTGCAAACCAGGCGGCGGTGGCGCTGGTTCCGTCCGGAGCAAAGAGGCCGGACGAGAGGGTGTAAGCCTTCCCGTCGTAATAGATTTCGGAAGTAGCACCTTCTGTCAAGTTCATCACGGGCTTCTCTGCGCGGCCATTGGAGGTCTCGGCATAGAGGGTCGTCAGGTGTGTCTCTTCGCCTTTCTTTATATGATCTTCTTCGTCATACCAATAACCTGCACGGTAATAGGTGTGAACCGTCACCTCATAGTTGCCTTCGGGCAGACCGCTGAGGTCTTGGAAAAGTTCGAAGCCTGCACGGTTATAGCTGACCGTATATTCCTTGTAGCCGTTCATGGCGGTGGTGGTCCAACCATCGATGCGGCCTGCCACAAAAGACAATCTTCTTGTCATGTGAAAAAAGTTAGTTAGTTAGATAATGTAGGATTGAGTCTATTCATTATAGAAGTCGCCCGCGTTGTAGAGCTTTTCCATCGCCACCTCGTGGGGCTGCCATGTGCGTATCTTGATTTGCGGGGCGTTGTGGTCGCTCATGTCAACCAGCAGGAAGAGGTGACCCTTGTCGGCGTAGGTCGTGGAGTTATACTCCTGCCCTATCTGGATGGCGAAATACTCTTTGTTCTTATACTGCTCCAGCCACTGCACTTCACTCTGCGAGAATCTCAGGTTAATGAATTCGTTGCGGGCGAAACACCGCTCCAGGTTCCTGAGGTATTGGTCTTTGGTATATCGGTTGTAATGGATGACCTCCTGCCCCTCCTGCGAGATGGCGCGTCGGTCGATGTCGTTCAGCTGGGGCGTCTTGCGTTTGACGATGTTGCCGACGATGATGACGGCGTCGTCGGCAAAGATGTCGCGGATATAGTCCTTGCGCTTCAGGCAGTAGGCTGTCTTGTAGTTCTCCATGAACTCCATGATCAGCTCGCGGATCTCGTCGGTCCATCCCGGCGCAAACTTGCAGAGGATGTCCTTCTCGGCCACCTCTCCCAGCCCGAAGGCCACGTTCGAAATCATGTTGTCGGCGTCCAGCGTGAAGACCACATTCTCGACGAAGGTCGTCTTCGTGCCGCGTCGGAACGAGAACGACATCTGCAGGCCACGCACGACGGTCGTGCCGTTCGCGCTGCGGAAGAACTGGAGCTGCGGCGTGCCCACGATGCGGGCGGTGCCGTAGGCGATGAGTTCGCGATACATAGACAGGCCGTCGAGCGTGAACAGGTTGTGGACATCGGAGTAGCGATGCTCGCGGATGGCCTCGACGACCTTGCCGATGACGTCTGCCTGCACGGCAGCGTTCGCCACCAGCTGCGAGGCGGCAGGCTGCGGAGCCGCCTGTTCCTGAACGGGCGACACCACGGAATCCGCTTTCTGCTCAGCCGCCACGGGCGTGGCCAACGTGCCGACAGATTTCTCGGCTCCCTTGAACGTCCGGCGGGGGATGACGCGCAGCACGCTCTCCATTTCGGCGTCGCCTCGCGTCTGCGTCAGGTACTCATATTCGATGTTGAGGTGATAGACGTTGGTGTCATAGCCCGGTTCCATCTCGATCATGCTGCGCCCGTCCATGACGCGCCCCGTGATGTCGGAGCGTCCGTCGGAATAGGTGAACTCCAGACACGAAATGTTTTTGCCGCCATAGCGGAACAACAGGTTCACGCGGTCTTCGTCGCGACCGTCGAACTGCACGTCGATGTCCGAGAGCAACTGCTCTATCCGGTAGGGCAGCCAGTTGATCAGGACATTGCCCGCGTCGTCTTTCACCTCGCTGGGCCGTTGCACCGAACGGATGAGCGAGTAGGCCCAGTAGTAGTGCTCCAGCGCCATGTCCAGGCGCAGCGACTCCAGGGCTTTCTCTGCGATGCGCATCATGTCTTTGGCTTTCGCGATGCGGTCGGCGTAGATCGTCATCAGGTCCGACCGGCGGATATAGCGCAGCACCTCCACATTCGGCTCCTTGCCATGCACCATCTGCTTCACGTTGGTCAGCGACGACTGGGCGTAGGAATGGATGCAGCTCTGCACCTTCATCTTCGAAGACACCTCCTGACCCATCGTGTTCTGTTCCAGCAAACCCGTGAACTCGCTCGACACATGCGTGGCTATCATCTCCACCAGGAACGCCATCGCCTGCTTCGACGCCTCATCCACTGTCTGACCACGGCCCACGCCGTAGTAATAATCATCGGAACCCACGACCTTTAGCCAGTTGTCGGCCAACGACGCACACGGGAACAGGAGCAAAAAACCGCACACACAAACAACGACTTTCACCATGAACGAATGGCGAAACGGCCTCATTTCTTTTCGTTTCATGCCGCAAAGGTAACGTCTTTTCACCGAACCGCCAAACTTTCAGCAGGAAAAGTGACAACATGAACGTCCATCACTCCGGGCCGGAACGTGCAGACCTACAGCCCTGAACGTACAGACCTTCCGCCCTGAACGTATAGACGTTCGCATGTTTCTCCTTCCTTACGCGCGTACATGCGCGTATGCACACGCATCCATGTCCTTGTTCAAAAAGCCCCCAATCCCTCACCAAACGGCATATCGTGTTGTCTATGAGATACTTGCAGGTGAGGAATGGGTGAGGGAAAGGTGAGGGATGGTGAGGAATTGCTCCACGCCCGTCATGCATCACATGAATCAATCATTGATTATCAATGTTTTATAAACGACAATTATCTTTATTGAACGTTAATATGGCATTAATTGGACATTAATTAGACAGTTATTGGACGTTAAATCAACCACAAATAACCACTAATTAACCACTAATCAACCACTGATAATGCCCAATTAACGTCCAATTAACGTCTCATTAACAACCAATTAGCGTTTCATTTGGAGCAATCCCTCACCTCCCCTCACCATTCCCTCACCATTCCCTCACCTGCAAGTATTTCATAGACAACACGATATGCCGTTTGGTGAGGGATTGAGGCTTTTTCGAGAAAAACTTAGTGGTGTGAGCGGGAGCGTAACAATAAAGTAAGCAGTCAGCCCAAGCAGCAAGCAGCAACAGCCCCAACGGGGCACTTGGTGGTCTTGAAGTCATGCAGGTAGCGGCACGCTAACAATGCACTCCACTCGTAGGCTCGCAGGAAAGTGCCTTCACGGTGGAGGTGCACGTCAGCGAGATTTCCTGTATGCACTTGTAGGCGTTCCTGCTCTATGATTTCCGTGGTTACGGACATGATTCATGATTCTTTTTGGGTGAATTTATCGTTTTTATCGCGTTTCGAGTTCGATAAGGATGCACTTTCAGTACTAACGGACGGGGTGGACGGATCGACCGAGGACGCGGGTGTTGACGGACATCTGCGTCCCGGTGAACGTCAGCACGGGCTTCTCCGCGAGCAGGAACCACGTGCTGCTGCCGTCCTTGAAGATGAGGTGAAGAGCGGTCTGGTCTTCCACGGCCCATGAGGGCAGGGCGGCGAAGACGAGTACCACGAGCACCGCTAACAGGCGGCGCAGGGGCGGGAGGTAAATGAGTTGTTTCATAGAGTAATGATCATGAGGTGGTAGCTTACATGTGCTGATTGGAATATAATATATTGGTGCATGTTGGTGTGGGGCGGTGTTTTATGGGATGGCTTTCCACTCGGTGATGTTGCGTTCCTCGCTGGAGAAGGCTATGCCGACTTTTGTGACGGGACGCCCGTCCATGCGGTACTTCTCGGCATAGCCCTTGGCATCTATCTGGTCGAGCGCCTCTTGGGCAGTGTGGTCATACTTCAACTCGATGACATAGATGCCCTTGGGCATACGCAGGGTGAGGTCAGCACAGCCCTTGGCCGTCGGTTCCTCGGCCACGACATCGGCACCGAAGGACGTGAGCAAGGATAGAGTAGGGCGTGGTAGTAGTGCTCGTTGCGGTTGTCCTTCTCCCACTGGTAGGGAAGGCCGGCAAAAAACACCTTGATGGCCTCGATGAATGGCGGCAGGTCACCCGTTCGGCGGAACTTGACGTATGCCTGGAAGAACACACCACGACTGACTTCGCTACCCTTGCCAGCCACATGCTTGTAGAGACACTCCGCAAAGCCGCGACGCACCTCCTGGTTCGGTATTCCCAGCGTGTAGAAGTACTCACCCTCGTCCCGCTCCCCGCTCTTGATGGTCAGATAACCGCTCTGATAGAGGATGGGCAACGGGTCATCGAAACTCTCAAAAGGCAAATCAAACATGGTGCTTGGATAGACATTGTGCTCTATTTCAGCAATATCTACGGGCGGCATCTGTGCCAATAGATTGATAAGTGCGCCACTCGTGCCACGGTCGAACCAGTAATTACCCACTTTTTGTGCCTTAAAGGCATTGACCAAACTGAACGGGTTATACATATCAGTCTGCTTTTCGCTGAAGTGATAACCGTCATACATATATTTCAGTTCTGCCAGCTGCTCGTCATAACTCAGGCCATTGGCCTCACCCAGCAGCTCTATGTCTGGCCGCAACAGCGTGGTGAGTTCCTCCTCGCTGATACCGCAGAGGGCATCAAAGGCGGGCACCATCGAGATATTCTGCAGATTGTTGAGCTTACTGAAGATGCCCATCTGCGAGAACTTACTGATGCCGGTGATGAACACGAACTGAAGGTGGTCATCCAACGCCTTGAGGGGACCGAAGAGTGCCGTGAACATCTCGCGCACCTCGCGGACACGCTCCTGGTCACCAAGGCTGTGCAACATCAAGGTGTCATATTCGTCCACCAGCACCACCACGCGCTTTCCCGTCTGCTCATGAGCGGCACGAACCAAATCTGCCAAGCTATGGTTGCTGTCCTTGAGCACTTCGGCCAGACCCAATTCGCGTTCATACCTGAGCAGCGTTGACTTGACGTATTCCTCAAACGTGACGAAATACTGCATATTGGTCTCGCTAAGGTCGAAGCGGATGACGGGATGCTTCTCCCACCGCCAGTCTGTCTGTGCGATATAGAGTTGCGGTTGCTCAATGCCATCCTCTGTCGTGAAGGCCTCAAATAACTCACGCCGACCCTCGAACACAGCTTGCAGGGTAGAGATGAGCAGCGACTTACCGAAGCGGCGAGGACGACTGAGGAAGTAGGGCTTGCCCTCACTAATCATCTTATAGATGAGCGGGGTCTTGTCGATATACAAGTATCCGTCTTTGCGAATACTCTCAAAGCTCTGGATGCCTACGGGATATTTTCTCTTAGGACCACATCCCACGCAGTGAAGTGATTGTATCATGAGCCGATTGTTTGGGTTATTTTGGATTTTCGTGGAAAAGATGCATTAATTTCTGAGCACGGGGCGAACGCTTTGACCGCGGCAGCGGTAGTGGCTGTAGTTCGTGCCGGCATAGTCCGAAAAGAAGCCGAGGGAACGCGCGTCGTAAGAGGAAGAGGCCCACGTGTAGAGGGATGACGACCAATAGTAGCCGTCGGCGCCTTGATCGCTCGACGAACCGTAGCGGTAGCCTGCGGCGGGCAGGAAGATACTGTTGCCATTGGTCTTGCTCGTGAACCGTCTGCCAGATACGCCGTTCACAGAAGTCCAGGTGCTGGTGGTGTTATCAAAGAGTTCACATATCTCATCGTAGGTCGGCATACGCCATGAGCTGCCCCAGTTAACGTAAGCGGCATCGTCGGAGAGGTCCAAGGTCGTCTTGTTATCTACGGTTCCATAGCTGGAGTTTGTACAGTATTTGGTCAGGGTGGTGTATGAACCATTACAATACTTGTAGCTTGCCCAGTCAAAGGAATGGCCGTCGGAAGTATCGCTGCCGTAGCCCACGGTCTCACCCCAAGCGAAGTAGAGGCCATAGTCCTCGGGTGAGGAGGCTCCCACATTCATGTTCGCCCACTTCGTGCCGGAAGGCAGACCCAGGTCAATGGCCTCGTGGCCATTATCATCAATGAATGGGGTTGCAGACTGTGTGACGGCGACGACGGCGGTGAGTCCGCTCACCGCCAGCGTGACGGTGCCGGACCGGATGGACGTTGTGGTGTTCTCTGTCACGCTGATGGTGAGCGTCTTGCGGTCAGAGGAAGCTGTGGCCGTGAGCCATTCGGAGTTAGATGACGTGATGGAGTAGTCAGTCGTGGCATTGGTACTCACCGTGACGGTCTCCAACGAAGCGGCACTGCCAAAGCCGAGTTCGTTGGGAGACACCGTAAGATAAGCTTCTCCCGCATGCTGTGTGACGGCTATCGTCGCCGTGAGCCCGCTGACGGCTAAGGTGATGATGTCGGTGCGAGAGGAAGTGGTGGTGTTCCCTGCCACGCTGACGGTGAGCGTTTTGCGGTCGGAGGAAGCTGTGGCCGTCAGCCATTCG
>JAGCPY010000054.1 GCA_017965425.1 Bacteroidaceae bacterium | reverse complement strand
GAAGGGTTGCTGGGCGTCTGCATAGTAACGAGCCTCGGTCATGAGGCGTTTCAATCCGCCTTCGCCGTAGAGAGGGGCACAGGCTTCGAGATAGTCGGTCCGCAGTTGATCGACGAGGATGTTTACCACAAGGCGTGGCAGCTCGGGAGCCGTCTGTGCACTGGCAGCCGTCAAGGCCATCAAGGCCACGAGGGAAGTCAACAGGCGCGCACGGGCTATCGAAGAATGGGGTTGTTTGTTAGACACGGCGGATTCACTTTTTATGATAAACAAGGAAATGTACTGACGCACGGCTCAGCAAAAGCAATGCCAAGGGCAGGAGCAGCTGGCTGAAATGCTGTGGGATGAAGACGTAGAGGGCCAGGAACAAAAGCAGCACGATGGCCGCAAACACATGATAGACAGCGAACTGCTGTTTGCGGGCGGCACGGACGACGCTCCACACGAAGAAAAGGGGCAGAGGATTCAGTATCCACACCTGCCAATTTGGCGCCACGCCGGGATGCTGTGAGCACAAGGACATGAACGTGAGCAGCAGACCGGCCACGCCCTGAAGGGTCATCAGCACGGCGTCCACCGCCCAGACGACACGCTGCCGACGCCACTCGAACAGCCCCAACGCCAGTCCGGCCAACAGCAGCCCCCACCAACAGACGGCGGGCGGCACCGGGAAGGACGGCTGGCGAGCCTCGGAGGCCTGACGGCGGGCGGCATCGCCTTTCAACAAGACGCGGCGTTCGCGAACAAGCGGACGGAGGCGGTAGCGACCGGCATCGATCATGGCGCTGTCCACGTAGTTCATCAGGTAAATCGGGGCAAACATCTCGTCGCGCTCGGTGATGAGCGTATCGACGTCGGCACCCAGAAGGAGGTCATTGCCTTCACGAGCCCACTCGTGGCCGCGGGTGAACTCGTGTAAGATGGAACGGAAGGTGTTCCGGCGTGCACGGACGGGGTAAACAACAAAGCCGTCGATGCACGACTCAATCTTGTCGCGGGCTCGCGTCGTGCAGTTGCTGCGGAAAATATTGTAGCGATAGACACGCATGTCTGGCTGACTCTCGCGGAAGAGCGAGGCGGCCAGGCTGTCAGCTTCAAAGCCACGGAGGTTCAGCTCTTGCTCGATGACCTCCGAGCCGCGTGCGTAATAGACATTGAGGAAAGACAATAGCGGCTCAGGGAAAAGCATGTAGTCACACTCGCCCAGAACAAAACGCCAGACGAAGTGGGGGGCACGGAAGTCAAAGGCACCGTAGTTGAAGACCACGTCCAGCCCCCGCTGCGCATGGCGTACGCGCAGGGCCGTGTGGCCGTAGAGTTCATAAACTTCCTGACCAGGCGAACAGGTCAGCAGGCTGATATGCCAAGCCGTGTCGGGCTTCGCGAGAGAGTCTGAAGGCGAAGCCGTGGCAACAATCTGAGCCGACGCGGGCAGAGGCAAGCACAGCCCCGTCAGCAAGAAGAGGTAAACAAAGAAGTGCTTCATAAACGGGCGCAAAGATACACATTATTTATGACTTAACGTGCAACGTTTGACCATTTTTTGCCTCGCGCCCGTGCAAAAACAAAAAAACGTACAGACGTTCCCTGCGGAAGGTGTAAACGTTCACGCCGGAAGGTGCACACGTTCACGGTGGAAGGTGCATACGTGCGGGGTGCAACGTGTACACGTTCGGGAGACAAAGTCAAGGAGAGGTGCATTTTTCGTTCATTCTTTATCGCTCACTCAAAAATAATGCGTACCTTTGCGCCGCAAAAATGAATTTAGTCATCGACATAGGCAATTCACGGACGAAACTGGTGGCCTTCCACGACGGCCAACCCGTGGACGAACGCATCGACGAGGGCCACCGCTTAGAGGGCTTGGAAACCTTCTGCAAGGTGCACACCTTCGCCGCGGCCATCCTAAGCACGGTCGTCGATCTGGACGCCGCTGCCGAAGCTCGGCTGCAAGCCCTCCCCTGCCCTCTCCTGCGCTTCACAGCACTGACGCCCGTGCCGTTGCAGAACCGCTACCGCACGCCAGAGACCCTGGGGTCAGACCGTCTGGCCGCAGCCGTAGGAGCCTGGACGCTCAGGGGCGGACGCAACCTGCTGGTCATCGATGCGGGCAGCTGCATCACCTTTGACCTCGTGACCGCCGACGGCGCCTATGTGGGCGGCAACATCACCCCCGGCGTGCAGGCACGTCTGCGCGCCATCGACGACTACTTCCCACGACTGCCGCTCGTCGAACAGAAAGGACCCCTCCCAGAGCTGGGTTACGACACCCAGACCGCCATCCGCGCCGGTGTCGTCGAAGGAATCCGCCACGAGATAGAGGGGTATATCCGGCATTTCAGCGTTAAATATCCTGACCTTTTGGTTTTTTTAACGGGCGGCGACGATTTTCACTTTGAAAGCCCGATAAAAAGTCGCATCTTTGCAGACCCATTCATCGTTCCACGTGGGCTCGAAGCCATTCTGACCCACCACTTAGTGCAGAAACCCAACTGACAATGAACCTCAGATATCGCATCATCACAGCTGCAATGGCCATCGCGTGCGCCGCCGCCCCCGCTGCGGCGCAGTCCCACGGCGGCAGCAATTCATCCTACTCCCGCTACGGACTCGGCCTGCCTGCCGACCCCTCGCAGGGTTTCAACCGCGCCATGGGCGGCGTCGCCCAGGGCCTGCGCTCACGAAGCCGTATCAATATGCAGAATCCCGCCAGTTATTCGGCCATGGACTCGCTCACGTTTCTTTTCGACGTGGGGATGGGATTGCAGCGGACACGCATGAGTCAAGGCAATACGGCCATGAGCGTGAACAACACGGCCTTCGAATACGTCAGTGCCGCCTTCCGCCTCGGCAGAAACATCGGCATGAGTGTTGGCTTCAGACCGTTCACCGACATTGGCTACAGCTTCACGCAAGAACGTGACGTGACCATCGACCCCTACTCCCTGCAAAGTGTGACACAGCAGGTCAGCTACGACGGCAATGGCGGACTGCATCAGGCCTACATCGGTGCCGGATGGCGACCGTTCAAGGGACTATCCGTGGGCGCCAACGCGGGCATCATCTGGGGAAGCATCAGCAACCAAGCCGTACAGACATTCACAGAGAACGGCACCAGCAACACGTCCAACTACAGCAGCCTATCGACCTATTATTCAGCCGATATTCTGACGTGGAAAGGCGACATCGGCCTACAGTACCAACATCTGCTGAACCAGACCAATCTCCTCACCGTCGGAGCAACGGTCGGCATCGGCCACACGGTCGGAAGCGACGCCACAATCCTGAGAACCAGCCTGCGAGGAGACACCATCAAGAACGTAGCCACGAATGCCTACCAACTGCCGATGACCTACAGCTTCGGAATCGCATGGGAACACGCCCAGAAGCTCACCCTGGCCGCCGACGTCACCCTCGGGCAATGGGGCTCATGCACCACACCACAGCTGAACGGAGAAGGCACAAACAGCCGGTACGAGGCCGCCACGGGCGAATACAGCAACAACTTCCGCATCAGCGCCGGACTCGAATACGTTCCAGATCGTTTCAACCATGCTTTCCTGAGTCGCGTCAACTATCGGCTCGGGGCCTTCTACACCTCACCCAACCAACGCATTAACGGTCACGACGGACCGCATGAATTTGGCATCACGGCTGGTGTGGCCCTGCCCATCACCAACGCCATCACCAATCGCTCCTTCAACAATGTCTATGCGCCGTCCTACGTGAACATCGGCCTGCAATGGACCAGACGCGACGCCGACTTCAGCAACGCCATCACCGAGAACGTCTTTCGCATCAACATCGGACTGACCTTCAATGAACGATGGTTCATGAAATGGCAGTTCAGATAAGCGACACACACGGAACAGACGTCCGCTCATGCCAGACAACCTCTTGTATAAAAGAAAAAACATTGCAGCGTTCATGCTCGTCGTCATCGCGGCGGGCATGATGGCTTGTGGCAACAAACACGAACACATTGCCCCTGCCGTGAGAGACAGCGATTCGCTGCCCTTCATGACCGCCCACGGCATATCTAACCTCATCTCCGATTCCGGCCTCATCAGCTACAAGATTGTCGCCGAAGACTGGAACATCTACACCACTGAACCACAGGAGTGGACCTTCCTCAAAGGACTCTTTCTCGAAAAATTCGACACGACTTTCCACGTCGAATGGCACGTTCAGGCCGACACCGCCTACTGTCATGACAACCGCATCTGGGAACTCAGGGGACGCGTCGTCATCCTCAACAGGGAAGGAACGCTTTTCAAGTCCGAAGAACTCTTCTGGGACATGGACCGACATGAGATGTGGAGTAACCTGTTCATGCGCATCATCAAACCTGACAGCCAGCAGGAACTGGAAGGAAACCGCTTCCGCTCAAACGAGGAGATGACAGACTATCACATCACCTCCTCTGCCGGCATTACGCCCCTCAACGAAGAGAAAAAAGAAACACCGCCCACCAACAAAGACGCCAAGCAACAAGCCGACACGGCAGAACCACAACCAACACAGCGCTCTGCCGCTGCCGACAGCCACCGACGTCAACAACAATAACCATCAGACACGTCACATACACATCCCGAAATGACCACCCTCGTCATCGAAATCATCATCGTCCTCGGCTTCTCGGCCTTCTTCTCAGGCATGGAGATTGCCTTCGTTTCAAGCAACAAGCTCCGCTTCGAGATGGAAAAGGCACAAAGTGGGTTCGGATCACGTCTCGCCGCCACATTCTACGAGCATCCCAACAACTTCATATCCACGTTACTTGTTGGCAACAACATCGCCCTCGTCATCTATGGCATCCTCATCGCACGCCTGTTGGAACCACTGGTCATACAGCCTCTGGGCATCACGAACGAATGGCTGACACTCCTCACACAGACCGTCATCTCCACATTGATTGTCCTCGTCACTGGAGAGTTCCTGCCTAAGACCCTTTTCAAACTCAACCCCAACCGCACTCTCACGTTCTTTGCCCCCCTCGCGTACATCTTTTATATCCTCCTCTACCCCATCTCCAAGTTCACAAGTGCACTGGCCAAAGTGCTCCTGAGAATCTGTGGATTACGACTCACACCCACCAACACCGACCAAGCCTTTTCACGTGTGGACCTCGACTTCCTCATCCAATCCTCCATCGACCAATCCGACAACGAGGAAGAGATAACCGACGAAGTCAAAATCTTCCAGAACGCACTCGACTTCAGTACGTGCAAAGTGCGCGACTGCATCGTCCCCCGAACCGAAATCGTCGCCGTGGACATCCACGAATCTCTGGACCAATTGAAGGCCAGGTTCATTGAAAGCGGCTGTTCCAAAATCATCGTCTTCGACGGAGATGTTGACAACATCGTCGGATTCATCCATTCTTCAGAGATGTTCCGCCTCAAGCCGGGCGACTCATGGGAAGACCATATCCACGAAGTGCCAATCGTTCCTGAGAGCATGAACGCCCAGAAACTCATGCAAACCTTGATGCAACAGAAGATTTCCTTGGCCGTTGTCGTCGATGAATTTGGCGGAACGAGCGGCATCTGTACACTCGAAGACCTGGTCGAAGAAATCTTCGGCGATATCGAAGACGAGCACGACCAGCAATCTTATACCGCCAAGAGGCTGCCCAACGGAGAATATGAACTATCGGCCAGACTTGAAGTCGAGAAGGCAAACGACCTCCTGGACCTCGACCTGCCCGAAAGCGAAGACTACATGACTGTTGGCGGGCTGATCCTCCACAAAGTGCAACGCTTCCCAAAGCTGAACGAAGTCGTCACGTTCGACCACTTCGAATTCAAGATTTTAAAGAACACCAGTACGAAAATTGAGCTCGTAAGACTCAGGATTTTGGACCAATGACCCCACTTTTGCACAAGAAAAGCCTCATTTTTTGACAACTTTACCCCTAAATGTTCACTTTTCAAGCAAAAGGCGTGGCCATTTGAGAATTTCTTTGTACCTTCGTGCGCTTTTTTGAGAATATCATAAAGAAACAACAAATAAAAACTATCTAAAATGGCAGCATTACAAAAAATCAGAAGCAAAGGCGCCATCCTCCTACTCGTCGTAGGTCTCGCCTTGTTCGCATTCATCGCGGAAGAAGCCGTGCGTTCGCTCTCGACCTCACGTAATGAGAGCAGACAGCGCATCGGTGAAGTTTTCGGAAAAAGCATCAACATCCAGGAGTTCAATGAACTTGTCGATGAGTACACCAGCGTCGTGAAGTTCTCCTCCGGACTTGAAAACCTTACCGAAGAACAGAGCCAGAGTATCCGCGACCAGGTTTGGCAGACCTACGTCCAAACTCAACTCCTTCAGCACGAAGCTGAAAAGCTGGGACTCACCGTGACTGACGCCGAAGTGCAGGAGATTATCAGCACAGGACAGAGCCCCATGCTCCGTCAGACACCTTTCAGCAATCCTCAGACCGGAGCGTTTGACGTCGAAGCCCTGAACCAGTTCCTCACGAACTACCAAGCGATGAAGGACCAGCCCAACCAGCCCGCAGAGGCACTGGCCTATTATAAACAGATCTATGGCTACTGGCAGTTCATCGAGAAGAACATCCGCAATCAAGCGCTCGTCAACAAGTTCCAGAACCTGCTTTCCAAGTCATTCATCGCCAATCCCACCAGCATCGAGGCGTCCTTCAACGCCCGCAACACGGAGAAGGATGTACTGCTTGTGGCTGTACCTTTCAACTCCATCAAGGATGAAGACGTCAAAATCGAGGATAACGAGCTCAAAGAAAAGTACAACGAACTGCACGACGCTTTCCGTCTCGACGAGCCAACCCGTGACATCAAATATATTGACGTGGCCATCAAAGCCAGCCAAGCCGACCGCGACCAGATCCTGAAGGAAATGCAGGAAGTGGCTGCCCAACTCAGTGCCGAGGGTGCAGACGTGGCCAACATCGTCCGCAAGAGCGGCAGCACAGTGGCATACAGCCCCGTCCCCGTGCGTCGTACCGCCCTTCCCAGCGACATCGCCAAAGAGCTCGACTCTGTAAGCGTCGGAAGCCAGAAGGGTCCGTTCCTCAATGCTCAGGACAACACCCAGAACATCGTTCGTCTGATAGCTAAGGTCACACTGCCAGACAGCATCCAGCTCCGCCAAATAGGTATCAACGGTGAGACCGAGGCAGCAGCCCAGAAGACAGCAGACAGCGTCATGACTGCGCTCAATAGTGGAGTGCCTTTCGACAGCATCGCACGCAAATACAACCAGACGGGTGAAGAGACATGGATTACCTCGCAACAGTACGAGGGTTCAGCCCTTGACGAGAACAACCGTAAGTTCATCAATGCCATCAGCACGCAGGCCGCCGGAACGACACAGCAGGTGAAGCTCGGGAACGCCGTCATCATCGTCCGCGTTCTTGCCCGCAAGAATCTCGTAGAGAAGTATGATGTCGCAGTTGTGAAGCGTCCGCTCGACTTCTCCAACGATACCTACAACAAGACGTACAACGACTTCTCGCAATTCGTGGCCTCCAACAAGACCATCGAGGAAATTGAGGCCAACGCCATGAAGAGCGGATATATGGTACAACAACGCGAAGGACTCTATGCCAGCGAACATAACCTCGCAGGCATTGGCAGCACACGCGAAGCACTCCGTTGGGTATTTAAAGAAGATACAAAGGTAGGCGAGATTTCCGAAATATATACCTGCGGAAACAATGACCATCTGCTTGTTATCGCGGTGACGGATAAGAACGATGGCAGATTCCGTAAGCTCGAATCTGTTAAAGACTACATCGAAACCGAAGTACGTCGCGACAAGAAGGCCGGAATGTTGATGGAGAAATTGGCAGGCGTGAAAGACCTTGCCGCCGCTGCCAAGGTGCAGGGTGCAACATCCATTGACACCGTGAAGCACGTCACCTTCAACGCTCCTGTCTTCGTTTCCTCCATCAGTGCCAGTGAACCCGCTCTGAGCGGTGCCATCACGAAAGCCCAGAAGGGTCAGTTCGTCGAAGGCGTCAAGGGTCACTCTGCCGTCTATGCCTTCCAAGTGATTGGCGAGAATAAGACAGACGCTAAGCTCGATGATGCAGCCAAGAAGACCGCCGCGTCTCAAGTGACAAGCCAGCAGATACGCTCGACTTCCCGCTTCATGCAAGAGCTGTTCGAGAAAGCCGACGTCAAGGACAACCGTTATCTCTTCTATTGATTCGGTTTGCATCCATCGGAATATAGATTCAAGTCCACATTTTACCACCGTTTCGCGCGCGCGTATATATAATAAGGTGTAAATGCGACTTCCAAAAGAGCCCTCTGCAAACGTTGCAGAGGGCTTTCTTTGTTAAAAAACTTAAAAGCGCATACAACGGAATGGATTTACGTGTATCTTTGCATTTGCAAAGTAAAGATAGCAAAAGAACATACCTTATGAACACTAAGCTTATTCTCAAGAGACCTATCCATTTGGCGCACGAAGCCCGCCGTGAAAAAGAGTCCGTACGTCGGTTACTTACCTTTGAGCGTTTCGCCCGCGACAATCAGCTATGGGATGAAATGATGACCTGCTATTCCGCTGACGCCCAAGTTCATGCTTCCTGGTTCGAAGGCACGGCACAGGCGTTCGCCAATGCTTTGGCGGCCAGAACCGACCACATCCCCTACCACATCCATTCCACTCTTGTATGGACGCTCAGCAATCGTGCTGTTGCCATCATGGACACCACGTTCCAAGTGAAAGTGGATATCGACGGTCACCTCCTCAACCAGACGGCAGACTCACAGTACATCTACCGTTTACTTCGCATCAATGGCGAATGGTTCATCCATGATTGCCGCACAATCCTTGAGGAGCTGCCCGGCAAAAACCGCCCCGACTACATCAAGGAACTCTACGCAGAGGCAGATAACTGGCTGCTGAACGGTTAAGAGAGGAAGGCTCGAAGCTGTGGCAAACGCTGCAGAGCTTGTTGCCGTCCCAACTCATAGACATATTGCATCGTGTTCACATCATGACAGGTGTGACCGATAGGCAATGGGGCATCTGGACGAAAGACAAATGCACGTCCGGATGCCTCTTCTTTTTGTACCCATTCCAGCTCTTCATTATACATCTCGTGCCGCCGTGCGACTGCTTCGATGAATTTTGGGAACTTCCTCAGCCCGCTCAGACGCATCAGAGGCAAGAAGCGATTCTTCTGTTTCACATATCCAAGGGGTTGTGTCAACACGACCACATTCCGCTCAAATCCTTGCTGTTGCATGAAGCGCAGGGGAATACTGTCCGCCACGCCACCGTCCAGCAGTTTCCGCCCGTCGATATGGACGACCTTGGAACACAGCGGCATGGAAGCCGACGCCCGAATCCAGTCGTAAGCCCAGTCGCCTCCACGGTCTAACCGCTGATAGACAGGCTCTCCCGTTTCCACGTCTGTACACACGACCCAGAAGGCCATCGGGTTCTTCTCAAAAGCATCGTTGTCGAAGATATCCAGCTCATTGGGCACGGTGTGGTAGGCGAACTTCGCACCGAACAGATCGCCAGTCTTGATAAGAGAACGCAAGCTGCAATAGCGCCAATCATGTGCGAAACGCTTATTGTAGCGCAAGGGGCGTCCCATCTGACAGCTTTTCATGTTGCAACCAAAAGCCGCTCCTGCCGACACGCCCACGAGGCCGTCAACGTCGATGCGGGCAGCCATCATGACATCCTGAATGCCAGCGGAATACAGTCCTCGTAAAGCACCGCCTTCCAAGACCAATCCTTTTTTCATTTTTCTTCTGAACGACGAATAAGTGACGACGAAATGCGAAATAATTCGCGTGAAATGAAACTTGCGGCAAAATTAGTATGTTTTTCCGAGAAAGTTCTGCCCAAAAGTTCTCGTTTATTGTACGAAAGTCACTATTTTTGCACAGCAAAATGTTCCAATGTCTGTTCCTTATGAAAAAAACAGTATTCGTGGTGCTGGCCATCCTCACGCTTTTCGCCTGTCAGCCCAATTCAGAAGAGACCTATCTCAACTTCCTCTACGCCAATCTCTCGCTGCCCGACCGCGTTGACTATACACGTGACTTCTATGCCCGCCAGGTGCGGCTCTCGTTGCAGGCACGCCGCGAACTGCCGTGGGGCAAGCAGGTTCCGGAGCGCGAGTTCCGTCACTTCGTGCTGCCTCCACGCGTGAACAACGAAGACATGGACGATTTCCGTGACCTCTATTACACCGAACTGCGCCAGCGTGTTCAGGGACTCACGATGACGGAAGCCATCCTCGAAGTGAACCATTGGTGCCACGAGCACGTGACTTATCGCCCTACGAGCGCCCGCACCTTGGGTCCGGTCTCCACCGTCCGCACGGCATACGGCCGATGTGGAGAAGAGTCGGTGCTGACGGTTGCCGCTTTGCGCACAGTGGGCATACCTGCCCGCCAAGTCTATACGCCGCGCTGGGCGCACACTGATGACAATCACGCCTGGGTGGAAGCCTGGGCCGACGGACGCTGGTGGTTCCTCGGTGCCTGTGAGCCAGAGCCTATCCTCGATATGGGTTGGTTCAACGAGAGCGCGTCTCGGGGAATGCTGATGCACACCAAGGTGTTCGGCGACTACGACGGACCCGAAGAGGTCGTCAGCCGCACACATGCCCTCACCGAGATCAATGTCATCGGGAACTATGCTCCAGCCCGTCGGCTGACCGTCTGTGTCGTCGATTCGCTGAACCGACCCGTGTCCGAAGCCACTGTTGAATTCAAGGTCTATAACTACGCCGAATTCTACACCGTAGCCACCAAGCGTACCGATGCCGACGGCCATGCCTGGCTCACGGCTGGTCTGGGCGATATGCTCGTGTGGGCATCCACGCCCGACGGCATGGCTTTCCGTCAGGTCAGTTTCGCCCGCGACAGCCTCGTCACGCTGCGTCTCTCCTCCCCACAGTCCTTTGGCGACAGCGTCGGCCTGCATAAAGGTTGGAACCTCGACATCACGCCGCCAGCCGTCTCGGCCACGCTCCCCACCGTCACCGCCGACCAACGTTCCGAGAACAACCGCCGCCTCGCCATCGAGGACAGCATTCGGGCCGCCTACGAAGCGACCATGCCCGACCAGCGCAGCCGAGGCAACCACGGCGTCATCGCGGCATTCCGCGACAGCGCCACGGCTCTCGGCCTCCTGCCTCTGGCCGACACGCTCATCCATTTTCTGCCAGACAAAGACCTCCAGGACGTCACCTTCGACGTGCTCTACGACAACCTCGTCCACCAGTCCACGACATCCTCACCATCGCTCGCGAACGCCCATTACCTCTTCTCGCCACGCATCGAACGCGAACGGCTGACACCCTACAAACGTCCCCTCCACGAAGCCTTCAACGGATTCGACATCGCCCGCCTCATCCGCTGGACGCGCGACAGCCTCACCCTCATCGACGACCAAAACCCGCAACAGCTGCGCATGACACCCCTCGGTGTCTTCAACAGCCGCACCGCCGACCGCCTTGGCCGCGATATCTTCTTCGTGGCTGCCGCTCGTTCCATAGGCATACCTGCCCGCATCAACGAAATCAACGGGAAGGTACAGTACATATCTGACGGCCAATGGATTGACGTGGCTTTCGAATCTTCTGCCGCCGAAACAGAGAAGCATCCTACGAGCCCCGAAGGAACACTGCTTCTCTCCTACGCCCCCACCAGCCACATCCCCGATGCCAAATACTACATCCACTTCACCCTTTCACGCCTGACCGACGACAACCGCCTGCAACTGCTCACCTACCCCGAAGACGCTACCTTCCAAAGTACGTTCGCCCAAGGCGTGACGCTTGACCCCGGCACCTACATCCTCACCACCGGCACCCGTATGGCCAACGGCAGCATGCTCTCACAGATGCAGCGCTTCTGCATCACGAGCGGGCAGGCCACCTCTGTTCCCTTCACCTTGCGGACATCTTCCGATGCCGTGGCCGTCATTGGTTCGCTCAATGCCGAAGACCTGTATTTACCCGTCACACCAAACGACTTGGCCACGACCACGGCGACATCGTTGCTCTCCACCTGCGGACGCGGCTACTACGCCCTTGGCCTCATCGCCCCCAACCAAGAACCAACAAACCATGCCCTGCGAGACATTGCCCTCGTCGGTTCAGACTTCGAGAAATGGGGGCGTCGGCTTGTGCTGCTCTTTGCCGATGCAGACGCTGCCAGCCGTTTCAATTTCAAGGAGTTCGACGGTCTTCCGGCAACCACAGCGTGGGGTACAGACATCGACGGAGCCATCCACCGCGAGGTCGTGGAACAGATGCATCTTGACGCGCGCTCACTCCCCATCTTCCTCATCTGCGACAGCTTCAATCGCGTCGTGTTCGTACAACAAGGCTACACCATCGGTTTGGGCGAACAGATGCTGAAGGTCATCCGTCAGCTGTAAGGAGAACGTGCACACCTTCCCGCCTTCTCGTATATACGTGTTGCCTTGAACGTATATACGTGCGGGGCATCTTGTATATACGTGTCTGGAAAGACGTTTAGCCTCGGATGGCTTCGAGCACGTCCCTGACCGTTTCGAGGTCTGTTTCCCGAAGTCCGTTGGGATGCAGGCGAGAGCAGGAACCGTGAATCTCCGAGGCTCCGGTCTCTTGAAGGATTCGACGGGCATTCTGGCTGTTGACGCCCCCTCCGGGAAGGATGATGATGCGCCCGTCTGCCTGCTGAATGAGCTTCCGCAATTGGGGAATGCCCTGTTCGGCAGTCATGGGGCTTCCGTCAGACAGACAGCCGCCCGACGTGAGCACACGACGGACACCGAAGGTAATCAGCTGTTCGAGCGCATGATTGGGCTCTCGCACTTCATCGAAAGCGCGGTGGAAGGTCACGGGCAGACCTTCGGCAGCTTCCATCCACAGCTGCAAGGCGGCAAGGTCGATGTCTCGGTTCGGAGTGAGTGCACCGCAGACGATGCCGTCGCACCCGATGGCGACCGCCGACCTGATCTCGTCGGCCATCACCTCCACCTCTTCTGTCGAATAGACAAACCCGCCCTCGCGGCAACGGATGAGCACGTGGATCGTCCAATCCGGAAACCGCTGGCGCAATCGATGCAAGACAGACATCGAGGGCGTAAGGCCGTCGATTGAGAGGGCTGTGCACAATTCAATACGCTGTGCACCAGCCTCATGTGCGGTCAATGCGTTGGTGAGGCTGCCGCAACACACTTCAAGCAATGGGTTCATGGAAGCTCTCTGTTTTCAACGTTCCACCTGAATCACGAAATCGGCGGCATCTCGGTCTGCGGGCAGCTGCAGGGTCAGGCGGGTCTTTTTCTTGTCCTGCGTGAAGGCGATTCGTCGTCCCGTGTCCAATGCCGTGACGGCACGGGGCTTGCGTCCCTCCCACGACAACTGAATGGACGTGGCTTTCTCGTCGAGCACATGCAGGAAGAGGCGTCCATCCTTGCGAGTCAACACGCCCCAGGACGGTTCCTCCATTTCGTGAACGGCCTTCGTGCCGTAGATGCTCTCGCCATTCATCCGCATCCACTGCCCGATGCCTTCGAGTCTGTCCAAAGCCGTCGCCGGCAGTTCACCATTCGGCTGAGGGCCAATATTCAGGAGCAGGTTCGAACCTTTGGCAGCGGCTCGGGCTATGAGCCTGACGAGCTCAGGTGTTGACTTATAGTTCTGGTCGGCCACTTTATAGCCCCACATCCCGTTCATCGTCTCGCACATCTCCAAAGGCAGATGGCTGATTTCCTGACCCGAGAGGCCCGCTTTGTTTTCACCTGGCAGGTCGCGCTCGAACATCTGGAAGTCTTCGCCCTCAATGGGAGTGATGTGGTGGTTATTGCCAATCAGGCACGACGGCTTCAACTGATGGACATAGCGGTAAAACTCTGGCATCCGCCAGTCAAAAGGCACGCTGTCAGCGTCATGATCCCAGTAGCCGTCGAGCCAAAGCGCTCCGATGTCTCCGTAAGTCGTCAGCAACTCCGCCACCTGTGTCTTCATGAATTCGAAGTAGGCGTCGTAGTTTGGATGTGAATGTCTTCCGGTCTTCTGTCCAGTTCGTCCGATGGGATAGTCTTCGCGCATCCAGTCGAGGATAGAATAGTAGAGGTGCAGACGGACACCCTCGGCAGCGCAAGCGTCTGAAAGTTCCTTCAGGACATCACGCCGGAAAGGCGTGGCATCGAAGATGTTATAGTCACCCGTGCGCGTATGGAACATGGAGAATCCGTCGTGGTGGCGGCTGGTGAAGGTAATATACCGGGCCCCGGACGCCTTGATGGCACGCACCCAGGCAGTGGCGTCAAAGCGGATGGGGTAGAAACAGGAAGCCGCCTTGCTGTACTCCTCATGGGTGAGGCCGCTGTTCAAATACCATTCGCCCTGTGCAAATTCACTGTAGATGCCCCAGTGGAGGAAAATGCCGAATCGGAAGCCTTCGAACTCGCGGCGTGCGCGCAGGTTATCTTCCGTGGGAACATACTGCGCCCGGGCAGAAAAGGAAGCCGCCACGACGCATAGAAGAGAAAGAAAGAAATGTTTCATGCGGCAAAGATAATGAAAACAGCCGAACAGGGAACGACGAATTGCAAACTTTTTGAACACATAGACGACAAAACCCGCAAAAAAAGCCGCTGAGTGAAGAAAAGTTACATCTTCTTCGCACGATGTTCACAGCTTTTCATTATCTTTGCCCCCGAAAAGGCGATGAACGGCCAAACGCTGAGGCATGGCCATGAAATAGCGGATGTAAAACAGTATTAACTCATTGTAAACTCTTTCTTTAGATAAGATATTATGGCAAGAGCGAAATGGATTGGTGGCTTTTTGGGACTGCTCTCTGGCGGCCCCATCGGAGCCTTGGCTGGTTTTGTCCTGGGCGCGATGTTCGACACCATCAACGAAGACGGCCTCTCGACGACAGAAGGCGTATATGCCTCTGAACCCCAACAACGCGTCGAAGAAGGAACCCGCAACGGATTCCTCTTCTCGCTGCTGACGCTGGCCAGCTACATCATCAAGGCCGACGGACGCATCATGCACAGCGAGATGGAAGCCATGCGACAATTCCTGCGCACGAACTTCGGCGACGTGGCCGTGAGCGAAGGCGAACAGGTGATGCGCCGCCTGTTTGAACAGCAGAAGAAGATGGACGCCGAACGTCCCGGCTCCTACGAACAGACCATCCTGGCCTGCTGCCACCAGCTTCGTGCCATCCTCAACGAACCTCAGCGCCTGCAACTGCTCTCGCTGCTCGTCGCTCTGTCAAAAGCCGACGGCCACGTGGCCACAGAGGAGATCACTGCCCTGCGCCTGATCAGCCGTGAACTGGGACTCTCGGAGGCAGAACTGAATTCAATGTTGAACCTGGGCTCCACTACGCTCAAGGACGCATACGCAGTCCTTGAAATCGACGAGACAGCCACCGACGACGAAGTGCGTGCAGCTTACAAGCGAATGGTTGTCAAGCACCACCCCGACCGTGTGGCCTCGCTGGGCGAAGATGTTCGCGCGGCAGCAGAAAAGAAAATGCGCGAGATCAACGAGGCCAAAGAACTCATCTACAAGGCCAGAGGCCTCTGACCCTTCTGACAGACACGTCTCCACGCCTGCGACTTTGCAACTACTAAATAACTTATTACCATAATGAAAAAAAACTTACTCCTCACCCTCGCCCTGCTGACATCGATGCTGGCCAGTGCCGACAACGAACTGCTCTATGGCATCTACCGAGGCAGCGGCACACTTACGGCCATCGGCACCGAAAAGGCAGAAACCTATGACGTGGCCATACACCTGAACGACCCTTATTTGGTTGGCATGGAAATCAGGGGTATTAACGTCCCCGTCAACACCAGTGCCAAGAAGACCTCCGGCTATAAGGCGTGGCTGACCAAAGAACTGAGCGTGACCGACGACTCCAACGTCGCCAGCATGGACTTCACTCCAGACGGGAAGTGGGTCACCGTGACCTTCGCGACTCCGTATGTCATCACGGATGCAGGCGTCTATGCAGGCTACTCCTTTACCGTCGATGAAGTCAACACCGCCGATGCCTCCGACCAGAACCGCACACCACTTATGACCATTCCAAGCACGGACAATCAAGAGGCTTTCGTCCACTCGTCACGCACCTTCCACAAATGGGTCTCGTTCTCCGAAGCCACAAAAGCCCCATCGTTCCCTAAAAACGCTCCCGCCTTGGTCGTCCGCCTCGGTGGCGACCGCATCTATGAGAACGCGGTCACCCTCATCGCACCCGACGACCTCTCTGCCTACACCCTCGTCGGCAAGTCTCTGTCCCTC
The DNA here is from genome assembly GCA_017965425.1 of Bacteroidaceae bacterium. Taxonomy (GTDB): domain Bacteria; phylum Bacteroidota; class Bacteroidia; order Bacteroidales; family Bacteroidaceae; genus Physcousia. The sequence continues at coordinate 116,444 of JAGCPY010000054.1, read as the reverse complement.
ACCTACACCCTCATCAACCACGGCACGGCAGCCGTCAAGAGCCTCGACTATGAACTGGAAGTGGGCAACGACACCATTATTAGGAAACGCATCAACCCGTCCATCAACGGCAGCTACTACGGCTATCAGAAAGATCAGAAAGTAACCATCCCTGCCATGAAGACGGGTGGCACCCGCCCCATCACCCTCCGCCTCACGAAGGTCAACGGCGTTGACAACCAAGATCCTGTGCCAGCCGCCACCATCACAATGGGCTTCCTGTCCAAGCCGCCGAAGCACAAGCCGCTCATGGAAGAATACACCGGCACGTGGTGTGGCTGGTGTCCGCGTGGCATGGCAGCTATGGAGGCCCTCGCCACACAGCTTGGCGACGACTTCGTTGGCGTAGCCTGGCACGAAGGCGACCCCATGCAGATTACGACCTCCTTCCCTAATGACGTCAACGGATTCCCCAACTCCTTCATCGACCGCGTCAGCGGACAAGACCCCTTCGGCGGAACCGCCGGCGGCAGCCTCGGCATCAAGAAAGACCTGGAGAAACGTGCCGCCGTCATCGCACCGGCAGCCTTGGAACTCTCCGCCGATTGGGCTGACGAGGCACAAACCAAGGTGAGCGTCACCTCACGCACCTCCTTCGTCCGCGACTTCGCCAAGAGCCCCTACCGCCTCACCTACCTCCTCGTGGCCAACGACCTGCAAGGCAAAGGCAAGAGCTGGGCACAATCGAACAATTTCGCTGGCAACACCAGCTACAGCAGTGATCCCTATCTGGGGCCGTTGGCAAAACTTGCCGGCACCATCGTCAACATGCACTACAACGACGTAGTAATCCAGTTCTCCTGCGCCGGTTCACAAGCCCTTGCAGAGAGCCTGCCCACCGCCGTGCAAGAGGCAGTCCCCTACGAGCACACCTATGTATTCGACATCGCAAACAATGAACTCGTTCAGGACAAGACCAAGCTGCGCGTCGTCGCGGCTCTGGTCAATACGCTCTCGGGCGAAGTGGTCAATGCAGAGAAAGCCTACGTCGGCATCAGCAACGCCATTGCAGGGCATGAGACAGGTGCCAACGTTGTCGGCATCCGCTACACCGACCTCATGGGAAGACCCGTTGCAAACCTCCGAGAAGGCATATACATCCAGACCATCACCTATTCAGATGGCAAGCAGAGAAGCTTGAAATCCAGCAAATAACATTCACCAGAACACCCCTTCACTTATACCCATTCTACTATGAAACGCCTCACCCTATTCGTCATGACATTGGTTCTTGGCGCAACCACTTTTGCTCAGACGCGCGACAGCCACGGCATCATCAGCCAGCAACCCGAAGGCATCACCCGGAACTATATTCGTTCCGGCGGTGCCACCTACGCCCCTCTCTATTTCCTCGACGACCCACAGGACGGCATCCTCGCAGAAGTCACCTTCTCCACAGATGGCCAGAAAGCCTACTTCAAGAACATCATCTCCCATGCGGCCACGGGCACGTGGGTCGAGGGCGACATCGACGGCAACACCATCACCATCCCCCTCGGACAGATGGTCTATTGGTTCGACCAGTATGACTATGGCATGAGGCTCGCCCGCATTAAGGTCGATGGCACCATCAAGAACTACACCGCCACCCTCAACGGCCACATCACCTTCACCATCGAGGGCGACAACCTCATACTGCAAGACACCAACGGCGACGCGGATGCCACCGTCTATGACGGCATCGGCCTGGTCTATACCGACTATATAAACGACGCGGGACAGCGCATCACCAACGAGTGGAGCTACTACCTCGACTACGCCAGCGTCCTGCAATTCAAGGATGTCGCCACCGTGGTTCCACCCGCCGACCTCGAAACCGAACTCTACTCGATGGAATACATGAGCACGACCGGCCTCAAGACCGGCGACCTCGTCAAGGTTGGATTCAGCGGTCGTTATGTCTATGTGCAAGGAGCCGCCCACGATAACCTTCCCGAGGCGTGGATGCGCGGCAACGTCCAGGGCAACAAGATTGTCTTCCCCATCCAGTACGCCGGCAACAAGACCAGTTTCATGCTCTACTTCTGCGGCAGCGAAGGCTACTTTGATTCCGCAGACGGCAACTGGAAGTATGTTCTGGGCGACGCCACCTTCGACTTCAACCAGCGCACCATGAGCTTCTCTTCGGACGGAATGCTGGCCACGAACAGCGCACCCGACCACATCGACCGCATCGAAGCCTTCCTGCAACCCCGCTTCCGCCCGTTCACCGAAGTGGCTGCGACGCCCGCCACCCCAGGTGTGAAACTCTATCAGGAAAGGGGACCTTTCACCATCCTCGTACCCGACATACCGCTTCTCGACACCGAAGGCAACTTCCTCAACCCCGCTAAAGTGTCATACCGCCTCTACTTCGATGACGACATACCTTATACGCTCTACCCCGACGAGTACAAAGGCCTGCAAGAAGCCATCGACGAAGTGCCATACATCTTCTCCGACGACATCGTAGAAGCCTACTCACGTTCCTATATCTATGAGCGTGCCTACGCCATCTACCTCTTCCAGACAGGTTTCGACCGCATCGGCGTACAGACCATCTATCGTGGCGATGGCGAGGAACGCCGTTCGGCCATCGGCTACTACGACCTCACGGGCAACCACGTCCAAGCACCTTTGGCCGGGGCTCAATCCGTGACTCCGTCCTCCTACGACCTCACTGGACGGCGCGTCGGCCCACAGCATAAAGGCCTGACCATCAGCCGCACGCCAGACGGACGCGTGGTGAAACACCTGCAACGATAGGGAAAACCCCTGAACCTTTAGGGAACTTCGGTTGCTCAGTTCAGTTGATCGCCCTACCTTTGCAGCATCCAATCAAAAAACATTACCACTATGAAGACTCTCTACAAAAACATCTGGTTCTTCTCTTTCGCCCTCTTCGTCATCGTGGGATTCAGCAGCTGCTTGGATGAAGACGAATCCATCGGCTATCAAGTCACGGGGCACTGGTTCGGCGACATGGACATGTACTACGAATACAACAACGGACGTGAACGGGCCATCGGAACCGAGATAGAGTTCCACCGCAGTTGGAGCTACGACAAGGGAACGGGCGTGCAGATCGACTACTACAGCCGCCACGCTGTGACGAGCTACTTCAACTGGCATGTCAGCAACCGCATTCTCTATCTCACCTTCGACGATCCCGGGATGGACTGCGCCATCGTTGACTACACCCTCACCTACGACTACTTCCGCGGCTACGTCGCCGACTACTACTCGCTGGAGAACCTGACCTATTTCAACCTCCGCAACTACGACCGCTACTGGGACAACTACGGCTACGCGGGCTACAGCGACTACTATGACTACTACGTCAAGCCTCAAACTCGCTCCGACGCCGCCGACACCGTCTCCGAGGACAGCATATCAGGCCGCAGCATCCGCGGCATCTACGTGAAGGAATAAGCATGATACACATCCACCTTTCCGACGAAATCCGCCAGCGGTGCCCCGAATTTGTGGGCGCCGCTGTCTTTGCCGCCGTCAGCAACACGGCAGACAGCCCGACGCTCTGGCAAGAAATCGGACATTTCATCGCCGATTACCGCCAGCGCTACACCATTGACAGCCTGAAGCTCATGCCACCCATCGAAGCCACGCGCACCGCCTACCGCCGCTGTGGCAAAGACCCGAGCCGCTATCGGCCTTCCGCAGAAGCACTCGTGCGCCGCACCCTCCAAGGCAAAGACCTCTACCACGTCAACACCCTCGTGGACCTGATCAACCTTGCCTCCATCGCATACGGCTACAGCATCGGCGGCTTCGATGCCGACAAAATCCAAGGCTGCACACTGAACCTCGGCATCGGGCTGGAAGGCGAAGCCTACGAAGGCATCGGTCGCGGTGCGCTGAACATCGCAGGTCTGCCCGTCTATCGCGATGCGCTCGGCGGCATCGGCACCCCCACCAGCGACCACGAGCGCACAAAACTTTCCATTGAAACCACCCACCTTCTTGCCATCGTCAACGGCTACGACGGCAACCGCACCCACGTCACTGCCTGCGCGACGTTCATTCAAGACCTTCTTCGACGTTATGCCACCAGCGACGGTGGGCAGCTCATCGAGTTCTGACAGAGAGCTACCACAAAGGAAAACAAGCAGTTAGCACGTTGCAACCTCAGCCAATGCGCCCCTACCCTCTGTTTTTTTATGAAAAAGCCTCAATCCCTCACCTTTTGCGATAATCGCTTGAAAGAAAACCGCTTGCAGGTGAGGGATTGGTGAGGAATAGGTGAGGGATGGTGAGGGATTGCGAAAGAGAAAACATGACAGAGTGATCTTCCCGGCCCTGCTGCCCACATTTCTGCGTTTTCCATGCTTTTTGCGTGACATTTTCCAAATCCCTCACCATCCCTCACCATTCCCTCACCATTCCCTCACCTGTAAACGACTGTATGACAATGCAATAAACGAAAAGGTGAGGGATTGAGGGAATTTTGGCCAAAAAGACATGTAGAGGAGGTGTTCCGAGCAGATTCTTGACATTTTTCCCGGAAGGTGTTTACCTTCTGCGTAGAAGGTCTATACGTTCAAGGCAAAACGTGTATGCCTGTTCACGTTTTTACACCGCCCCAGGCGTATCTTAGCAGAGCCATAGCCGCCTGTATGGCCGATAATGCAGCCATTTATTGCGTTCAAACACGGGTGAGACGGCTTTTCATTGGATGATGGTTGTCAATAATTTTGAGAAACGGCTTCACATTTTTCTTTATTTGTTTGCATATCCTTTCAGGATTTCCTAATTTTGCAGCCGCTTTTGCGAAAAGGTCATTTTACGAAGTCCTTTTACACTCACAAGTTCATCAACATCATCAATCGAACAATGACACAAAGCTTTCACTCTATAATGCTACGCGCCATGATGCTCATGGTATTATGTGCAACCGCCGTCACGGAAACCTGGGCACAGACCTATAAGTTGCAGAAAGTCACTTCGGTTGCTTCCAGTAAATTATATGTGTTTGAGCAAGACGGATATGTAATGAAAAATACGATTGAGTCGGGCGCCCTTCAATGCACCAACTCATATAAGACGGAGGGATTAACAGGAACCGAGAGCTATGTATGGCAGTTAGTTTCAGACTCTCCTGGATATAACTTGTTGAATATCTCTAAAAACTTTTATTTAGGAAATACTAATAACAATTCAAATTTGACTAAGGGAAACACCAACCATGTATGGACTTTCAAATTCCAAGACGATGGCACTTGTATCATTCAGAATACAGGTGAAACAGATTCTCAAAACAAAGATCGTTTCTTAGGCTACACTTCAGCCACTTCACATGCGTACAAATCTTACGCAAAATCTAATCTTAACAGTTCTTCTTATCCTCATGCCATCAACGTCTATCAATTGGTAGAAGAGGAAACCAAAACGCTGAATGCCTCTGGCTATGCTACCTATTGCAGCGAGAACGCACTCGACTTCACGGATTACGCAACAGCTGACTACAGTGCATGGCAGATCACAGACGTCGATGGTACGAGCATCACTTTCAGCCAGATAACATCGAAAGTGACCGAGGGTACGGGCATGTTACTGAAAGGAGTGCCTGGTGCAACGATCTCTCTTAACAGTGCCACGGGTGCGACAGCGTTGGACGGCAACCTTCTTGAAGGCATTACTGCCGACACAGAGGTCAGTGATAACGAGTACTATGGCCTGAGTGGGCGTCAATTCGTAAAGGTCAATGCCGGTATGGTTGCCGCAGGCAAAGCTCTGTTGCCCGCAGAGGTTGTTACAGGGGAGGTGAAAGGCTTCACTTTCATCTTCGACAGTGCCACGGGTGTGCGCACCATTGAGCACGTGTCAGCCGAGAAAACCGCAACGCTCTTCAACCTGTCTGGTCAGCGGTTGCAGAAGATGCAACGGGGCGTGAACATTGTGAACGGAAAGAAAGTGTTGGTGAAGTAATCAAGAGCAACTGCCAGTCGGACAGAAGCGGATGGCGAGCATGGTCAAGTCGTCGCTTTGTTCTGCTTCGCCGACAAACTGATGCAGGGCTGCGGTCATGTCGGTGACGAGTTTTTCTGGGAAAGATGCCTCGGAGTTTGCATGGGAGTGATGCGCCAGCGTTTGTCGTGCCACTTCGACAAGGCGTTGCTTGGTGAACTGAACATGTTCGCTGTTCTCGGCTTCTGATAACCCGTCGGTATAGAGGAAGATGGTGGTGAGGGAATAGACGTCTGTTTCCTGCCCGACGTAGTTCCATCCCACCATGAGCCCCACGGGGATGTTGTTTTCAGTGGGGAGAAGCCCTATGCCACGCCCGATGAGAAGGGGAGCTTCGTGCCCTGCATTGCAGTAGTGCATGTGACCATTGCTGAGATTCAGGACGGCGACAAAGAGGGTGACAAACATGTCAGACTCGTTCATCTCTGCCATGGAATCGTTGATGGCGGCGACGATGTCGGCGGGGTGTTCGTTGTGTGCTGCGACGCTTCGGAAGAGGCTGCGTGTGACGGCCATGACGAGAGCGGCAGGAACGCCTTTGCCCGACACGTCTCCTATGCAGAAGAAGAGTTTTTCGTCTCGGATGAAGTAGTCGTAGAGGTCTCCGCCGATTTCCTTGGCAGGTGTGAGTGCGGCAAAGATGTCAAGGTCTTGACGTTGTGGGAATGGAGGAAAGGTCTTTGGCACCATGCTCTCTTGAATGCCTCGTGCGATGCGGAGTTCGCTGTCGATGCGTTGTTTGGCGGCATGGGCTTTGTTGAGAGAACGTGCATTGCGTGCAACTCGGTAGATGATGTAGGCAAGGAGTGCCATTCCGAGAAGCATGAGCAGGAAGAGGTTGAAGGAAACCTGCCGCAGTCCTCGGTAGATTTCCCGGTCGGTGCACACGACGGCCATCGACCATCCCGTGTTTCCTTGTACGGGCGCATAGAAGACGTAGTTCTTGTTTCCGTCGTTGTCGCGTACAGCGGCTTGTCCGCTGTGTCCCCGCATCATTTGGTTGTTGATGTGTTGGATGTTGGTGTCACGTGCATCGGCGGTGATGTCTTGGATGGTTCGCTGCATGACGAGGCTCTCGACGGGACAGGCCATGATCTGTCCGGTGCGGGAGAGAATGACATTATAGCTGGAGGGATAGATGTGGCTGGCATTGATGACCGATGAGAGCCAATCGAGGGAAACGTCTGCCCCGACCAAAGCGACGGTTCGTCCAGAGGAATCGTGTATGGGTTGAGTGTAGGTGCAGAGCATCATCTTTGCTCCGGCATTGTCGAAGTAGGGTTCGCTCCAATATCCGCTGTCGGCCTGAATGCCGTTCTGGAAGAATTCAGCCTGAAGATAATCGTGAGTGGGCCCGCCAATCTGGCTTTCTTCGAGAACGCCATTTGGTTGGAGAAGGACGTAAGGTTCGAACCAGCGTCCTTTCTGGGGATAGTAGTCGGCTTGGAACAACAATCCTGCACCGACAATGGTGGAGTTTTGGAGGACGAGTCGACGCAGGACTAAGTAGAGAGAATCGGGTGTGGGCAAGAGCCGCTCTGCAGCCCAGACGGTGTTGTTGACAGCGGTCTCAACGGCCACCATGACTTTCTGAATCTCAAGGTTCTTGACGTTGAGTTCTGTTTGTGCCCGATGCTGCACCTCGTCACGGATGCCCTCCCGTGCGAACCAGTACTGGATAGCGGAAATGACTTGGAGGAGGAGGGCAACGATGACGACGATGGCGACGCTGGACTTCTTTGACCTGAAGGAAATGAAGGCAAAGAGGGACTCGGCGGGAAAACCGTCGGGCCCGCTATCCGTTTTGGAGGGAGCGTTTTGCTGTGTTGGCCGTGAGGACTTCTTGAAGAATGTCATAGTGTCCAGTTGTCGAAGGTCTTGCAAATACGCATGATTTCATCGTAGCGGTTGGTGACACGTTGTTGGAAGAGGTCTTGGCATTGCTTGATAACCTCCTGCGGGAAGGAGTCGGAAAGGGCGAGCCAGCTGAAGTTCCTGACACAGGATACAACCTCAATTTGTTGTTTCCTGATGGCGACAAGGTCGGCAGGGAGGTCGCGGAAGTAATGGTCGATGGCGAGATTCCACAAGCGCGTTCCAAGTTCACGCGGCATTCCGATGATCTTCTCGTAGTCTCCGACGAGTCCGACCATCGCAGAATAGGCATGGGCGAGGTCGAGGAGAGGATGTCCGTAGCCCACCTCACCCATGTCGATGAGCATGAGTTCGCCGTTTTGTACCATGGCGTTCTTGGTTTGCAAGTCGAGGTGGAGAAGCCGCTGAGCAGGTGGTATGCTGTCAATGATGCTGAGCATCATGTCGATGCTCTCTTGTGGGAAATAGCGTCGGATGTGCTGCACCTGCCGCCGTTCGCGTTCGATGGCTGAAGAGACGTTAGCTCCAGCGGGAACTTCAATGTCGTGCATCTGGTGGAAGAGGTCGGCATAGAGGTGTGCATAGTGTTCCAATCGCTCGGGATTCTGTTTGATGACAGCGCTGAGTGTTTCGGCCTTGAGGAGTTCATAGACGAGTCCGAAACAGGGTTCTCCCCCTTCGTCTTGTGCCGGCACCTTGACGACATCGAAGGAAATGGCGGTGGGCATTCCGAGGACAAAAGCTTCCTTGGACATGTTGATTTCGCGACGAACCTCTTCGATGGTGGTTCCCTGACGAAAGACCTTGATGATGGTGTCACCATCAAGTCTATAGACGGTTCCAACGCCACCAATGCCAATGACCTGACAACCTTGCACGCTTATCTCTCGGATGGCGCGCTCAACGGTCATGATTTTGGTGAAGCCGGTGGTGTCGAGCACTTCATAGACCTGTGTCTGGGCATCGACAACACGGAAGGGACGATAGCGTTTGGAAAGAGAAAGGAGAATGCGAAGTCCAGAGCTGGAGATGTAGTCCAAGCGGGAAGCATCAAGCGTGAGCAGTGGAATGTTTGTGAAAGGAGTCAGGAGTCGAGTAATTTCGGCACTGGCTTCTGGGGACGTGGCAGTGTCAAGACGTCCGATGAGGCTAACGACGACTTCGTTTGCATTGTTTCTTACGGTAATTTCCATCGTGTTTGATATTTAGGCGGTTAATTTCTTGGTGAGTGTAAGGATGTTTAGTCCATCGCGGTTTTCATATTGGAGTTTGTCCATATATTGCCGCATGAGGAAAACGCCCAATCCTCCAATGGTTCGCTGGTCGGCATCGGCGGTAATGTCAGGCTCATCGACAGACGTAGGATCGAAAGGGATTCCTTGGTCGGTGATGACGAAGACGAGTTTGCCTGCATCTGAAGAAACTCGAAGATGAATCTCGCCACGGGTTCCTTCAGGATAAGCATAGTTGATGACATTGGCAACAGCTTCCTCAAGGGCAAGATGAAGACGGAAGGTCGTGGCACCATCCAAATGCAAGGTGCGACAGACATCGTCGATGAAGACATCCAGGCGATGTATTTCCCGAATGTCATTGGTCAAGACGATGCTGCGCGAGGCAAGACTGTTGTGGGAGGATGGTGTCATTGTTTTTTCTTACGACCGTATTCGGGGTCTATCTTGATGGCTGCAGAGACTGCAAATGTAACGAGGCAACAGGCGACAACCCACCAGAAGAAGTGGAGATAGCCGAGATGGTCTGCCATCCAGCCGGCAATCATGCCAGGAAGCATCATGCCCAAAGCCTGCAGGGCTGTGCAGATGCTGAAAACAGCTGTTGAGCGTTCGCCCTGAGAGAAATAGACGAGGTATAGCATATAAGCAGTGAAGCCAAAGCCATATCCAAACTGCTCGACACACACGCAAAGAGATACGATGAGTGTTGAGAGTTGAGGGCTGAGCGTTGAGAGGTCGGAAGCGGCAGAGGCGAGATAGACATAGACAATGTCGGGAAGTGAGATGCTGAGCACCATCGGCCAGAGCCAACGCTTCAAGCCATGACGGGAAACACACCAACCTCCGAGCAGGCCTCCAATGGTAAGACCGAGAATGCCGATGGTTCCATAGACAAAGCCGACGGCCTCGGTGGGCATGGCCAGACCGCCAGCCTCTGCACTATCAAGAAGGAAGGGGTTGGCAATCTTGACGAGTTGCCCTTCAGGAAAGCGGAAAAGGAGCATGAAGAGGAGGGCGGAGAAGATGTGGGGCTTGGTGAAGAAGGTCTTGAGGGCGAGGAAGAAAGCCGATCCACTCCCGTCCTCACGCTGACGGGAGAGGTCGGGGGCGGGTTTTGGCAATGCCAGATGATGCCATCCCCACAGGGCGAGGAAGAGGCCGGCGAGGACGAAGAAGGTGATGCTCCAAGCAACAGGAACAGTTTGTGTTTTCTCGAGCCAGCCCGCCAGCATGACAAGCAGCCCCTGGCCAAGAATGTTGCCGATGCGATAGAAAGTGCTACGGATGCCGACGTAGAGGCTTTGATCGTGAGTGGAAAGGGCGATGATGTAGAGTCCGTCGGCGGCGATGTCATGGGTGGCACTGGCAAAAGCCAGAAGCCAGAAGAACGCCAAAGAGCCTTGTAACCAGAAGGACATCGGCAAGGTGAAAGCAATGCCAGCAAAGCCCACGCCGATGAGCAACTGCATGGTCAGCACCCACCAACGTTCGGTTTTGATTGCGGCAATGAACGGACTCCAAAGGGGCTTGATCACCCAAGGCAAATAGAGCCAGGACGTGTAGAGAGCAAGCTCTGTGTTGGAAAGTCCCAGACGCTTGTACATGGTGGTGGCGATGACCATGACAGCCACGTACGGCAGAGACTCTGCCAAATAAAGAGAAGGCACCCAAGCGTAAGGTTTGGAAGAGAGAGAAGTATTCATGAGCAGTTATTGGAATCTTGATATTGATAAATAATGCACCATCCAGCCATCCATGCGAATATTGCAAGCAAGGCATCCAAGGTAAAGAAGTGTTCGAAGCCGAGCCGTGCGACAAGCCAGCCAGATGCCGCCATCGCGGGCAGCATGACGAAGGATATCAGAGGTACGTAAAGGTAATTGATGGTGCTCTCGTAACGATGTCCAAACAGGTGACGAAGCACCAAGGAACAGAGGTTGAGACCATAGCCGAAACAGAATTGCGCTGTGGCCGTGGCGACACAAAGCCAAAGGAGATTGGCTGGTGGATATTGTGTCATCAACCAATAGACAGACGGCGAAAGTCCTAACGGAATTAACATGGAAAAGAGTAAACGTGCACGTTTGCCGTTTTTGTCAATCAGGCGATGTCCTAAGATCAATCCGACGGAGAAAGCAATGACACCAACAGTGCCCTGAGCCAGCCCCACTTCTTGCAAAGAACAACCAAGGCCGCCTTCTGTCTGCGAAGCCATTAAATAAAGAACGCGCGCGTGGAACATCAGCGCCTGGGGAAGCAACAGAAGAAAGAGAGCAAAAGCCTCACCACAAACCACTCTCCCGTGTGAGAGGGAAGCCGCTGGCAGCAATTCCTTAACGACTTGCCTCCTCTCCCCCACGGGAGAGGGGTCGTTTTGTGGAAGACAACACAGGTTCCACAATAGGAGAAGCAGATAAACCCCAGCCAGCAAATAGACGGCGGTGCTCCAAGACTCGGCAATCACCTGACGACGATTGTGGTAGAAGACTTCCAACGAACCGACGGCCACAATCATGACTCCGTATGTAAGAATGACGGCCGCCTGTGAGAAAGACATCCTTGCCACATTATAGAACCTCTGTTGAGGACCACGCAGACGGCTGTCGTAGTACATGTGTGACACTAACTCGTGCCACGCAGAAAAGAGGCAAAGAAGAAGGAGGCAAAGGAGTACCCACAATTGAGAATCTGTCCTGGCCGTGAAAGAAAACGCCAAAGCCACCAGCAAAAGGAAAGAGACGGCTTCCACGAAACGAAGCTGAGCCAGATAATGCCCCCAATGCTGCAAAGGCTCACGCAACCAAGATTTCATCATCCACGGCAAGGTCAAGAGGCCACACAACAAAGTGCTCACTTCCCACTTTACTCCCAGCTGAAGAAACATCAGCAGCGCCACGAAAGTAATGATGGCACTGGGGATGGCTTCAGCCGAAAATAAAGAAGGAAGCCAAAGACTCACCCCCACGCCTTCCCCATCAAGAGAGGTCTGTAGGTACTTTTTCTGGATGTCACTCGAATGAGTTGCGTTCATAATCTCCTTGAGAAAGGCGTAAACGTCCCCACGGAAAGGGACAGGGGGCGTCATTAGTAAGAACGTGCGATTAGGACACGGTACTTAGCAGGTTTGCCGCTGACCATGTCGGTACCTGGGGTTTGCTCGAATGCAAAAGGCACGCAGCGGATGGTGGCCTGCGTATCCTCCTTGATGCGAGCCTCGGTCTCCGCTGTGCCGTCCCAATGGCAAAGGAAGAAACCGCCTTCCTTGACACGCTCCTTGAACTCCTCATAGTCCTCGCACTCGAAGATATGCTCGTCGCGGAACTTGCGAGCTTTCTCGAAGATGGCGGTCTGCATATCATCGAGGACAGCCTTGACATGGGCTGCAATGCCATCAACGGAAAGTTCTTCCTTCTCCAGCGTGTCTCGACGCATCAACTCAATGGTGCCATTCTCCAGATCACGGCCACCCATGGCAAGGCGGACAGGCACACCCTTTAGTTCGTAATCGGCAAACTTGAAGCCTGGACGTTTCTGGTCGTTATCATCGAGCTTAACGCTGATTCCCAAAGCCTTCAGTTCGTCAGCGATAGAGGCCAGTTTCTCGCGGATGGCTTTGAGCTGTTCATCCGTCTTATAAATAGGTATAAGAACAACCTGAACAGGAGCCAAAGCGGGCGGCAGGACGAGACCGTTGTCGTCGGAGTGCGTCATGATGAGAGCACCCATCAATCGAGTAGAGACGCCCCACGAAGTAGCCCAAGCGTATTCGGGCTGGTTATCCTTGTTCAGGAACTGTACGTCGAATGCCTTTCCAAAGTTCTGTCCAAGGAAATGGCTGGTGCCGCTCTGCAACGCCTTTCCATCCTGCATCATGGCTTCGATGGTATAAGTGTCAAGTGCACCTGCGAAACGTTCCGTCTCGCTCTTCACGCCTTGCATCACGGGAACCGCCATCACTTTTTCTGCAAATTCGGCATAGACACCCAACATCTGCCGAGCACGTTCCTCAGCTTCTTCGCGGGTGGCATGAGCCGTGTGTCCCTCTTGCCAAAGGAATTCTGAAGTACGGAGGAAGAGGCGTGTACGCATCTCCCAGCGCATCACGTTGGCCCACTGATTGATGAGCAGGGGCAGATCGCGCCATGAATGAATCCAATTCTTATAGGTGTTCCAAATGATTGTCTCTGAGGTGGGTCGGATTATGAGTTCTTCCTCTAACTTTGCCTCTGGATCCACGACGACGCCATCATGTGTCTCGTTCGTCTTCAAACGGTAGTGCGTGACCACGGCACATTCCTTGGCAAAGCCCTCCACATGCTCTGCCTCACGGCTGAGGAAGCTCTTGGGAATGAGCAGGGGGAAATAGGCATTCTGCACGCCTGTTTGCTTGAACATGTCGTCCAATATGCGTTGCATCTTCTCCCAGATGGCGTAACCGTATGGCTTGATGACCATGCATCCGCGCACATCACTCTGCTCCGCCAGATCAGCTTTCACGACCAGTTCGTTATACCATTGCGAGTAGTTCTCGCTACGTTTTGTCAGATTCTTGAGTTCTTTTGCCATAATATAGTTGTCTATTTGCTTGTTTTGGCTGCAAAGTTAGTGAAATATCGTGAAAGGAGAGAACATTTTTGCCTGTTTTGAATGTGGTTCGGCAGAATTTGTATATTTTTGCAGCCAGAAAGTGCTTAATAAACATTCATTATTCATTAAAACAATTCCAACAACTATGAAAGGATTGAAGTTTTATGCTTGTGGCCTTTGCGCCGCATTGCTTTTGAACTCATGCGGAATGAGCAATACCGCTAAAGGTGGTATGATTGGTGGCGGTGGTGGTGCAGCTCTGGGTGCAGCCCTGGGTGCGCTCATCGCTCACAACAGTGGCAAGGGTGCTGCCATCGGCGGTGCAGCAGGTGCTGTGGTCGGTACGGCAGCCGGCATCCTCATCGGCAAGAAGATGGACAAGGCCAAGAAGGCTGCAGAACAAGTGGCTGCCGCTCAAGTATCTACCGTGACAGATGCCAATGGCTATCAGGCTGTGATGGTGACTTTCGACAGCGGCATCCTGTTCCAGAGCGGCAAGTCTGCCCTGAGCACTACCGCCCAGAGCTCTCTGATGCAGTTCGCTAACAATGTGCTGAAGCCCAACACAGACATGAACGTGGGTATCGTCGGCTACACCGACAACGACCCTTGGAAGGGCAAGACAGCGGAACAGAGCGTAGCCATGAACCAGCAACTCTCTCTCCAACGCGCTCAGGCCGTTAGCAGCTTCTTGCAGAAGCAAGGCGTGAGCACGGCTCAGATCAAGGACGTGGCTGGCCTCGGCGAGAGCAACCCCGTGGCTGACAACAGCACAGCAGCCGGCAAGAAGCAGAACCGCCGCGTGGAGGTCTTCCTCTATGCCAGCGATGAAATGATCAAGCAGGCTCAGGCTGGCACTCTGCAATAAGCAGCAACCACAGAACTAAAAGAACGGAGGCAGCGTCGTCACGCTGCCTCCGTTCTTTTTTCTATGGTTCAGCCTTCAGCGTCGGCAATCCCCATCCGTACTTCACGGCCAACATACGGATGGCGATGGCGACGGTGCAGGAAAGTACGGCACTGCCTTCCGCTGTCCATCCGAGGCCATGAAGACAGCCGATATAGACGAGACCGCCAGCCAGACAGCAGGTGGCGTAGATTTCCTTTCGGAAGATGAGCGGCACCTCATTGATGAGAATGTCTCGAAGGACACCGCCGCCAGCACCCGTAATGACACCCAGACAGATGGCTGCCCATGTTGGCATACCGAGCCCCAATGCCTTTTCTATGCCGATGACATTGAAAAGCGAAAAACCGATGCAGTCGAAGATGAACCAAGTGTTGTTCTGCCGCACCAACCATTTGCGGCAAAGGATAACCCAGAAGAGGCCGAAGAGGCAGGTGAGTAGGAAGATGGGGTCTTCGAGCCAGAAAGGTGTCTTGCCAATGAGGAGATCACGAATCGTACCACCGCCACATGCCGTAGCCGTGCCGACGATGAACGCGCCGAAGAGGTCGAATTGCTTGGCGGCAGACAGACGGGCACCCGAGACAGCCCCGGCGAGCGTACCAATCAGTTCGAGGATGACAAACGACCAGGGGATGCTGAGCATCGTACCCATGTCCTGAAAGAAATGTTTAATGATTTCCATAGGAATTTAATTTGGCATATCCCACAAGGGCATCATAACGCGCTCCCTGCGGACGGTGGTAAACAAGTATAATATATTCGTTTTCTGTCTGATAGAAGTCGCCCTCGGTGCGTGTCGTCTGCCCTACCCCATCTTCCGTCAACTGGCGGAACTGATAATTGTAGTAGCCTTGCTTCAGGAGCAGTCCACATTCGTACGCTTTCTGCTTCTCATCGTATGTCATGCGGCACGAAGGATCGGGGAAGCCATTGTTCCATTGTCCGCAGACATAGACGTCGCCGCCTGGCAGCCGGGGTGTTTGCAACAGGAAATGCACGAAGAGGTATTCGCTCTGGGTTTCGTTATCCTCATCATCGGAATGCCGGACGACGTAATTGCCGTTCACGTCCTGGTCATACGTATAGTTGTGTTGGGGGCTGGTGGCAAACAACGTGGCGTGGTAATGCGGTTCCTGCCATTCCATACGGTCAACGCCCATGCCATTGAGGTGTATGTCCAAGATCTCAAACTTATGGAACTCTGCCCCTGCGGGGAAGATGAGCTGAGGACGATGATTCCACTCTACCCCCATCGCTTTCTGGATATTGGGCGGCAGATTAACGACTGCATTGTCCCAACGGCGGTTCTGCATCACCACGGTCTTCAACTCCCGCTGTGGATCCACAACCCGGCTACCACCAAAGCTGATGGCGTAACTGACTTGTTGGTGATGCTGGTTGAGATCGACATCCGTATTGGTGCTGACCTGGGCAGAGACGTTCATATCTGGTTTCAACAGAGAGAAACAGGCTTCAAGCACTGGCTCGTCATCGCTGTCGCGTTCGTCGGCATAGACGCTCACTCGGTAATTTCCTGGAAGCAACAGGCGAGCGTCCTCATTAGGAAAGCCAAAACGGTAGTGGGTATAAAGGACGGTCGTGTTGAAGCTCGTCTCATACTCCTCGATGGGGCGATTGTTGAAGCCTGCGAGGTAGTCGCTCTCGAACACCTCGGTGGCTGGTGTCCAGTCGGCATTGCAGAACTCCACCTTATATATATAACGCGTGTAGTCATGAGAGAGTTCATCGAAACTGATTTCCACCCGTCCCCCCAACCTCACCACGGGTGGCTGCAAAGGATCGTCGTTCACGACCACACGAACGGTCTTGATTTGTTCCGAAAAGCTACAGGTCTGTTGTCCCGAAACCGTCAGGACAGCCACGACAAAGAGCGTCAACAAAAAGAAGCAACGTTTCATGGCGCAAAGGTAAGTTAAATTTATGGATATGCCGTTTACTTTTTTCGCTTTTGAAGCTTTTTATCCATAAATTTAACTTAACTTTGCCGCCAGAAACGAAGTAGTTGTGTCCATGAAACATTTTTTGAACTTATTCATGCTGCTCCTCGCAGCCTCCCTTTCTCTTCCAGAAAGTGCCTCTGCCCTCACCTACGAGCAGGCGGACAGCCTCGCCGTCGTTGCCCTTTTGAAGAAAGGGGCTCAACAGCCGAAGGGCGAGAACCTGATGCTCTTCTTTGCCAACAAGCTGCTCAACAAGCCTTATGTGGGAAAGACGCTGGAGGTCAACCCCAAGGAAGAACTGGCCGTGAACCTGCGCGAGCTGGATTGCACGACGCTGGTGGAGAACGTGGTCGCACTCGTGCTGACAACGAGACAGGGCAGCACACATTTTGCCGACTTCTGCAAGAACCTGATGTGCATCCGCTATCGCAACGGCATGCTCAATGGTTACGCCTCGCGTAACCACTATTTCAGCGAATGGATTCAGAGCAACACGAAACAGGGCATCGTTCATGAAGTGGAAGGCAAGGCAAAAGACAGCCGCGGGGCGTTCTATCCGTTCGTGGAACAACAGACGCTCGATTGCACCTACATGAGCACCCACCCAGACCGCTATCCGATGCTGAAAGACGACAAGGCAGCCCTCCTGCTCATTCGTGAAAATGAGCGACGCATCAACGGACACACCGTGCGCTACATCCCCCGCCGCCTGCTGTCGCGTCCACACAAAGAGCTGCGTGCCGTGCAAGATGGCGACATCCTGGCCATCGTCACCAAGAAAGCAGGGCTTGACATCTCACACGTCGGCATTGCCGTCTGGGGCAAGGACGGCCAGCTGCACTTGCTGAATGCCAGCCAAATCCACCACAAAGTGGTGCTGGAACCCATGACGTTGGCAGAATACATGAAAAAGCATCCCACACAGTTGGGCATCAGAGTCGTGAGAGTGAACAGTGAGAAGTGAAAAGATAAAGCGAGAAAGAGTGAAGAAAAATGAAGTGAAAAGCGAGAAAGGCACCATGAGCTTCTTCAAGAAAGTGCAGAAGGTGCTGCAATGGCTGGTGATCTTTTTCTTCGCCTCCACCATACTCACAGTCGTTGCCTATCGGTGGTTGCCCGTGCCGGCCACACCGTTGATGGCCATCCGTTGTGTGCAACAAATGAAGCAGGGCGAGCACATCCGCCTGCGCCACCATTGGATACCGTTAGACTCCATGTCGGTTTACATGCCTGTGGCCGTCATGGCCTCCGAAGACCAACTGTTTCTGGAACATCATGGCTTCGACTTCAACGCCATCGGATTAGCCATCAAGGAAAGCAAAGAAGGAAAACGCCAACGTGGCGGCAGCACCATCAGCCAACAAACGGCCAAGAACGTCTTCCTCTGGCCGGGACATTCATGGGCGCGAAAAGGGCTGGAAGTCTATTTCACCGCCCTCATCGAGCTCATCTGGGGAAAACAACGCATCATGGAAGTCTATCTGAACTCCATCGAAATGGGCGACGGCATCTATGGCACCGAGGCCGTGGCACAACTGCACTTTGGCCGGCCAGCTGCTAAACTGACACGGGCCAACTGCGCCCTCATCGCCGCCACACTGCCCAATCCGCTGCGATTCAACAGCAAAGAACCATCGCCATACATGCTGAAACGTCAAACATGGATTATGCGGCAAATGAAACACATTCAATTTGAAGGCTTCACAAAAGACCGCCAGCACGAGTAGCAACGAACAAAAAGACTGGAAGGTGTACACGTTCCGAATGGAATATGTACACCTTCTTCATAGAACGTACACACCTTCCTGTCACATGACAGCATCTCCACTCCTACTACTATGTGTTTTTCCTTCAAAAAGTCTCAATCCCTCACCTTTCCACCTAAATAGCTGTCCGACAAACGATTGGAGGTGAGGAATAGGTGAGGAATAGGTGAGGGATGGTGAGTTTTCCTCACCATCCCTCACCTATTCCTCACCTATCCCTCACCCATAACTGCCTGAATGACATCCAATTGAAGCAAAAGGTGAGGGATTGAGACTTTTTGGAGAAAAACAATAGGAAGAGGGCGATGAATGGCGTTTCCGTCAATCACTCCGCCAGCCCTGCCTCGCGCCAATCTGTCATCATCTTCTCGGCATCGCGAAGGGCAGTGGCTTCGTCCACCTCATATTCTTCGGTGAGCAGGCGAGCCAGTTCGGCGGCATCGAAATCACGGCCTTCCACCTTTTTCCAAAGATATGAAGCACTCTCATTAAGGCTGATGACCTTGGAGAAATCTATGTTTTCTTTACCGTGGGCAACTACGACGGCTTCGCCGCAGACATCCATCAGTTCAAATCCGTTCTTGATTTTCATACAGTCAATTTATAGAAGAAAAGGAGCAGACGGCGTATGGGAAGCAGCCTGCGCCAGATGTTGATTTTACGTATTAAGGAAGGATCGCTGGCCAACAACTCGTGGCCTCCAGGGCGTAGATATTTGGTGACGACTCCGCAGACGTCGGCCGTCGTGCAATACTCGGTACCGCGAATGTTGCCGTCGCCCATCAAGGTGAGTTCCCGGCCCTGGATGTCAATGATGCGGTGCAACACGAATTGGCCGGGTTGGATTTCGGCCAAAACGGCATCACCCACACACAGGTTGGTCCACGGAGCCAGTTCCACACGGTCGCGCTCATGCTCCAGAAACGGACGCATACTGAATCCCTTCACCGAGATGATGGCCTTCTCGCCACCAGCAATGGCCTTCCGCACCAACGGCAGATACTTGGCATTCGGAAATTCCATCCGGGGAATGCCCGCTGCCGAGGGGTCTGCATAGCGTCTCTGCTTGGATTTTCGCCAAGGAGTGGCCAGCAGGCGTCCGACCTTGAAGATGAGTCGTTTCAGGAACATCATGACGATTCACACTTTGAGGATTGACGCGTTACTTCACGGCGATGGCATCGTGACTGACATGTGCGGCCTCCTCGTCGGGACGACAACCGAGGAGATAGACAGGCGTGGTCCTCAACAGACGCGAGATGCACCGACAGATGCCTTCATAAACGCGCTTGTCCCACTTCATGGAACTGACAGCCGGCAACAAGGTGGCGAAAGCCTCCACGGGTGCCATGCGGCGGATGGTGTTCTCCGGCTTCTGTTCGATGCGGGTAATGGCACCGACCGGTGCCCAAATGTTCCTGTAGCATGGTGTCTTGCCGCTCCACGGCGAACCGTAGATGCGTGTCTCACCGTCAACGATGCGGACAACAGGGTTGTCATCGTTCATCAAGTCGCTGCCCGGTATGTATTTGTACCACAAGTGAGTGTGGGTGCTCTTTCCGGTTCCGCTGGGTGCGGTGAAGAGATAGCCGTAGCCGCTGTTTCGGATGACCGATGCGTGGACGAGCAACGTGTCCTGCGTGGCAGCTGCAAAGGCGTATGCCATCATCAGGGCGTTGTTGAGTCCAAACTGATGCTGGCGCAGCAGTCCTTCTGTCAGGATGGCACGACAATGGGCGAAGTCTGCACTGGCTGTCATGCAGCAACTGAGCGTCCCTGTGTCGCAGGCAGGAAGACTGATTTCGAAAGCATATCCTCCGTCGGCATCCCGATAGACTCCGTGATTGGCACCGCCACAGTCAAACTGTCCGATTTCGTCCAGCTGGCTGAAATCAGGTGCTGAGCCCACTGACACGTCCATCGTGAAAAGCACATCGCCCTCATCCTCACACACAAAGGGCGAAAAAGAGGGTATAACCTGTGAGGCTTCCATGAAGTCTGGCAGGTTCACCTGCAAGCGATGAAGCGCCACTTTGAAGCGAGATATATTCATGATCTTTTATTTCTTTTTCTTCTTCTTGGTGCCTTTGGATTGAGGCGGTTGGGCTGTCGGCTGTTCGTCGCCAATGACAACTTCCCGGTATTCCTCTGGATGGAATTTGAAATGTTCTTCGCCCAGCTCTTTATAAATCAAATCCTGAGCGGCTTCATGACGTTTCTTGATTTTCGCCCACTTGCGTTGCAGACGGCGCTGTTTCGTATCGAATAAGATGGTGCAGATTGGATTCTTCACCCCTTCGATCTGCTCTAAGTTAATCTGAAGCTGCAAACTATAAAGTGAACGGTCCACCAGGAATTTATGTTCATCGATCCAGCCTTCATCCAATTTTTGTATGGATGTCAGATAAGCCAAGGAGTCCGTGAACGATGTCGCAAAGCCGAACAGATAAATGGTCTTCTTCTCTGGTTTCTTCTGTGCCAAAGAGGGCAATGCGAACAAGAGCCCCAACAGACAAATGATGATTTTGTCCTTCATAAAAAATAACTTCTCAACCGAGGTAGGATTTCAGGAGCTTGCTCTTGGAGTTGTTGCGCAAACGACGGATGGCCTTCTCTTTGATTTGGCGGACACGTTCACGGGTAAGGTTGAACTTGTCGCCGATTTCCTCGAGCGTCATCTCTTGATGATTGATACCAAAGAACATTTCCACAATCTGTTTCTCGCGGTCGCTGAGTGTGGACAGGGCACGGTCAATTTCCCTGCTGAGGCTCTCGTTGACAAGGCTCTTGTCTGCCATGGGGCTGTCGTCGTTCACAATGACGTCCAGCAGTGTGTTGTCCTCGCCTTCCACGAAAGGTGCGTCCACTGAAATGTGACGTCCGCTGACCTTCAGCGTGTCAGAAATCTTATCCACAGGGATGTCCAATTCCTCAGCCAGCTCATCGGGACTGGGGCGACGCTCGTTCTCCTGCTCAAACTTCGAGAAGGCTTTGCTGATTTTGTTGAGTGAGCCTACCTGATTCAGTGGGAGTCGGACGATACGGCTCTGCTCGGCCAATGCCTGAAGGATGCTCTGGCGAATCCACCAAACGGCGTATGAGATGAATTTGAAACCGCGAGTTTCGTCGAACTTCTCTGCCGCCTTAATCAAACCCAAATTGCCCTCGTTGATGAGGTCGGGAAGACTCAGACCCTGATTCTGGTACTGCTTGGCTACACTGACCACGAAACGAAGGTTGGCCCGTGTCAGCTTCTCCAGCGCAGCACGGTCGCCCTTGCGGATGCGCTGTGCCAGCTCCACTTCTTCCTCCACGGTAATCAGGTCTTCACGCCCGATTTCCTGCAGGTATTTGTCCAGCGAAGCACTCTCACGATTGGTGATGCTTTTGGTAATCTTTAGTTGTCTCATTCCACTAATTCATTTTTTAGCGTGCAAAATTACATTATATATAGTTCACACACAAGAAAAATTCAAAGAATCTTTCCTAAAAAAGTGCGAAAGGTGCAAAGAATTTGTTTTCTTTGCTCCCTTTCGCCAAGTTAAAAGCTTTGGCCTGCTTTTTGCAAGCACAACGGCCATGAGTCCCTTGAGACCCGCTTATTTCTTTTTCTTTTCGTCGCTGAGGTCGATGGCAGTAGCCACACGACGACCACTCGGAGTAATGGCACGAATCCACAAGGTGCGGTCGCTGCTCTGGTTGGCTGCCTTCACGGCATTCTCGAAGTCTTCGACGGTATTCATCTCCTGATCATTGACTTGCAGCAGAATCATGCCCTTCGTGATACCGGCATCCTGCATCTTGCCTTTCTTCAAGGCCACGACTTCCAAGCCATATCGCAGAGCCAGCTCGCGTTTGTTCTCGTCGCTGAGCGGTTTCAACTGAGCGCCAAAGAGGTCGATATCTACTTCTTCCATCACCTCAGTTCCACCCTGGGCATTACGCAAGATGGCGGTCTCGTTTCGGGTTTTCTTAGAACGGATGAAAGTCACCTTCACCTTATCGCCTGGGCGGCGTTGGCTCAAGGCTTCTTGCAACTCGGCCATCTTTGTGACCTCCTTGCCGTCGATGGCCGTGACAACGTCTCCCTTCTGCAAGCCCAGCTCTTCTGCGGTTGACTTGGGTTCGACGTCACTCACATAGATACCTGTCGTTGTGCCGAGTTCCACTTCGTTGCCTTTCTCTTTTTCCACATCTATATAGTTGGTTACGTCCATGCCCCTTACTCCAAGGATGGCACGTTGCACGATTCCGAAGTCTTTTAGGTCGGCCACGACCTTGTTCATGATGGTCGTCGGGATGGCAAAACCATAGCCACTGTAGCTACCCGTCTGGCTGTAGAGCATCGCGTTGATGCCTACCAGTTCACCACGTTCGTTCACCAAAGCACCACCTGAGTTACCGGCGTTGATGGCGGCATCTGTCTGTATGAAACTTTCCACGCCATTGGCACCCAAGGAACGTGCTTTGGCTGAGACGATTCCAGCCGTGACGGTTGAAGTCAGGTTGAACGGATTGCCCACGGCCAGCACCCACTCGCCAATTTTCAGATTATCAGAGTTGCCGATAACAATGGCAGGCAGGTTCTTCGCCTCCACTTTCACCAATGCCAAATCTGTCGTCTCGTCCAAGCCGATAATACGTCCCTTGTATTCTGTATTGTCATTCAATTTCACAAGAATCTCATCGGCGCCCGCCACGACATGATTGTTCGTCACGATGTAGCCATCGGCAGAGATTATCACACCACTGCCTGCACCCTGTCGCTTAGGTTGTGTCTCTATTTCCTGCTGACGTCCCTGACCGCGTCCACGGTTTCCATAACCAAAGAAATCGCCGAAGAACTCCTCGAACGGATCACGCACAGTCACTGTCTGTCGTTTCGCATTCTGCGTTACCTTAATATATACGACCGAGTTCACCGACCGTTCGGCGGCAGTCGTCAAATCCACCAGCCCCGCAGGAGCTGCCAATGATGCCGTTGCGGCATTAGGCATCTGCATAGAAGCGGGTTGGGCACCAAAGAAAGTGGTTCCCGACGCATCGTCATTATTCACGTTCATCCCCCGGCGCATCACCGCGCCTGTGAGTACACTACTGCTCAGTACCAACGCTGCGGCGCCGAGCCAAGTCTTTGTCGTCTGTGTCATATTTGGTTTAAAGTTTAAAGTTTAGTGTTTAATGTTAAATGTTAAATGTCCTAAGACTAAAGTTTCGGTCATTCTGCTGTTTCGGTCACAAAAGTAGTGCAAAAGTTTATCTCGCTGACGTTTTGTCGTGCATTTTTCCAATTCATTAACACGATAAGCTATCCACTTAACAGCACTTAAAACCGCAAACTGACATTTTTACATTCTTTTGAACATAACCGTCAGTAAGGTTTCTATTGTTTTTTGCTCAAGAATACAATCCTTCTCATGACAAAAAGTCGTCACGATAGGAAACAGGTTGTTCTTTGTGCAACTTTCATCATTGTTTTTAGGGTATAGACAAGGTTAGTATCACAAGATTGTTGTATCTTTGCCGCCAAATCCATAAGGCATAAGAGCAATATGAAAACGAACTTACGCAAACACAGAATCTTCGGACTGGCAATAATGATTGCCTTTACAGCATCCTCCGTTTTACCTGCAAGACAAATCAAACAAAAGCTTAAAGCTCAAGATGCCGCATACAACCCTATCTCCGTCTGCGAACAGCGCACCACAGGATGCATGACCATTGTTGAAGGAACGACAGCAACAACGATTATGGTGGATGCTGCTGATGCAGAAGTCGTCAGGACGGCAGCCGATTGTCTGGCCGATGATATCGAACGGGTCACAGGAGTGCGTCCACTTGTCATTTCCGACTCTTCTGCCGACAAACAAAGTCCCTGCATCATTGCTGGCACAATAGGACAGTCGGCCCTCATCGACCAATTGGTCAGCCAACATGCTATCGACCTCAGCGAGATAGCAGGTAAATGGGAGACGTACATTCTTCAAGTAGTCAACCTGCCAGGAAGAACTTCCCAAGCACTCATCGTTGCCGGATCCACCCCACGCGGCACAGCATACGGTCTGTTGGAATTGTCTCGCCAAATGGGTGTCTCTCCTCTTGTTTGGTGGGCCGATGTGCTCCCCTCCAAGAAAGAAGCACTCTATGTGAAGGGTGACAGAACCGTGTCCAAAGAGCCGTCCGTCAAATACCGCGGCATCTTCATCAATGACGAGGACTTCGCTCTATTCCCTTGGGCCAGCAAAGGCATCGACAAGAAATACAACAACATAGGCCCTAACACCTACGCTCGCGTGATGGAACTGCTGCTGCGTCTGCGCGCTAATACACTTTGGCCTGCCATGCACCTCTGTTCTCAAGCATTCTGGGCCAACAAGGACAACCTGCCAGTCGCAAGAAAATATGACATCGTGCTGGGTTCCAGCCATTGTGAGCAGATGCTTCGCGACAATGAATGGGAATGGCGTCACGAACCTTGGAACGGCACCAACGAAGATTGGAACTACGTGACCAACAAATCAAAGATCCAGACCTATTGGGAAGAGCGTGTGAAAGAAAGTGTTGGCTATGATGCCATGTACACACTGGGAATGCGTGGTGTGCACGACTGGGGCATCTCTGGCTACCCTTCGACAGAAGACAAGGTGCGCGGACTCACGGACATCATCGGTTTCCAACGCAACTTGCTTTCGAATTATTTTAACGATGTGACACGCGTGCCACAACTTTTCATCCCTTACAAAGAGGTCCTGGACGCTTACAATGCAGGGCTGCAAGTGCCAGAGGATGTCACCCTCTGCTGGGTTGACGATAACCACGGCTATATCCGCCAACTGCCTCGGCCTGCCGAACAAGTACGTTCGGGCGGAAACGGGGTCTATTATCATGTTTCCTACTGGGGCACGCCTGCTGATTATCTTTGGCTTTGCTCACACTCCCCCTCACTCATCAGCTATGAACTGTCACGTGCATACGACCAAGGTGTCCGCACACTTTGGGTTGTCAATGTCGGTGACATCAAGCCTGCAGAGATGGAACTACAATTCTGCATGGACTTAGCATGGGACATCAACAGTTGGACACCCGAACATGCCATTGACTACAACCGTTTCTGGGCGGCACAGACCTTTGGTGAGGAGGTGGCTGACCATGTAGCCGCCATCAAACGCGAATACTACCGCCTGGCTGCGGGTGGAAAGCCAGAACACATACACTTGGTTCAGTACACATACGAGGACAAAGACCGACGCATCAATGATTACGAAGCACTGGCACAGATGGTAGATGCTTTGCAAGCACGCATCCCCACCAACCTGCAAGATGCGTTCTTCCAACTCATCGAATACCCAGTAAAGGGGGCTTATTACATGAACATAAAGACCTTACGAGCCTCGCAGAGTCTGGAGCTGGCTGCTCTTGGACAACGAGAACAAGCTTTGCAATATGCGACCGATGCCCGTGCAGCTTACCGTATGATTGGACAACTGACGAACCGATACAACAACCAAATCGCAGGTGGAAAATGGAAAGGAATGATGAACTTCAAGCCTCGCGACCTGGAACAGTTCAATGTGCCGCCGACAGCGACAGCGACAGACGTGAGGGAGCGTGAATTGCCGCGCCAAGAAGATTCCGTCGTCATCATACCCGCCACCGACTACAAAACGGCGAACAGGCGTATCAAGACAATCGAAGGTCTCGGCATCAATCAGGCCAGTGTGACCGTCTGGCCACTTGACATGACGTCCTACACCGCCAACGATATTGAACAGGCTCCATACGCAGAATACGAGATACCTGTGCGAACAGGTTACAATCACATTGAGGTACGTTGCCTTCCCAACTTCCCTATCAACACCAACTATGATTTGCGGGTAGCACTTTCGATGAACGGCGAGAAAGCCGTCATCAGCTCCATCAAAACCATAGCAATGGAAGGCAAATGGAATTCCACCGTTGTCCAAGGTTATGCCGATGCCACCCTTGACTACGCTTGCCCACAGGACGGCTTGGCCACTCTCCGCATCTGTTTCCTTGACCCTGGACTCGTTGTCAGTGAGATTCGGAACACGTCAGACGGTGACCTCACGCTCACCACGCGACTTATCGAGAACCACGACTTCGAGTACAACCACGACTGCCAGCTGAACCCTGTCGGCAACATCGGGCGGGGCATCCCCTGTGGATGGCAAGCGAAAGGAGAGCTGAAGTTGGGCAGCAATGGAAAAGAGTCATACGGAGTCAATCAAGACGCAGCCAACTACCACGGGAACAACGTTTGCTGGATCAATTCAACACCCATGCCAGATGACTTCTGGCTCTATCAGACCATTCCTGCCACAAAACTGGAAGCTGGCACCTACCGCATCTCATGCAAGCTATGGGTAGAAGTAAACAAGAAAACAAACTGCCGGCTGTTTGCCAATGAAAACGTACAGTACTACGGCTACGCCAGCGACTACACCAACCTACTCACCGACGGCGAAGTGAACAGCTATGCAGGCTATGCAGGTGGAAACACCTCTAACATGGTGCTGAAAGACATGGAAGTTTATGTGGATGTGGTCAAGGGTCAAGACCTGACCTTCGGTATCAAGACCAGCAACCGCCTCAACAACGGCCAACATGCCACCGACAATGCGGGTTGGTTCAAGGTGGACTACTTCCGCATTCAGCGCATCGCGAATGCGGGCCCGACTGCTGTTCAGTCTTTCAGCACCAGACAGCGACGTCATCCCGATCACGCTATTTATGGAATAGATGGAAAACATTTTGTCCATAGCTCACACAACAGCCTATCACAGGGCCTATATCTGATGGGTGGTCAAAAGGTGGTGGTTCGTTAGGAGAAAATACTTGAGAGAAGATGAGCTATTTAGGTGAACTTATTTCCATTGGCGTTGCTTTCTCATGGACAGCGACGGCCTTGTTGAGTGAGTTCGGAAGCAAAAGACTGGGCAACCTGACGCTGAACGTGCTGCGGATGGCTTTGGCCATATTGTTTTCATTGGTGCTGTTTATTGTGACGACCGGGGATCTCCTGCCTGTAGGAGCGACACGTGAGGCCTGTGGATGGATGTTGCTGTCGGGACTGGTAGGTTATGTGATTGGTGACTTCTGCTTGTTTCAATGTTACATCATCATTGGCTCACGCTTTGGTCAGCTTTTCATGACGTTGGCTCCCTTGGCAGCGGCGCTGATGGCATGGGTGACACTGGGACAGCATTTGACGCTGATGAGCATTGTGGCGATGGTGGTGACGCTCTTTGGCATCGGCATTTCCGTTCTCGGACGTGGCAATCATCACAAAGTGTCGTTGCGTCTGCCACTCAATGGTGTCCTTTTTGCCATCGGCGCTGCCATGTGTCAAGGTATCGGCCTGGTTCTGAGCAAGATTGGCATGAACCATTTCGAGGTGGTCGCAGGAATGCCTGAATGGTTTCTCCCTTTCAATGCCAACTTTTACCGCTGCATTGCGGGTCTCATCGGCTTTGGCCTTCTGCATTGGTTTCGCGACGGCTTCACCCCCATGCGCAAAGCCCTTCACGACGGCAGAGGTCTTTCGGTTGCCATCGCCACGACCATCTTCGGTCCCTTCGTCGGTGTGGGCTTCTCGTTGATGGCCGTGCAATACACAGCAGCAGGCATTGCTTCGACGTTAATGGCCATGACTCCCATCATCATCCTGTTGCCCTCCCGCTGGTTTTTCCATGAGAAGCTCACATGGCGTGCTGTCCTCGGTGCCATGATTTCCGTTGTCGGCGTCAGCCTCTTCTTCCTCGGATAATCGTTACTTCAAGCCGTTGGGTAAGGAGAGGCAGAAGGAAGTGGTGTAGCCTGTTCGTGGTTGTTCCATCAGTTCCAGCATTCCACCTTGGCGTGCTAAGATCTGACGACTCAGCGAGAGGCCGATTCCTGTTCCGTTGTTTTTAGTGGTAAAGAAGGGAACGAAGATGGTGTCACGCACTTCAGCGGGAATGGGTGCCCCGTTGTTAGAGAAGAAAAGGGCTGTAGGAAAGACATGGACAGGTGAAGTTTCTACTTTTATTTTTGTGCTTCCAGCTTCCACGGCATTTTTCACCAGATTCACGACAACTTGCTGCAGGAGGGCTGGGTCAGCGTAAATGGTTTGTTCGTCAAAGCCAGAGATGTCCCATGTGAGGTTTGGAAACAGGTTTTGGATTTCCCCAATGAAGGTAGCGAGGCGTATGTTTTGTGGAACAGGTTGCTGAAGTTGCGAAAGTTTGCGGTAACTGTCCACGAAGGTTGTCAGGCGAGAGGCTGTAGAGTGAATGCTTCTGATGCCAGCCTCGAGAGCTGTCCCCTGCACATCAACACGACGGAGGAGGCTCTGACTGATGCTGGCGATGGGTGCTGTTGAATTCATGATTTCATGTGTCAGCACGCGCATGAGCCGTTCCCATGACTCAACCTCGCTTTGGCTGACTTGCTGTCGAATCACCTGTCCCAAATCGTTCAGAGCATCCTGCATGGCACGTTCGCCGCTCGTCAAACCCCGCGTACTAAGATTGAATGTCCAATCATGGTTGCGAATGGCCTCACGCATCAGATGAGCCCGCTGGCGAAGACCGCGCTGGTGGCGAAAGAAAAGAAAAAGAAAGAAAATGAGAAAGAGGAGGGAAAAGATTACAAATAAATAGAGGGATATCATATCTTTTTTAAGCCATTAACCTATTAACCCATTAAACCTTAAACTTTAAACATTAAACTTCACCCCCCGGTTGAGCTTATTATAAAGTGTTTGGCGCGTAACACCCAACATGCGTGCTGCCACCGAGAGATTGCCATCGGCTCGGTCAACAGCCTTCCGAATATGTGCCAGCTCCACTTCGTTCAACGGTGCCACTTCCCGCTGTGCTGTCAAGACTTCTGTGAGTTTGCGGATGAGGTCGTCATTATCCCAGGGTTTAGTGATGAAGTCGGCGGCACCGCTCTTCAACGCACGCACCGCCAAAGGCACGTCACCATAAGCAGTAAGCAGCACTACAGGCACATCCGGATGCCTTTCTCGCAACGTCTTCAACCATTGGATGCCCTCAGAGCCACTGTTTCTGCCCATTGAGAAATTCATATCCAACAACACTATATCTACGGTCTCTGCTGCCATGGTCGAAAGCAACTGTTCGGGGTGTGTGAGCTGAATGATGCGTTGGAACGTATCTTCCAATGCATATTGAAGTGCTGTCAGGATGTCGGTGTTATCGTCACAAACAAGAATCGTACCGTGTTGCATATCTTTTTCCTTTTTGTTGCAAAGGTAGGCACAAGGACACATACGGCCAAATTTCACCACGGAAAAGTGCGTCTTCGAGTAAAAGAGTGTCTATTTTTTAGACATTTTGCTACTTGAGATTCGCTTTTGTCGTTCAAGAGGCTTGCAAGAATAAGAGGAAAACTCTTCCTTTGCAGCAAAAACCAAGACGTTCCCCTAAACAGATTACATACTAAAAATAGTTTCATCATGTCTCACACCTATTCCTCTTGCTTGGAACGCATAGCTGCATTCATCATTCCATCATCATGGAATCATCATTCCATGACTATCGAACAATCATTCCATCATGATAGAACAATAAAAACACCTAAGAGGGTGAGCTGTTACATCTGGATGTGCATGGTGATGGTCGCCGATATGCAAGGCCAGACGACTGACCTCACGGAAGCACACTCCATGACAGTGGAAGATTGTATGCGGTATGCAGTGAAGCACAGTCATGGTTTGCGGCAACGAGAACTTACGTTGGATAATGCAGAGGCAACGCGTATGCAGGCCGCTGGGTCTTTCCTCCCCAGTTTTGGAGCCTCTGCCGGCGTGCAATGGAATTTTGGTCGGGCCATTGACCCGGAAACGAACACGTTCACGAGCGTGAGTACCTTTAATAATGGTTATGGGCTGTCAGCATCGTTGCCCGTCTTCGATGGGCTCTACCGCCTCCATGCGCTTCGTGCCGCCCGCGCCGATGTATTGATGCAGAAAAAGACCCTGCAAGCCGAGCGCGACCAGGTGGCCTTGCAGACGTATCAGGCTTTTGTCGATGTCGTCTATGCTCAGGAAGCCATACTTCTGGCCGCCGAGAAACTGCACGAGAGTCAGATGATGAGGCGCAGAACACAGGTGATGGAGGAAGAGGGGATGAAAAGTCCAGCTGACGTGGCTTTAATGAAAGCACAAGAGGCCTCCGATGCGCTCACGTTAACCAGACAACAGAACCTGTTGGAAAATTGTATGCTGAAGCTGAAAGAAGTAATGAATTGGAAGACTAGCGACAGCCTTTTTCTCACTTCCAGCCTCTTCCCCACCTCTTTTATGGAGTGTGAGGCTGCCACGGGTGATGCTGAGTCCGCCCTGATTGCGCAAGCATTCTATAACATGCAGTCCGCCCGCCACAACCTGCGTGCCTCTCGTGCCTCACTCTTCCCCACCCTATCTCTCTCTGCCGGCATCAATTCTTCCTACTTCCGAAACCTCAACATGCCCAGCACAACGCCATTTGGACAGCAACTGAAGAACAACCTGGGCGAGTATGTTTCCCTGAATCTCTCCATCCCGCTCTTTAACCGTCTTGGCTCGTTGATGAGCTTACGGCGTGCCAAGAATAACCTGCGCATCGCAAAGGAACAGTATGACGCCAAACAGACTGAATTGGAAGTCCTGCGCAGACAAGCACAACTCGACGTCATGGCCTACCGCAAGGAAAGCCTACAGGGAAAGCTGAAAGTAGCTGCCGACAGTCTTGCCTACGAACTTGTCCGCCAGCAATTCTCCGAAGGACTGGCATCGCCCATCGACCTGCAAACAGCCTCTGCCACCCTCCTGCAATCCCGCGCCGCCCTCCTGCAATCCCGTCTGATGATTGGCATCAAGGAAATGCAAAGACGCTACTACGAAGGAAAAAACTTGTGGAAGAGCCTTAACCCTTGACCTTTAACCCATTAACCCATTAACCTATTAAACTATTAACCTATTAAACTATTAACCTATTAAGCCCTTAAACCTTAAACTTTATACTTTATACTTTAAACTCCACCCCCCTATGGATAAACCTATCACTCCACACAATGGCTTGCAACGCAAGCACATCCCCTACCTCGCCGCTGGCATGGCAGTTATCCTCATTGCGCTATGGCTGGTCTTCGGCAACCACGACACCACACTGCGCGTCAAAACCGACGAACTCACCTTCAGCGAAGTCCGCATTGCTGAATTTAAGGACTATGTGCGACTGAGCGGACAGGTGGTGCCCATTCAGGTGGTGCAGCTCTCGCCCGAGGAAGGCGGCATCGTCACTGAACGCGTGGCCGAGGAAGGCTGCATGGTTCACAAGGGCGATGTCATCATCCGCCTGCGAAACAGCAACCTCGACCTGCAGATCCTCAACGCCGAAGCTGAGCTGGCCGAAAAGCAGAACCTCCTGCGCAACACACAGGTGGCCATGCAGCAGGACCGCCTCAACAACCAACTCGAACAAGCACAGTTGGCCATGGACACCGAGCGCAAGCTGCGCACCTACCGCCAGAACGAACGCCTCTACAACGAGAAACTCATCAGCCGCGAGGTCTTCGTGCAGAGCCAGGAGGACTACCGCTTGGCCGCCCGCAAGCAGGGACTCATCGCTCAGCGCCTCGAGCAGGACAGCATCTACCGCAGCGTGCAGATGGACCAGATGGAGGACAACCTGGCCAATATGCGGACGAACGTTGTCCTCGTGAGAGAACGCAAGAATAAATTGGAGGTGCGAGCTGCCATCGACGGTGAACTGGGACTCTTAGACGTGGAACTGGGTCAGAGCATAGCCGCCGGACAGAAAATCGGGCAGATCAACGACCTAAGTAATTTCAAGATAGAGGCACAAGTCGATGAGCACTATATCGACCGTGTGCGCGCCGGGCTCACTGCCAATATCGTCCGTGGCGAGGCCAACTTCTCATTGACAGTACGCAAGGTCTATCCCGAAGTGCGACAAGGCAAGTTCCGCACAGACTTCGTCTTTCGCGGCACGCGGCCAGCGAATATCCGCAGCGGGCAGACCTATTACCTCAATCTGGAACTGGGTCAGCCCGAGCAAGCTGTGCTCATCCCGCGAGGAGCTTTCTTCCAGAAGACGGGTGGCACCTGGATTTACGTCCTCAGCAGAGACGGACACACCGCCTTCCGACGCACCATCCGCATCGGCCGCCAGAATCCGCAGTACTACGAAGTCACCGAAGGTCTGGAACCCGGCGAACGCGTCATCACCAGCGGCTACGAAGCCTTCGGCGACAACGAGCGATTAGAGATAAAATAAGCAACCTACTTCATCAACATAAGTTAGTAAATTCTAACATCAACCCTGCTCCGTCGTGAGATGTGGCAGGGCTATTCTTTAAGTATACAAACGGAGTCACATCACCCGGTTATCGCGAAGGAAGGTACTGGAATGAAGCTGCATAATAGCCAAATGTTACATAAGGACATAAGTTTGTTATGTTTGTGAAAGGACAGAAGCAAGAAAAGACGTACCTTTGCCGCAGATTTTATATAACCCAACAAAAAGACATGAAAGTATGGCAAAACGAGCTACTCTTTTAATTCTTCTGATGGCGATGACGTTCGGTGTACGTGCCATCACAGTGACAGACACGCTATTCAACCGCTCGACACATGAGCTGGACTTCGCCTTTGGTGCAGACATTAGTTTCGTTCCGCAGATGGAAGGCTGGGGCACGAAGTGGCTGGACAAGAATGGTCGGCAGAAAGACATCCTTCAGATACTGAAAGAACAGGGCATCAATAGTGTGCGGTTGCGCGTGTGGACGGTGGGTAGCGGCGCCAGCAGCAAGGCAGAGGTCGTCGGCATGTGCAAGCGTGCGAAGGCGAAAGGGATGAGCGTGATGATTGACTTCCACTACAGCGACACGTGGGCTGACCCAGGGAACCAGACCATCCCGTCGTTATGGACAGACCATTCCGTGGAGGCGCTGGCGCAGCACGTTTACGACCACACGAAGGATGTGCTCACCGCCATCAAGGTAGCCGGGGTGGTGCCGAAGTGGGTGCAGGTGGGCAACGAGACGAAGCGGGGTATGCTGTACCCCGTGGGGCAGACCAACCAGGGCGGCTCGGAAGCTTTCGCGAAGTTCGTTCAGGCGGGCTACGATGCCGTGAAGGCTGTGGACTCCACGATGCAGGTGATCGTCCATCTGCCGGATGGTCATGATAATTCGCTCTATCGAAACATCTTCGACGGTTTGAAGAAGAATGGTGCCAAGTGGGACATCATCGGACTGTCTGCCTACCCCCGATGGTCCCACCTGGACGGACCAACGATGATCACGAAGGTGATGGCAAACATCAACGACCTGAAGTCCCGCTACAAGACCCCCTGTATGGTCGTGGAGACCGGTCACTATCCGAAGGAGGCTGTAGTGGGGAATCAGTATTTAGCGGGTGTGATGAACCGGATGATCAAGAACGGGGACCTGGGCTGCTTCTACTGGGAACCAGAATCCATGGGCGGCTATGATATGGGTGCCTGGGACGAGTCGACGAGGCGACCCACGGTGATGATGGATGCGTTCTTGGGCGTGAAGCACACGGAAGTAAGTTGGATGATGAAGGTGCGTATGCTCTCACCGACGGCGGGGCAGAGTGTAGATGAGGGAGAAGTGGAACTCCAGACGCGCGTGCAACATCAGCGTAAGAACCGTATTCAATCGGTGGAATTCCATCTGGACAAGAAGAAAGCCGGAACGTTTAAGGCAGAAGATATGAGTGCTATAGGAAGCACGGTCACCATTCCCTTTGTCCTGGAGGACGTTTCATTAGGCGTTCACACGGCTTGGGCTAAAGCCACAGACACCTCAAAGTACACCCAGGTGAGTGACACGGTGACGTTCTTTGTAGGGCGTTCAGCGCTACTGGACGAAGGTGTCGTGGAAAACGGGGACCAGAAGGGTGGAATAGAACGTTGGGGCTTGGCCGTGGCAGAGGCTGGCGCCTATCGTCTGGTATTCCAATATGGCTGTCCGGCTCTGCGAGGTGGTGAGTTGAGATTGGACGGCGACAGCATCTCCAAGGCCTTTTTCCTGAAGAATGCCGATGCTTACCAGTCCTTCGACATCGCCATCCCAGAACCCGGCAGTCATCTGCTGGAACTTGTCGCCACGAGCACCGCGGGTCTGCCGGTAATATCCTCGTTGCGTGTCTTTCCATTGGAAGGTCAGGCCCTGCCCACGGGTACCGATGTAACAGGTGTTGGTTCGCGGTTCGGAGAAGACGAGGATGTGATGATAGATGTCTATACGTTGGGAGGAGTGTTAGTGAGGCAGGTTCCTCCGTCTCAGTTAGGAATATCTTTGGGACGACGGTCGTCGGCGGTGGTCGTTTTGCCAAACTGTGTGGGTGGCACGCCATACATCGTTCGGAAACACCGGCTGAAGTAGCTGACGGAGGAGAAGCCCGTGTCATAGCTGACTTCGGTGACGGACAGTCGTCCTTCACGCAGGAGCTCTGCAGCACGGCGCAGGCGTATGGTGCGTATGAACTCCGAGGGCTTTTGTCCTGTGGCAGACTGTATTTTGCGATAGAAGGTCATTCGACTCATGGCGAGGTCGTTGCAGAGCTGTTCCAATCCGTATTCGTCTTTGTCGATATGATTCATGACAAGGGCTATGGCCTTCTGTAGCCACTGCTCTTCGGTGCTAAGGGGAGGGGTTGCCTCGTCTTGCGTCGAAGGGTCAGACGTTTGTGGAGATAGAGGTTCCTCCCGAACACCCTCCCGGATGGATTCGAGGAACCTGCGGCGTTGCTTTCTTAATATATAATAATGTATCATCAGCGCCAGCAACGATGCGACGATGATTAGGTAGATGAGGCACATCCACCAGGCCGTGAGCCATCGTGGCAGGCGCTCGACAACCATGTTACTCTCGGGTTGGCTCCATCGCTGATAGGGTCGAGTCTCTGCGAGTTCTATGACGTAGGTACCTGGAGCCTCGCGGCTCTGCTGGCGTAGGGTGTGCTGCTGGGGGTCATAGAGTCGGACGTAGTGCTCGAAAACGAGAAGCATTCGCAGGAGGCTGTCGGTCTGTAGGGCGAGTATGGCGTCGCCGTATTCGTTGGAGGCGTAATCGTCGGTGCTGAGGATGCCTTCCTTGAAGGTGTGTATGACTCCGTAGATGCTTCCGAGCCAGAGAGTACCGTCTGCAGCAAAGGTCATTGCAGCGATGTCGGCAAGATCTGGAAGTACGACTTCTTCGAGCGCGAGGGGTTGCTGCTGGCGGCGTATATCTTTTCCTGTGCTGAACCAGAGTCGTCCTGTGGTATCGAAGGTGTAGGCGGCAGGACGCTGAGAGAGTCCTCTGGCAGCTCTCAGGGAATCCGCGAGAAAGGGTGATAAGGAAGGTGTCTGGTACCAGAGCTGCTGGGGTGCGGTCGTAAGGACGAAGCAGTCCCCCATGCCGTCGGCCACGAGCAGTCGTCCGTTGTTGTCGAAACGTTCGTGACCCAAGGAGAAGGCCTGGTGGAAAGGCATGGAGGCCGGGGTGAGAATTGAGTCGGTGGTCTGGTCGGGTTGATAGAGAACGGTGCCCATGCCGAATGTGCTGATGAACAGTCCTTCTCCAGAGGGATTGTCGGCCATGTTCGTAGGCGCGACCTCGAGGGGCCATGGAGCAGGTTGCAGGCGTCCGTTGGTGAGTTGCAGTAGCCCGCCTTGCCACTGGGACGCCCAAATACGTCCGTTGCAGTCTTGGTGGAGCCGGAAGACGTATTTGTCGCCGGCGGGATAGGTGTTGAGGAGATGTCCGTCGGAGGAGAACTCAAAGACTTTCTTATTGGCCGTGATCCACCAATGCCCATCCTTTGTGACCATGACATCATCGACTCGTTTGTCGTCCACCTCGTTGAGCCGTCGAATGTTGTAATCACTCTTGTCAAGAACGTAGGCTCCGTGGAAGGAACCGATAATGATGTGTCTTCCTGCCGCAGCCAAGCTGGCGATGTTGTTGCTGCCAAGGAGGTCGGGGTGGCGGGCATCATTGCGGAAGACTGTCATCTGGCGCCCGTCGTCGCAACAGACACCTCCGCCCTCCGTGGCATACCATAGGAATCCTTCTTCGTCCTGGACGACGCAGAGCACTCGCGGTGAGGGCAACTGCTCCAGATTGGGCAGTTGCAGCCGTTGGGTCGTTTGAGCACAGAGGGATTGAAGCAAGAGAACGATGGTGATGAGCAGGATGAAGCAGTATTTGGGTTTCATAAGAGGATGCTTGATAGGTCAGCGGGGAAACCGCTGAGCACAGTCACCGCTGTATTTGGGTTTCATGAGAGGATGCTTGATGGGCGAATAGGGGACAAAAGTAGCAAAAAAATAAGGGGCGAGCGACATGAATGGTCATAAAAAGAGAGATGATGGTGCATTTTGTTACATTTTTGCTATGGATTGTTAGGATAGTGCAACCTTAATCGGGTATTTTTTGCGACCTTTGCAGCACGAATACGCTTCAAACCCATTCACGCCACTGAAAGGAGGCGTCTCAATCAGGAACGGACGCCGCTATCTCATCAAGAACTGACATATATCACATAAAAAACTCTCTGAAAGTATGAAAAAGACATGGATTTCCCTATTGCTGTTGGCGCTATCGCTGATGGCGGGCGCACAGAGTACCACAAAAGATTTTGTGAAGGGAGCCGACGTGGGATTCCTCACGGGGCAGGAACGCCGTGGAGTGAAGTTCCACGACCGCAACGGACAGGAACGGGAGTGCCTGGAGCTCCTGAAGAACGACTACCAGATGTCCGCCATCCGCATGCGCGTCTGGGTCAATCCCCGGGGCGGAGACTGCGACAAGAACACACTGCTGGCAATGGCACGCCGCGTGAAGGCGCTGGACATGGACCTCATGGTGGACTTCCACTATGCCGACTCGTGGGCCGACCCCGGCAAACAACCCATCCCCGCTGCCTGGCAGGGACACTCGTATAAACAGATGCAGCAGGATGTCCGTGAGCACACGCTCGACGTCCTCTCACTGCTGAAGCAGAACGACCTCGCGCCGCGCTGGGTGCAGGTGGGCAACGAGACTGCCAACGGCCTGCTGTGGCCCATGGGACATATCGAGAAGAATCCCAAGCAGTATGCGGGGTTCATACGTGCCGGCTACGATGCCGTGAAGGAGGTGTTCCCTCAGGCTACGGTCCTGGTACACCTTGACCGGGGCCACAAGCAGAGCCTCTATGACTGGAACCTCGACATCATCAAGAAGTACGGAGGCAAGTGGGATATGATAGGCATGTCACTCTATCCCTACTGGGCCACCAAGGGAGGCACACCCGAACAAGACAACCAAATCATCACCGACTGCATGGCAAACATCCGCCACTGCAGCGAGAAATATGGGTGCGACGTGATGATTGTGGAGACCGGCTTTGAGGTCGACGAGCAGCACCCGGAGAAGATGGAGGAGGGACGCCGCCAGTTGGCTCGTGTCATCCGTGAGGCTCGCACGGCCACCAACGGCCACTGCCGCGGTGTCTTCTACTGGGAACCGCAATGCCTGCCCGGAGGCTACAAGCTGGGAGCCTTCGACCACAACGCCGCCCCGACGGCCATCATGGAGGGCTTCGTGGAGGCCAGCCAGCAGCAGATCACCATCACGGAGAATATCCATTATAAACAGGAGCCGTCCTGCGTCCTCGACCTGGCGCAACCCCTCTTCGGTCCGCAGAAGAACCGCCCTGCCATCCTCATCATCCACGGCGGCGGATGGAGCGCGGGGTCGAAGAACGACCTGGTGTACCGCAGCCTCATGGTGGACTATGCCCTGAAGGGCTATGTCGTCTGCAACATGAACTACCGCCTGGTGCAAGAAGCTCCCATGCCTGCATGCATCGAGGACGTGCAGACCGCCATTCGCTGGATGAAGTCGCATGCCGAAGAACTGGGCATCGACCCCAACCGCATCGGCACCTATGGTCACTCTGCCGGCGGACACCTCTCGCTCATGGCGGGTCTGACGGCTGACATCGCCTGCTCGGCAGGCGGTGCTCCTCCTACGGAGATCGGCCGCGCCGGCGAGTGGGCTGACCACACCGAGTGGTGGCCCATAGGCTACATCGGAGCATCGGAGACGCCCTTCCTCGTGCTGCAAGGAGGCGAGGATCCCATCGTGCGACCCAATCTGACCGAGGACTGGGTTACGAAGATGCAGCGGGCTGGTGCACAGGTGGATTATGTGAAGGTTCACGGGCAGCACAGCGTAGCCTTCGACCAGCAACTGGAGTTCACCCGTCCGGCGCTGGATGCCTTCTTCGCACGCCACCTCCGGCACGACGACCCCAGCGTCAGCTTCGAGCAGATGAAGGTGCCTGAGTATGGCGGCAGCGGACCCTTCAAGGCAGTGGCCGTGCGGGAGAAGACGCTGCCGGACTTCGTGGTCTATAGGCCTATGAACCTGGATGCCGCCATGAATATTGGCCAGCGAGGTATGTTTGGACGCGGCGAGGTGAAGCGTGAACAGCTGCCCGTGCTCATCTTCTGCAACGGGGGCTGCATGGACACCAGCATCGGTTATGAGAATATGCTCACCGAGGTGGCTTCCTACGGCTACGTGGTCGTCGCCATCGGCGAACTGCAGATGATGGCACAGCATGAGAAGGATCAGCACACGCCGTCGTCGATGGTGCAGAAGGCGCTCGACTGGATCTGCCAGCGTGCTGCCGACCCCGCCTCACCATATTATAATAAGGTGGACACGACGCGTATGGCCGCTGCGGGTCATTCATGCGGCGGTGCACAGGTGCTGGCCAATGCCGCTGACCCGCGTCTGAAGACCTACCTCATCCTCAACGCCGGCATGGGCAAGATGACGATGGCGGATGCGAGTGCCCAGTCCCTGAAGCAACTTCACGGCCCCATCCTCTACCTCGTCGGAGGCACCACGGACGTAGCCTGGCAGAACGCACAGATGGACTATGATGCCATCAAGAAGGTGCCTGTGGTTCTGGCCGACAACACCCAGAGCGGCCATGGCGGTACCTACGAACAACCCCTCGGCGGCGCCAACGCACGCATGGTACGCGCCTGGCTGGACTGGCAACTGAAGGGCAGGAGCGAGCCGGAAGCCCTCTTCCTCCGAGGTGACCTGACGGGCTATGACCAGTGGACCATCAAGCACAAGAACTTCAAGTAATCAGGGCTCCAGGATCTGCAAGAGCGCACCCGTCACGGATTGGTGACAGGTGCGCTCTTTTTCAAGTTAAAAAATGTTTTTTTGATGGGCGGCGTGTAGGGAGGAGTGTCCATTTTTTAGACGTTTTTATATCTGCGGAAGCAGAAAGTGGGACGGAGGTCTTGCAGGTAAAGGGAATTTGTACGTACCTTTGCACTCGCAAACGGGCATTAGCCTAAGCAATCGCAAATTCGTAATTCGTCAAATCGTAAATCATCATGTCTTCTCTCTTCTACCTGGCGCGCCGCTTCAAGACCGCCACCGCGCTGAACCTCCTTGGCTTGACCATAGCCTTCGCCGCCTTCTACCTGTTCATGACACAGGTGCTGTACAACCACAGCTTCAACCGCGAGCTTACTGATGCCGACCGGCTGTACCGCTTTGAGCTCACCTCTTTATGGGGGGACAACGAAGGCCGCTGGAGCAGCAATACATCGCGCTTCGCTGGCGAAGAGTTGGCCACGGTACCGCAAGTGGAGAGCGTGATGCTGGCACAGTCGGGCTGGTATGAGCGCCGCTATCTGCGTGGCGATTCGGAGTTCCACTTCGACTTCCTCACCACGGACAGCCACGGCCTCACCACCTTGCACCCCCGCTGCCTCGACGGCCGATTGGATTGGGACGAGGGCGACACGGGTGGCGTGCTCATCGCCGAGTCCATCGCGCGTACCTATTTTAATAATGAGACGCAGGTGGCAGGCCGCGCCCTATGGGATGGGCAGGACAGCATCACGGTGCGCGGCGTCTATGCCGACTTCCCAGAGGCCTGCGGCTTCAAGAACGCCGTGGTGGAGAACTTTGGCGACAGGGACCTGGGGGCATTCAACAACTATAATTTCGACTGCTACGTCCGCCTGACCGCCGAGGCCGACACGGCAGCCGTGCTTGCTGCGTTTCGCAAGGCGTACTTCAGCAAGCTCCGCGATGCTGTCCTCGCGCAGTGGGGAGCGGACAGTTGGGACAAAATCAGCGGCTCCTACGGTGCCATGCAGTTCCGCCTCACACCTGTGACGGAGACCTATTTCTCCGGCGTGGACGACCGCGTGGACAAGGGCAACCGCTTGGTCGATGGCGTGCTCATCGTAGCCTGCATGATACTGCTCATCGTGGCTGCCATCAACTTCCTGAACTTCACCCTGGCCGAGGCACCGATGCGCGTCAAAGGTGTGAACACACGGCGCGTCCTCGGTAGCACGCTGGGCAGCATCCGCGGCTCGCTCATTGCCGAGACGGTGGCGACGGCACTTGCTGCCTACGTCCTCGCCGTCGGTGTGGCTTATCTGCTGACACAATGGCCGCTCATCGGCGAACTCACCGTGGGCAATATCAACCTCGACAACCACCTCCCGCTGCTGGCGTGGACGGTCCTGCTAGCCATAGTCGTTGGCATCGTGGCCGGACTCTATCCCGCTTTCTACGTCACCTCGTTCCAGCCCGCCTTGGCACTGAAAGGCAGCGCAGGCCTCACGCCCCGTGGCCGCCAGCTGCGCACCGCACTCATTGCCTTGCAACTCTTCATCTCCTGCATCATGGTCGTTTATATCGCCATCCTCTACCTGCAAAGCCACTACCTCTTCACCTCTGACTACGGCTTCGACAAGGACGAAGTACTCTATGTGAGGCTGAACAATGAGCTCCGGGCGAAGAAAGATGCCGCGCAAGGCGAGCTGCTCAGGTTGTCGGGCGTGGAGGACGTGGCCTACTCGCAGTTCCTCCTCGGCGTGGGCAACGGCTTCATGAGTTGGGGCCGCGGCGACGACGATCACCAGATAGAGACCATGGCTGTCTTCCCCGTTTCGTGGCAGTTTCTGCGTACAATGGGCATCCGTATCGTCGAGGGACGCGACTTCAACCAGCATGACCACCAAGTGTTCATCATCAACGAAGCGGGCCGCCGCGCCTGGAACTGGGTGGAGATGGACAAGCCGCTGCTCAGCGACATGGGTAATGTCGTGGGTGTGTGCACCGACCTCCGTTTCAGTACCGCCCGTGCCGACCGCACGCAGAAGCCCATGGCCTTCATCGCCTATGACGAGAATGATCAGGATTTCGGGGCATATAATTATATGTTTATTCGTACTACCGCAGGCACCGATAAGGTGCAACTGCGCCGCATGATTACTGAGAGCCTGACAGGACTTGGCCTTGAAGAGCAGCCCGAAGTGCGCTTCATCGACCAAGACTTGGAAATCACCTATCAGGAGGAACTGCGGTTCATTCGTCAGGTGCTGCTCTTCTCGGTCATCTGCCTCATCATCACCCTCATCGGTGTCTTCTGCCTGACGCTCTTCGAGACCGAATACCGCCGCAAGGAAATCGGCATCCGCAAGGTCTTCGGCTCCACCGAGGAGGCCATCCTCCTGTTGCTCTCCCGCCGCTACGTCGCCATCATCCTCCTCAGTTTCATCCTCGCCGCTCCCGCAGCCTACTACCTCGGCACCCAGTGGCTCCAATCCTTTGCCGAGCGCACACCCATCCACTGGTGGCTCTTCCCCCTCGCCCTCTCCGCCGTCTCTACCATCACCCTCGCCACCGTCTGCATCCAAGGCTGGCGGGCAGCCACGGAGAACCCGGTGAATAGTATCAAGACGGAATAAAGACCAACAGCCCACCCCCTGTCCCTCCCTGGGGAGGGGAGAAGGCTGGCTCGCAGCTTTCGAGCGAAGCGAGGCTCTCCCCCACAAGAGTAACTCATATTTTTCACTTTTCATTTTTCACTCATAAAATGAATCCATTTTCCAAAGGCCAAGGAGCCTTTATCAAAATCACATCGCTGACGGTAGGACTGACCGTGGGGTTGGTGTTGCTGGCCAAGGTGCAGTTGGAACGCAACTACGACCGCTGCATCGTGGACAAGGAGCATGTGTATGAACTGCAAGAGACGATGCAGCGTGCAGGCGAAGAGTTGGAGCAGCACGGTTGCACGTCGGGCGGCATCGCACCTGTGCTGGCACAGGAGATCCCCGAGGTGGTGACGGCCACACGCTATACCGCACAGTTCGGCGAAGAGAAGCTGACGCTGGAGGACGGCAGTCGGCACTACTTTGAACAAGCGGTGTTTGCCGATTCCTGCTTCTTCGACATCTTCGTCACAAGGACGCTGGTGGGCGAAGCCAAACAGATACTCTCAACAGCCGGACAATGCATGATCAGCCGTAGGCTGAGCGAGAAGATGGGCGGCGAGGTGATAGGTCAGACGTTCTGTTTTGCCTCGGCTCCAAAGAAGCCGATGACCATCTGCGGTGTCTATGAGGACTATCCCGAGAACTCCACGTTTGCGCGTTTCGACATTCTGATGTCGATGCCCTCTGTCGGCACTTACGCGTGGGACGGTACAGAGAATCTGATTGGCAACGACCGCTACCATTCGTATGTGCGCCTGCGTCCCGATGCCGACATGGACAAGGTGCGCAGCGAGGTCAAGCAGTTGCTGCAGCGCATTCTTCCGTGGGAAGACCTCAAGCAAAGCGGCTATACGGATGCCGGCTGCGTACTGGTAAGTGTTGAAGGCAGCCGCATGAAGGACGCTACGGTGCGCACCACCTGCATCATCCTTGCCGTGGTGGCACTGGTGATGCTCTTCACGGCGGTGATGAACTATATCCTCGTCGTCATAAGTTCGCTGGTGGGGCGTGCCCGACAGGTGGCCGTGCGCAAGGTGCTCGGTGCTCCCAGTCGGGAGTTTTACTTCGGCTCTATCGGCGAAGCTGCCCTGCATCTGGTGGTGGCCTTTGCCCTGATGGCGTTGCTGCTCTATGTCGGGCAGGACGTGACGCGCGACTTGTTAGGTGTCAGTGTCTCGACGCTTTTCCCGTCGGGAAAACCGACGGGCACACTGCTCGCGGTCTGCCTCATCGTGCTGGTGAGCTGCGGCATCTTGCCGGGCGCCATCTATTCGCACATCCCGCTGACCTACGCCTACCGCCTCTACAGCGAGAGCAAGCGTGCGTGGAAGCTGTCGCTGCTGGCCTTTCAGTTTGTGCTCTCAACGATGTTGCTCTGCGTGCTCACCACCATCTATCGTCAGTACCACTATATGCTCTCCACGGATATGGGGTATCAATATGACGAGGTGGCGTATGTCAACGTGTCCGTCCTCCACGGCGATTCCATCTATTCGCTGGCCCGTGAGATCGAGAACCTGCCCTGTGTCACGAGGACCGCTGCAGCCTACTCGCTCTTCTGTGAGCGGCAGAGCGGCGACAACGTACTCGTGCCGGGCAATCCGCAGGAGCTGTTCAACTGTGCCAATCTGTTCTTTGCCGAGGGCGGATTAGTGGAAACGATGGGGCTTCAGATTGTACGCGGCCGCGACTTCGAACGTGTGAACCATCAGGGTTGGCAACCGGAGATGCTGGTGGACGAACATTTCGCGCGGAAGATGAAAGAAGTGGCGGGCATAGATGATGTCATAGGCCAGCAATTTGTCAACTGTTCGTTAGGGGAACAGTACCCCTTGA
Organism: Bacteroidaceae bacterium; assembly: GCA_017965425.1. GTDB lineage: Bacteria > Bacteroidota > Bacteroidia > Bacteroidales > Bacteroidaceae > Physcousia. Next base: position 72,413 of record JAGCPY010000054.1, on the reverse strand, counting down.
CCGTCGTGGGCGTGGTGAAAGACTTCACCCTTGGGTCACTGGTGTCTCGCGAGGAGCGCCCCATCATGGTTGTCAACGGCAATGTCTTTACGCATTATATCATGATGAAGCTTCAACGCATCACGCCCGAAAACCTCGCGACCGTGCAGCAACTCTGCGACCGCCTCTACCCCGATGCCGAGCTGAACGTGAAACTCTATTCCAATGAGATGGCCGACCAATATCAGGAGACCCAGCGCACACGCGACCTCGTCATGATAGGTTGCCTGGCCTCGTTGCTCATCACTCTCATCGGACTCATCGGCTATGTCCGCGACGAGGTGCAGCGCCGCTCCCGCGAGCTGGCTATCCGCAAGGTGGTAGGCGCTACTGAAGGTGAGGTGCAGTTGCTGTTTGCCCGCAGCATCGCCGTCATCGCCCTGCCGTCCATCGTCATTGGCGTAGCCTTGGGATGGTACCTCAGCACGCTGCTGATGCAGCAGTTCGCCTACAAGGTGCCGCTTCTGTGGTACGTCTTCGCCGCCGATGCCCTCGCTGTCATCCTCATCATCGCTGCCGTCGTCTTCATCCAGACAAGGCGTGTGGCCAATGATAATCCGGTGGAGTATTTGAAGAAGGAATAAAAGACCCCCTCAAAGACCCCCTCCCCGCTCCCCCTAAAGGGGGAGAGTGGTCACCTTTCAAGAATTGCAATCCAATAAATTATTATCACTTTAACCCCATAAACAATGACCCTGTATCCTCTGCCGCTCGAATACATTCTACTCTCCCCCTACAGGGGGAGCGGGGAGGGGGTCTTCCTTTATTATGATTAAACTCAAGAACATCAAGAAGGTCTTCCGCACAGATATGGTGGAGACCACTGCCCTCGGGGGCATCAACATGGAAGTGAAGGACGGCGAGTTCGTCGCCATCATGGGGCCGTCTGGTTGCGGCAAATCCACGTTACTGAACATCCTCGGTCTCTTGGACAATCCCACGGAGGGGCACTACTGGCTCGACGGTGTGGAGGTCGGTGGCTTGCGGGAACGTCAGCGCACACTGACGCGCCGCGGGCAAATAGGCTTCGTGTTCCAGAGCTTTAACCTCATTGACGAGCTCACCGTGGAACAGAACATCGAACTGCCGTTGAAGTATCTCGGCGTGCCTGCAGCCGAACGTAAGGAACGTGTCACCGAAATCATGCGCCGCATGGCCATCAGTCATCGCGCCAACCATTATCCGCAGCAACTCTCTGGCGGTCAGCAGCAACGCGTGGCCATTGCACGTGCCGTGGTGGTGAAGCCCAAACTCGTCCTCGCCGATGAACCCACGGGAAACCTCGACACGAAGAACGGCAAGGAGGTGATGGATCTGCTCACGCAGTTGAATGCTGAGGGCACCACCGTCGTCATGGTGACACACTCCCAGCGCGATGCCGCCTACGCCACCCGCATCATCAACTTGCTCGATGGTATGGTGGTGGAGAAGACACAGCTGTAGGTGGATGGGGTTATTCATTGTGGCCATCCGTCGTTTGTCCAGCTGATAGGACGTTGGACGAGCAAGGCCGCTCCATTCTGTTTGACGCTGTAGCCGTGGCAGATAAAGATGTCTTCGCCGTCGAAGTGATAGGCTGCACAGTGTCCAGCAGCCTCCCATTCCAGTTTGTCTCCTTCGAGGAAGAGAGTGCCTCCGCCGTCGGCCATATCCTTGCCCTCTCGGTCAAGATAGGGTCCCGTGACATTGTTGCTTCTCCCAACAGCGACGCGATAGTTGCTCTTGGCACCACGGCAGCAGTAATCCCAAGAGACGAAGAGGTAGTAGTAGCCATCATGCTTAAAAATGAACGGAGCCTCGATGGCATTAGGACCCGCGAACCGCGAGGTGGGGTTCTCGGCGGCATTCGGATCGCCAGGTCGGTGGCGTCGGGCAATGGTTACGGGTCGCATGGCCAAGTGCATGGTAGTGTCGAGGCGTGCCAACTGAATACCATCCCAAAAGGATCCCCACACGAGCCAGGGGGTGTCGTTGTCGTCGATGACGAAGTTGGGGTCTATGGCATTCCAATTGTCGCCCATCATCTGGCCATCATCACCTTTCTTCCAGTCATGAGAAGCGACAATGCATCCCTCGTCTTTCCAAAGATTGTCATGGAGGTGGCGACAGCTTAGTAGGCCGATGGCAGAGGTGTTCTTGCCGAACGTGGAACAGCTGTAGGCCATCCACCAACGTCCGTGCCACTGAATGACATCGGGTGCCCATACATGACTGCTGAAACCCTGCACGGAGTCGGTGGTCCATCCAGGAATGACGGTCATCACTGGTTGTGGCAGCACCGTCCAGGTCTTGCGATCCTTGGATGTCATTTGCTGGATTCCCATGCCCGTGGAAAAGATGTAGTATGTGTCGCCTTCCTTGGCCATCACGGGGTCATGAACCATCGGAGTGTCAGTCTGAAAAGGTTCGCGTGGGAAATGTGGCCTTCGCGGGCCTTGTGCTGAGACGGTTGAGAGAATGACTGCGAAGGACATCGCAAAAAAAATGGTCTTATTCATAGAAACAAGCATTTGTGTTTGTATGTCCTTTTATCGGCCTAAAATCAAATTAACCAACTTGGTTACGTCAGCAACAGTACACTGATTATCTCCATTGATATCAGCGACCTTTTTGGTATATTCCGACGGTTGAGTTCCTTTTTGCAGGATAATGTTAACGAGTGCGGTCACATCAGCTATGCTCACGATGCCGTCGTCATTGACATCACCTTCGGTTATGAACCTGTAGAGGAAAATGTTGTCGAAGCGTGCTTGTCCTCCATAGCGACCGCTCAGATAATAGATGCCAGAAGCGACGGGGCTGGTGGCGTCAGGAAGGTTATATGATCCCTTGGCAAGTTGTGCTTGGGTGTCACGTCGGAAGATGGTGTATTGTGTAGTGCGCTTCATGGCATCGACGGTCAGTTGGAGCGTACACCATACTCCAGAAGGCAGTTCCACGGTTTGCGACGCATCGCCATTGATGACGTATGTATTGCTGTTAGCTCCCGTGCTGGTAAGGTCCAACAAGTAGTGTTGGCCACCGTTGGTGTCTTTATAATACCTGTTGTTCTCGCGCTGTCCGGTATTATCCATGATGGTGATTTCGGAGGCATCTTTGTTACCAGCCGTGATGGCAAAATCCATTTCCAATGTATAGGTTGAGAAGCGTTCATGCTGGTTGGTGGCAAAGAGGGTGAAATTGGAGCGCGAATTTGTCGAAGCGTTTCCTGTATATTGGATATACTTGGTGTCGTCGGTCATCAACGAGAGATGGTCATAGGCGTTGGGCGACTGCCAGGAAGAGGCATCTGTGGCTTTTTCGTAGTCCTGTTGGAAGAACAAGAAATCCGTCTGCTGAGCAGGACGTTTGCTGATGACGATGTTGTCGAACTTGGCGGTGGCGTTGTAGCGTCCGCTGAGATAGTAGAGACCGGCGGCTGCATGAGACGTGCCTTCTGGCAGGCTGTATGTTCCCGAGGCGAGGACGTTGCCCCAAGCCCGTTGAGTGATGGTGTAAGAGACCTTGCTGCGGGCAGCATTCACATCGAGACGCACATGGCACCATATACCTGACGGAAGATCCACGCTTTGTGCATCGTTGCCATTGATGATGAAGGTATTGCTATAGGCTCCCGTGCTCATGAGATCCAGCAGACAGTGTGCACCGGCATTGGTGTCTCTGTAGTACTTGTTATTCTCGCGCCGGCCACCTTCTGCCATGACGGCCACCTCAGAGGCATCCTTTGAACCGGCGGTAAGGGCGAAATCGAATTCCAGTACGTAGTTCTCCAATTCATTGGAACTGAATAATGTAAAATTGGAACGTGAGTTAGTGCTGGAAGTTCCTGAATATTGAATATAGCGAGAGTCGTCGGTCATCAAGGCGAGGCGGTCGTAGGCATTGGGCGACTGCCAGGATGAGGCATCTGTAGCTTGCTCATAGTCCTGCGTATAGACAGGTATCAGCACGGCTTCGTCGTCCCCTTCTTTCTGGGCGAAGAGATCGGGCAGGTAGTAGCCGAGATGTGGCGGTTGGTTATATGCCACGTTCTGCCAAGCAACGCCGAGACGATAGACGTGGTCGTGCATGAGGGTAGGTACACGATAGATGGTCGGTTGGTTGGAAGAAAAGATATTGAGCGTGCAGCCGTCGTTGTAGTCGAAGTAGATGATTTCCTCACGCCAGTCACCGAAAAGGTCTGCCATAAGACATGGTGTGTGCTTGGTGGAGTTGCAGTCTGTGGAGCCGCCGTAATTGTAGAGTGTGACGAGTCGGTTGACACCATTACCGATGACTTTCTCCAGCTTTTTGTCGTCGAGCAGTTCGTCCTGGAGGTCACCATCCCAATAAATGCGAAAGTTGACACTCGTGTTGACACTGGAAACATAATCGCCAGACGTGGCACTACGGAGGCTGCGGTCGTCGGTAGAACAAAACTCGAAGCCTCGATTGTCTGCCAACAGGTCGGCAGAGAGACCACGTCCATTATCGACACCTGAATTGCCGCCCTTATGCAGAATCTCACCCGTGGCCGCATCATGGACGTCCCAAGAATAGGTGCCTTTATTCTCATGCACCTGAAAGACCTCCAGCCCTGGACGGTCGGGAATAAGGTCTGAGAGATGTATGGCATCGCCGTGACCGAAGCCTGTGGCATAGAGCAACTGGCCGTTGTGATCAAGCGCAGCAGAACCGTAGATGATTTCGTCGCGGCCATCGCCATCCACATCGGCCACGGAAAGGTTATGGTTGCCGTTACCGTGGAGTGTGCCCGAACCACTGCCGCTGGTTGGATTCTTGTGGGTATAGGTTTTGCTGTTGCCAGCTGCGTCGGTCACTGTGACACTGGAGGTGGACGTTGAAGCGTGCAACCATTTTGTAGAAAGGTGCTGTCCATCGAAATCGACGGCCCAGACGTAGGCCTTGGTATAGTAACCGCGACACATGACAGCCGCCGGGCGGCTGGTGGGTCCATCCAGATAGGCCACACAGGCCAGAAAGCGGTCACAGCGGTTTCCATAGTCGTCTCCCCAAAAACTCTTGTTCGAGCCAGAAGGAGCACCGCCCGTTTCACCGGCACGATTGGGGCTATAGTAGATGGTGTGGCGTGCAGCACCCGTCTGTCCATCGAACACGGTCAGGTACTCAGGTCCTGAGAGGACGTAACCATCGCCATTACGGTAGCTGGTAGTGTTATCCGTGGCAGCAGCAATGTCAGCATCAGTGGCGGCAGCAGTGACATAGCGGTTCTGTCCGTCTCGACTGCCTGGAGCTGTTTTGCAGATGAGTTCGGCCTTCCCGTCGTCGTCGAAGTCATAGACGAGGAACTGTGTGTAGTGGGCTCCAGCACGTATATTATAGCCAAGGTCAATGCGCCAAAGCAACTGACACGAAGTCGGTTGTCCGTAGGTAAACTTATAGCAGTCGATAAAGACCTTGTCTGTCTTGCCACTCTGAGAATTGTCCTTTGCAGTGGAAGGATCCCACTTGACAAACAATTCGTATTCGCCGTCTCCATCAACGTCTCCGACGGAACAATCATTAGGCGTATAGATATCACCTGGACGTTCAAGCTTCAGAGTGCAGAAGATGTTAGCCCAAGGTGTCACAGCATCCGTCACCTCAACAATCTGTCCGTTGACCTTCGTCCTGACCTTATATCGACTTGTGGCATTTTTTACTGTATCAGTATAGCAAGTGACTGAGCTCAGGTCGGTGGCGATAACCGTGTTGTCACGCAACACGTCGAAGGTGGTGGCGGCAGCATCGGTCGCCAGCAGTCGCCAGCTAATGAACTGCCCACGGCCGTCGCTGGCAGGCAAAGCCACCACACCGCGTTCGAGGTGCTCGGCAGGAGGAAAATGGCTCTGTGCAAAACTGGGTGCATAGGAAAAGATAAGGTAAAAGCAGAAAAAGCAGAAGGAGGATTGTCTTGTCATGTTTTCTAATTGTTATGCAGGGTTTCTATTTTCCACTCATCGCGCCAACGTATCACCGGCATACCGTTCTCAAACTCAATAGGTAGCCAGATGTATCGTGCATCGATGGGACGTCTAGGACGCCAGATGTCGGCCATGAAAATCCATCGGGAGTCGGGAGATGATAGTTGAGAGTTGAGGGTTAAGATAAACGTGCTTTGGCCGCCAAAGGTGATTTCGGCTTTTGGGCCTCGGCAAGGGTTAGGATGTTGTGTCCAAGGTCCCCAAATGCTGGGAGCCGAGAACATGCGTGCCTCGTTGGGTTCCCAGCCAGTACAACCCGAAGTGATCATCCAATAAGTACCTTCGTGCTTGAAAATGGAGGGAGCCTCGTTGTGGCCAGCTGGTGCCACACGTGTATAGCGACCTGTGTGATGGAGGTAATCGCCAGTCAGCTCGGCAATATGAAGGGTCAGGTTCTCTTCAGAGGAGAAGATATGATATGCCTTGCCGTCATCATCGACAAAAAGAGTCATATCCCTTGACATCTGCCCCGTGCGGAAGTCGCGTTTTACGATGAGACCTTCATCCACAGCCTTGAACCAAGAGGGTGTCCACCATTCATTGAAGTTCGCCTCGTTGAGGGTATCGAGGACGGCGAGTGCGGAAGCGTTGAACTCCATAGGCCACGTGCCTGCATCGGCACGCTGTGAATAGAGGAACTTATACGGACCTTCGGGATGGTCGGCCACTGCAACACCATAGCGTGCAGCGTCATAGCCACGGCCCTTCAGTTCCAGATGGAACCACATGCAAAACTTTCCTGTAACCCGATTATAAATGACCTTGGGACGTTCCAGTATGCAGCCACGCTCGATGTCATGTCCACGTTGGTCACTCACGCTGAGGGCGACACCACAGTTTCGCCAGTTCACCAAATCCTTGGAGGCATAGCACATCACGCCAACCAGCGCATCGCTGGTACGTTCAGACTTGTGTTCACCGAACCAATAGTAGGTGTCGCCATGTTTCATGACGCCGCCACCGTGAGCGTTAATGTGTTGGCCGCTCTCATCTGGCCATAGCTTGCCTGAACGAATCATTCTATCCTGAGCCGATACGGACAAGCCCCAAAAAGCCATCAGCAAAAAGGGCAGAAAGCGAGGAAAGAGGGAATAAAGGGGGAGAGAGGGATGAAAGAAGGGAAATTTCCGACGGGGAAGCCGTCGAACACCAACAAAGGCGATGGCGGGAGAGGGAGGAAGGGGATGTAACATATTATTCGAGTTTTATTTTGATGTTTGTCTTATTCGCTCATATTTTTAATGTATGGCAATTCGGGAAGATTCCTGAAAGCGTAGAAGTCACAGGCATTATTGCCAAGGAAAGCGGCTTTCTGCGTATCGGTGAGTTCCGCAGATTTTATGATGAAGTCGTAGGACATGCGATAGGTGATGGCAGTGATGGTTCTGGGATAATCGCTGCCCCACATGAGTTTGTTCCATCCCACGATGTCGGCAGCTTCGCGGATGGCACGCACGGCAGAGGGGAAGGGATAGAACTCGGTGTTGTAGAGCCAGGTGATGCCTCCACTCTCGATCATGACATTGTCATGCCGTGCCAAAGCAATTTGCTTTCGCCAGCTCTCGTTCAGCCACGGGGGAGTTTGGGGCTGGTCTGCCATAGCGAGATGCCCGATGGCAATGCGCAATCGGGGACACTCCTCAACGACTTCGCGCAGCTCTACCACTTGTCGGTCTCCATCTGCCAATGTGATGCTCAGATAGCAGGAACGCTCTTCCATCGCCTTGAACATGTTCATCATCTGCGGTTCTGTCAGACGGCGTCCCAACAGACGATGAGCAGGAATGGCGATGCCACGGAAGCCGTCTTCGTCAAGTAGGCGAAGCACTTGATCATAGAAGCCATCTTGGAAATAATCGGCCATCGCAAAGCAGAAAAAGCGATCGGGATGGCTTTGCAGCACGGTCTTGAGATAGTCATTTTGTACGCCGTCAATGAATTCCTGCACCACCACGGCTGCACAGACTTGGGCATAGTCCATGTTGGAAAGAAACACTTCGGCTGTATTCCGGCCATCTATCATGAATGGCGGCAACATCTGCCGTTCCTCACCGAGGAACTCCGATCGGCTTCCATTCCCGTCCTTCGTCCGTATACGCAGTCCATTCCAAGTAGTGTCCTGACGAAGCCACAAATGGCTATGTGCATCGATGATAATCATTATGAATGATGAAAAGTTATGAGTTCGCCCACGTGACACGTTGCTGTTCTCCGATTATCTCCTTCACTTCTTTGACCAGCTGCCAGTCGATGGGTTCCTCAATGAACTGAAGGTTACGGCGGACGTTATCGGGATTGGCAGAAGAGAAGAGTGTGGAGGGAATGCGGGGATTGCTGACCGAGAACTGCATGGCCAGTTTCTCAATAGGATAGCCTTTAGACTTGCAGTATTGTGCGGCACGCTGGCAGGCCTGCACCAATGGTTTCGGCGCTGGATGCCAAGCAGGCACGCCACGTTCTGAAAGCAGCCCCATCGACAATGGTGAAGCGTTGATGAGGCCTATGCCGTGAGCCTCAAAGTAGTCGAGATGATCGGCCAGCGCATCGTCGCAAAGACAATAGTGACAGAAGTTCAACACCGTCTCCACCGTACCTTCCTGGCTGTGGTCAATAACCCACCGGAGATTTGGAATCTGAAGGTCTGTGATGCCGACATGACTGACAAGCCCTTTTTCCTTGAGTTCCAGGAGTGCCGGCAGAGTCTCGTCCACCACTTTCTGTAGTCCTCCAGGCAGCGAAGCCTGAAACTCAATATCGTGGACATGAATCAAGTCGATATGCTCCACGCCAAGGCGTTCCATGCTCTCATAGACGCTCTCCTGTGCACGCTTGCCACTATAGTCCCACGTATTAATTCCATCCTTGCCATATCGGCCCACCTTTGTAGAAAGGATGTAGCGGTCACGTGGAATCTGGCGCAGGGCCCGTCCCAGGACGGTCTCGGCACGATAATGTCCGTAATAGGGCGACACGTCAATCAGATTCATGCCCCCGTCGAGGGCTACGAAAACGGTTTCTACGGCACGTCCTTCGTCAATATCATGGAAGACACCGCCAAGAGAGGACGCACCAAAACTAAGTCGCGACACTTGCAAGCCTGTACGGCCAAGAGGAAAATATTCCATAGGTAATAACTTATCTAAGCACCATTTTCTTCACGAAGGAACCCGACTGCATGACATAGACTCCGGCGGGCAAGAGTGGAATGGACTCATACCGTCCACGATAGACCTGGACGCCCTGAAGGTTGTGAATGGTGACATTCGTGCGAAGGAGAGAAGGTTGTGAGACACATGGCTGTCCGATGCCATCGACTTGTCCATGCAAAGCCTCCTCACTGGCTTTCAATAATTGGCGCACTTCCTGGTCAACGGGTGAGACTGCATAGTTGTTACGCAGTTCAAAGATACTGCCATCGTTCACCTTCGCAGAACGTGTGACGGCATCCTCGGCAGACGGTTCAAGCTGAATATGTGCCGTTCGCTCACCGAGGAAATAACCGCCCGTCCGTTGCAAGAGAGCTATGTGTTGAGGTTTGTCTGACAATGTCGGGACGGCATCCTGCAGGTTCAGAAACTTCTTGGCGCCCAGATTATAGAAATAGTATTCAGAATAGGTTTCTGAGCGAAGTATCAGCCAGTTGTTGTTTGCTTCAGACACACGCGTCGGCTGTTGATAGGCATCCAGCGATGTTTCCGCCACTGCCCCTGAGATTGTGAGCTGTCCGTTTTCGTCGGCCACAAGGTCTCCCCATCCTGCCTTGTTGTGCAACTGATAGGCCGAGAACGATGTGATATGACTGTTTTTGTCAACAAGGCCCCATGTCAATGGCTGAGCCGTCTCACCCAAACGGGCTATGGCTCCTCGCAAAGCCTCAATGTCAGCCACACGTCCCTCGTCATAGACGCTGCGCAGGTCTGCAAGTGCTTCAGGCACATATCCACTGAAGCAATCTTCTTGTGCCAACAGCTGAGCGGCCAATTGCTTCATGTCGTTAAGACGATACTCGTTCTTGAAGTAGATTTCATTGATGGCCAGATTGTGGCCATCGCCATGTCCAGTCAGGAAACGGCAACGGTAGTAACGGGCCGTCACCGGCTTGGGCAGCGTAATGGTAGGAGCTTCGTCCTCTTCAAATGTGAAACGCCCCACCGATGTCCATGAGTCACCGTCGTCGGAGATAAAGAGCTGCATCAACTTAGCCCGGTGGTTCAAGTCCTGACTCTGGTAGAGGCCGATGCTGGTAATGGTGTAGGGCTTCTGGGCATCGAACACGAAGGTGTGGGGGAAGCCCACATAGGAAGAACGATACTGATTGCGGTAATAGGTGGACGTGTTTCCATCCATGATTTGGCTGGCGCGTCCGTAGTCCCCTTCGCCCACGGTTTCCTCGTCGCTAAAACTGATGAGCTGCCACGTATCGGGGTCGGAGACGACACGCGTGGACTCAATCTTCATGCGAATATCCTTGTTGTTGTTGCGCACCACGGCCAAATCCACCCGCTCGCGCAAAGCCTGCACATCAATGGTATCCACCCAAGGCATTTCACCTTGAGCAACATAGTGGAAACTGTTTGCGCTGTCACGGACACCCAAGAAGCCGCCCGTCTCCAAATACAGGCTATTGTCGTAGAGCGTCGTGACGCCGTGGCCATAATCGTTTCGTGAATTGCGCACATCCTTTTGTGTGCTGCTGAATCCAGCTTTGTTCAAGCTGTACCACTGCCCACTGGCTGTAGAGCGCAAGGAACCGTTGCGATAATAGACACGTCTGTACAAGTCACCTCCAAAGCCACTCCAGTTCTCGAGGAAGCTGTAGAGGCCGGAGTTATTGCCTTCCATGCGGTAGTTTCCAGCCATGCGCAGGGTTCCGAAATAGTGCCAAGACGTTTCCTCTGCCTGCTTGTACCACATCGAGAGCAGGGTGCTGCGGAAAGGACTCACCTTTTTGGTCCCATCTGCTTCCACGCTTGTCGTTTCCACATAGTCTGGACGTTCATTCAAGAGCATCTGCACCCAATGGTCTGTTTGCCAACGCTGGCCTTCTGGATAACGGAGGCTGGCACCTGTTCCCTCACCGCCAAACCGGACGGCGTATGCCCCTTCGCCCACATCCAGCGCCCCCGACCTCATGTAATCGGGCAGTGTCTTGTCCACATCAACATCGCCACTGTCCCAAGCCGAGAAGATGACGGCGTGCGTCCAGGAATCATCATTCAGCAGGTGATTGGTCTGAATGCCTGAATACAAACCGCTGGAACCGATGGTCATCTGATAGGTACACGATTGCTTGAAAACTTCTGGTATCAGCGCCTCCATGTAAACCCAGTCGAAGGAATCGTCCTTGGGAGCTTTCGGGTCGGTCGTGCTCCACCACAGGTGAACGGCAGGTGCCATCATCGAGTTGGCAGCCGTCACCGCATAGCGCGACTCACGCTGGAAGGTCAGACATGTGAGCTGAGTGAGGGTGTTGCGGGCATCGGGGCTTGTGAACTCGATGCGATACCACCCGTCGGCTGCAAGCTCGGTATCAGGAAGGATTTCAATCGTCTGTTTGCTCGTCCTGCCAGGCTGGCTCTTGACGGCATGGTCGATGACTACCGTGTTTGTCGCGGGATGCACAATGCGTACATTCAGCGTAACCACGCTACCGCTATTGCTTGACAGGACGATGTCTGCGCGCACATGTCCGGAAGGCAGATGGACGGCATAGACCACCATCGTCCCTTCGTCATAGTTCCACGTGATCCAGCTGTCGGATTCGGAATAACCCGTCGCGATGCCGTTCACTTCACGGTAATGGCGACCCGCCCATACCGTATCGGTCTTAGCTTGCCACTCCGTTGCGTTCACGGCCACAACGGATAACAAAGACAACAAAGTCATTAGGTGTTTCAAAAAGGTTTTCATCGTGGTATTATTAATGGTTTCTCGCTTACATCTTCTGCATCGCCTGTTGCAGGTCGGCGATGATGTCGTCCACGTTCTCGATGCCCACACTGAGGCGGATGAGGTCGGGAGCGACACCCGCTTCGCGCAACTGCTCGTCAGAGAGCTGCCGATGGGTGTGGCTGGCAGGGTGGAGGACACAGGTGCGGGCATCGGCCACGTGCGTGGCTATCGACACAAAGTCAAGATTGTCCATGAAACGGATGGCATCCTCCCGTGTTCCTTTCAAGCCGAAGGCAATGACGCCGCACGAGCCGTTGGGCAAGTACTTCTGTCCGAGGGCATAGTATTTATTGGACGGCAGGCCGCAGTAGTTCACCCATGCGACCTTCGGGTTCTGTTCGAGCCATTCGGCGACGCGCTGCGCGTTCTCGCAATGACGGGCCACACGCAGGTGCAGGGTTTCCAAGCCGAGGTTCAAGAGGAAGCTATTCTGCGGTGAAGGAATACTGCCAAGGTCGCGCATGAGCTGGCTGACCAGTTTGGTTGAGTAGGCTTTCTTGCCGAAGGCTTTTGTGTAGGTGAGGCCATGATAGCTCTCGTCGGGCGTGGTCAGTCCGGGGAATTTGTCGGCGTGTGCATCCCAATCGAAGTTGCCACTGTCGATGATGGCTCCACCGACTTGCGTGGCATGGCCATCCATATACTTGGTCGTGGAATGGGTCACGATGTCTGCCCCCCATTCAAAGGGACGGCAGTTGATGGGTGTGGCGAATGTGTTGTCAACAATGAGTGGCACGCCGTGTGCATGTGCTATCCGGGCAAAGCGCTCGATGTCGAAGACGTTGCCACCGGGGTTCGAGATGGTCTCGCCGAAGAAGCATTTGGTGTTCGGGCGGAAAGCGGCATGGATGCGGTCGTCGTCCCAATCGGGATCGACGAAAGTGCATTCGATGCCCAGTTTCTTCATCGTCACGCCGAAGAGGTTGAACGTTCCGCCGTAGATATTGTTGGACGTCACGAAATGGTCGCCCGCCTGACAGATATTGAACACAGCATAGAACGACGCGGCCTGCCCCGAAGATGTCAACACACATCCGACGCCCCCTTCGAGAGCGTTGATTTTGGCGGCCACGGCATCATTGGTGGGGTTGGCCAGGCGCGTATAGAAATAGCCTTCGTCTTCGAGGTCGAAGAGTCGGGCCATTTGTTCGCTGGTCTCGTACCGGAAAGTGGTACTCTGATAGATGGGTAGCTGCTGAGGTTCACCTTTCCGTGGGTGCCAGCCGCCGTGTATGCAAAGGGTTTCAAGATTCTTTTTCATTGTGTCTGCAATCATCTTTTAAATCGTTTTCGGGTTCTATTCAATCTGCTTGACACTGCCCGTGTGCTGATGAATGGTGACGCGCGTTTCCATGTGTTTGTTGAAAAGTGCGTCGGAGAGGATTTCCGTCGTGCCCAGCTGGGCAATGGGAACCTCTGTCGTCATCAATGTCTGTCCGCCCATAGATACGACGACCCGCGCCCGAAGTGGTTGATTCACATACACTCCCTGCTCCATTTTTGCCTTCTTGCGGGCTACGTCGGCATTCTCCTCTGCCACGGGTAACTTGCCCAGGGGCTTGATGGTGATCCACACAGGTTCTCCGCTCAAATCGTCTGCCGCCACCAGTCCCAGACGACGTGAGAAGCGGCACAGCAATTGCGGTTCACCCACTTCGGTTGAGTCGGTTGTCGGCTCATAGTCGAACGTCATGACCTCGGTGCTGGTGAGTGTCTGCCCTTTGAACATCGACCCTAAAGCCCGTTCCTGAAGGTCCAGATTATCCAGCATCAGCTTCAACTGTTGCCCGTCCTTAGGCGTGTTGTCTGCCTCGCCACGAACGAGGGCGTTGCGGCTGTCGCGAATATCGTAGATCTCTTCTGCCGTCAGCTGAGCCATCTTGGCGGTGCTGCCCGCCGAGAGGATGTCATGGGTCATGTAATCCCGCCCGTTCAGGGGCTTGGGAGCAGGTTCGCCCTTGGGCAGTTCCGGCACAGGTTCAGGATCCACCTGTGTGTTGATGCCCAACAACAGACCGTCTTCGGTCATGCTGACCAACGGTGCCGCTGTCTTGGGCCGCAACTTGATGCTGTATGCCTTGTTTTCATCGGGAACGCCGTAGGGCATGAGGCTGATGCTCTTGAGCGTCCAACTGGTGGATTCGGTCTGGGGCACGTCCTTCTGACGCAGGTAACGCTCGGCATATTCGGCGAACTCGCCGGGTTGCGTCACCGCCTTCTCGGCCTTCACGACAACCTCGAACACCGTCTTGGGAAGGAAATAGTTCACCCCCTCCAGCGTCAATCCGGGGCGAAATTCCGAGACCTCGGTCTGCGCGTTCATGGATGCCGTTCCAAGACCGAGCATCAAGAAGATGGACAGGAGCTTCCTCATGTTCATGGGTTCTCGCGTTCAATCTCCTGGAAGATGGCTTCCAGCATACCTTCCTTTGTCTTGCAGACGCCCCAGTCGAAAGTGTGTCTTATGCCTTCTGCGGCAAACCACTTGGAGAGAGGTTCTGTCTGACTGTGATAGACGGCGAACCGCTTGCGGATGGTCTCTTCGTTGTCGTCGGCACGGTCTTCAATCTGTGCGCGGCGTAGCAAACGTTCCATCAACACGTCCTCGCCGACGATCAGCTCAATCATCATGCCCAGGTCGTCGCCTCGCTCTTTCAGCATCTGCTTCAGGGCCTCAGCCTGAGCTGTGGTTCGGGGGAAGCCGTCGAAAATGACGCCTTTGCCTTTGGGCAGTGCGTCGTAGGTGGTTGCCAGGATGTCAATCATCAGCTGGTCGGGAATGAGCTGACCGTTATCTATATATCCTTTGGCTGTTTTGCCGAGTTCTGTGCCTTGTTTGATTTCGTTGCGCAGGACATCGCCCGTGGAGATATGTCCCATGCCATAGCGGGTGGCGATTTCTGCACTGTAGGTTCCTTTGCCTGAACCCGGGGCTCCGAAGATAATGATGTTTTTCATCTTTGCGTGTTTTATGTAGAACGTTAATATTCTTATTCCGAGAAGAGTTCAGGATCCTTGACCAGCGTATAGATGTCGCGCGTATTGCGTCCGTCGCCATCGTAGTCAAGGCCATAGCCGACGATGAAGTCGTTCGGGATTTCCATGCACTTGTAGTGGATGGGAATCTCCACTTTCAATGCGCCGGGCTTGACGAGCAAGGCGCAGACCGAGATGCTGGCCGGATTGTGGGCCTGCAAGGTCTCCAGCATGTGCGCCATCGTGAGGCCGGAATCGATGATGTCTTCGACGATGACGATGTGGCGACCTGTTATGTCGGCCTGCAAGCCAATGACCTCACGTATCTCGCCCGTGGACTGTGTGCCTTGATAGCTGGCCAACTTGATGAAACTGACCTCGCACGGGATGTTTACCTCGCGCAGCAAGTCTGCGGCAAAGATGAACGCTCCATTCAATACCGGCAGGAACAGCGGGTGCTTGCCTTCCAGGTCTCTGACGATTTCTGCGGCCACGCGTCGCACTTGTTTTTGAATCTCTGCCTCCGGGATACTGATCGCGAAGGTTTTGTCTTTTACTTGCAATTTTTCCATGTGAACACTCTCTTTTGGCTGCAAAAATACATATAAACTGTGAACTTTACATGCTATTCCGTAAACTTTTTTGCAGAGGACTCGCTTTTTTCTGCAAAATCTCGTACCTTTGTGCCCGTTCTGCATCAAGTTTCAACTTTCAATGGCATGAAGATTCTGACGGGCGGGCAATTCCGCGAACTGGACCGCTATACTATCGAGAACGAACCCATCGCCTCCATCGAACTGATGGAACGTGCCAGCCGTGCGGTGGCCGACGAGATCCTGCGACGCTGGCCGGACGAGACACAACGCATCTTCGTCTTCGCGGGTCCGGGCGGCAACGGCGGTGACGGGCTGGCAACGGCACGGATGCTGACCGAGACCGGACGCATGGTCACGGCCTACCTGTTCAACGTCAACGGACGGCTGAACCCCGATTGCGAGACGAACCGCGACCGCCTTGTCCAGACCGAAGGTGCCACGCTCATCGAGATTACCACAGAGTTGGTCTTCCCCGACCTGCGTTCAGACGACCTCGTCATCGACGCTCTTTTCGGCACGGGGTTGAGCAAACCCATCAGCGGTGGCTTTGCACTCGTTACCAAGCGGTTGAGCCAGAGCCCGTGCACCATCGTCAGCATCGACATACCGTCGGGGTTGATGTGCGAAGACAATGCCTACAACGACACCTCTTCAGTCGTTCGCGCAGACGCGACGCTCTCCATCCAGCTGCCCAAGCTGGCGTTTTTCTTTTCCGAGAGCCAGCGTTTCGTGGGTGATTTCACGCTCCTGCCCATCGGGCTGAGCGAAGAAGGACTCAACTACCTCAAGAGCCATCTGTGGCTGACCGAAGAGGCCGAGGTGCGCCAGCTGCTGCGTCGCCGTCCACGTTTCGCGCATAAGGGCACGATGGGCCATGCCTTCCTCGTGGTGGGCAGCCGCGGCATGGCCGGAGCCGCCATCCTGTCTGCCCGAGCTGCCTTGAGGACAGGCGTGGGCAAGCTGACGCTTCACCTCCCCTACTCCATGCTCGACATCCTCCAGTCTTCTGTGCCGGAGGCCATCGTGCAGATGGACATCGACGCCGACACCATCTCTTCGGCCTACGATGCCAACGACTATCAGGCCATCGGCATCGGGCCTGGCATCGGACGCCACCACCACACAGCCACCGCCTTTCACGCCTACCTGCAACAGCAAGTGGGGCCAATGGTCATCGACGCAGATGCGCTCAACATCTTGGCCACGAATCAGGATTGGCTGCGTGAGCTGCCGCCAGACAGCATTCTCACACCACACCCGAAAGAGCTGGACCGAATTGTCGGACATTGCAGCAGCTCATTCGAACGCATGAATCGTGCACGCAACCTGGCTATCACCCACAAAGTCTTCGTGGTCGTCAAAGGCCACTACAGCCAGATCTGCACACCGACAGGCAACGTGCTCTTCAACCCCACCGGCAATCCGGGCATGGCGACCGCCGGCAGCGGCGACGTTCTCACCGGCATCCTCACCAGCCTGCTGGCACAGGGCTATCTGCCCTGCGAGGCCGTGCAGTTAGGCATCTATCTCCACGGGCTTGCAGGCGACCTGGCAGCGGTTGAACTGGGAGAAGAATGCCTCGTCGCCTCAGACATCATCCGGTTCCTGCCGGCGGCCTTCAGCCACCTACGCAACCCCTCTGTTACATCTGCCTCATAAGCCTCTTTCCTATGGAAACCAACTTCATCGACTACGTCAAAATCATCTGCCGCTCAGGCAAGGGCGGTCGCGGCTCCATGCACATGCACCGCGCCAAGTACATCCCCAACGGCGGCCCCGACGGCGGCGACGGCGGACGCGGCGGACATGTATATCTGCGCGGCAACCGCAACTACTGGACACTGCTGCACCTGCGCTACGAACGCCACGTCTTTGCCAGCCACGGCGGCAATGGAGGCAAGAACGGTTCGCACGGTGCCGACGGCGAAGACCGCTACATCGACGTCCCTTGCGGGACGGTCGTCTATGATGCCGAGACGGGACGTTTCATCTGCGACGTCACCGAAGACGGGCAGGTCGTCATGCTGCTCAAAGGCGGGCGCGGAGGCATGGGCAACAAGCACTTTGCCACCAGCACCAACCAGGCACCACGCTTCGCGCAACCAGGCGAACCCATGCAGGAGCTGACGGTCATCATGGAGCTGAAGATGCTGGCCGACGTGGGGCTGGTCGGCTTTCCCAATGCCGGCAAGAGCACCCTCGTCAATGCCGTCAGCTCTGCACATCCCAAGATTGCAGGCTATCCCTTCACCACCTTGGAGCCGTCCGTGGGAGTGGTCAGCTATCGCGACAACCGCTCTTTCGTCATGGCCGACATTCCCGGCATCATTGAGGGGGCCAGCGAAGGCAAAGGACTGGGGCTGCGTTTCCTGCGCCACATCGAGCGCAACGCCCTGTTGCTCTTCATGATACCGGGCGACACCGACGACATCCGCCACGACTATGACGTGCTGATGAACGAACTGGCGACCTACAACCCCGACATGCTGGAGAAACGTCGCGTGCTGGCCGTGACCAAAGCCGACCTGCTCGACGACGAGCTGATGCAAATGCTCGAAGCCGACCTGCCCGACGACCTGCCGCACCTCTTCATTTCCGCCGTCACAGGCTTCCATATCACCGAACTCAAGGACCTTCTTTGGAGCCAGCTCAATGCTGAAGAGCATCTGCACTACGCCGCCAGCCAAGCCCAGCAGACTCTCGTCCACCGCGACAAAGACCTTAACACGCTGCAAGCCGAGCTCGAAGACGAAGGCGAAGACGAGGACATCATCATCATCGACGAGGACGACATCGAAGACCTGGAAGAGCTTGACGATCTAGACTTTGTCGAGCCTATGGACGACGACCGATAAAGACGACACGACACCATGTTCCACGCGCTCGGACCAAATATCATTGCCTTTTCAACGGAACGCCACACAGAAGATTGCGATAATCCCTATGCGGGCTTCAACGTCACGCCCTACACGGGCGACCACGCCGGTCACGTCAAAGCCAACAACAAGTATCTATGCAAGTACTTGAACATCACTCCCGACCGACTGCTGATTCCACGTCAGGTGCACGGGACACGCATCTTGAACGTCACACAGGAAGTGCTGGAACAGCCGGGGAACAGGCTGGACGAAGTGGATGGACTCGTCACCGACATCCCCAACGTCTGCATCGGCGTATCGACCGCCGATTGCGTGCCGCTCTTGTTCCACGACACACAGACCCACGCCATTGCTGCCGTACACGCCGGATGGAGAGGAACGGTGGCCCGCATCGGCGTCCTGGCACTCGCCACCATGTACGATGTCTTCGGCACCAACGCCAAGGACGTCCAGTGCATCATCGGACCCAGCATCGGACCGGCAGCCTTTGAAGTCGGCGACGAAGTCTATGATGCCTTCCACCTCGCAGGATTCCCCATGCAACAGATTGCCTCAAAGCCCATTACACGCGAGGGGAAACAGTCCCGCCGATGGCACATCGACCTCTGGGAAGCAAACGCATGGCAGCTCATCCGCGCCGGCGTGCCGCAGGAAGCCATCACCATCACAGGCATCTGCACCTATCATAACTACAACCGTTTCTACTCGGCACGGAGGCTCGGCATTAAAAGCGGACGCATCTTCTCTGGCATCCTCTACAAACAGGAACCGACACCTACCAAGTGAACGGCGACCCCTCGCCACGCAGACAAGACTGCTGACCGACAGAACGTCTGAACCTTCAATCCGGAACGTCTGCACCTTCAACCCCGAAGGTATTCACCTTCCAAGAGGAACGGCAAACGACCCTGTACAGCCCCCACTTTTCCGACCCTGGCTGAGACAACCCCAACTCCTCTACCCTGCTTTTTTCACCACAAAAGCCTCAATCCCTCACCAACAAACAGCTGGCTGACAGGCGATTATCAAAGAAGGTGAGGGATTGAGGCTTTTTTAACGAAAATAAGGATATACGCGCGCATGCGATACATTAATATAAAAATAAGCACGGATTCATCGCCTGGAAGAACGTTCTTCGTCGGAGATGAATCCGTACAGTGAATCAAATTTA
This sequence comes from Bacteroidaceae bacterium, assembly GCA_017965425.1. Lineage (GTDB taxonomy): Bacteria > Bacteroidota > Bacteroidia > Bacteroidales > Bacteroidaceae > Physcousia. The sequence goes on along the minus strand of JAGCPY010000054.1, from coordinate 52,816 downwards.
TTTCCGCTCCGTCTTACTTGCGTGAACGTGCGTAGCGGCTCATGAACTTATCGACACGACCAGCGGTATCGACGAGCTTGCTCTTACCTGTGTAGAAGGGGTGTGAGCTGCTGGAGATTTCAAGCTTGACAACGGGATAAGTCTCGCCTTCGAACTCCACGGTGTCGGTTGTTTTGGCCGTCGAACGGCTGAGGAACATGTCGCCGTTACTCATGTCCTTGAAGACAACGGGGCGATAGTTTTCGGGATGAATACCTTTTTTCATTGTTGTTTGAGAGTAGTTGAGCCGGGCTTGTGTACCGGCAGTGAATAAAATAGCAGGCTCATGAAGGCTCTGCGTTCGTTAATTGCGGCGCAAAGGTACTGCTTTTCTTCGACGTGGCCAAAGAATCCGTGCTTTTTTTTGCTTTTTTACCTTGATTGTGTGCCGAAAGGAAAAATAATGGAAGGTTTTATGGACACATTCAACTCTTTTTGCTAACTTTGTGGTCGATATTACAAACTTTATCACTTTACTAAACAAATTTCATTATCTCATGACAAACAGGGTAAAGCTCGCGACAATGGTCTGGTGCCTGGCATCTACTGTCTTCGCACAGCAACCACAAACCACTGCTACCCAGAAGAACGCGAATGACGACAACGCCGACTTCACCTTCACCGAGTCGCAGCTCGATGAAGACAACGAAACGGCGCAAACCGTCTCCTCGTTGGTAGCGACGAAGAGTGACCCCTATCTCTCTGAAGTTGGCTATTTGTTCAGCCCCATGCGCTTCCGCGTGCGCGGACTGGACAACCAGTACAACCAGACGTACCTGAACGGCATCATGTTCAACGACATGGAACGTGGCCGCTTCAGCTACAGCATGATAGGCGGACTGAACGACGTGACCCGCAGTCGGGAAGGAGCCTCGCCTTTCGAGACGACCAACTTCGGACTGCCGACCATCGGCGGGGCATCGAGCATCAACATGCGTGCCAGCCAGCAACAGCAAGGCAACAAACTGACGCTCTCTGGCTGTAACCGCAACTACGTGGCACGTGCCGTGTACACCCACGCGACAGGTTTCAACGAAAAAGGATGGGCGTTCGCAGGTAGCATCGGATACCGATGGGCGAAGGAAGGTGTCATCGAAGGGACGTTCTACAACTCGCTAAGCTACTATCTCGCTGCCGAGAAGAAGCTGGGCGACCGCCACAGCCTATCACTCGTCACCTTCGGAGCACCCACAGAACGCGCCCAACAGGGAGCCAGCACCGAAGAGGCTTACTGGCTGGCCAACTCCCACTACTACAACCCCTACTGGGGCTACCAGAACGGAGAGAAGCGAAACAGCCGCGTCGTCAAAGACTTTGAACCAACGGCCATCCTATCATGGGATTTCGACATTAACGACAAGACAAAGCTCTCGACAAGCGCTGCCTTCCGCTACTCGATGTACAGCAGCACCGCCCTCGGATGGAACGGCAACGCCTACGACCCGCGTCCCGATTACTACAAAAACCTGCCCTCCAGCATCTTCGACGTTTACGACCCCACGAAAAACAACGGCGACTATCTGGGCGAGAACAAATATTTCCTCGACCAGTGGCAGTCGCTCTATGATTTCTGGACTGCCGACAAGGCCAACCGACAGATCAACTGGGACCGCATGTACCTCGTCAACAGACTCGAAGGTGCACAGGGAGGCGATGCACTCTACTATCAGGAACGCCGCCACAACAACCAGATGGTCGTTGCCATCAACAGCGTGCTCAACCGCACCATCGACAACCACAGCAAATACACCATCGGTCTGCAGCTCAACAGCACGAAGGGTATGCATTACAAGACGATGGCAGACCTGTTGGGTGCCACCAATTACTACGACTACGACAAATTCGCCGCCAACGACTACGGACGCAACAGCGACGAGGCACAGAACGACCTCCGCTATCCCAGCCGCCGTATCGAGGAAGGCGACAAATTCGGCTACGACTACAACATCTACGTCCACAAAGCCAAGGCGTGGGGACAGTATCTCTACGACTACGGCAAGTGGAACTTTGCCTTCGGCGCACACGTGGACGGCACCATGTTCGAGCGCGACGGCAAGATGCAGAACGGACGTGCTAAGTACAATTCCTACGGCAAGAGCGGTTGGGCCAAGTTCCTCGGAGGAGGAGGCAAGTTCCGTCTGGCCTTCAACCCGACACCCAACCACCGCATCAGCCTCGCGGGAGGATGGGACAGCGAAGCACCGCTGCCTGCCAACAGCTTCGTAGCACCACGTATGCAGAATAACTTCGTGGATCACCTCGGATTGGAAGACATCTTCAACGCCGAACTGGCCTACGACTTCCGATTCGGCATCCTCTCAGGACGCATTGCCGGATTCATCACGAAGTTCCAACACGGCGTCGAACAGACCGCCTTCTACAACGACCAGGAATCGCGCTTTACCTACTTGACAATGACCGACATCGACAAGTTGCATTATGGTGTCGAGGCCGCACTGAACCTGCGTGTCAACAACAACCTGAGCTTCCATGCTATCGGAACCATCAGCGAAGCCCAGTACACCAACAACCCCTTGGCACAGCTGGCCTACGAAGGCATGAGCGAAGAGACGCTCACCGCCCTCAATACCTGGGCGAATCCCGTCACGGGTAAGGCAATGCCCCTGCGAGTCATCGCCGACGGTATGCGCATCAGCGGAACCCCGCTCACGGCAGCCAGCATCGGTGTTGACTACAACGTCAACGGCTGGTTTTTCGGTCTGAACCTCAATTACTACGACCGTGTTTACGTCGGCTTCTCGCAGTACCGCCGTCTAAGCAACGTCCTTAGCAACTATACCTCGGCACAAGCCACCAATTCCGCCGGAGAACAAATATGGCAATATATGGTCACCCGCGCAGAACTGGACGAAAATGGTGGCATCCTCTTCAACGGACAAACCGGTGAACAGGAATACACCTACTCCCCCGAACAGGAGAAGTTTGACGGCGGCTTCATGCTCGACGCCTCCATCGGACGCTACATCCGTCTGAGAAACGGTCGCACGCTCAGCATCAACCTCAGCCTCAATAACATCCTCAACAACACCAACATGCGCACGGGAGGCTACGAGCAGAACCGCGACGACAAGTACAACACGGGAGAAGCCCGTCCCTATAAGTTCTCCAAGAACTCCAAGTACTACTACGCCAACGCATTCAACGCATTCCTCAACATCGGTTTCCGCTTCTAATATGAATACAGTTATGAAACAATATTTGACGATAGCGGCAGCCTTCTTTGCCGCCTGCACCTTCACTGCCTGTATGGATGACGTGGCAGAGCCACCCGTCGTGGACGACAACCATGTCACCAGCCAGGAGTCCGTCGGTGACATCAATTCTACCATTAACAATCTCAAGCTGGACTACCGAAGTGTCATGGATTCGGAGAAGCAAAGGAACGCTCACCAGTTGGTTGACACCAACCTCGTATTCCGCGGAGTTGTGGTGGCCAACGACGTTTCCGGCAACCTCTACCAGACTCTGGTACTCCGCGACATTCGTTCCAACGGACACGACGAGTTCATTCAACTGGGTATCAAGAACACGCACCTCTGCCCCTACTTCCCGCTTGGCACTGCCCTGAAGGTCAATGTCAAAGGTCTTTACGTGGGCAACTACAGCTGTGTTCCCAAGGTAGGTCAGCCCTATTATACCAGTGCCGGCAACCTGCGACTTGGTCCGATGCTTTTTGAGCTTTGCCGAACCCACATTGAAATCATCCCCAAGCCATCATCCATCGAACCATATCTTACGCCCATCATCGTGGACGAGAACTGGCTCAAGAGCAATGCACGCAACTTCTTGTCAGTGCCTGCTTTGGCTTCCATTGAAGGAACGCTTACAGATGCCGACGGAAAGGCCATCTTCGCCCCATACGAGCTACACGACGACGGCTACGGCGTGAACAGGGACATGAAAGTAGGTTCAACGACGGTTCAAGTGCGCACTTCTACCCGCAACGAAGTTTCGTATGCCATTATGCCCACCGGCAAAGTGCGAATCACGGGCGTCCTCAGCTACTACAACTCTGACTGGCAAATCACGATGCGTGACCTGAAAGACCTCGAAGTCCTCGAATAAAACAACACCTTTATTAACGGCTAACAATAAAACGAAATACATTTATGAAAAAGTTCTTCTATCTTTTGATGCTGGCTGTAGCAGGCCTGGCCTTCACCGCGTGTGAGGACGTTCCCGCCCCCTACACCGTCAACACGAGCACCAGCGGCAACACGAACAGCGACGTGCTGCTCAACGAGAGTTTCGCCACTTCGCTCGGCAAATTCACCAGCCAGACGACATCCGGTGACGGTGCCTGGATCATTGACTACAAGACAGCCAAAGCTTCCGGCTACGACAACAGTACAAAAGTTACTACAGCAGGAACTTACTATCTGGTATCTCCGGAACTCGACCTCACCGAAGTGGAAGCTGCCCACATCTGTTTCGAGTACATCCTTCGCTACCTGAAGAATCAGCAAGACCAACGCGTGTTGATTTCCACAGATTATGCCGGCGACGCGAAGACCGCCACATGGGCAGAACTGCCTGTCACGTTGGTTGAAGGGTCGGACTGGGACACGTTTGCCAAAGCCGACGTGAACATCCCCGCAGAATTCCTCGGTAAGAAAATCGTCATCGCTTTCTACTACAACTGTGGCTCTTCCAATTCCAGCACCTGGGAAGTTAAGAATCTCATGGTGGAGAAGGGCAAGGCCAGCGAGGGCGAAAACGGCAATGGTGAAACGCCCAAACCCACGGAAGGCGAAGGTGCCGGAACGGCTGCCGATCCTTACAACGTGGCTGCCGCACTCAGCCTCATTCAGTCACTGGGCGCAGACGTCAACAGTCCGGAAATCTACATCAAGGGTAAGATTTCAGAAATCAAGAGCATTGACACAGGCCAATACGGCAATGCCGAATACTACATCTCCGACGACGGCACAACCGCCAACCAGCTACTGGTCTATCGCGGCTACAGCCTGAACGGCGACAAGTTCAAGTCTGAGGACGAAATCAAAGTTGGAGACAACGTCGTCATTGTCGGCAAGGTCGTGAATTTCCGCGGCAACACGCCCGAGGTTACTACCGGAAGCAAGATTTACCAACTCAATGGCAAAGGCGGTAATGGCGAACAGCCCACTCCCGGTGAACCTAAAGGCTCCGGCACGCAAGCCGACCCATACAACGTCGCCAAGGCAATCGAAGTCACCAGCGCGCTGGCTGCCGATGCACCAACAGAGGAGGTATATATTAAAGGTAAGATTTCACAGATCAAGAGCGTTGATACAGGCCAATACGGCAATGCCGAATACTACATCTCCGACGACGGCACAACCGCCAACCAGCTTTTGGTTTATCGTGGCTACAGCCTGAACGGCGACAAGTTCAAGTCTGCAGACGAAATCAAGGTCGGAGATGAAGTCGTCATCCTCGGCAAACTCGTCAACTTCAAAGGCAATACACCAGAGGTGAACACCGGCAGTAAGATCGTCAGCCTCAACGGCAATGGCGAAACTCCCACACCTCAACCCGGCCCGACGGGCGAAAGCAAAGGCGACGGTTCACTCGAGAATCCTTTCAACAGTGTGGCTGCCAATGCGGTTGCCAGCGCTCTGGCTGCTGATGAAAAGAGCGAAGTCGTTTACATCAAGGGCAAGGTGGTTTCCATCACCGAGCAGTATGGAACGAAATACGGCAATGCCACCTTCTACATCTCTGACGACGGCACCGCCAACGGCCAGTTCCTCGTTTACCGTGCTCTCTATCTGAACAACGAGAAATACACCGAAGGAACTCTCTTGCAGCAGGGTGACGAAGTGGTCGTCTGCGGCAAGCTGACTAACTACTCAGGCAACAAACCCGAAACTTCAGCTGGCGAAGCCTATCTCTATTCGTTGGTGAGCAACACCACCCCCGGTGACGATCCCGAAGAACCACAAGTGGCTCCAGAGGATGGTGTTATTACCTTCACAGCTGGCACCGATCTGGGCACACAGACCAATGCAGGCAGTGGCTCCGACCAGATGACCAAGAACGGCATCACCATCTCCGTATCCAAAGGAGCGTTGGCCGCGCCTCAGTATCGTACCGCCAAGGGTGCAACGATGGCCATCACATCCTCCTCTGCCAACATCGTGAGCGTGAAGTTCGTATGCTCTGCCGCTGACACAGAACAGTACGGTCCTGGCTGCTTCGATGCCCAAGAAGGCTACAGCTATGAAGGCAATGTGGGCATGTGGACTGGCTCGGCCAAGTCTGTAGAGTTCACAGCCTCTGCTGCACAGGTGCGCGCGACAGAGATTATCGTCACACTCGAAACTGCCGAATAATAGTCCTGCCAACATGTTCCGCCGCTTCCACAACATCTATCCTGCCCTGCTGGCTGTGACCGTCCTCACGATGGTCACGGCCTGCGGCAGCGATGATGGCGACGGCCCCAACCTGCTGCCCAACGGCCAACAGCCATCGCAACAAGGCAATGGACTTGAACCCGACGAAAAGATCATTGCCGCCAGAATCGAGGTGCCGGCTTTGAAGCCTGGAAACAAGTTCATCTATCATTCCACAAAAGAAGGCGGACGCAATGTCATGAACTACTGTGTGGACTTCGACCTGCAAAAGCGGCACTCCCGCTGGGTGGCTTTCCGTTTTGACGGTGACACACGCGTCAAAGCCACCAACCGCAGTGACGAACCTTTCACAGACGACCCAGAACTACCCAGCACCGCCTGGGTAGGAGGCTATGGCTTCGGATCCCCCTACAACCGCGGGCACCTCTGCGCCAGCTATGACCGGCTCTATAGTGAAAAAGCCAATGAGCAGACGTTCTACATGAGCAACATCAGTCCGCAGGAGAGCTCGCTGAACCAAGGATATTGGATCACTCTCGAGAATATCGTATCCAATTGCGGACGCATGGTCAGTTTTGCCGACACGCTCTATGTGGTCAAGGGCGGAGCCATCGACAAGCCCGAACATATTCGCGGTTATCTCAACCGCAGCAGCGGACAGATGGCCATCCCCAAATACTACTTCATGGCGCTGCTGAGAGTCAAGTCCCGCAGCTACACCAGTATTGCTTTCTGGGTAGAGAACAAGCGGTATGGCTATACCTACGAGAACCCTGCACCCCGTTCCGAGATTGCCAAGAACGCACTCTCCGTCGATAGCCTCGAATCGCTCACGGGCATTGACTTCTTCCACAACCTACCCGACAATATCGAGAATCAAGTAGAAGCAACCTTCAACTTCAACGATTGGAACAAATGAGAAAGAACATCCTCTTTTTACTTCTCATGACCTGCAGCCTGACAGCATCGGCTCAGGAGAAGCGTATCGGCATGTATGCCGTCGGATTCTATAATCTGGAGAACCTGTTCGACATCGAGCACGACGAGGGCAAGAACGACTACGAATATTTGCCCGATGGAGCCAACCAATGGACAGCTCTCAAATATGAGCATAAGCTCAAAAACATGTCACGCGCCCTGGCCGACATGGGCACCGACCGCTTGAAGACGGGCTGTGCCATCATTGGTGTCAGCGAGGTTGAGAACGCCCATTGCCTAGCAGACCTTTGTGCACAAACTCCTCTGGCTGCCCGCAACTTCCAGTTCTGTCACATCGAAGGGCCTGATAGTCGAGGCGTTGACTGCGGACTGCTCTACAATCCTCGTTTCTTCACGCCCTCGAAAATTTGGCTCCAACCCTACGTGCTGAAAGAAGGAGTCAACGAGCGACCCACGCGTGGCTTCCTCACCGTTCAAGGTACGCTGGCCGGCGACAGCATCACCGTTATCGTGTGCCACTGGCCAAGCCGCTTTGGAGGCTCACCCCTGCGGGAGTGGGCAGGAGAACAAGTGCGGACCGAGAAGGACAGCATTCTTGCCGCCAATCCAACCATGAAAATCATCATCATGGGCGACATGAACGACGACCCGATGGACAAGTCAATGGCCAAGTCGCTCGGTGCCCGCCGCAAGATGGAGGATGCCAAACCCGACCAACTGTTCAACCCCTGGTGGGATATCCTTCTCAGTGGAACCGGCACGCTGAAGTACGATGGACGATGGAACCTCTTCGACCAGATTGTCATGACGCCCAACTGTCTTGACGTTCAGAAAAAGAAAGACTACTCCACCCTCACCTTCAACCGCGCCGAGGTGCAATACCGCGACTATCTGATGCAAGAGAACGGAAAGTTCAAAGGCAATCCCAAACGCACACATGCCAGCGGCGTGTGGCTCGACGGCTTCAGCGACCACCTCCCCGTCGTCGCCTATTTCCTGAAGAATCTTTAAGGCTCAACGGCCTCATCCCCACAACAACCCTATTTAATAACCCTAAAACATTTTTTTAACCACAACAAATTATGACAAGTTACAAAGAACTCGGGTTGGTGAACACCCGTGAAATGTTCAAGAAAGCGGTTGCTGGTGGCTATGCCATCCCCGCCTTCAATTTCAACACTATGGAGCAGATGCAGGCCATCGTGCAGGCTGCCGTCGAGACCAAGTCTCCCGTCATCATGCAGGTCAGCAAGGGCGCTCGCAACTACGCCAACGGCACCATCCTCCGCTACATGGCACAGGGTGCTGTGGAGTATGCCAAGGAACTCGGCTGCCCCAACCCGCAGATTGCCCTCCACCTTGACCACGGTGACAGCTTCGAGATCTGCAAGGAGTGCATCGACAACGGCTTCTCCAGCGTCATGTTCGACGGCTCTGCTCTCCCCTACGAGGAGAACATCGCCATCACCAAGAAGGTCGTTGAATACGCCCACGCCCACGACGTGACCGTGGAAGCCGAGCTTGGCGTCCTCGCTGGCGTCGAAGACGAAGTGGTTGCCGAACAGAGCCACTACACCCGTCCCGAAGAGGTCGAAGACTTCAGCAAGCGCAGCGGATGCGACAGCCTCGCCATCTCCATCGGTACCAGTCACGGTGCTTACAAGTTCACGCCCGAACAGTGCACACGCGACCCGAAGACCGGCAAGCTCGTTCCTCCTCCACTTGCCTTCGACATCCTCCACGAGATCGAGAAGCGCATCCCCGGCTTCCCCATCGTGCTCCACGGCTCCAGCTCCGTACCACAGGACGAGGTCGATACCATCAACGCCTTCGGCGGCAAGCTGCCCGATGCAGTAGGTATCCCCGAGGAGCAGCTGCGTGAAGCCAGCAAGAGCGCCGTCTGCAAAATCAACATCGACAGCGACAGCCGTCTCGCCATGACCGCCGCCATCCGCAAGTACCTGGCCGAGAATCCCAGCCACTTCGATCCACGCCAGTACCTCAAACCCGCACGCGAGAGCATGAAGAAGATGTACATCCACAAGATTGTGAACGTACTCGGCTCCAACGACAAGCTCTAAGACCTACTTCCCCTGATTCACGGATTACGCGAATGGCACCAGCCGACCACAACGCTGTGCAAGTCGTGTAATCCGTGATTTTCTTTCTGCCAGATGAACCGCCTCCGTCCCTTCCTCCCACTCCTGTTGCCACTGGCCACCCTCGTCGGCTATCTCCTCACCGGCAGCTTCGTTCTGCGTTCAGCCACCACGTTGCTCTGCCTGGCCATCGTTCTCACGGCCAGCATCGCAAGGCAACGCATAGCCTACTCGTGGTGGATTGTTGCCGCCTTTGCACTCTCCTTTGCCGGCGACTATGTCCTTGGCCATTGGGGCGGCAGCTTTGCAGGCTTCGTCAGCGGTGTCGGTCTCTTCCTCCTGGCCCACCTCGGTTACCTGACTTACTGCCTCAGACAAGGTCGCCTCTGCCGATGGCTATTGGTCCTTCTCCTCCTGACTTTCGGCACCTACTTCATCATCTTCCTCCGTCCCGCCATCGCCGACGACCTCACACGCTACGCCGTCCTCGCCTATATCCTCGTCTCCTGCCTGTCATTGTCAGCAGCTGCTGGCCTGCAACTCACCGACCCACCCTCACGCTTTCTCTTCATCGCAGGCATCGCAAGCCTCCTCTTCTCCGATCTGCTCATAGCCCAGAAACGCTTCCTCCACGACGGCACCCTCTACGCCCTGATGATGCCCACCTACTTCGCCTCACAACTTCTAATCACAAGCGCCATCATCCGACTCACGACGACCGCCCCACCTGCATCGGGCAAATAGACGGGTGATGTACGGTACCACGATTGTTCATCAAGAGCCTGAAAGATGAAAACATTCTTCGCGGAACAAGCACACCATCGTGATAGATATTATTAGGTGAAACTTCAATGACCACGAATTACACGAATTTCACAAATTCCTTTTCCTCTTACATCCAATATTTTATCGAATTTCACAAATTAGTGCGGCACGCTTCGCAGGTGCCGGGTGCAACGCTAGTGCAACGCTGGCATTCGAAACCAGTGCACCAAGAGAGTAGTGTTGGCATTCAAAGCCTGTGCGCAAAGAATGTTTGGCATTCGAAGCCTGCGCGCAAAGATTGTTTGGCATTCGAAGCCTGCGAAGCGCTTCGCCCTGTAATTCGTGTAATTCGTTCTAATATAGCATTCATGAGGACGTGAAATAATTCGTGAAATTCGTGTAATTCGTGGTCATTAACACCTACGATACTTCAATAATTGACATGTTCTCGTCGCGTGCGCGTATGATTCAAGAACCTAAAAGATGCTAACGTTCTTGCTGGAAGGTGCACACCTTCACGTCGGAACGTGTACACCTTCCTCGTTCGGAGGTCGTTCCTCCCGCTCTGCGTGCAGGTGATCGTCCTCCTCCACCCTCCTTCCATTGCTTTTTCCACGAAAAAGCCTCAATCCCTCACCTTTTGACATTTTACATTGAAAGCGATCCACTTACGGGTGAGACTTTGGTGAGGAATAGGTGAGGGATAGTGAGGAATCCTCACCATCCCTCACCTATCCCTCACCTATCCCTCACCTATCCCTCACCAACAAACATCTATTATTCAAGCCCTTACACCAAAAGGTGAGAGATTGAGACAAATCTTCCCGAAAACACTATGCAGCAAGTAGGAAGCCCAGGGCTGCAAACAGTCAGCTCAGGAAGCAAGCAGCAACAAAGCGCCCCAACGGGGCAGCAAGCAGTCAGCCCAGGGCAGCAAACAGTCAGTTCAGGAAGCAAGCAGCAACGAAGCGCCCCAACGGGGCAGCAAGCAGTTAGCCCAGGGCTGCGCCCTGGGTATTGAACGACGCATTTATAGTCGCCCTAAAGGGGCAAAAGCATATCGTAATCATAATGCTTTTGCCCTTACAGGGCGAGCATACCGTGAACCATTGTACCCAGGGCGCTGCCCTGGGCTGACTGCTCACTGCCCTTTCAGGGCGATAAGGCAGCTTGCGAAAGTCGAGTCAAGTCATCAGCAAGGAACCGGCTCAAACAGACCTCTACAAATTAGTTCAGCATGAGCCATAAGCATACAAGAAAGCACTATCTCTATTTGCCGAACTCTACACACATCCTAGAACAGGAACAGGAAAACCGGAACCGCTATCCTAAATACACCATGTAGAGGATGTTCTTGGCTGGGAGGGTTAAGCGCGGGGCGAAAGGATGCACGGGCACTACTAGCGGACAGGGCGGACGGATTGACCGTTGTAGCGGCCGTCGATGCCCCAGTACGCGTTGCCCGAGCCGAAGTAGAGGCCGTACGCGCGGCTCGGGCCGCTCTCGTTGAGCGTGGACGACCAGTAGTAGCCGCTCGATCCAGCGTTGAAAAGCTCGCCACCCGAGCGGTCGCCCGCAACGGGCAGGAAAATGGAGGCTCCATTCGAACCTGTGAACTTGAAGCCGTTCACGCCATTGATGGCTGTCCTCACTGGAGTACAATTAGCAAGAGCCTGGCACTCTTTAAGCGTCGGCATTCGCCAAGAATCACCCCACTTGACGTGGGCGGCATCGTCGGATAGTTCCAACTCGGTCTTATTGTCAACAGTGCCGTAGGAAGAACTGCCACAGTATTTGGTCATAGACGTCATCGTACCATTGCACCACTTATAGGTACTCCAGTCATACGTCGTCTTCTTCTCCGTTTCGCCCCAAGCATAGTAACCGCCATAGTCAATGGGCGAGGAGGCTCCCACGTTGCAACATGCCCACTTCACGCTCAAGCCCAAGTCAATAATATGCGGATGGTTGCTGTCTGGGCATAAGCCAATAAAGTTATTCTTCGCTTGCGTCACGGTGATTGATCTCGTCAAGTTCTCTCCATCGACGAGGTTCGTAAGTGCCACGGTGATAATGGCCGTGCGTTCTTCACTCGTATTCTCAGAAGCGCTGACGGTGAAGGTGTTGCCCGTCTCGTTAATGGTGAGCCAGGCATCTGAAGTGGTCACCTTGTAACTGCCATCGGTCGTGACGGTGATGACCCCGGACGTGCCCCCATCAGAGGTGAAGGAGAGCGAGGTGGTGCTCACGGTGAGTGTTCGACCTGGCTGAGTAAAGGAAAGCACCTTTGTCTCGAATGGGGTGACAATTGTCATTGTTGCTGTGCGCTCATAGATGGACGGGTTGTCGGCCACGGAGAGGGTCAGCGTGGCATCGCCAGTGCCTTGCTTCTTATCTACCGTTAGCCAACTCTCGTCGGAAGAAGTGGCTGTCCAGTCAGTGTTGGAGGAAATGGAGAGTTGGATGGTCGTGGGCTTGGAGTTGGAGATAAGGTCGTCGTAAGATATATTGATGTAGCGACTCCTCTGCACAATCTTGATAGTTTGCTTAGTGGAGCCGACGCTGACGGTAACGGTGCCGTCGCGGTCTTCTGTGGCAGTATTTTCGGTCACGGAGATGGTCAGCGTGCTGCGTCCAGAACCGGAAGCGGGTGAAATGCTGATCCACGACTGCGACTCAGTGGCAGTCCAGTTTCCATCGGTCTCAATGGTTAGCGTCTGCTGTGTGGCTGTGTAAGAGAACTCCATTTGGTTAACAAGTTTGCCGAAGGTCTTGCCAGCCTGCAAGACGGCAATCTTCTTCGTCTGGTCGGCGAAGTTGTCGAGACCGATGACGATGGTGTCTTTGCGTGCTTCGGCATTGGGGTTTTCCTTGGACATAGCACTGACGGAGATGCTGCCTGCCATACCTTTCAGCGGGGTCATGGACAGCCACTCGGGGAACTTGGCGGTCCATACTGCGTTGGTGACCACGTTGAAGGTCTTCGTCTCTACGCCGGAGGAGAAGGTGAGTTCCTTCGGGGTATTGGTGATATACGGGTCGGCCTTTAGCTGGCTGACGCTGATGGTCTGCGAGAGGTCTGTGTTATAGCCGAACCTGAGTTGCGTCGTGGTCAGATGCAGGCGCTGGCGGACGAGGGAGAACTGGGCACCTGCGGGCAGTTGCTCCTCAGCGCAGTTGAACAGTCATGCGGGAGAAAGCAACGTGGTCGCAAATATTAGGAAACGAAAATAACTTTTCATTGGAAGATGCTAATCTGAATCGAATAACAAATGATGATTGACTTATCACTAATTGGGATAAATATCATTCACAAATTAGGTTAAATATGGTTGATGGATTGTTCTTTCATTGGTCGTAAGAGGTGAATGACATCTGTCTATAAGAGGTTAAGCTGTTATTCCCAGCAGTCAATGTCTTGCTCGATCTCAGAGAGCTGCCAGCGGTGGAAGGTAGGTTCCTTGATGCCTTTTCGTTTCTGCGAGGTATAGTCGTCAAGGAGTCGGAAGACGTATTTGCCAAGTGTGACGATAGCAATGAGGTTGCAAGCAGTAAGAAGAGCCATACAGAGATCGCCGAGGTTCCACACGATTTCGAGTGATGCCAATGCCCCGAACATCACGACGACACCGCCGGAGAAGAGTCGGTAGAGAGTGAGAACGGTAGTGCTGGAAGTCATGAATCGTATGTTTGCTTCACCGTAGTAGTAATTGCCGATGATGGACGAGAAGGCAAAGAGCAAGATGGCCAGCGCAATGAAGACGGGTCCGAAACGTCCAATCTCAGCCCCGAGAGCCGCTTGTGTCAAGGCAATGCCGTTGAGTTCGGGAATCTGATAGAGTCCGCTGATAAGGATGATGAAAGCAGTGCAGGAACAAACAAGCAAGGTGTCTGTGAAGACTCCCAAGGCTTGAATGAGTCCTTGCTTTACGGGATGCGAGACGGTGGCGGTGGCAGCCACATTGGGTGCACTGCCTTCGCCTGCCTCGTTGCTGAAAAGTCCTCGCTTCACGCCGTGCATGATGGTAACACCCAGTGCACCTCCTACCCCTTCCTTCAGTCCGAAGGCATCAGAGAGAATGACGTTCAGGACATGAGGAACCAGCTCGATGTTCATTGCGATAATGACCAATGCAAGCAGGAAATAGCCGATGGCCATCACGGGCACGAGTACCGAGCTGACATTGGCAATGCGATGGATGCCGCCGAAGACGATGACGAGTGTGAGAGCGGTCAGAACGGTTCCCACGAGCAATGGACTCCACCCGAAGGCATGTTGCATGGCCCCGCAGATGGTATTGCTCTGGATGCTGTTGTAAGATAATCCGAACGTGATGGTCAAGAGGACAGCAAAGAGATAAGCCATCCATCTGCGGTGCAATCCTTTCTGGATATAATAGGCAGATCCTCCGATGAAAGAATCTTTGTGGCGCTGTTTGAAGAGTTGTCCAAGTGTGGATTCGACGAAGGCTGTGGCAGCCCCCAAGAGTGCAATGATCCACATCCAGAACACTGCTCCAGGCCCTCCAATAGCGATGGCCGTTGCCACGCCGGCAAGGTTGCCCGTGCCCACTCTGGTGGCGACGGAAACGGCAAAGGCTTGGAAAGAAGATATATGTTTGCGGCTCTTGTTCTGATTGTCAAGGTCGTTGCCGCCTGACGAGACGGTATCTGTCAACAGCCTGATCATCTCGCCCAACATTCGGAACTGGACGCCTTTTGTCTTCCATGTGAACCATAGCCCACACGCCACCAAGGCAGCAATGAGGACATAGCTCCAGAGGGCGTCGTTTATCTGTGTAATCAAGCCGTTCATGCAGATTCTTGGATGCCGTTCAACACTCTCCCAAAATAGCCTCTATGACCTTTTTCTGTTGTCCGGGCATGATGATGTGGTGGCTGCCGATGGGACGTGTGAGGAAATAGCGAGCTTGCTGCGGGTCGTCCAATTGGATGACTTGTTGTGTGCGGCAAAGGTCTGGAGCGGCTTGGTTGCGAACGAGTTGACCTTCAGCGACGAAATGTGTAGAGAGGTCTGGTGCGAGCTTGAAGATGGTCACGGATTCCGGTTTCATATAGCCACGTATGCCCACGCCGATGCCCGACTCGAAATGCGTATCCAAGTCGTAACGTTCGACCATGTTCAAGGGGATGGTGCAATGTGCAAAAAGCAATTCGCCCGTCTCGGGGTCGATGCGTGCGGGGTTGGCTTGGAAACCAGAGACACCCGTGATGGCATTGGCGAAAGCCATAGACAGCAAGGCGGGTACGTCGCCCTCGCAACCAGCGACGATGCCCTCGGCATTGAGCTTTGCCAACGCCAGGCAGCCTGTATTGTGAAGTGTTTTGAGGAGGTCGAAACAACGGATAGTGAAGCCTTGCAGCTGATTGTTCCGGACAAGCTCTTGAAGGTGCTGATAAATACGCATCGCGCCGTCCGTTCCACCATCAATGGCTTCTTCGATGGTAGGCAGCGGCAACTGAACGAGTTCTATGCCGAACTTCTGTTTCACCAACTCGGCATCGACATCGCTGGAGATGAGCCAGTCGGAAGGTTTTCCAACAACGCCAAGCCTCGTGCCTTTGAGACTGCGTCGAGCGTCCTCGGATTTCGCCAGCAGATGAATCCGCGACGAGATATATTGGGGGCTGCCATGCAGGATCTCACCTTGAAGATGGTGCTGCCTCAGATAGGAAAGGATTTCCATGGACGCAGCCAGTGAATTGCTTTTTCCTGACGTGAGGAGTCGGAAAGGCCTGTCGGACATCTTCAGGAGCTCCGGCAACAAGCGGAGGAAGATGCCTTCTGTTCCACCTGTGCGGACATATATTAAATCCAGCGAATGGTGGCCGTAG
Source organism: Bacteroidaceae bacterium (assembly GCA_017965425.1). Classification (GTDB taxonomy): domain Bacteria; phylum Bacteroidota; class Bacteroidia; order Bacteroidales; family Bacteroidaceae; genus Physcousia. Next base: position 36,759 of record JAGCPY010000054.1, on the reverse strand, counting down.
TCGCTGAAATCATCGCCACAGAAGTCGCAGTCGAGGTGAAGGCTGTCAAGGAACTCCTGCGTTGCTGCATTCACGGCTTGTTCATTGTGCAATTCTGACGTGAGGGTGTAGATGGCTGTCCGCATATCGACGAATGGTTATTTCTTTTTCTTATTATAGAAGTCCAATCCGCGTCGCACGTTCTCGATGACGGCCTCCGAGCTATAGGTTGCCCCGGTGACGACGTCCACCTCCTGTGAGGCGGCTTTCTTGACGGCAAGTCCGTTCCATTTGTTGAGCAAATCGCGTTTGATGAGCGCCCAATACTTAGGCGTCTCAATGTTCTTCAGTGCTTCAATCTTCTCCACTTTACCTGCCTTGATGAAGATCTTCAAGGGCGTAGGGCCTGCATAGCCTTCCACATCCTCGGCCAGCGTGGTCGTGTTGACAATGGTGGTCTTGCCCTCCTTGGTGATGGCATCGTCGGCCTGAGATTGAGCAGATGAAGAAAGAGGATAGAAGAAAAAGAGACAAGGAAATATCAGTTTATACATAAGGTGAATCTTTCTCCCTCCCTCACAGGGAAGGGCGGGATGGTTCTTTGAATGAAAGTCTATTTTCTGCGTTTTCGTGTGAGTTCGACGATGCGGCTCATTTGGTTTGGGATACGAATCTGCTGCGGACACTTGCTGAGGCACTGCCCACAGTCGATACAGGTAGTGGCACGTTTCTCTGCAGGAATGGCTTCACGGTAGGCCTTGATGAAAGCCTCTTGCCGCTCAGCATAATCCTGGGCTGAAGGTTCAGGCAGTGGCAGCATCTTCGAGGTGACAGCCTCATTGTAGAAGGCGAAGTTTCCGGGTATATCGACCCCGTATGGACATGGCATACAATAGGCACAAGTGGTGCAGCCGATGGTGGGGAAGCCTGCCATCTGGTCGGCGATGCGTGCAAGCAACTGGTTTTCCTCTTCCGTGCAGGGTTGCAAGGGCGAGAATGTACGCACGTTTTCCTCGAGGTGCTCCATCTTGTTCATGCCGCTGAGCGTCGTCAGGATGTTGGGATGCGACCCCACCCAGCGGAATCCCCACGCGGCAGGGCTGTCGTCAGGACGAACGGCCTGCAACTGTTGACGCACTTCGTCCGCCACATTGGCGAGCGAGCCGCCTCGGATGGGTTCCATCACGACAACCTGTATGCCCAGTTTCTCCAAGCGGCCATAAAGATACTCTGCATCGGCATCTCCGCGACGTCGTCCACGTCCGGCATGGCGCCAGTCGAGGTAGTTCATCTGAATCTGAACGAAGTCCCAATGATACTTTTCGTGCTGATCAAGAAGGTAGTCGAAGACCCGCACGTCACCATGATAGCTAAAGCCTAAATGACGAATTCGCCCCGCCTCGCGTTCTTTGACGAGGAAATCCAGAAGGCCGTTGTCTAAGAAACGTCCGCGCAACGCATCCATTCCTCCCCCGCCAATACTGTGCAAGAGGTAGTAGTCAATATACTCGACACGCAGTTGTCGGAACGAGTTCTCGTACATCTCCTTCGACTTCTCGAACGACCACAGCTGCTGGTTCTGGTTCGACATCTTGGTGGCCACATAATATTTATCGCGCGGGTAGCGGCTAAGTGCAGCTCCTGTCTGAGCCTCGTTGCGTCCTCCCGCATACATGGGGGCTGTGTCGAAATAATTAACTCCGTGTTCGATGGCGTAGTCAACAAGCCGGTCCACCTCTTCCTGCTCACGTGGCAGGCGCATCATGCCAAAGCCTAAGAGGGAAATGTTCTCTCCTGAACCGTTTTGGCGTCGGTAAGTCATCTTGGTGTCAGAAGCCGTGAGCGTTGAGGGCCGAAAGCCACTGCGGGCAGGCGATGCGAAGGCTTGCAAAGGGTTCAAGGCCATCAGAGAGAAGGCCGAAGCTGAGCCCAAGCCCAGTTGTTGCAGGAATTGCCTGCGACTCATGTCGTGTTTCATTTTATCCATAGACATAAAACCATAAAACCATTATACTTTATGCAGCTAACCACTCCTTCCCTCAAAGAGAGGGGAGGGGTGGGTCTTTTATCAGTAATCCGCCTGCAAAGGTACAAGAATATGCTGAAACGGCAAAAGATAATAAGAAAAAATAACGAAAAAGACATCGGCAGTAGCTCGTCAACACGCGATTGACAGCCCCTCCCTCCCCCACAAGGAAGGGAGGGGAATGTCTTTCACTCAGTTATGCTCCATGCGTTTGACCTCAAAGTCGGTGGCGGAGAACCACTGGCCAAGCCAGGTCTTTCCCGTGAAGGCATCGTCGGAGGTGAGGCCGTAGCGGATGATGGTGGGAACGGTGACGCGGATAGGCTCGAAGGTGATGCGGTTCCAGCCGAAACCTTTGTGGTTGTTGACCTCACGCAATTCGCATAGCTTATTGCCGTAAGCAACAGAGTCCGAGGAAATAGGAACATCTTTGTGGTAATGTACGAACTTGTCGGCCTCTACCCAGATGTCGCCGCCCGTGTTGCCCGTGGCAGGAATCTCCTTGAACTGAGGCTTCAGGTCGCCTACGATGACGTAGATGCAAGCTCCGGTGCCGTTGGCTCGGGCAGCACAGGTGATACGGTAGGTGCCGGGCTGGAGGGTATCTGTCCGCTCCACACGGTAGCGCTGACGGTGATTGCCATCGTAGCAGTCGAGGTAGCGGACATCGCGGTCGCCCGTCATATACTCACCGTATGCTGTGAAGCGGTCGTTGCAGCCCTCGGCGTTGAGAATCTCCCAACCACGTTCCTGCAAGAAATCCCATTCGTAGGGCTGGACGAAGATGCCGTTGTGCATGTTACGCTCATGGTATTCGGCATCCTGCCTTCTCTTTTCTTCTTTATAGAAAGCATTCTCCGCATCAATGAATTGAGGCAGTGTGTAGCCAAAGGTGGCACCTGCCGCCACGAGGCCCAAGATCCACATCACGAGCAGGGCGATACGTTGTCGGTAGGGCATGGAGGGCATCTGCCGGAACTCGTTCAGGAGGCTGTGAATGATGGCGTAGGCTGTAATGGCAAGAACCACCAAGGCGGCCACGACGAAGATGTAGAAGGGAATGGTTATCGATGGAATAATCTCCGCGAACTCTGAAGAATCCCAGAAATATCCGAACTTGTGTATGAAATTGATTGGGTTCAGCGAGACAGCGAGCAGACAGACAATCCCGAAAAGACACCATACGGCGATGAATACGCCAAAGGCATAGATACTCCAGCGGAACAGTGTCGAGATGACCGTCCAAAGGGCTACGAAGAAGCCACCGATGCAACCCAGGCAACCAGAGAGGGACAGCCCACCCCCAGCCCCTCCCAGGGGAGGGGTGTTCCTTACAGCTTGCTCACTTCCCGTTTGGTATCCCCTCCCAAGGGAGGGGGCTGGAGTGGGCTGTTGGGTGGGCTGTGTGGGGCTGCTTTTTGCCACCTCCTCTGCCAGATTTTGCGGATTCACCTCCTTGCCCTTCATGTGCAGTCGATCTTCGGGCGTCTCTGCCACAGGCATGAGGACAGCAAGGACGACATAGCAGAAGACGAGGAGAAGGGAATTAAGGAATGCTCCATCTTCATAGACAAAGCTATGTCCAACAAATGCAAAGCGAATGATGGAGAGGGGCATGACCCAGGGTATCATCCACATCAGCATCAAAAGCCCCACGAAGCCCAGTCGCCACCACAGCACGTCGCCGCCGAAATAGGCCGCGAAGCCGGACAGCACGCCCAGCACCTTCTTGTCGTCGGGGTTGCGGTAGAGGCGTTTGGCAGTGGTGGGGAGCCCATCCCCATCCCCTCCCCGGGGAGGGGTGTTCCCTTCTGCTTGTTTGTTGCCTGTTTGATCTCCCCTCCCCAAAGAGGGGCTGGGGGTGGGCTGCTGCTCATGTTCTTCCATCTCTTCTGGCTGTCCAATCCGATGGATGACTTCGCGCACGTGTTCTATATTGATTGCCTCTACACCCTGTGCTTTCAGTTCGTCAAGAAGTTCTGCGATGCGCGCTTCCAGGTCCTGGGCAATCTCCTCGCCGCCCTCGCGCGTGCGGAAATAATTACGGAGCGATTGCTCGTAGGTGGCGAGCATTTCGTAGGCATCCTCATCGATGGAAAAGAGACGTCCGCAAAGGTTGATGGTAATATTCTTTTTCATTTCTTCAAATAGTTTACGGTGTTAGAGATTTCGCCCCAAGCCTTGTCAAGTTCCTCAAGAAACTGCTGCCCGAGTGCGGTCAATTCATAGTACTTGCGAGGCGGCCCCTGTGTACTCTCCTGCCATTCGTAGGCGAGCAGGCCGTCTTTCTTCAGACGCGTCAGCAGCGGATACAACGTGCCTTCGACCACCAGCAGTTCAGCTTCTTTCAGCTGCTGGATGATGTCGGAGGCGTAGGCTGCCTGCCGCTTCAACAACAGAAGAATGCAGTATTCCAGCATCCCCTTGCGCATCTGTGATTTGGCATTTGTTACGTCAAACATAAAGTTTTACGTTTAAAGATGAATGTTTAACCTTTTGGAATGAACTCGCAATAAGTTGTTTCCTGTTCTTCTGAAGTGAGCGTCCCCTACTTCATCAGAACTTTTGCTTAAGCGATGGCAAAGGTAGGCCAAATATTAGTACCTTGCAATACATAGTACTAAAGAAAACAGCAATTATAACAATATTTAACCATCCGTATGCTTATACGTTCTCTTTATTCCGTATCTTTGCCTCACATTTTAGATTTTGACTCAAGACGAAAGAACAATGTCATTGAACCAAGCAATGATTTCCTATCTCAACACCGAGAACATGGCACGCAACAAGGAAGGAGTGGAGTATCACCCGCTGCGCCCTTTCCTTCCAGAGAATGCCCAAGTGCTGTTCCTCGGCAGCTTTCCGCCTCAACGCAAACGCTGGTGCATGGATTTCTACTATCCCAATTTCATCAACGACCATTGGCGCATTGAGGGAGCGGTGTTCTTCGACGACAGGAACCATTTTGTGGATGCAGAAGCCAAGTGCTTCAAGTTGAAGGAAATCGTTCATTTCTGCCAGTCACGCGGTCTGGCCTTCTTTGACACCTGCACGGCCATCCGCCGCTTACAGGACAACGCCTCAGACAAGTTTCTCGAAGTGGTGGAACACACCGACATCCCCTCCTTGCTCCATAGCCTCCCCCACTGCCGTTCCATTGTCACCACGGGCGAAAAGGCGACGGAAACCATCTGTGCATCGCTGGAGATTCCTTTTCTTCCGAAAGTCAACACTTCTGTACCGATTCCCCACACATTCAATGGCGACGGGCTGCAAATTCTGCTGTACCGCCTGCCTTCTTCTTCGCGTGCTTACCCTTTGGCCTTTGAGAAGAAGGTGGAAGCTTATAAAACGATGTTCGAGCTGTGCATGGGCGATTGATATGGTAATCATTTGAAGGGAAGACGCCTGTGGGTGAGGGGTTTGGGGGGAGAAGGAATGGTTTTTGCCTGGAAGACCGGCAAACACAGTGGCATAGATTTCGCCGGGAAAACCGACGGACACAGTGGTGAGGGGAGAAGGTTTTTGACAATGAGGGGAGAAGGTGAACAGGTTCAGCAGGGAAGGTGAAGACGTTCAGCCGAGAAGGTGAACAGGTTCAGCGGGTGAAGGGTGAAGGAATAGATTTCGCCGAGCAAACCGGCGAACACAGTGATGAGGGGAGAGGTGTTTTGACAATGAGGGGCGAAGGACAGGATGTTTTTCTCTTGGTTGCGCAAAAAGTTGGAAAGGGGATGGCATTATTTTCGGATTTCGCTTTGAGGTATGAAGATAAGGCATTATCTTTGCGGCGCAGACTGAGACTGCGAAAACGAATAACCGGACATGATATTTTGACGAAATGACAATGGATAAGAGGATGGATGGAGAAGCAGCGGTAGGCCGTGTGGCGTCAAGTCCGCTGATTCCGCGGAAGTATTTATTGACTTTCATCCTGATTACAACGCTGTTTGCGCTGTGGGGTTTCGCGAACGACCTGACGAACCCAATGGTGGCCGCTTTCCAGACGGTGATGGAGCTGTCTGCGGCCAAGGCTTCGATGGTTCAGTTTGCTTTCTACGGTGGATACGCGACGATGGCTATTCCGGCAGCGCTGTTCATCCGTCGCTATTCCTATAAGCATGGTGTCCTGCTGGGTTTGGGCCTTTATGCGGTGGGTGCTTTTCTGTTTATTCCGGCGGCTTTATATGAGCAGTTTTCGTTTTTCTGCGTGTCTTTGTACATTTTGACGTTTGGTCTGGCTTTCCTGGAGACGACGGCGAACCCGTTCATTTTGTCTCTGGGCGACAAGCAGACGTCAACACGTCGTCTGAATCTGGCACAGGCTTTCAATCCAGTGGGTTCGCTGTCGGGGATGGCTGTGGCATCGTTCATCGTGTTGCCACAGTTGCTCTCGGATAAGCGCGATGCTGCGGGACAGATTATCTTCCATTCGCTGTCGGAGGCAGAGAAGGCGTCGATACGCGTTCACGACCTGGCGGTGATACGCGACCCTTACGTGGCGATCGGTCTGGTGGTGGTGGCGATGTTTATTGTGATTGCGCTGACGAAGCTCCCTGCGTCGGCGGGAGCTCGTGTGGCCGTTGGGGAGGACACGGAGCTTCATGCCGGAGCCACGCTGCGGCGGCTGTGGCGAAACAGCGTCTATCGTGAAGGTGTGATGGCTCAGATGTTCTACGTGGCAGCTCAAATCATGTGCTGGACGTTCATCATCCAATATGCCGACCGGCTTGGCATCAACAAGGCGACGGCTCAGGCGTTCAATATCGCAGCAATGTCGCTGAACCTGTGCGGACGTTTCCTGGGAACGTTCATCATGCGCTACGTGAACACACGTCTTCTGTTGATGATTTTCGGCATCTGTGCTTCATTGTGTACGCTCGGAGCCATCTGCATCGACGGTCGCTTAGGCCTGTATTCGCTGGTGTGCATCAGCCTTTTCATGTCCATCATGTTCCCGACGATCTACGGCGTGGCGCTGGAAGGAGTGAAGAGCGAAGACACGTCATTGGGTGCGGCCTTCCTGGTGATGGCCATCGTAGGCGGTGCGCTGATGCCTCCGTTGCAGGGTGCCATCATCGACTTGGGCACGGTGGCCAACTGGCCAGCCGTGAACGTGTCTTTTTGCCTGCCCTTGATTTGTTTCCTTTTGGTGACGCTCTACGGATGGCGTTCACTGAAAATCGATTCGACGGGAAAACCGTCGAACACCAATGTGGTGAGGAAAGGTTAAAGGTTTTAAAGTTAAGGTTTAAGGTATAATATGCAGAACGGATATCCCCAACAAAAATACTCGCAAGCGGTCAAACGTTATGTCCAGATCATGGACTTGAAAGACAAACCGGAGTTGATTGCACACTATCGTCGTGCACACAGCCGTGAGGAGTCATGGCCAGAGATCAGAGCAGGCATCCGTGCCGTTGGAATCTTAGAGATGGAGGTGTATATCCACGGCAATCACTTGGTGATGGTCGTAGATACGCCGCTGGACTTCCAGTGGGACGCCGCCATGACCCGTCTGGCGACATTGCCCCGTCAAGCCGAGTGGGAAGCCTTCGTGGCTCAGTTCCAGCAGTGTGAGGCCGAAGCGACGAGCGACGAGAAATGGCAGATGACAGAACGCATATTCCACTTGTATTCATAAAGACTGTTATGAAAGCATTACAAATCACCGATACCCGCCTCATGGAGGTCATCGAGCTGCCAGCACGCGAACCTGCGGATAGCGAGGTGCTGTTGCACATCAACTATGTCGGTTTCTGCGGTTCAGACCTTAATACGTGGAGGGGGCGCAACGCGTTGGCGCTGAAGCCCGTCGTTCCCGGTCACGAGATTAGCGCTGTCATCGAGCGCGTTGGCCGTGACGTCCCGAACGGATTGCGGCCAGGCCAGCGGGTCACAGTCAATCCCTACACCGCTTGCGGACATTGTCCCAGTTGCCGACGTCGCCGCTTCAACGCCTGCCAGCACAACGAGACCCTTGGCGTGCAGCGAAACGGTGCTATGCGGGAACAGATCTGTGTGCCTTGGGAAAAAGTCATCGCTGCCGACGGATTAAACCCCAAGGACATTGCCCTGATAGAACCCATGAGCGTCGGCTTTCATGCCGTTGACCGCGGTCAGGTGACAGATGCCGACACGGTGCTGGTCATCGGCTGCGGCATGATCGGCGTGGGCGCCATCGTGCGTGCCTCGCTGCGCGGAGCCACGGTCATTGCGATGGACCTCGACGACGAGAAACTGGCGTTGGCACGTCAACTGGGCGCTGCGGCAACCGTCAACAGCAGCTCGGAGGATGTCCATACCCGTCTTCAAGAACTGACCGACGGTGCCGGACCTGATGTCGTCATCGAAGCCGTGGGTGCTGCACCCACCTACGCCACGGCAGTCAATGAGGTGGCCTTCACCGGACGCATCGTCTGCATCGGCTATGCCCCCGGCGACGTTCCCCTGCCCACTCGCTTCTTTGTGCAAAAAGAACTGGACATCCGAGGTTCACGCAATGCCTTACCCGACGATTTCCGTGCCGTCATTCGCTACTTGCGTCGAGGCACCTGTCCCGCAGACCGCCTCATCTCCGGCATCGTCCGTCCCGAAGAGGCCGCACAGGCAATGGCCGACTGGGATGCAGCTCCCGGCAAGGTCTTCCGCATTTTGGTTCAATTCCCTTGAGATTCCTGCCCCCATAAACATGTCCCGTCTGCTGCAACAACGTTGCAGCCTTCAACCATAAGCCCCTTAATCTCTTAAACTTCAAGCCTTTTTATGCAACCCCTGAACAACACCACTGCCCACAAGACGCAACGTCCCGAACGTATCATACAGTTTGGCGAAGGGAACTTCCTGAGAGCCTTCATCGACTGGATTGTCTGGAACATGGATCTGCACGCTGACTTCGACGCCTCGGTCGTCATCGTGCAACCCATCGCACAGGGCATGGCCGAGCGCCTGCAAGCACAAGACTGTCTCTACCACGTCAACCTGCAAGGTCTCATTGACGGACAGCCCGTGAACTCCATCGAACTCATCGACAGCGTCAGCCGTACGGTCAACCCCTACACCGACCATGCAGCTTACCTCGCACTGGCCACACAGCCGGACATCCGCTTCATCATCTCAAACACTACCGAAGCAGGCATTGCCTTCGACCCCGCCTGCCGTTTGGCCGACACGCCCCCAGCTTCCTACCCGGCCAAGCTGACGCAACTGCTCTACCATCGATTCCGTGCCTTCAACGGCGATGCGGACAAGGGACTCATCATCTTCCCCTGCGAGCTCATCTTCCAAAACGGTCATCATCTCGCAGATTGCATCCGCCAGTACATCGAGCTATGGCAAGAGGACTTGGGTGAAGACTTCGAGGCTTTTCGCCAATGGTTCGAGCAGGCGTGCTTCGTATGCACCACGCTCGTTGACCGCATCGTCCCCGGCTTCCCGCGAAAGGACATCGACGCCATTCGTCAACGCATTGGCTATGACGACCAAATGGTGGTGCAGGCCGAGGCGTTCCACCTGTGGGTCATCGAGACAGCTCCGAACCTGCCTCTCCAGAAGCTCGCTCAGGAATTTCCTGCCGACAAGGCGGGGCTGCACGTCGTTTTCACACGCGACGAATCGCCCTACCACGAGCGCAAAGTGACGCTGCTCAACGGTCCCCACACCGTGCTCTCGCCCGTCGCCTTCCTGGCAGGGCTGAACATTGTGCGCGATGCCTGCCAGCATGAAATCATCGGTCCTTTCGTGCGCAGGGTGATGTATGAAGAGCTGTTGCCGACGCTGAATCTTCCTGAAGACGAGTTGCGCCGGTTTGCCGATGATGTCTTGGAACGCTTCTGCAACCCCTTTGTCGATCATCAGCTCACGAGCATCATGCTCAACAGCTTCCCCAAGTTCCAGACGCGCAACCTTCCAGGCTTGAAGACTTACCTGCAACGTCGCGGCACCCTGCCCCGAGGCCTTGTCCTCGGCCTGGCAGCCATCTGTGTCTATTACCGTGGCGGCCAACGGTGCGACGGCACCCCCATCCAGCCCAACGACGACCCACGCATCACGCAACTGCTCAATGACCTGTGGGCAACAGGCAGCACCCGACGCGTCGCCGAGGGAGTCCTTGCTGCTCAAGACCTTATCTGGCACGAGCATGGCGACCTGAACGACATCCCCAGCCTCACCGACCTGCTGACAGAAAGCCTCGACAGCATCTTGGACAATGGCATGATGGAAACCGTGAAAAGGCTGATGAACGAAGCTTGAAGACGATGAAGAAAGTCCTGCACATCCATCCTGCCGACACGGTGGCCGTGGCCCTACAGTCCCTCCACGCCCAAGAGACCATCGAGCTTGACGGCGTCCTCTTTCAGCTAAAATCTGACGTCCCCGCTGGCCACAAGTTCGCCCTCCGCGACATGGCCGCCAACGAGGACATCATCAAATATGGCGACCCCATCGGCCACGCGACCAGGGCTATTGCCAAAGGCGAACTGGTTGACCACCTTAACCTCCAGACAAATCTGGAAAAAGGAGCTCCAGCCCTCCAAGAGCCATCAACAGACCAGAACCCACCCCCTGCCCTCCCTGTGAGGGAGGGAGCAGATACTTCTGAAGGAGGTTCTCGTTCAACAAGTCTAAAGGATTCCATTCCCTCCCTTGCAGGGAAGGCGGGAGGCGGGTCCTGGGCGAAGGACATGTCCCTATCCCTCCTCGCCTACCCGCGCAGCGACGGACAAGTCGGCATCCGCAACGACATCTGGGTGATACCTACCGTGGGGTGTGTCAACGGCATCTGCCGACAGATTGTGGAACGTGCAGGGGTCGGACAACATTTTCCCCACAACTTCGGCTGCTCTCAACTTGGCGACGACCACGAGAACACGCGGCTCATCCTGCGCGATATGGTGTTGCATCCCAACGCCGGTGGCGTGCTCGTCGTCGGACTCGGATGCGAGAACAACCAACCACGTGATTTCGAGCAACTCCTTGGCGACTATGACCGCCGCCGAATACGTTTCCTCATCTGCCAAGAGACAGAAGGTGACGAAGTGGAAACCGGGGCTCGAATCGTCCAAGAACTTTATCAACAAGCGCAAGGTGACCAGCGCATTCCCGTTCCCCTCTCACGCCTGCGAGTAGGACTCAAATGCGGCGGCTCGGACGGCTTCTCTGGCCTTACCGCCAACCCGCTCCTCGGCGTCTTCTCAGACCGTCTTTGCGCAAGCGGCGGCACCACCATCCTCACCGAAGTGCCGGAAATGTTCGGAGCCGAACACCTGCTCATGCGACGCGCCGCTTCACCGGAGATTCATCAACAGGTTGTGCACCTGATTGATGACTTCAAAAACTACTATCGCAGTCACGGACAACCCGTCGGCGAGAATCCGTCACCCGGCAACAAAGCTGGCGGCATCTCGACACTCGAAGAAAAAGCCCTCGGCTGCACTCAGAAGTCAGGCACCTCACCCGTTTGCGGAGTCCTTCGCTATGGCGAACGTCTGAAAGCCAACGGGCTGCACCTCCTTTCGGCTCCCGGAAACGACCTCGTGGCTTCCACGGCCCTTGCAGCTGCCGGCTGCCACCTCGTCCTCTTCACCACGGGACGCGGCACGCCTTTCTCCACCTTTGTCCCGACCGTGAAAGTATCGACCAACAGCGACCTGGCACGGCGCAAACCGCAATGGATAGATTTCGATGCGGGTGAGCTCCTTTCGGGACAATCCATGCACGACATGGCCGACCGTTTCTTCCAGTTTGTCCTTGATATCGCCAACGGCCAGCCTGCCCTCGCTGAACAAGCTGGCACGTCAGAGATCTCCATTTGGAAAAACGGCGTGACCCTCTGAGCCTCAAGCCCGTGGCCTGAACAAAAAAACTATTCTATCTTTGGCACTTCAATTTGTGAGCCGTAGCGGTGATACTCGTTCGAGATAGACTGTTCCCTCACATAGCGCAGAAGTTCAACACGTCCGTTGCAGACGGGCACGGCCTGTTCTATGCTCCTTCCGCACGCAGCTGCTGCCCTGAGCACCTCGTCGGGAACCTGCTGGGCAATCACGCGAACACGCTCGAAGTCCTTGATATGCCGGCAAAAGCGTTCCAGCGTTTCGGTCTTCAACCTGACGTTTTTCAGGTTCCACTGTTCCATGTCTGTCCCAACCTCCGCAGAAATGGTCAACGGCGTGCCCACGGTGTTCGCCGCAGCGACAACCATCTGCACCTGCTCCGGTTTCTCATCGCCGAAAAGACGCAACACCATTCCCGAAAGCGGCAAATAGCGGAAGATGTTCTGCTCACCACGGATTTCGGGATGTAGGTTACAGGCATGGCGGAACTCAAGCTCATACCATTCCGCGTACGACCGGCGGTAGTCGGTCTTCATGCCTGCCCTCTCCGCGATGTCGAAAAAGCGAAATACATAGTTCGGGCCACCGCTCTTCCATATGTCCTTACCAAAAGGCTGTCGCCCGACCACGGCCCCCGTGATGCCACGGTTGATGTAGAGGTTTGCCGCGTGGATGTGCCGTTTCCAGTAACGTTGCTCTTCCTCGTCCAGCGATTGCAGTCCCGAACAGAGGCCGAAGCCCAGTCCGTTCACCATCTCCACGGCTTGCTCCAGCGTGTCGAACGGCGTCACCGCCAGCAACGGGGCAAAGAGCGGCGTGCGGAACGTGTAGGAACCAGGACGCACATCCACCTTGACCGTCGGACGCAGGATAAAATGGTCCTCATCCACGAACTGCGGAGCCACCAGCCAGCGTTCACCCTCTTCCAGCTCCAGGGCACGCTGCAAACGGTCGTTCCTGTTCGTGATCATCGGGCCCACGATGTTGCCCGCGTTCCACACGGGTCCGCACATCAGCGACGACGCGCAATCCGTCAGCTTCTCCATGAAATCCTCGCTCTCATACACCGACCTTTCGACCAGCAACAGCGAACAAGAGGCGGCTTTCTGACCAGCCCCCGTGAAGGCCGAGTGGCACGCATTCATGATGGCATGGCAACGGTCGCCCTTCGCCGTCAGGATGATGGCGTTCTTCGAACCCGCTGGCTGCACAGCCTCCAACGTCTTCCCCGTCTCATCGAATTGCAGTTGCTCCGACGTCACGCCGGCATGGCGGAAAGCCTGAACGAAGAGCCGTGCCACGGGCAAGGCCAAGCTGTCTGACTTCAGCACACATTTGTTACCGGTCGCCAGGGCGGCGGCGATGATGCCCACGGGCGCTGCCAAAGGAGCGTTCCAAGTGGCCGTGACCGTCACCGTGCCTCGGGGCAGGAAGTCGAGGTCGTCAAGCTTCTCCAACTGGCTCACACAGAAGGCATAGTAGCGGCAATAGTCGATGGCCGCAGAGACTTCCGCGTCGGCTTCCTCAATCGTCTTTCCCACCGATGCGCAAAGGCAGCCGCACAGGTCGGCACGGAGCGAGGTCAGCTCAGCGGCTCCACCCGCTCTCCACTTCTCGAAAATCTTCTCCACCCACTGCTGGTTGCACTCGCGGTCGAAGTCTGTATCCGGCTCGTTCTGGAACGTCGAAACGGCGCCAAGCGGGAACGCCTTCACCTCTGGTTCCTTGTTCCTGTCCTGCGTGCGCGTCGGTGTGTGGTCGAGATGGTCCTTCATGTTGTAGGCATCGGTAAACTGCTGTTGCAGCTCCTTCCATTGAGGCGTGTCGGGTTTCAGAGAGAAGCTGTGTGTCAGGAAGTTGTCGGGGGCGGTGTTCTCGTCCATGCGACGGACGAGGTAGCTGATGGCATTGAGGAAGTTCTCCTTTTTCACGACGGGCGTGTAGAGAATCACATGGTTGCCCAGCTTCTTCTGCGCACGCCAGACATGGTTGGCCATGCCCTCCAGCATCTCAAAGCAGAAGCAGTCCTTGGGCGTTTGGTAGAGCTGGGTCAGCAAATAGGCGTAGGAGATGGTGAAGAGGTTGTGCGACGCCATGCCGATGTGCAACACGCGGGCGTTCTCTGGCTTCAAGCCGCGTTCGATGAGGTGCAGGTAGTTGGCATCGACTTCCGTCTTGCTCTTTCTCACGGGGTTGGGCCAGCCTCGCAGGTCGCTGACGATGTTCTCCATGTCCAGGTTGCAGCCCTTGACGATTCTCATCTTGATGGGTGAACCGCCGTCGGCCACGCGCTTGCGGGCAAACTCCAGGAGTTCCTGCTGGAAGCCCTCGGCATCGGGCAGATAAGCCTGCACGACGATGCCCGCCTCATAGTTCTTGAACTGCGGCAACGAGAGCACGTCCTTGAAGACCCGCATCGTCAGGTGCGCGTCTTTATATTCCTCCATGTCCAGATTGATGAACTTGGGCTTCGTCACGCCGTTGGCGTCGGTGTAGGGGTTGTCGATGGCGGCCTGATAGAGGGCAGAGATGCGGCGGATGAGTTCGGGGTAGCACTCCTTGTAGTTCAGGGCGTGGGTTTGGGCATAGATGCCGGAAATCTTCACGGAGATATAGCTGATGTCGGGTTCTTTCAGGGCCTCGAAGTAAGAATGGTAGCGTTTGTCGGCCTCGGCCTCTCCCAGCACCACCTCTCCCAAGAGGTTGACATTCTGCCCGATGTCGTCGCGGAAGCGGTTGGCCAGATGTTCGGTCAGACTGGGACGTGCGGCATTGATAATGACGCGGCTGGTGTCGCGTCGCAGTCTCCACTTGATGATGGGCACGGCAGCCCAATTAAAGAGAGGCAAGTATGCGAACTTCTGGTACATCCAGAAGAGAGCGTGGTCGGTGGTGTCGAGGAACTTGGGAATGCCATATTGATCGATGAGTTCCTTCACGCGCAACGCCAGTTTCTGGTTATCGCGGATCTGGCTGGTTTCGTCCAACATGCGGACGATGAATTTCTTGTCGGTGGGGGTGGTCACCATCGTGCCATACATGTGCTGTTCGCTTTTCTCGGTACTGGTGAGTCCCGCATAGCTTTCGTCATAGAGCTTGCGCATCCAGGCGAAAACTTCTTGGGTTGTAGGTAGTTTCGGTTCGGTCATCATGGTAAATCTGTTTTTTTAATGCCTTTCAGGTGCAAAGTTACGGACAAACTTTGAACCACAAAATATTTCCCACACTTTTTTTGTTTCGCCTCAGAAAAAACAGCTCTGAACGCTGGACGAGAGGGCTGGAAGGTCCATACGATCCTGACGGAAGGTCTATACGTTTCAGGCAGAAGGAGCACACCTTCCTGACCTCGTGCCTGCACGTTCGCGACAAAGTCCAAACAGAATAAATAATCTTTACATACTCCACCATTATTTCAGAAATTCACGTCGCTTTTGGTGGTGGTGGTGGTTTCTTCTTTTCTTTATTTTTCTTTCTTTATTTGAAAAAGGGGTGCGGGGGAAAATCTTTTTTCGTTCTTTTTCTTTCGTTTCTTCTTAGGCGCCTTTTTCGTCAAAAAAGCTGACATACACCAAGAAGAGAGGCCTCCAGATTTGGCGGTTCGGAGATTATTCCTTATCTTTGCACCGCAAACAAACAACAAAACCTTTCACGTTATGACAGAACTGCAACTCAAGTACGGATGCAACCCGAATCAGAAACCTTCACGCATCTTCATGGCCGACGGCTCAGAGCTGCCCCTTCAGGTGTTGAGCGGACGCCCCGGCTACATCAATTTCCTCGATGCCCTGAACGCTTGGCAACTGGTGCGCGAGCTGAAAGCCGCCACGGGCGTGCCTGCTGCCGCCTCGTTCAAGCATGTTTCGCCCGCCGGAGCCGCCATCGGACTGCCGCTGACGGACACGTTGCGCAAAATCTATTGGGTGGATGACGTTCCGTTTGAACTCACCCCCATCGCCTCGGCCTACGCCCGTGCCAGAGGAGCAGACCGCATGTCGAGCTATGGCGACTTCATCGCCCTCTCCGACACCTGCGACCGTGCCACGGCTTTGCTCATCAAACGCGAAGTGTCGGACGGCATCATCGCTCCGGGCTACACCGACGAGGCGCTGGAAATCCTCAGAGAAAAGCGCAAGGGCACCTACAACGTCATCCAAATCGACACCGACTACCGCCCCACACCCATCGAGCGAAAACAGGTCTTCGGCATCACCTTCGAGCAGGGACGAAACGAGATTCGCCTCGACGACCCCTCGCTCTTCCAAAACATACCCACCGAAAACAAGGACTTTCCCGAAGACAAACGCCGCGACCTCATCATCGCCCTTATCACGCTGAAATACACACAGAGCAACAGTGTCTGCTACGTCAAGGACGGACAGGCCATCGGCATCGGTGCCGGACAACAGAGCCGCATACACTGCACACGCCTCGCCGGACAAAAGGCCGACATCTGGTGGCTGCGACAGCATCCGAAGGTGATGAACCTGCCCTTCGTGCCTGGCATCCGACGCGCCGACCGAGACAACACCATCGACATCTATATCTCCGACGACCACGACGACGTCCTTGCCGACAGACAGTGGCAACAGTTCTTCACCCAGCGGCCTGAACCCCTCACTCGCGAGGAAAAAGCGCAGTGGATTGCACAGAACACGGGCGTCTGCCTCGGCAGCGACGCGTTCTTCCCCTTCGGCGATAACATCGAACGGGCACACAAAAGCGGAGTGCAGTATGTGGCGCAAGCCGGAGGAAGCGTGCGCGACGACCATGTCATCGACACCTGCAACAAGTATGGCATCGCAATGGCATTCACCGGAGTGAGATTGTTCCACCATTAAGAACATACCCCCAACACCCCTTCTTGATTATTATTACGCTTCACCATGGCAGACAACAATCCACAAGACATCACACGCCCCTCCTTGCGAAGAGAGGCTGCAACCGTCACGCACGACGACATCGACACCGTCATCATGCAGGGCATCACCTTCCGAGGGGCAGGCAAAGGCTCCACGAAAGACAACGGCAACAAAGTGAAGACCAAGGCCAAGAAGAAAGGCTATGTCACCGGCTCACACGGCTCGGCATCGGCCAAGAAAAAAGCCGATATCAGACGGGCAAGGGCCAACCGACATAAATAGAGAGAGAACGACCTATGAGAATACACCTGACCATCATGGGGCTCCTGCTGACACTGGCAGCCACAGCCCAACAAGACAACCATTTCACCATCGACGCACAGCTGCGCACGAGGGGAGAATACAACAACGGAGCCATCACCCCAAGGGGCGACGGAGAGAAACGCACGCTTTACGTGAACGAGCGCGCACGATTGTCCTTGGGATATGAACGTAAAGACCTGCAAATGAAAGCGTCTGTACAACACACAGGTGTCTGGGGGCAGGACAACATCAAGGATAAAAAGGGCCGGGTGGCCATGAACGAGGCTTGGGCCAAGCTGCGCTTCCGCCAACACTTCTTCGCTCAGGTGGGTCGGCAGCAACTGTCCTACGACGACGAACGCCTGCTGGGCACGCTCGACTGGAACGTGGCTGGAAACTGGCACGATGCCCTGCGCCTGGGCTACGAACAGGACAACACAAAAGCCCACCTCATCTTCGCCTTCAACCAGAATGACGAAAACTTGAGGAACGGCGCCTACAACGTGAGCGCCATGCCCTATAAGCTGATGCAGACGGTATGGGCACACCATGACTTCCAGCAGATTCCCCTTAGCGCCTCGCTGCTTGTCATGAACATCGGACGCAAGCCCGCCAATGACCCCGGCGCCAACACGAAGTACATGCAGACTTTTGGCACACACCTGACCTCGAATCCGTGGCAGACGCTGGATCTCGCTGCCTCGTTCTATGTACAGACAGGAAAGACCTTCGACAACAAAAGCATCGCGGCATGGATGGGAAGCCTCTTGGCCAACTACGGCATTGACCCTGATTGGAAGGTGTGGGTTGGCTATGACTACCTGAGCGGCAACGACGGCAGGAACATCAATCAGCACGCCTTCGACCCGCTATACGGTACACATCACCGTTTTTACGGCACGATGGACTACTTCACAGGTCAGCTCGACTGCGGACTTCAAGACTTCCACCTGGGGGCTTCCACCTCCTTCGTCAAGCCTCTTGCACTTTCGCTGGATTACCATTGCCTGCTCACGGCAGAACCAGTGAAGGACCTCAGCCACAGTCTCGGCCATGAACTGGACCTGCAAATGTCCATGCAGCTGCTGAAAGACGTCTCGCTCTCTGCCGGCTACTCTGTCATGTTCGCCACGGAAACGATGGCAGCGGTAACGAACAAGGTGAACTGCCACAAGAAATGGCAAGATTGGCTCTGGCTATCGCTCAATGTCAATCCACGCATCTTCTCTACCAAGTTCTGAATAACACGTCCCGAAGGGGAACCTTGTTCGCTGTGGTCATGGAGTGAACCCCTGACGATCAGAAGCGGAAACCATAGCAGAGACGCAGACGCCACTTGTTGTAGCTGATGCGCAGACGGTTGGGGTTCCCGAACAAGGAGTGCGTGATGACGAAGTTGAGGGCGAGGAAGTGTTGTGAATTGAAATCGTGGGTGACGGCAATGCGCTCGGTCAACATGAGCTCCGGGAAGCTGTAGGGCATCTTTTGCTGTTGGCCGTCAAGCGTCAAGCGGTTGATGGATGCCACGACAAAGGCGGGAAGCGCAGAGCCATGAATCATCCACCGATGGGGCAACACCCAGTTGTAGCCATAGCCTCCCCCGAGTCCAAGGTTGCCAATGCGGATTTTCATCGATGATTGCTCCTCTGTCTCATCAGTATGAGCCACGATTTCCCCTCCCAAAAGAATGAGCGCCAACATGGGGCTGCCCGCACTGCGCCGCTGGATATAGCTTTGAGTGAAAGCGGCTGGATAGGAGAAGCGTCGGTAGTTGAAGACATAATAGGCACTGGCACTGAGCAGCCTGGAGTGGAGAAGGTCTGCGGGAATAGATTGCCGCACGTCATTGACTTCGCTCCATCCCCTATAGGTGCGGGCGTCTTGATAGGCGGCATCGACGCCATAGCGGTTGGCATAGAAAGCAATATTGAACTCCATATCTTTGTCACGCCCGGACAGCTTGCCAGGATTTAACGCAAAGCCGATTGACACCCCACGATAGGACAGTCCCACACTGGCCGTCACCCGATTGGGTGTTTCGAGGTTGGTCAGATAGGTATCACCTTCGTATAAACCGTGTGTTTCTATGCCGCTGCCCGAGAAGTTCGCACGCAGTTTCACTGTGAACGAATAGGGCGGACGTTCAAGATAGATGGTGTCGAAGTTTTTGCGCTGGTAGCGTTTTGTCAAGAAGTTGTTGGCACGCTCCAAAACGTTGTCGCGGGTCGTGTCAATGGGCAATGGCTCAGCGGGTTGATCCACTTGCGCATCGAGCTTCACGAACACAGACAAAAGCAAAAGGCTTAACAAGTATCTCATCATATCTATCTGAATTTTTCGCCGTTCCATTCTAAGACAAGAGGTTGCAACAACCCGTAAACCGCTTTTTTCTCTGCCACGGAAAGGTAAGCGGTCTGGAGGGTCAGGGTCAAAGTGGTGCAATCTTCTGAAAGCTGCATCCTCAGCGGATGGAAAGAGAGCAGCGAGTGATAGGCTTGCCGGGCATCCGCGCTCAAACTGTCTGGAGCCGCGACGGTGAAGAAGGAAGCCACCGAAGGTTGGTCGAGTGTCAGGGGTGAGGACAGGGGCGACCAGTCGGAGCGAAGGAAGCGAATGTTGCTGTCCTCAAGGCGACGCGACGTGTCGGGCTCACCCATCTGAGCAGTGGTGACGATGCAGAGGATGGAAGTGGTGTCGTTCACGGGCAGAAGCTTCAGCTCCATCAATGAAGCTGCACTTGTGCGGAAGCGGGCATAGCTGGAGGTGAGGGCTTCGAGGGTTACATACTCATCGAAAGCATTGCGCACCTTGGCTTCCATATTGTTCTCGATGAAGTCAATGCAATCCAGCCGGTTATTCTTCGTCACCAAGGGAAGGACAGAATCGGGCATGGCGGCAAAGACATCGCGCATAAGGGGAACCTCGGCCTGTTCCTCGCTCCGAAGGGTGAGGGGCATGGAGGCCATTGCAGGAACAAGCGCCAAGAGGGCATACCACGTAAATAGTTGACGTTTCATCTTCTTCTGTATTTATCATTTACTCCCCAGCCAGAGGAAGACCATGCTCAAGAGAACAAGGGCAAGGTCGATGGCCTTGGAGCGGAGATTCTTTTCACGGAAAACCACTGCGCCCACGGAGAAGGACACGAGGACGCTACCCCGTCGTATCATGGACACCACCGAGATGAGGGCAGTGGGAAGGCTGAGGGCATAGAAATAAGCAAAGTCTGCGGCAGAAAGGAAAAGGGAAATGAGAGGGATGGAGAGCCAGCCCCAGCAACTCCCTTTGAACCAATGGCTCCCCAGAGACTCGCGAGCGTCGTGGGTCGGATGTGCCTTTGGTTTCCCACGACCTTCCGCCAACAACACCAGGCTCATCATCCCGAACTGGTAGAAGTTGAAGTAGCTTTGCACGACCATACGGTTGAGCCCCACCCCACCCGCTTCCGGAGCAGCCAGGAGGAACTTGTCGTAGAGCGCACTCACGGCTCCGAGAGCAGAAGCCAGCACCGCCAAGGCCACCCATCGGTTGTGGCGGAAGTCGATGCCTTCTTTCTTTCCGCTGCGGCTGAGCATATAGAAACCGAGAATGGCAAAGCACACGCCCATCCACTGGTAGAGATTCAAGTGCTCACCAAAGACCAAGATGGCTCCCAGCAACACCATGACCGGACGCGTCGCATTGATGGGACACACCAGGGTCAGCGGCAGATTCTTGATGGCCATGTAGCCGCAAATCCATGAAGACAAAACGATGACCGCCTTGAGCAATACATATCTCTGCTCTGCCCAGCAGGTGGCGGGAACATAGAAGGCTGACGTGGCGGCTATGTGACCCGTCCATGACAGGAGCACCAAAGGCAGGAAGATGAGGGAACAAAAAAGCGTGTTGAGCGTCAGCACCGGCACGACGGCATGGGTCTTCAACGCCTGTTTCTTGAAGACATCATAGAAGCCGAGCAGCGCGGCAGAAGTGAATGCTAATAGGAGCCACATAGCCTACCCCCGCTCCCTCTCCGGATAGAGAGGAGAGTATATACGATTAGACATTTGAATTACTTCTCGCATGAATTCTCATTTTCAAGGGTTAATACTCCCCTCTTCATTCGGAGAGGGGTTAGGGGTGAGGCTTCTCCCCTCCCTCACAGGGAGAGCAAAGGCAAGGGCTTCGTATTCCACATCTTGGAGAAACAGCCCACGGGCGGGCACACTGTCGCCGGCCACGGAACGGTTCTTTTGTTCTATCACTTGCCTGAAGCCGTCAAGGGTGAGCTGTCCACGCCCCACTTCCATCAGGGTTCCGACAATGGCACGCACCATGTTACGGAGGAAGCGGTCGGCAGTAATCTCGAAGCGCCACTCATTGTCGGCGAGCTGCACCCAACGTGCCGAGCGGACATGGCAGATGTTGGTCTTGGAGTCGGTATGTAGCTTGGAAAAGCTCGTGAAGTCGGTATATTCCATAAGAAGGTCTGCCGCCCGGTTCATGGCCTCAAAGTCGGGGACATGGACAAGTCTCCACGAATGGTCGCGCAGGAACGGCGACTTGCGCGTGTGTACGTAATAATAATAGGTGCGTGCGACGGCGGAAAAGCGGGCATGGACTTCGTCGGCAACAGGGAAGATGCGATGAATGGCGATGTCAGACGGAAGCATCCCATTCAAACGATAAACGAGGTAGTCACAAGCCGTCTGCTCCCTGCCCTCTTGAACGGGAGGCGTCGGGAGCGGGGCATCTGTATCGAAGTGCGCCACCATCTTGGCAGCATGGACGCCGGCGTCGGTGCGTCCGGCTCCCGTGACCGGCGTTTCGGCCCTAAGCAACAAGGAGAGTGCACGCTGAAGGACACCCTGCACGCTCTCGCCGTTAGGTTGCACTTGCCAACCGTGATAGGCCGTGCCGTCGTAAGATAGTTCGATGAAGTGGCGCATGGACTAACGTTCTCTCATTGTACGGCTACCTTCTTGACTTTCTGACCTTCACGAACCAGATAAACGCCACGATGAGGAGGCAGGATATGACCCAGATACCGGCCTTGCTCATCAAAGACGAGGCGAAAGGAAGGCTCTTCGGGGAGGGAGCTGACGCCATCCGACTTGACGGTCACGTCAATGGATGCTATGCGTGACTGCTTGTCAGCCACTCCGATAAATGGGTTCATGGAGCCTGTCCACGTCAGTTCACCGTTCTGGAAGGGATAATAGCGGCCGTCGATGACGATGGAGCCCACCTTGGAATCTGCCGCATGGAAGACCAGTTTCGTCACTTCGGCTCCCGCGATGACGAGAACCGACTGATCATAGAGGCGCAGATGTCCGTAATCGCCTGCATCGACCGGGTTGACAGAAGAACTGGACTTGTAGTAAGCCAGCGTCAGGCCGTTGGCGTCGGCCTTGTACCCTTCCCCATAGACAGCGTCGGAGGTGGCCGTCCATGTGAGTTTTCCCAACTCTATTTTGCCGGAAACGACTTCTTCCGGATTGCTTGGGTTGTCGGGGTTATCGGGCGTATCGGGGTTATCAGGCGTGTCGGGGTTATCGGGATTGTCGGGGTTGTCGGGTTGATCAGGATCTGTTCCATGACTCCCAGACACATCGAAGGCGTATGCGATGGAGTCGCCCCAAACATAATCGCAGAGCGAAGGATAGTCCACGAAGGGGTTGCGGTTTTTCTGCAACGTGAAGACCACTTCGTTGCGGGCTCTTTCCACGGCATCGACAGGGTCTTGCTTTGCCCATCGGAGCATCATCTGCAAAGTCCATTGTCGCAAGCCGGGGTAGGTGTTACCGTCGAAGACCTGCGAGGCCGTTCCTCCGTTCCAACTGGGAATGCGGTTTTCATAGCAGGTGACCATGTAGAAATAGATGCGTGCGATGTCGCCTTTGATTTCGTCGTTGGGTTCAAAGACCTGTCCGCTGTAACCGCTGACGGTGGAGGCTCCCAGCTTACTATATCCATTGGCTGACTTATAGGACTCTCCCTTGGTCTCGCCAAAGGGGAAACTGCTGCGGCGGTTGTTGACGTAGCCATCGGTGGGGATGACATGCACGAGGTCGCTTTTCATGGGGCTGGCCTTGCTGAACCAGCTCTGCGGCACGCTGTGCTCGCGGTTGTAGCCGTCGCCTTCCTTGCTGTAGGAATGGTTTTCAGCCGGCCCGCCAATCACATAGTCGGTGGCGTTGGAATACCAGTCGCGGAGCTTGCCGTCGGCACGCCTGTCGGATGTCTTGTAAGCCTCCAGCAATCCGTCGTAGCTGATGGTGGTGTGGTTGGTGATAATCTTGTACATCGCCGTCTTCAGCTCTGCTTTCTTCTTGCCGTTGGCCGAGGCATAGTAGGCTTTTAAGTCCACCGACTGCGCGTCGGTTGCCGTGGAGAAGCACATGAACAGTGCCGTCGTGAGCACAGCAGATAAAATAGTTCTTTTCATAGCAAACGGGCTTTTATGGCGACAAAGTTACATCAAATTCTGCATCCGCCCAAAAGAAAGAGCATAAAAAGAGCCAAGACCACCGCCTTGGCTCTCTCTTTAGGGATTTACAGACGTTTTCCTGATGTTACTTGACCATGACTTTGCGTCCGTCAATGACATAGATACCGGGACGATTAGCGTTCTTCACACGTTGTCCATTGAGGTTGAAGATGGTGCGGGACGCATTCTTGACAATGTTGCGGACAGCAAAGACATCTGTCAAGCCTTCCCACTTCCACTCGTCCACATTCTTCACGCCTGCGACGCTGAAGTACTTGATGAACTCGCCATGAATCCAGACTTCCTTGCCAAGATTCTCAGGATGATCCTTCAAGCTGAGTGCCTCGCGCATTCCGAGCTTGTTGGCCAACTGGACAGGCACGCACTGTGCGGGATCCGTTACGTCTGGAGCAGCGGCAATAAGGATATTGGTGTTAGAGGGCGTGAGCGGGTTATTATCCGGGTCGTTGAACTGCTCAACGATTTGCTCCATAACCATCTTAACAATTTGCTTGGTATATCCAGCGTGCATAGAGGTTGCATCCGCCTTTACAACTTTACCTTCAATAGAATACTTGATATCATCATCGGGGTCTTCCTGCTGTTCTGCCAGCATTCCCTGATAGGCCTCTACTGCCATTTCCTCGCTGGGGAACGTGTATTCATAGACCGAACTCGTCAGCATGTCGTCCTCAAAGGTGCATGTCCATTTCTCTGTGACAGTCATGCCCCCCTCTTCCATGGTGAAGCTGAGCACCAGAGAGTTTGCAGTTTCCTTGATCTTGGCATTCACCGGCTTTGTCACAGAGAAGACGGATCCCGTGTTGACGCTCTGTCCATCGACATAGCCGACAATGTAGGCATGTACCCATCCCTTGGGGCCGTTCTCTTTCTCGTTGCCGATATGGAGGATGTCTTCCACGGTGTAGGGTTTCTCGGCGGAACCGTCGCCCACGGTCTCGTAGGGCTGAGGTGTGTCTCCGCCGTCGGTCTTGCCGTTGAGGCTGTAGAGGTAGTTCTTCTTGTTGGCCATCTCCAGCGTTCCCTGGTAATTGGTGACCGTGCCACAAACGATGACTTCATCGCCGACTGCAATCTGGTCATCACCTTCTGCCCATGCGCGGTTGCCGAGGTAATAAGTACCATAGCAGAGGAACTCGTTCTCGGCCTCACCGTTGTCGGAAATGGAGAACTGTGCCGTGCCGTATTGAGCACTGAAGGTATATTTGACGCTTGAAATCTTGCCCTTCACGAACACTTCCTTGTCGCTGTTCTTGCCAGCCTCCAGCTTGGAAGCCTTTTCGAGCAAGGTGGCCACGGTCAAAGGAGCTTCGGCAGAGCTTGTCCAGTCAATCTGTTCGGGCTGAGGGCCAGGCGTGTCACCGCCGGTCACGCCATTGAGAGAGTACAGATAAGCCTCGTTCTGCACCGTTTCAGGAGTATCGCCCTTGTAGTTGGTGAGCTTGCCGTAGATAATAACATCGTCGCCCACTTTCAAGACGTCACCCTCGGTATATTTGACGTTGCCAAGGTAGAGGGCACGATAGACGTAGAACTGGTCTGTCTCCGTGCCGTCATCCGAGATATAGAACGAGGCGTTGCCATAAGTGCCGAAGTCGTAGTTCTGTGGATTCCCGTTCTTGTCCACGGCTATGCTGACGACCTTTCCGGCAATGTAGTAACTGGCCTCGGACTTCGCTCCGCTGGCGAGTGCGCTGGCTGTCTGTATGGCAGCTACACTGTTGAAGGGATTCTCAAGGGTTCCGTCGCCCTTGGCTTCACCCGTGGTTTGTGCCTGCGCCGTGCCGCATACGGCCAGCAAGGCAATTAGAAAAGAGTAGATTTTCTTCATAGAAATAGGGTTTTAGGTGTTGTTAATAAGTGAATACGGCGCGAAGTTACAGCTATTTCGCCGAACTGCAAAACCTTCTGACATTTTTTTTCCGTTCACATGGTATTTCGCCCCATGAGGGAAGGTGCACACGTGCTGTTTGGAAGGTGTACACGTTGCGGCCGGAAGGTGCACACGTTGCGTGTGAAAAGTAAATACGTTCTGGCAGGAAATAAAAAAAAGCGCTATCCTCGCGGACGGCGCTTCCTTAGCCTGTGCATAAAGATGCACATTCAATCAACTAATCAATCTTTTCTTTCTATGTGCATGTTCAACTTATTGTGTGTTTTCAGAAGTCTCCACGGGGGCCGCCGAATCCGCCGCCACCGCCGAATCCGCCACGCGGACCGCCTCCACCTCCGAAGCCTCCACGACCTCTCTGACGGTCGCCGTTGCCTTGTCTCATCGGGTTCTGCTGCGGTTGGAAGACGCGCAGGAGCTGTTGCGGAGTGAGGAAGGCCGAGAACTCGGCGCAGTATTTCTTTTGGATGTCCAGCCGGAGCTGTGACTGTTGTATCTGAGTGGCTTGGCGCATGAAGATGTCGTTGAGCTGTGCCGTGGCCTCGGCGTCAGTCAGATCTTTCTTCGTCTGTTCGGCCTGGTTGTCGCGGCTGTTCTCCTGACGGGTGGCAGCGATTTCCTCCAGATATTTGGCGTAGGCCGGTTCAAATTTTCCTTTCTGCTCGTCGGTGAGCTTGAGGTCTTTGATGAGGCGTTCCGTCTGTCTTGCCCGCATTTCCTGACGGCGGGCGTCGCGGTTGTTATCGTCTTGTGCGTTTGTGTTGTTGACGGTGCCGAACAGGGCGGCGACCAAAGCAATGATCCAAATTTTTGTTTTCATAGTTATGATTTCTTGTGCTAAAGTTATACAATCGTTTTGCGTGATCACAGTCTTATGACAGGATCGCGGACGAAAAGTTTAAGAACGAACGGAACTTTTTGTTTCCTTAACATTTCACGCGTCAACGGACGGTGATATGATAACAGCCTTGCTTGACCTCGTATTTGACAAAGCACCGTCCTTCAGCGCGTACATCGCGGAGGACTTCTGAAAGGACGAACTTGAGCGTGTCGTTGCGCACGGCCAAGCGGTTCTCTCCGGGAGGAGCGACGGTGTGATAGCGGTTATAGGAGATGTCGAAGGTCGTTCCGAAGCGGTGGCAACTCTGTTCCGAGGCATTGCCGTTGATGCGGCGCAGCCGGGCGACGTCCTCTTCTGACCGCAGGACGCTGGTGACGATGATGGTGTGAAGCGGAATGCCTTTCACGGCCAGGGAATCGAGGAAGCGGCGACTGATGTGTTGAAGGAGGTTGCTGGCCTTGGGCACCAGATAGGGAATACTGCTGCGCATGGCCGGATCCATCTCGTAATAGGGATTCATGCCCACGAAGAGGAGTTCCTTTTTCCGATGCTCGGCCTCTGCACGGTTTCTGACGGGACGGACACCGTTGCGAAGGGCGACTGGATATTGCACTT
Source organism: Bacteroidaceae bacterium (assembly GCA_017965425.1). Taxonomy (GTDB): domain Bacteria; phylum Bacteroidota; class Bacteroidia; order Bacteroidales; family Bacteroidaceae; genus Physcousia. The sequence goes on along the minus strand of JAGCPY010000054.1, from coordinate 9,916 downwards.
CCTGCAAGTCGGGGAAGCAGTCTTTATAGGAAGGTACGCTGTAGATGGGATGGACATAAGAGAAATCCAGACGTGGCGACGACGCCTCTGACGGAAGACCGGCAGGGCTGACGCTTTCCACGGCCTTGGATTCCGAGGCAGAAGGCTCCCGTGGCTCGGGAACGGGATTCACGTCGGGGTGGCAGAGTCGAACGACGAACAACACCAGCACCGAAGCGCAGACAAAGTCCACAAATACGCTTTTCTTGAGTCTTCTCACGACAACTTGCAATGAAAACGACGCAAAGATAGAACAAATTTTGCGATTATGCACCACTTTTCAAGGGAAATCACTAAATTTGCGCCCAAATTAGCTCTATGACAGAAAAACATCTCATCTTGGAAGAAGCAGACCCTGCCATCTTCTATGGAGTGAACAATGGCAACATGCAAATGCTGAAGGCGCTGCACCCCAAGCTGCGCATCATCGCACGTGGAAACGTCATCAAGGCGATGGGCGACGAGGAGGAGCTGGCCGCCTTCGACGAACACGTTGACAAACTGCAAAAACATTGTGCACGCTACAACAGCCTCGCCGAGGAGGACATCCTGCACATCGTCAAAGGTGAAAAGACGGGACGCGACACCATCAGCGGAGCCATCGTCTTCAGTGTGACGGGCAAGCCCATCACGGCCAGAAGCGAGAACCAGCAACGCCTCGTCCAGGCTTTCGAGACGCATGACATGGTCTTCGCCATCGGCCCCGCCGGCTCGGGCAAGACCTACACGAGCATCGCCTTGGCCGTGCGCGCGATGAAGAATAAGGAGGTGCGACGCATCGTCCTCAGCCGCCCAGCCGTGGAAGCGGGCGAAAAGCTGGGGTTCCTGCCGGGCGACATGCGCGACAAGATCGACCCATACCTCCAACCGCTCTACGATGCGCTGGAAGACATGATCCCAAGACAGAAACTCAATGAGATGATGGAACAAAACATCATCCAGATTGCCCCGCTGGCCTTCATGCGCGGACGCACGCTCAACGACGCCGTCGTCATCCTGGACGAAGCGCAAAACACAACTCCTGCCCAGATAAAGATGTTCCTCACCCGCATGGGCATGAACACCAAGATGATTGTTACGGGCGACATGACACAGATTGACCTCCCACGCCCACAGAAAAGCGGACTCGTGGAGGCGCTTCAAATCCTGAAGGATGTCAAAGGCATCGCCGTCATTGAACTCAACCAGAAAGACATCGTGCGACATAAACTGGTGACGCGCATCGTCAACGCATACGACAACTACGAAAAACAAATGAAAGATAATGAAAGCACTCACACAAACTGACTTCCACTTTGAAGGACAAAAGAGCGTGTACCACGGTAAGGTACGCGACGTGTACAACATCAACGACGACCTCATGGTCATGGTGGCCACCGACCGCATCTCGGCCTTCGACGTCGTCCTGCCCAAAGGCATCCCCTTCAAGGGGCAGGTGCTGAACCAGATTGCCGCCTCGTTCCTCGACGCCACCGCCGACATCGTGCCCAACTGGAAGCTGGCCACTCCAGACCCAATGGTGACCGTGGGCTTGAAAGCCGATGGCTTCCGGGTGGAAATGATCATCCGCGGCTACCTCACAGGCTCTGCCTGGCGCGAGTACAAGAACGGCTGCCGCGAGCTCTGCGGCGTACGCCTGCCCGACGGGATGCGCGAGAACGAACGTTTTCCCGAACCCATCATCACCCCCACCACCAAGGCCGACGAAGGACACGACGAGAACATCTCACGCGAAGAGATTATCCGTCAGGGTATTGTCAGTGCCGAGGATTATGAAGTCATGGAACGTTACACGCGTGCCCTCTTCCAGCGTGGCACCGAGATCGCAGCCAAGAAGGGACTGATCCTCGTCGATACCAAGTACGAGTTCGGCAAGCGAGACGGCAAGGTCATCCTCATCGACGAAATCCACACGCCCGACAGCAGCCGCTATTTCTACGCTGAAGGCTACGAAGAGAAGTTCGCGAAGGGAGAACCGCAACGCCAGCTGTCCAAAGAGTTCGTGCGCCAATGGCTCATCGACCACGACTTCATGAACCGCCCCGGAGACGTGATGCCGGAACTGACCGACGAGTTCGTGGACAGCATCAGCGACCGCTACATCGAGCTCTATGAGCACATCGTGGGACAGCCCTTCGAGCGTGCCAATGCACGCGATGGTTCCAACGCCGAAGCCTCCCTCTCTGAACGCATCGAGAAAAACGTAAAAGCATGGCTCGGCACAAATTGAGAAGCTACTGCCAAGAACCCGTTGAGGTCACTCCCTCCACCCCCAGCGGACATGTGAACAAGGTGAAAAGACCTGCGGTCGAAGCCATGTTCAACCGCATCGCACCCACCTACGACCGCCTCAACCACACGCTCTCCCTTGGCATCGACCGCCGATGGCGAAAAAAGGCCATTGATGCCTTACGCCCCTTCGCCCCTGAAGTCATCCTCGACGTGGCCACGGGCACAGGCGACTTTGCCATCCTGGCCGCACGACGCCTCGACCCCACGCGCATCATTGGCGTGGACATCAGCGAACAGATGATGGAGATCGCGCAAGCAAAAGTGAAGAAGGCCGGGCTCGACAATGTCATCTTCTTTGACAAAGACGATTGCACCGACTTGTCGTTTAAAAGCGAAACCTTTGACGCCGTCACCATCGCATACGGAGCCCGCAACTTCGAGAACCTCAAAGCCGGCATCAAGGAAATGTGCCGGGTGCTCAAGACGGGAGGACACCTGATGCTCGTGGAACTGACGACACCGCCTCGCTTTCCAATGAAGCAGCTCTTTCATTTCTATGCGCACACCGTCATGCCCTTCATCGGACGGTTCATCAGCCACGACGACAGCGCCTACACCTATCTGCCACAATCCATGGCCGCCTTTCCACAAGCCGAGGTGCTGGCACCCATTCTACGCCAATGCGGCTTCAAAGACGTGCAATATAAACGCTTCACCTTCGGACTTTCGACCATGTACTTGGCCACTAAGTGAACACTCCTCCCCGCTCCCCGCAAAGGAAGAGCCCATCATCCAATAGCAAATGGAAGAAAAAGATTTTCAACTGTCTAAGGGAACCGACTCCCATCCTCCCAGGAAGGAGTTGGGAGGTGGTTCTGCCCTCTTCGGCCTCCTTGGCTATCCCCTCGGACATTCTTTCTCGCGCACGTTCTTTAATAAGAAGTTTGCCCAAGAAGGCATCGATGCCGAATACGTCAACTTCGAGCTGCCTTCCTTAGACACCCTCCCCCGCCTTCTTGACGAGCATCCCGACCTCCGAGGCCTCAACGTGACACTTCCTCATAAGCAGGCGGTCATCCCCTACCTCGACGAGCTCTCCGACGAAGCCCGCGCCATCGGTGCCGTCAACGTCATCAGGGTCAGCCCGGCATCCTCTTCCCAACAAGAGGGAAAGCAGCGTTTCCTCAAGGGCTTCAATTCCGACATCATCGGCTTCATGGACAGCATCCGTCCCTTGCTCCAGCCGCATCATCGCCGTGCCCTCGTCCTCGGTACGGGCGGAGCTTCCAAGGCCATCTGCCACGGCCTCGAGAAGTTAGGTCTTGAATGGCGCTACGTAAGCCGAAAAAAGGAACATCAAGCGTCCACAGGTGTTCCAGCCGAAGCCTTCACCTCCCCTTTTACCTACTCAGACCTCACTCCCGAACTTTTGGCAGACTACACCGTCATCGTCAACTGCACACCCCTCGGCATGTATCCGAAAGTCGATGCCTGCCCAGACATCCCTTACAAGGCCCTCACGCCACGCCACCTCCTTTACGACCTCGTCTATAACCCCGAAGAAACCCTCTTCCTCCGTCGGGGTCGCGAACAAGGGGCGATCATCAAAGGCGGCCTCGAAATGCTCCAGCTCCAAGCACTTGCCAGCTGGACATTCTGGAACGGGAACGAATAAATTCTCTCATCGGTGGGTTACTAAACACACCTGAAAACCATAAAAGAACAAAAAGGCAACATGCACATGAAAAGAGTCCTTCTTATTCTGTTGACGTGGTTTGTGGCAGTTTCCACCCTCATGGCTGCCATTTACACACCCGACAACCTGCCCATACCTTACCTGCAAGACAAGACGCAGTATGTCTCCAACCCTGATGGCATCCTCTCGCAAACGACAGTCGATTCCCTCAACCTTTGGCTCGGACAGATGGAAACGGGGCATGGCGTGCAAACGGTTCTCGCCGTTGTCGAGCGCATCGAAGGAGGTGAAACCTATGATTTCTGTATGGCGCTCGCCCACAAGTACGCCATCGGTTCCAAGGAACAGAATACGGGACTCATCATCCTGCTCTCTACCGGCGACCGAGCTTATTATATACTCACCGGCCGAGGTCTCGAAGGGACACTGCCCGACGCCATCTGCAAACGCATCGAGAACCATCAGATGCTGCCATCACTGCGTGAAGGCGACTGGGACGAAGCTATGCTGAACACCGTCCGCGCCATCAAAGCCTACATCGACGGCGACGATTCCTTGGTGGGCTCATCGGACTTCGACAATGACGACGCCACCGCACTCTTCTGGTTCTGCATTGCTATGTTGCTGGGCCTCATCCTCATCGGAGTAGGCATCTGGTGGGACCATCGCATGAAATCGTATTGCCCCAGCTGCCATCAGTATAAAATGAAAAAGATTAGCAGCTACACGACCAAGAACAAACGTCTTGGCATTCGCACACACCACGACACCTACCGTTGTTCCAACTGCTACTTCACCAAGGAACTCCATTGGGACGAAGACCTTCATTCGGGCAGCGGTGCCGCAGCAGCCGGCGGTGCTCTTGGCGGCAGCTTCTTCGGCGGTGGTGGACGTTCCTTCAGCGGCGGATCATTCGGCGGAGGATCGTTCGGCGGCGGAGGTGCAGGCGGCAGATTCTGAAGCAACAATTCTAACAATACTATCAACTATTAAAAAACAAATGATTATGAAAACTCTCTCTTCAAAAGCAATTACCCCGTCCCAGCAAGGAAGGGTGAGAGGCGGATCTCTTCTTCTGCTTCTTGTCATGCTATCTTTCTCTCTCACCAGCTGCACCTACAACAAACTGGTTGAACAGGAAGAAACCGTCCAACAGAAATGGGCTGACGTTCAGACACAGTACCAACGCCGTGCCGACCTCATCCCTAACCTTGTCAACACCGTCAAAGGCTATGCTGCCCACGAAAGCGAAACGCTGGAAGCAGTCATCGCAGCACGTAGCAAAGCCACGCAAATCACCATCGACCCGACAAAAGCTACGCCCGAACAGATTGCCGCTTTCCAAGCCGCACAGGGCGAAGTCAGCCAAGCGCTGGGACGCCTGCTGGCTGTATCGGAAAACTATCCCGACCTGAAAGCCAACGAACAGTTCAGTGAACTGCAAGCACAACTCGAAGGCACCGAGAACCGCATTGCCGAGTCTCGCCGCCTCTACAACGAAGCCGTGCAGACCTATAACGTCAGCGTCCGCAAGTTCCCCAACAACATCTGGGCCATGATATTCGGTTTCGAGAAGAAGACGATGTTTGCAGCCGAGGCCGGAGCCGAGAAAGCACCGGAAGTTCAATTCTGACATTTTTCGTCATAATCCTTTGCAGTCTAGTTAATAATGCTTACTTTCGCCCTTCAGGGCGGATATTCGCTCGTGGTTCAAACCCAGGGCGATGCACCGGGCTGACTGCTCGTTGGTCTTTCAGGCCGTTAAATACCACTTGCAAAACTTGAATAAATGACATCCTCAACGTATAGCCCAACTAACATGCAATGGAAAAGAACACATCCACTCAAATACATCCTGCTTCCTCTCTGACAGGAAAGGCAGGGGGAGAATCTTCTGCCCGCTACCTTTCTCGTGGCGTCTCTGCCGCCAAGGAGGACGTCCATGCCGCCATCAAGAACATCGACAAAGGCATCTTCCCACAAGCCTTCTGCAAGATCATTCCCGACATCCTTGGTGGCGACCCTGAGTACTGCAACATCATGCACGCCGACGGCGCCGGCACCAAGAGCAGCCTTGCATACGCCTACTGGCGCGAGACTGGCGACCTCAGCGTGTGGAAAGGCATCGCGCAGGACGCTCTCATCATGAACACCGATGACCTGCTGTGCGTGGGGGCCGTGGATAACATCCTCGTCAGCAGCACCATTGGGCGCAACAAGATGCTCATCCCTGGCGAGGTTATCTCTGCCATCATCAACGGCACCGACGAGCTCCTGGCTGAGTTGCGCAGCATGGGCATCGGCATCTACGCCACGGGGGGCGAGACGGCTGACGTAGGCGACCTCGTGCGCACCATCATTGTTGATAGCACCGTCACCTGCCGTATGCGGCGTGCCGACGTCATCAATAACGCCAACATCCGCGCTGGTGATGTCATCGTGGGTCTCGCCAGTTTCGGACAGGCCACCTACGAAAAAGAATATAACGGCGGAATGGGCAGCAACGGCCTCACTTCTGCCCGCCACGACGTTTTCAGCAAATACCTTGCAGAGCGTTATCCCGAGACCTACAACCATGCTGTTCCCGAAGAACTGGTGTATAGCGGCCATTACCTGTTCGACAGTGTGCTCGACGGTTCCCTCGCCGATACTCCCGCACCCTCCCTGGCGAGGGGAGAACAAACAGGCAGCGGGCAAGCAGCAAAGAACACCTCTCCCCAGGGAGGGGCTGTGGATGGGCTTCCAACCGTCGGAAAACTCGTCCTCTCCCCTACTCGCACCTATGCGCCTGTCGTCAAAGTCCTCCTCGACCAGCTCCGACCCCGCATCCACGGTATGGTGCATTGCACTGGCGGCGCACAAACCAAGGTACTGCACTTCGTGGGAGAGAACTGTCGCGTCGTGAAGGACAACATGTTCCCCGTGCCGCCCCTCTTCCGCATCATCGCCGAAGAAAGTGGTGCCGACTGGAGCGAGATGTACAAAGTCTTCAACTGTGGTCATCGTCTGGAAGTCTATGTCCGTCCCGAAGATGCAGACACGGTCATCGCCGTCAGCAAGAGCTTCCATATCGATGCCCAAGTCATCGGCCACATCGAAGAAGGCCCGCGTTCACTCACCATCCGCAGCGAGTTCGGCGAGTTCAACTATTAAGCTCTCCTCGGAAACATTTTCCTACTTTTCCTTGGCCAAACCAAATTATCTCTGTACTTTTGCGGCGTGAGACCATTCTCATGCCGCTTTTCGTGTCGGCGATTAAGTCCAAACGGAAATGTCTGTCAACCGACAGAGTGCGAAGGAGGATAGTGCTTACAATCAGGCAGCGGTCTGACTTAACATATTGAAATAAACGAAGCGTTATGCTCTTCTCTTGCAAGCTGAAAACGTGAGAAATTTTCATTCATTGCATAGAATCCTCGGAGTCCTGTAATAATGGCTCTAAGTAGAACGAAGACGACATAGCAGCTTCACGCGTTAGCGTGGAACTGAAACTATATCATCTTTTCTACTTGGGCTTTCTCACGGCCTTCAGCTTGAAGATGGGACATACAGTTCCACGCTTCAGTATTTATAACAGCTTCTCGAGGGACTGGAGGGGCAATGAAAGCATCAAGAAAATGAAACGAATCAAGCTTTTGTTAATGACAATCACAGGACTCCTGACAATGAGCCATCTGGCTGAGGCCTATGACTTCAAGGAAAACGGAATCTATTACAACAAGCTATCCACAAACAATGAAGTGGAAGTGACGTTCTATAAGGACGGCAGTAGTTATTACAAAGGAGACGTGACGATACCTGCTTCTGTCACTTACGAAGGCATTACTTACGCCGTGACAGGCATTTCTACCCGTGCCTTCTATGATTGCAAAGAATTGACCTCTATCACGCTTCCTTCAGGTCTCGTGAACATCGGCATTGGTGCTTTTAGTGGTTGTACGAAACTCATATCCGTTCAAATTCCAAGTACTGTCACGAGTATCGATGATAATGCTTTTTCCAGTTGTCGGGGACTGACTACTGTCACTTTAAGTGGTCATCTTACATCAATTGGCGATTATGCCTTCATGGGCTGTTCTCACCTGACCTCTATTGTGATACCAGGGCGTGTGACGCGCATTGGCAGCTGGGCCTTTTCAGCGTGTGAGAGTCTTGCCTCCGTTGAGATTCCGTCAAGCGTGAAGACTATCGGCTCTGGAGCTTTCAGCGGTTGTGCTTTGACATCCATCAACCTGCCCAACAGCATTTCATATATAAGCCGTGAGACATTCAGAGATTGCACGAAGTTGACTTACGTTAGCATACCATCTACAGTTTCATCGATTTACACCCAAGCTTTCGAAAACTGCACCAGCTTAACCTCGATTCTCATTCCCGAAGGCATGAAAACGATTGGCCAGTATGTCTTCAACAAATGTACGGGGTTATCCTCCATCTCCCTCCCTGCAAGTCTGGAAAGCATTGAGCAAGGTGCTTTCTATGACTGCAAAGACCTGTCTTCCATAACAGCCAACTGGCAGACCCCTCCATCCGCATTAAAACCATCGGGTATATTCTATTCAGGCTATTCTGTCAGCAGTCATGCCGTCCTGGCTGTTCCATACGGCACAAAGGACGCATATACTTCTGCGGGCTGGACAACTGACGTCTTCAAAGGGGGCATCGTAGAAATAGCAGCCAAGATTAACTTCGCCGACATAGAAGTGAAGCGTATTTGTGTCGAGAACTGGGACACCAACGGGAACGGGGAACTGGAAGAAAACGAGGCGGCAGCTGTGACAGATTTAGGCAATGTATTCACTTTCAATAAGACAATTCAGTCTTTCGATGAATTGAGCTATTTTACCAATCTTCAGTGCATTACCCAAAGAGCTTTCAATAATTGTACCAGCTTGTCTTCCATTGTTCTGCCGTGCAATCTCAAAACCATTAGCGAGTTTGCATTCTGCAATTGTGATGGCTTGACATCAATCTCCATCCCCCAGAATGTGGAGAGTGTTGCTGTAGATGCCTTTACGTTTTGCGATAATCTCAGTAATGTTCACATTTCCGACTTGACAGTATGGTGTAATATTAAGTTTGTGAGCACTGTTCCTATCTCCCAGAACTATCATCTATATCTCAATGGTTCAGAAATCAAGGAGCTCGTTATTCCCAACGGAATAACTACTATTAGCAGCGGAGCCTTTGGTGGATGCTGCAGCCTAACATCAGTTATCATGCCCAGCAGCGTAGAAACCATAGGCACGGGAGCATTCCAGGGTTGTACAGCTTTGTCATCCATTACTATTGGAAATAATGTATCAACTATCAGCTCTCATGCATTCGAGGGTTGCAACACATTGGAGGCCGTGACGATTCCCAAAAGTGTAACACAAATTGGTGAATATGCTTTTCATCACTGCAACAATCTGTCGGAGGTAACGGTCGAAAATCCTGTTCCATTCTCCATCGCATCAGGAACGGCATTCCCCAATCGTGACAGTATCACGCTGCAAGTTCCAACTGGCAGCAAAGTTGCATACGAAACGGCAGACTATTGGAAAGAATTCAAAAAGATTAAGGAGTTCACCATCCTTGGTGACATCAATGGCGATGGCGTGGTGAATATTGCCGATGTCACAAAATTGGTGAACATCATCCTTGGAAAAGAGTAACAAGATAAGATTTTATTGGTGTCCAGTAAACTTATCCCAACTTTGACGCTGAAAGTCTGATTTTTATTGCTAATCAGCGACTTTCACATTCTCGCTATGGTGACTGTGTTCTACAGATTTTGATTTTCCGGAACGGCATTTTCTTGTAGTTCAACATGGAGTAGATGTCAGCGGCCTGTTCCGTTGGCGTACTGCATATTCTCATTTCGACCTTCTCGCCCATCGCATTGACGGCTTCTGAGGTCACCGCCTTCTGCGTGCTCATGATCCGTACTATCTCCGTCCAGTATGG
>JAGCPY010000053.1 GCA_017965425.1 Bacteroidaceae bacterium | reverse complement strand
GGCGATGTCATAAAGCGACTCCCCAGGCTGCACCACATGGGGGATGCCCTTGAGAGAGCGGTCACCCTTGGTGCGCTTCTTCTCTAAATAGATAATGTCTCCAACCTGCAAACGGGAATCCTTGGGGCGTTCGTTATATTTTTTCAACTTGCGCACGCTGACGCCCGTCTCTTCTGCAATGCGCTCCCACGTATCTGCTGAATTAGCGACAACCATGTAGCGCTTATTCACCTTATAAACAATATGTTCGGCGAAAAAGGTGCTCTCGGCACCATGATTCTTCCCATGACGGCTGCCACCACGTATATGGTCGAACTGAGAGAGGTTGTAGCGCTCCACCATGCTGATGAGCATCGGAGCATAGTTGGGATTGGTGGCATAGCCACACTTCTTCAGCCCGTGTGCCCAGCCCTTGTAATCGGTGATTTTCAGGTTGAAAAGCGATGCGTAGCGCTGATTGTTGCGGAGAAACCTGGAATGATCCTCGAAACTCTCGGCATCGCTTTTGTACTTGCGAAAGCGGTCATCGGGGCGGTCGTCGGCCATGACGATGTAAGGTCCAGACCATCCCGTTCCCACCTTGATACCGAAATGATTGTGGCCTTCCTTCACCAAACGGCTCTGCCCCGCCCCACTCTCACAGAGTCCTTGCGCCAGCGTGATGGAGGCTGGAATATGGTAACGGTGCATCTGATCGATGGCCATGTCTTTGTAAGTCTCGATGTAACGCCATTGCACACTTGTCTTTGGCTGCGCAAAAACCGTCCAAACAGCACTTATAGTTATTAAAAAGGCTAAAAACAGACGCTTCATAGATTAAAATTGGAAAAAGTGTGCACAAAAGTAACACTTTTTTCTTGATTTCCGAAAAACCTTCGTACATTTGTGCAACTTTTTTGCAAAAAGATGTATGAAAGAGCTCCTTTTCCACACAACGGTACAGTGTTTCAGCATGGATGAGCTGAGTGCCGACGACCTCCTGCTGATCGAGAAAGCCAAGGCAATGACCTTCAGCAGCTACTCACCCTACTCCCATTTTCAAGTGGGAGCCGCCCTACGTCTGGCAGACGGGCAAATCTTTGGTGGCAGTAATCAAGAGAACGCCTCCTATCCCGTAGGTCTCTGTGCCGAGCGTACGGCATTCTTCTATGCCAGCTCCGCAGCTCCCGACGTGCCACCTGTGGCCATTGCGATTGCCGCCCAGACAGGAGGGGCGTTTCTTCCCAAGTCCGCCGCTCCCTGTGGCATGTGCAGACAGGCACTGCTCGAAGCCGAGACGCGCTTCCGACAACCCATCCGCGTACTGCTCTATGGTACGGAAGGTGTGATGGTCATCCAAAGTGTCAGCGATCTGCTGCCCCTGAACTTCGACGGGTCGGATCTGCCGTCAACCAATTCATGAGCTTACACCTACACACCGACCTACGCCGACGTCTCGCTGTCGTATGCCTGCTGATAGGGGGTGCAAACACAGTGGACGCACAGCAGTTCTTTCCCGACGAACTGCCTGCAACACTCACGCCACAAAAACCACTCGCTCCAGACCAACCTTTGCAGGCTGAAGTTCGTCACCACACGGTCAACCAGCGAATCATGGGCATCGACGTGTCGCACTATCAAGGAAACATCAACTGGCGTGAAGTGGCTCGATGCGACGAAGTCTCCTACGTCTATATCAAAGCCACGGAAGGCGCTCAGCTGGTTGACAACACCTACCGCACGAACCTACGTGCTGCGCGTAAGGCTGGACTGAAAGCCGGTATCTACCATTTCTACCGAACCACGGCAACGCCAAGGCAGCAGTTCCAGAATTTCCGAGAGAACGTCAACCTGCGCGAGATGGACCTCATTCCCATCATCGATGTGGAACACCGAGGCAAAGAAGCCCTACGCACCTTCCAGACGAAACTGCGCAGCTTCCTACAACTCGTGGAAAAACACTACGGCGTGAAACCGCTCATCTATACCTCGCGCGACTTCTACAACAAATACCTCTCCGGTCCCTTCACACACTATAAATACATGATTGCCCGCTACCACGAGGACGTGCCTGAACTTTGCGACAACGCGGCCTTCGTGCTTTGGCAGTTCACCGCCAGCGGACGCATTCCCGGCATACGTGGCAACGTCGATCGCAGCTGCTTCATGGACAACTACACCCTGCGCGACATCGAACTGCCGTGAACATCCAGAACAATCAACCGAAGAAACAACCCAAAAGATACTGATATGAAAAAGCTACTCATTGTGCTCGTTGCACTCTTTTCCGTCCTCAGCCCGACCCAGGCCAAGCTACAAATGAGGAAAGTCTATGTAGATGTTTATGGAACGCGTATGAGCGTGCGCGTACCTGTTAGAAGCCAGTTCGCCTTGCCAGAAGACCCGGCCACCCACATGAAGGAAACCGTCGCCGTATTCGACAAGGTCTTCAAACGAACTCTCGATGACTGCACGACGCTGAAGGTCGTACGCAAACTGAGTGATTGGACTTATCTGAGAATGCTCGACAAGGTGGCTGTCATCGCTCTGGGCGAAACCGACGAAGCCACACTGCTCATGGCATACCTGCTCACACGTTCTAACTACAGGATGCTGCTGGGCACGAACGAAGGCAGGCTGCAACTCTTGTATAACGCCAAGGAAACCCTCTACGGAAAACCCTTCTTCACCATCGGAGGCTACAACTACTACCCCTACAGCAGCAACGGAGATTCCGACATCAAGACGTTCCACATCTGCGACACCAACCTGTCTGGCGACAATCCCCTGTCATTCCTTATCTGCGAAGAGCAGAAACTGGACTATGTTCCCACCGAACCGCGCGTCTTCCAGAACGAGAAAAACCCTGCCATGAAGATGACCGTCAGCGTCAACAAGAACCTGATTGACTTCTATGCCGACTACCCTTCCTTTGAACACAGCGGAAACGCCATGACGCGATGGGCTGCCCTGGCCAACACGCCTTTGGACAAACGCGTGAGCAAACAGATCTACCCCGCTTTGCGCAAGCAACTGAAAGGACTCAGCCAACGACAAGCCCTCGCCTACCTTCTCGAACTGATGCAAACCACCCTCAGCTACGAATACGATGATGCCGTTTGGGGGCACGACAGAGCCTTCTACGCCGAAGAAACCCTCTACTATCCCTACGCCGACAGCGAGGACTACGCCATCCTCTTCTCACGCCTCGTCCGTGACCTCCTGCACCTGAAGACCTGCCTCATCTATTATGCACAGCCCAGCGGACACCTCAGCGTCGGTGTCTGTCTGAACGAAGAAGTGAAAGGCGGCTATGTCTTCCAGGACGGCAAGCGCTTCACCATCTGCGAACCCTGCCACTACATCCCCGAACCGGGCACCGTCATCAGCGCATACCAGGATGTCACGCCCAGCAACATTATCATGCTTGAATAGGACATGGAATGACCAATATGAACTTAACACACAAGCCCAAAATGAACCAAGAACGTTCAAGCCTTCAATGGCTGATTCCTCACGGACGCCGGTGGCTGATGGCCGCCCTGCTGCTGCTCCCCCTTCACGTTTCAACCCCCACAGCGTGGCTTCAAGTTTCAACCCTCCACGCACAACCATCCTTCGGCAAAGCCCTTCAGATGAACGACGGATGGCTGTTCCGTCTTGGCGACGATTCCGCGGCACAGTCACCCCTGTTCGACGACAGTCAATGGCGAACGGTGCGCGTGCCGCACGACTGGGGTGTCACCCTGCCGATGTCGCCCGAACGCGGATCGTGCCAAGGCTATTTGCCCGGAGGCATCGGATGGTACCGGCGTCACCTGAAGGCAGAAGAAGTCACAGGCGAACGCTTCTACGTCTATTTCGAAGGCGTCTATAACCGTTCCAGCGTCTATCTGAACGGTCACCTCCTCGGCTATCGTCCCAGCGGCTTTGCCTCGTTCCTCTACGACCTCACGCCCTACCTCGAAAAGGGCAAGGACAACGTGATTGCCGTGCGCGTGGATCATTCACGGCAGAACGATTCCCGATGGTACACGGGTTCTGGCATCTACCGTCCCGTCTGGATCGTCAACGCACCTGCCACCCACTTCGCCCTGTGGGGTACTTCGTGGAAGCTGATAAGCATCAACGAGAAGAAAGCCGTTGTGGAAATAACCACGGAAGTAGAAAGAACCGGTTCTCCATCCACCGTTGTGGTCGATATTCTGGATGGCCCCAACCATGTGATTGCAAGCGGAAAGAGCAAGAATGCGGCATCCCGTCTATCTACCCTGCAAATCACCATTCCCTACCCCACCCGCTGGACGCTGTCCAATCCTTATTTATATAAGGTGCGTGCGCGTCTGATGGCTAACGGCAAGGAAGTGGATTGCAGCGAAGTTCCGTTAGGACTGCGGACGCTGGAGTTCTCTCCCGATAGCGGCTTCGTCTTCAATGGCCAACAGATGAAGGTCAAGGGTGTCTGTCTCCACGACGATGCGGGCGTGCTCGGAACAGCGGTGCCTGCCGACGTGTGGAAGCGACGGCTATTGACGCTCAAGTCACTTGGTGTCAACGCCATCCGCATGAGCCATAATCCCCATGCACCCGTTCTTTACAGCCTCTGCGACTCGCTCGGACTGCTCGTCATGGACGAGGCCAGCGACGAATGGGAATTCCCCAAGCGCAAGTGGTTGAAAGGATGGAACCAAGGAACACCCGGCTTTGAAGGCACCTACGACTACTTCGAGGAATGGATCGACCGCGATGTGGCCGACATGGTGCGCCGCGACCGCTGCCATCCCAGCATCTTCCTCTGGAGCATCGGCAACGAAGTCGATTATCCCAATGACCCCTACTCCCACCCCGTACTGAACGGCAACGGCACCGACTTCACACAACCCGCATACGGTGGCTACAAGCCCAACCAGCCCAATGCCGAACGCATCGGCATCATCGCCCAGCGTCTCTCAAAAATTGTACGAGACATCGATGATTCACGAGCCGTCACAGGTGCCCTCGCCGGTGTGGTGATGAGCAATGAGACAGCTTATCCGGAGGCCGTTGACGTGGTTGGCTACAACTATACCGAGAGCCGCTACCAGATTGACCACCAACGCTATCCCAACCGCGTCATCTATGGTTCCGAGAACCGCCATGACCTGGCCGCCTGGAAGGCCGTGCGCGACAATGAACACATCTTCGGACAATTCCTCTGGACAGGCATCGACTATCTGGGCGAGAGCGGCGCCTGGCCGGCACGCGGTTCCGAAGCAGGACTGCTCGACTTGGCTGGCAACATCAAGCCCATCGGCCACTACCGTGCCTCCCTTTGGGCAGAACAGCCTGTCTGCTACCTCGGAACCTACCCGCTGCGAAGACCCGACAACAGACGCTACCGTGGACGTGCACCCCGCATCCCCGTCTCGCCATACGCACCTGCCGTGTGGAACTATGACGACGATGTCAACATCCGCGTGGTTTGCTACACCAATGCACCTTCGGCACGACTCATGCTCGATGGAGAACCATACGGCGGAGAAGCCAAACGCGA
Source organism: Bacteroidaceae bacterium (assembly GCA_017965425.1). Lineage (GTDB taxonomy): Bacteria > Bacteroidota > Bacteroidia > Bacteroidales > Bacteroidaceae > Physcousia. Next base: position 1,026 of record JAGCPY010000053.1, on the reverse strand, counting down.
CGAAGAAACAGGCATCCTCTACTGGGACACCGAATACCGGCCAGGAACACTTCGCGCCGAGGCCAGCAACGGAGCATCTGCGGAAATCATCACCAGCGGACGACCATGTGCCCTTCAGCTGACAATGGACAAGATTGCCTTCTCACGTCCAGGGGAAGTTATTCACGTCCATATCAAAGTGGTGGACGAAGAGGGAGATTTAGTGTCGCTGGCCGACAGCGAAATCACGTGCAACATCATCGGACCGGCACGCCTGTTAGGACTGGAAAACGGCGACATCCGCGACACTTCCGACAAGACCGACAACCGCTGCCGTGCACGCGGCGGTCGCCTCACAGCATACATAGCAGCCAACGCCACCATGTCCCGTCAGCCAGTCACCATCCGCGTGACGTCACCCCTGCTCGTTGCCGCCGAATTTGAGCTGAAAGGGTTCTGACCGCTCTATACTTCTCCTCTCAGTTTTTTTAAAACATCCATACGTCTTACCCTGAAAAACGTTGAAACAAAAACGACGTTTTTCAGGGTAAGACAGGACATAGGAGACCTCGCCACCTCTCTTAGGAGACTACGCACACCCTCTTAGGAGTATCGGGCGTGTGACCCGCAAGCAGCCGCCGCCGGCGCAAACGACGACAATAAACGACTCCAACTGTACTCAGACGAGGCATTCAACCAAATCAGTACGGGTAGGCAAATGTTAAGGAACAAGGCCTAAAAAGAGTCAACCGTATTCAGGAAAAGACACCTCCTCGTGACTTTGTGACATGTGACTTTGTGACATTAAGGGGTTCCTATATATGCGGAAAATAGTCAGAGTAGATTTTTATTATTATATTATAATAATATAATAATAACCTATTTCTTTAGCCTTTTTGCAGGTCGCGAGGTGCTTAATGTCACAAAGTCACATGTCACAAAGTCCCATTTTTCGAAAAAAGTCATTTTGGGACGTTGCTGAAAACAGCTCCAAATCGACAGGCGATATTTGGTGGAAAGAAAATCATGTCGTACCTTTGCACCAGC
>JAGCPY010000052.1 GCA_017965425.1 Bacteroidaceae bacterium | reverse complement strand
GAATTGCGCTCAAAGGTAAGCGTATCCGCTCTGACGCCTTGCGGGCTATAATGAGGCTTAGTATCTTTGCATGTTCTTTTTATTAAAACATGCAATTATGGAAATAGAAACAGTAGATGCTCGTAATGAAAGACTTTGGCAAAAGTATCTTTCACTTTTGGAGAAGCAGCCAACGCTTCGTCTTGCCTCCTATCTTCGAATGGCCCGTGTCGGTTTGCATGGTTTCGAGAGGTGGATGCGTTCTCGTGGCTATCGTGTCCGTGATGCCAAGCAGCACATTCTTCGTCTTCGCCGTGAATCTGAAGTCCTTGCTGCGTCATCATTTATTCCCGTTTGCCTGAACACGGATCAGGACGCTTATGCTCAGCCACACAATTTCCTGACAGGTGTCAGCCTGACGCTTCCTGACGGGACGACGGTTTCGATCCGTCGCGGCAGCGCTGAGTCAATTGTCTCGTTCCTTAAACTTTATTCAGGGGAGGGCTCGCCATGTTCGGACTAGAGGATAGCCGCAGGTATTACGTCTGCCAGCGATATGTGAGGATGAATATGGGCATCAACGGACTGTCCAGTATCGTAAGCAACGAACTGAAGCGCCCGCTCTTAAACGGCGATGTTTTTATCTTCTTTGGCAAGAGCAGGCAGATGGTGAAGCTTCTTTGCTGGGATGGCGACGGATTCCTGCTTTACCAAAAACGGCTGGAGAAAGGGACCTTTGAGCTGCCCCGTTTCAGAGCCGGCCTGAAGGCCGCAGAGATGCCCTACAGGACGTTATCTGCCATCATGAGGGGCGTGAGCCTCAAGAGCGTAAGATATCGCGACAGGCTGAGAATCGGGAATCCCTGTGTTTTTACAACCGTCTGATTATCAGGAAAATAAATCTGAAATAGTTGTTATTTCCCTTGGTGTTCTCGTCTTTTTTTTGTACCTTTGTGGTATGAAAAAGGACGAGATTATCAGTATGCTGCAGCAGCAAGTAGCCTTCCTTCAAGACCAGCTCAAGGAAGCCAACGACCGTCTTGGGGAAGCCAACCGCAAGGTGGATGAGCTTCTCAGGAAGGTTTCGTCGCTAGAGGAGCTGCTTGTCCTGAAGAAGGCAGAGGAGCGGAAACAGCACAATATCATCAAGGGTCTGACGAAGATACAGCAGAACAAGTCTGAGAAACAAGCTCCACAAGTCGTTTCTGATACAGAAGTCATATCCAAGGCAGAGCCGAATCCGAGAGAGAAGACCAACTACGGGGCCAGACGCAAGGAGCACTATGAGGTGGAGGTCGAGGAGGAGGATGTCGATCCCGCGGACCCACGCTTTGACGAGCTGAAGGCACGTCTGATAGACACTCACGATGTGGTGCGCTACATCCTCATACCCATGCGCTTCATCAAGAGAGTCTATCACGTACATGTCTATACTCAGGACGGAGCCGTCATGGAGGGCAAGGCACCTGTCACCCCTCTGCTGGGCTCCAACTATGACGGCTCCTTCATCGCCGGCATCGCCCAGCTGCGCTACATCTACTCCATGCCCGTAGAACGCATCGTCAAGTACTTTACGGAAAACGGTTTTGATATGGACAAGGGTACCGCACACGGACTGCTGCGCAAGACTGAAGCCATCTTCGAGAACCTGTACAAGGCAATGGGGGCGGCAGTCAAAGAGGACGACTACCTGGCAGGCGACGAGACCTACCACAGCGTACTCGTAGGGCAGAAGAACAAGGACTGCAAGGGTATCAAGAAAGGCTATGTCTGGAGCGTTACCGCTGTCCATATGGGTCTTGTGTACTACTTCTATGACGATGGCTCAAGAAGCGAGAAGGTCATCCTTAATTATATAGGTGACTATGGAGGCACCTTCCAGTCCGACGGCTTCTCTCCATACAGGAAGATGGCAAAGAGGCTTACACGTCTGGCCTGTCTGCAACACGTGAAAAGGAAATTCCTCGATTGTGAAGGTGACGAAGGGGCACAAGGAATCGTCGGACTCATCAATGAGCTATACCAGGAAGAACACAGATACGAAATCGGCAAGAACGGATGGACAGCGGAGAAAAATCTGTGCTGGCGGAAGAAGTATGCCCCTGTAATATTGAAGAAGATACGCACAAAGCTTGACCGGATGGCGGCAGACCCGGAGATGCTGCCAAAGTCGGACAGGCATACCGCCGTACACTATATGCTCAACGAGTGGGATGCCATAGAGAACATCTTCACCAGAGGCGACTATCATCTGGACAACAACACCGTCGAGAGGCTCAACAGGTACATATCCCTCTCAAGGAGGAACTCGCTCTTTTTCGGATCACACAAGGGAGCACAGCGTGCAGCCATGTTTTATTCGCTGGCATGCTCATGCAGACTCAACAAAGTAAATTTCTTCGAGTATATCTCGGACGTCATCAACAGAACGGCATTGATGCAGCCCAATACAGACATCAAGGAATACAGAGCCCTGCTGCCTGACCAATGGAAGGCATTATAGCCCGCAAGGCGTCAGAGCGGATACGCTTACAAGCGGGTTAGGTGTTAGGTTAGGTCTTTGGTTAGGTGTTCAGGCAACACCTAACCCGGCAACGCCCCGATAACCATCGGTGTTTAACCCCCTTTTGGGTTAGATGTTAGGTGTTTTTGCAAATAGTCAACTTTTCTTAGGCTTAAATGCTTAGCGGGGAGGTGGGGAGGCAAGCCGAAGAGCAAGCCAAAAACGTCCTGGCTCAGGGGCCGGCAGGCAACTTCTTGTCAGAGTTAAGGCTGCGATTAAGCGAGAGGAAAGCGATGCTCGCATCGGCTTTC
>JAGCPY010000051.1 GCA_017965425.1 Bacteroidaceae bacterium | reverse complement strand
CGCTGCACCCGTTTGGCAGCCCTGAGCTGGAACCCCGAACAGACGCCCATCACCCGGCAGATGGTGAACGGTCGCGTGAAGAACCGCAACATGCTGTGGTTCGTCAAGGACAGGGAGCTCTTCCAGGTGCCGCTGATCGGCAACCTCGTGGTCAACGGCACGGCTGAGCAGGTGGTGCTCGTAGATGACGGATCGGAGCACGGTTTCTACAACCCGCAGGACTTCACGGCCATGAACATCCAATATACCCACAACTACCAACTGGAAACCTCGAAAGGAAAGACGATGGGATGGGAAACCATCAGCCTGCCCTTCGACGTGGACGAATACTACAGCGCCACGCAAACGGCATCCGTCTATCCCTTTGCCACCGTCACCGGTGACGAGGTGGAGGCAGGCAAACGACCCTTCTGGCTCTACAGCTATGATGAGACGTCGGACGCCTTCAAGCCTGCCATCGCCATCGAGGCCAACACACCTTACATCATCTCGATGCCGAACAGCGACTTATACGAATCCATCTACATGCTGGCCGGCAACGTCGTCTTCCGCACGCAGCGGGAAGTGACCGTGAAGGCTTCCGACAACCTGAACGTCGCCACGGGCAGCAAGAGAGCCTTCTACCCCTGCTTCCAGACACCCTACATGCCTGACGCGATGGGCATCAACCTACAGGGAGAGGGCTACAGCGAGAAAGGCAGCATCTTCATGCTCTCCGGTCGCCTCTACGACGACATTCAGCCCTTTGCCGCCTACTTCCGGTATGTGGACGGCTCGTCCAAGGAATTCTTCCACATCTCCGAAGGCATGACCGATGGCATCAACGACATGGAAATACCCGAAAAGGTGCACGTGAAGGACGGCAACGACATCTATGACCTCGCCGGACGACGCATCCAACGGCCTACACGCCGCGGCATCTACATCGTCGGCGGGCGGAAACAGGTGGTCAAATAGACAATTTCTCACCTTTTATCTATTATACTGAAATCAAAGCGTTTGTAGGTAAGAAATGAGAGAAGAATTCGACCTATAGCTTATTTTGCAGGATGGAACACGCCTTAAGCGCCGATTACCACTGATGTTTTGAGCGATTTAAACGTTTCAGCGAAAAAAGGGTCTTCACAGGAATGACGTGATACCAGCATTCCTGTGAAGAGCCTAATTTATGGAACCCACCTTCAAAGAAAAAGGTATGCAGAATCCTCACGGATGGTGCATACCTTTATTATATATTATATGGATAATGGCTTACTTATCGCTGTGCGTATGAAGCGCCGAACCAGACAGCCTGACGCACTTGCTGCAAACCGGCTTCGTTCTGTGCAACGGTGATGGTGCCGCCATCGGGCAGGGTGGCTTGGATAGTTCCGTCGGCATTGAAGCGAATGAGGTCACGCTTGACACCATTCTGGATGACTGACCACGAATCGGTCTTCTCGTCGTGGGTGAAAACCGTCACTTTGCCGTCGGCATCCTTCACTTCATAGCCGTTCTTAGTCATCTTGACAGCATAGAGCCTACCGTCACGGCCAATGATTTCCTGTACGCTGGCAGACACGGGATTGTTGCCACTCCAGAACTCGATGGTGTTTAAGACAATGGCATCTGCGACCAGACAAACGCCGCCAACGATGGGCTGGAGGATAAATCCCACGATTGCGTTGACAAACTTACTGCTTGTCATGTTACACTGCCACTTCTCATACTTGTTGAAAAGAGCAAAGGAACCAATGCAAGAACTGCACACCAACATTCCGGCCAGCAACAGAGCTGCAACCTTAAAACTGATTTTCTTCATAGGTTTAATAATTAAGGGTTAATCGGAAACCGTTGCAAATATAGACATTTCCTTTCATACACAAACAAGAAAAGCGACATTTTTTAAAAATAAAAGCAAAACTCTTTGTCAATTCGCCGAAAATCACTACCTTTGCGCCCGATTTGAGACCGAAGGGGCTTAGTGAAGTGCCACCACGAGGGTTGGACGCCTCCCGGTAAAACCCGTTAAATACATTAAAAACAAACATGTACGCAATCGTAGAGATTAACGGTCAGCAGTTCCGCGCTGAAGCAGGCAAGAAGCTGTTTGTCCAGCACATTCAGGGTGCCGAGGCTCAGCAGGCTGTTGAATTTGAGAGAGTGTTGTTGATAGACAACGAAGGTGCCATCACCGTGGGTGCTCCCGTGGTGGAAGGTGCAAAGGTGGTCTGCGAAGTTGTTTCACCGCTGGTCAAGGGCGACAAAGTCCTGGTGTTCCACAAGAAGCGCCGCAAGGGCTATCGCAAACTGAACGGTCATCGTCAGCAGTTCACAGAATTGGCTATCAAAGAAGTTATTGCTTAACCACTAAAACCCCTAAAGAAACATGGCACATAAAAAAGGTGTAGGTAGTTCTAAGAACGGCCGCGAGTCTGCAGCACAAAGACTCGGTGTGAAGATTTTTGGTGGTCAGCATTGCGTGGCTGGCAACATCATCGTTCGTCAGCGTGGCACGCAGCACTATCCCGGCAAGAACGTCGGCATGGGTAGCGACCACACCCTCTATGCCCTCGTGGACGGCACGGTAATGTTCAAGCGCGGTCGTCTCGACCGTAGTACGGTTTCCGTGGAGCCCGTTGCTGAGGCATAAAGGACTCTCCAGTCATTTATTTGAGGATTTAAGGATTTAAGGATTTCACGCAAATCCAGCAATCCTTAAATCCTCAAATTGTTAAGGTGTGCTCTTGCCTTTGTCGTTCAGAAAGTGCATACCATCATCATTCAATCGTAAATCTTTAAATCTTAAATAAACCTGTGTTAACACTTAGACTGATTAACGAAGAGACTGAACGGGTAATCCGAGGTCTGGAGAAGAAACATTTCAAGGATGCTGCAGAAGCCATCGCTGCTGTACAGGCAACAGACAAACAGCGCCGCGAGGCTCAGCAACAACTTGACAACTTGCTGGCAGAAAGCAAGAAAAAGGCTGCTGAGATTGGCGGTTTGATGAAGCAAGGCTTTCGCGAAGAGGCCGAGAAAGCCAAGGCTCTCGTGGCCGAGCTGAAGGAGAAAGCCAAGGAGCTGGAAGCTACTATGGACGAGGCACAGCGCAGTCTGACCGAACAGCTTTGCCAGATCCCCAATATCCCATACGACGAAGTGCCCGAAGGTGCTGCCGCAGAGGATAATGTGGTGGTGAAGAGCAACCTGAAAGAATGTGACGGCACTGACACCGTAGGCAACTGGACAACGAACCCTGTGGTTGAGGCTGCGCGCCTGCCCCACTGGGAACTGGCCAAGAAATACAACCTCATCGACTTCGACCTCGGCGTGAAGATCACCGGCGCAGGCTTCCCAGTGTATATCGGAAAGGGAGCACGTCTGCAGCGTGCCCTCATCAACTTCTTCCTTGACGAAGCGCGCAAAGCAGGGTACACAGAAATCATGCCTCCCACGGTTGTCAATGCAGCCAGCGGCTATGGAACAGGCCAGCTACCCGACAAGGAAGGCCAGATGTACCATGCCGAGGTCGATGATTTCTATCTTATCCCGACAGCTGAGGTGCCCGTGACGAACATCTACCGCGATGTCATCCTCGACGAGAAAGACCTTCCCATCAAGAACTGTGCTTACACACAATGCTTCCGCCGCGAAGCAGGCAGCTATGGCAAGGATGTCCGCGGTCTGAATCGTCTGCACGAGTTCTCAAAAATAGAAATCGTGCGTATCGACACGCCCGAACATTCCAAGGAGAGTCACCGCGAGATGCTTGACCATGTCGAAGGCCTGCTTAAGAAACTGGAACTGCCCTATCGCATCCTGCGCCTCTGCGGCGGCGACCAAAGCTTCACCAGCGCCATCTGCTATGACTTTGAGGTCTATAGCGAAGCTCAGAAGCGCTGGCTGGAAGTGAGCTCGGTTTCTAACTTCGACACCTATCAAGCCAACCGACTCAAGTGTCGCTATCGTCCCGAAGGAAGCAAGAAACCCGAGCTCTGCCACACGCTCAATGGTTCTGCACTCGCCCTGCCTCGCATTGTGGCTGCGCTGTTGGAGAACAACCAGACAGAAAAAGGCATCCGCATCCCCAAAGCGTTGCAGCCCTACACGGGATTCGATGTGATTGACTGAAAACGAAAGCTATAGCGAATGGATGTCCCCAGCTTCATCTATCAAGATAAGCGTGAGTTGGGCATGAGGAACCAATGGCTGACAATGCTTCAGGCAATGACGAAGCACAACCTGGCAAAAGTCCCCGATACATTCGTGCGGAATCACGTCCCATAGCTCACGGGCAAGCGTCATTTGATGGACAGCCGGAACAATCAGTTCCATCGCCATGCCTGATAAAGAAGCAACTTCATTCAGCATTTGCTGGATGAAGTTTTTGTTCATGACCACTCGTCGGCTGTGGGTGTCGAGATGACCTTCTGCCAGCTTCACGGCCTTGCCCAGCATCACACCAAGAGTGACCTGTGAGAACCCCAACTCATCGGCCATCTTGAGCGTTTCACCGATGTAGTTGCCATACTGCACAAATGCCTGTGGCGGCAAGTCGGGATAACAGGCTCGCAAGGTGTTTTCGCTCTTCGCCCCACTGCCAATGACAACACGACTGGCACCGCTGGCCTTGGCCACCTGCATACACTTACGGATGCTCTCGATGAAAGCTTCTTCCGAGAAAGGTTTAACGATGCCCGACACACCGATAATGGAGATGCCTCCTTCGATGCCAAGACGCGGATTGAACGTACGCCGGGCTATCTCAGCCCCTCCTTCGACACTGATGGTGAGGATATATTCGCCTGTGATATTGTTCCTCAACATCTGGCGGGGGCCTTTGTTGATGGCAGCCTCACCAGGAGGATAGTCGAAACCGGGAAGCGTGAAGCGTCCTACGCCCTCACCTCCTCGTATCTCAAAGTGGTCAGAAGGCTCTGCCACGGCCCTCACCTTCACTCCGTTCGTCACGTCGGGATCGTCACCTGCTTCCTTGATACAGTAGGCATAGCCATCTTCATAACCAACAGCAACGCTGATGGTCTCTCCATCGGGAAGCACGACAGGCACCTCGGACGGTGTCTCGCCCGTACGCAAGCGATGAACGGCAGCCACGGAAGCCGCCGTGGCACAAGTGCCTGTGGTCAGCCCGCTATGTAATGGGAAAAAAGCTGGCAGCAATCGTTCCACGGCGCGGCGAAGGCCATGAGGACCGTTGACCGTTTCTATGTTCACCTGATGTGTAACAGGCGTGTGCGGAGGATACACAGGACGTTCAATCGCAAAGATTTTCACACCTGCTCCTTTGGCTGCTTCCACCTTCTCCAAGAAGCCTCCGCTCACGCCACTTTCCTTGGTGAGGATGGCCTGGGGAGAAAGTTGTGAAATGAGCTGCGAGGTGTCGTCGTGCTCATAATAGACCAAATGATTTTCAGGAAAATGATTCTTGCTGGCCAACTGACGGGAGTAGCTGCGGTCAAGAATGCGAAACCAACACTGATGCCGGGACCAGTAATCCTTCAGGCGGCTAATGGTCTTCACACCTGTCAACGCCAGCAAACGTTCTATTCCATGCACCTCCAACTGCCTCTGTGCATCTTCATAATCACGACACCAGACAACATCTTCGGTGTGTGGCGGATAGATGCGTTCATATCGGACGATGGCAGCTCCAACATGACCGGCCACCTCCAACAGATTTCGATGCAATTCCTCTGCAAAAGGATGGGCAGCGTCCACCAGCAAGCGGATGTCATGCTCGCGACAAAAAGCCAAGACCTCATGGAAATCCATGCCGCCCGTCAAACGTTGACCATGCACCAGTTCCACTTCCTGCTCGATGCCCCGCGTGCTGTAATAATAGAATGTACCGGCTTCTTCCAGCACACCAACCGCCTTGCGGCCCTCGGTCGTTCCTCCAAAAACCAGAATCATCTCAACAGACGATAGAAGGTTGGCGCATAATCCTCTGGCATCAGGTCGGGATGGAAGATGGCGATGAGATCGGCAAGGAGGACATCTGGTTGCACAGGCGAGAGCTCGTAATAGGGCGTCTGCTTCATGTTGCAATAAATAACCTTTTTCTCACGGAAAGCTCGGAAGAGCTCGTTGCGAGGTTCGCTGGCACGCAAAGCCTCGTAAGAGAAATCACCTGGGAAGCTGTTGAGAATACGCCAATAGTCGGCATTGGCTGCCACGGAATAGAGCTGTTCAAACTCGATGTTGACGCCACCCGTGTTATCATCCTTAATCACATACTCTGCGCCTGCATCGCGGAAGAGCTGTGCCAACGTACTTTGCCCACCCACGGCATACCAGTTGCCTCCATGCATCTCGCCAGAGAAAACCGTGGGGAGAGAAGCACCATCCTGCCTACTGTTCGTCCCTTTCGTCTTTTCTTTCAAACTGTTATATCTGCTCTCTATACCCGCAAAGATGGAGTCGGCCTCTGCTTCCTTTCCAAGAAACAGGCCGACAAACTTCAACCATTCGGCTTGCCCGAGTGGCGTCAGTTCCTTATAGCCAAGGTGAGGAATGAGCGTAATGCCCGTTTCTTTGATGGCATCGTAGCCGCCACGTTTGAAAGGAGAAATGAAAATAACTTCAGGATCTGCGGCCAGTATCAGTTCTGTGTCGAAGTTACCTTCCATTCCAATTTTCATGATGCGTCCGTCTTTCACACGTGAGCGCACCTCTTTATTAAACAGGTTTTTCGTGCCTGTAATGCCACGGACAACATCAAGGGCATCAAGAACAGTAAAGGTCGAGAGTTGCAGCATCGTCATGACGATGGTGCGGTCTATGGGAACGTGAATGGGGGTGTATGAGGACTCTCGAAGCCCACCCCGATCCCCTCCCTGAGGAGGGGTACTCGTTTCCTCTTGCTCGCCATCCGCAAAATCTCCCCTCCCCAAGGAGGGGTTGGGGATGGGCTGTTCTTTTGGTATCAATGCGAAGTGGTAGCTCACTGGCATACGGTCCTCATCTGTCTGCGGGTCGGCCACATCCACCAGCTTCACCCCATTCTCCAGCGTTCTCACCTTGAAGCCTCTGGCATAGCGCAACTCCATCGTATCTACAACCGCCACAATGGTATCATCATCGCCCGCTTGCCGAAAAGTATGGCCACAAGAGACGACAGACAGCACCAAAGCAAGTGGCACAACGGCCACAATACATTTCATCGTCTTCATCATATCCATCATATTATAATACTCTTTCATTGACGGCGCAAAGATAATGGTTTTCTTCTGAACCGCCTAATAATGTGCGGTGAAAGTTACTCCGTATCCTCTCCTTTTACTACCTCTCATACGGTGACATACCGCATACCGACAGAACGGAGGTGATGAATGAGGGTCTGCCAATAAATAGAACATCCTAATGCGACAACTATACCCCGATATCCACTTCGCCATCATCAATGATGTGAATCCTAATTTGACCATATATTACCAGACGGTTAGTGACACGCCAGATACTCTACCCAGGGCGCAGCCCTGGGTTATGTGCCCATTGGCCTTTCAGCCCGCCCCAATCCCTTCTCACTACTGCAATACCCACTACCCTCCATTTTTCCATATAAACCCTCAATCCCTCACCGAATGCCATAATCAACTGAAAGAAAGACATTTGCAGGTGAGGGATTGGTGAGGGATTGGTGAGGGGAGGTGAGGGATTGACATTAACTAAATGAAAATGAAGCAGAAAGCACTCGCAAATCAACTACAAAAAACAAAGGAAGACTCGAAAAGCAAGGTCAAGCCATGTGCCGTTTTCGTTTGTTTTCGCTTCTTTTCGTGCATGTTCGTTAGTTTTAAGTTATTGTTGTCCGTGGAAAATTGCATACAACCTCTCCTTTGCCTGTCTATTTAGGCATTTCAAAGATGCAGAAGTGAGAGGTGCCTGTGGTGGCCTGAAAGGCCGCTTTTTTAGCAGACACCAATAGTTTTAAGTACCTCCGTTTGCGGTTTTCGTCATCTTGACAGTTTTGGACTTTTGCTGGAGAAAAACCCTCACCATCCCTCACCATTCCCTCACCATTCCCTCACCAGTAAACATCTCATAGGCAGCCTCTTATCGCCATCGGTGAGGGATTGAGACTTTTTTGGGCACTTTATGGGTGTATGCATATAAAAGTTGGAAGGTGTACACCTTCTCAACGACTCGTCTATACGTTCACGGAAAAACGTGAAGAAATGTGGGATGAAACGTGTTTTTTAACGTGAGTTCAGTATTATTATGACCAAGGAAGAAGTCCTACAGTCACAGCCAGACCATCAATAGAGCGGACTATCACTGAAGTCGTACCTGAAACAAACAGGTACAGGTTATTCCACTTACAACGCAGATTATTCCTTTCTTCTAAATAACACGGCGGCAATGACTGGAGCACCAACGAGGGCGGTGACGGAATTGACGGGCAGGGCACCTTCGAAGCCGGGCATACGGGCGATGAGGTTGCAGAGGAGGGCTAAGGCTCCGCCAAAGAGGAGGGTGGCAGGCATGAGGATTCGATGGTCGCTGGTGCGAAAGAGGGCTCTTGCCAGATGTGGCACAGCCAAGCCGATGAACATAATGGGGCCGCAATAGGCGGTGACGATGGCGACAAGGATGCCTGCGGAGAGGATGACGAGGGTGCGTGCACGCTGGATATTCAAGCCGAGATTGCGGGCGTAGGCATCGCCGAGGAGCAGAAGGTTCATGGTCTTCACAAGCAACATGCTGAGTGGCAAGAGGATGGCCATCAGCACGACAAAGAGGACCATCTGGTCGCCGGATACACGGGCAAAGGAGCCAAGGCCCCAGACAACGTAGGCCTTGATGTCCTCTTCATTGGAGAAGAACTTGAGCACACCGATGATGGCATTGGCCAAATAGCCTATCATCACGCCAATGATGAGCAGTGTCACGCCCGATTGTACACGCTGTGCGACCCAGACAATGAGGCCCATCACGGCCAAGGCTCCGGCTATGGCTGCTACAGACATGGCCACATCACCAAGATACCCCAAGCGGCTAAGCGCCACTCCACCCAAGGAACCAGACATCAGCACGACCAACGCGACCCCCAACGATGCACCGTTGGAAATGCCCAGCACAGAGGGACCAGCCAAGGGATTGCGGAAGACGGTCTGCATCTGTAAACCACTGACGGCGAGGCCTGCACCAGCCATGAGGGCAGTCAAGGCCTGCGGCACGCGGGAACTCCAGATAATGTTGGAGAAGACAGAAGCCCCACTCCCAGCTTGTGAGGGAGGGGAAAAGAGAATGGCCATGACGTCCTTAAAGGGTATATGCACCGTGCCCAAGAGAAGATTGAGCACGAAGAGAACGAGAATCAGGGCTATCAGCAATATAAAATATATCTTCTTCATAGGTCTGAGGCCAGATGGTCTTAGTCTTTTTACAGGATGAATATATGTGGGAGAATCATTCGATGATGATGGAATGATTATTCGATGATGATGGAATAATTATTCAGTGATGACGGAATGATCTAAACTTCCTTGCGCTTTGCCTTTCCTATATAGGTGTGTGAAGCTACGGTCGTAGAGTGCAGAGAGGCCGGAGCGGTTATCGATGGCTTCTCCAACGACGAGCATGGTGGTGAGGGTGAGGTGATTGTCGTGGACAATGCTTGCGAGGTCTTTGAGCTTGCCTCGGAAGATGCGCTGGTCTGGCCAGGTGAGGTGATAGCAGGCGGCGACAGGCGTTTCCTCGGGATATTCTTGCAAGAGCTCTCGCTGCACGTCGTCAACGATGGTAGCACTGAGGAAGATGCACATGGTAGATTGTGAGCGGGCGAGAAGATGGAGCTGTTCCTTTTCGGGCATCGGTGTACGACCCTCGCCTCGGGTGAGGATGATGGATTGCGTGCGTTCGGGTATGGTGAACTGTGAGCGAAGTTCAGCGGCTGCGGCGAGGAACGAGGAGATGCCGGGTGTGATATGATATTGCATTCCCTCTCTATCAAAGAATGCCATCTGTTCCTGGATAGCTCCAAAGATGCAGGGGTCACCAGTATGGAGGCGAACAATAAGATGTCCCTTGTCATAGTGCTCCTTCATCAGCGCACACTGTTCTTCGAGTGCCATATCGGCTGACGAGCGTACGACAGCACCTGGTTTGTGGCAGTCGGTGAGCGCTTTGGGCACGAGGCTGCCAGCATAGAGAATAAGGTCTGCACGTTCAAGGAAACGGCGCCCTCGGACGCTGATGAGGTCGGGGTCACCGGGACCTGCACCGATGATCTCGATATGACCACCTCTGCAATATGCATGATCTATGGCCAAAGCAGCAGTCCAGTTCTTACCTTTAATTTTTGGAAGTATCAGCTGGCCGTGGTTGGAACCGAGGATGGCAGCAGCCTCGCAGACGCTAGGAGTTCCTACATGTTTCTGCACGGTGGCGCTGGGAGTTGGAACTTCAATGGCTGCAAGCTGTTCGGCGGTGAAGAATGTAACTTTGTATTTGTTATAATATGGTATCTTACACTGTAAATCCCTTATTACAGGTTCATTGGCTTTTACGTCTATGGTTGCAACCTTGCCAACTCCAAACAACCAAATGTTATATTCATCGAAAAGGCGGTCTTCAATTTCTTTCCATACGGTGTCAGGAGCTTGATGTGCCAAACCCAGTCCCAGAGTCAACACTCTTGGAGCATAGACAATGGCAGGGATACTACATGATTTCCACGTTTTGCAAAAAGGAGAAATGATGATGAGACCAGCATAATGTTTTTCATATTCCTGAAGCCAATCTTTTTCATCAAAGAATGTTACATGAGGTGCAGCCGTTGATTCTAACCAGTCGGTTCCATTATCTCGTATTCCAAGAATAACAGCAATCGGTTTGCGGTTGACGTAAGCATAGACAACTTGCTGAATGCCTTCCATTTCTAATTTTTCCCAAGTTGGGAATTGATGGTCGAGGCAATCAATAGCCCATAGGCCAGTGTTGTCACTCTGAGTAGTAATTACTTCATGCCCGCCAATGATGGCTGCGATGTCTCGTGCAAGATGATTAGCGCCACCGATGTGTCCACTGAGCACAGAGATGACGTTTTGTCCAAGACTGTCGATGCAGACGACGGCGGGGTCGGTGTGCTTGTCCTCGATGAAGGGGGCAATGGTACGGACGCAGATGCCCATCGCTCCGATGAAGACGAAAGCATCATGCTGT
>JAGCPY010000050.1 GCA_017965425.1 Bacteroidaceae bacterium | reverse complement strand
TTTCATTTACCAAGCTGAAAACAAGGCGTTTACAGGTGAGGGATTGGTGAGGAATAGGTGAGGGATGGTGAGGGATTGCTCAAAATGCAACGCTAATCGGGTGATAATGAAACGATAATTGGGCGTTAATTATTTGTTAATTTGACGTTAATTGGACGATAATTAGACATTAATTGGACATTAATTGGACATTAATTGGACGTTAATTCAATTTTCACAAGTAAGGTCAAACAGCAACGAAACGCCCCAACGGGGCAGCAAGCAGTCAGCCCAGGGCGCTGCCCTGGGTCCGTATGCACCCAACTAACACGCCCTGCAAGGGCAAAAGCATATCGAAAACAAATGCTTTTGACCTTTCTCCATGTGCGGAACGAATGCTTTTGCCCTTTCAGGGCGGGTATTCCTTCGTCGTTCATACCCAGGGCGCTACCCTGGGCTGACTGCTTGCTGCCCCTTTGGGGCGCTTCGTTGCTGCTTGCCATACATCTGAAACTTAACCACTTGAAAAAGAACTTCACCCTGTCTCATTCATGCTACTCCCGCTCTGACAGGAAGGGCGGGTAAAGTCTATATCCCTCACCATCCCTCACCAATCCCTCACCAATCCCTCACCTGCAACCGACTTGTTTTCAGCTTAATAGGCGAAATGGTGAGGGATTGAGGGATTTTCACAAAAAAAGATGGTGTACGTCTGCCATTGAGGAGACGTACACCTTCTATGTCATACCTTTTAGCAAACGATGTCAGTCGTTTACAGGATGGTTGTGAATGACGTGATGTCAGTAGGCTTTCAGAAAGGCAGGTCGTCTGTGCTTTCGCCTCCGAAGGCCGGTGCGGGCGCAGCGGGCTGAGCAGGCGGGAAGGGAGCATCTGCCGGTGCCGGAGCCGCGGCATTGCCAGCTGCTGCAGGAGCAGCAAAGGGTGCCGAAGCGGGAGGCGGAAAACCAGGAGCGGCAGCAGGAGCCGCCACGGCATTGGGGTCGTATGGATCAGCTTTCCATGCACGAAGTGTGTTGTACCAACGCCCGTTGTATTCGTGGGCGTCGATGTCGAAACTGATGGTTAGCATCTGACCCAGCTGGATGTTCAGCTGTTGGATGCGGTCGATGCCGAAGACCTCGAAGACGCACTTCTTTGGATATTGCTCGATGGTCTCGATCACATAGCTCGCAACTTTCCATTCGGAACCCGAACGCTGCGAGACTCCTCCACGTTCTGGGAGTACTTGAATAATCTTTCCAGATATTTCCATTGTGTATATTTAAATAGGTGTGAAATAGCTCATCTTTGCCGAAAAGCGATGCAAATGTAGGACTTTCTTGGCGGTTTTGCTAATTTTAAGGAGAAAATTTTGCTCACATAACCGAAAAACGCTATCTTTGCTCGGTTTTAGACATCTATTGCCATCAAACCTCACGAAAGAGTAACAACAAAAACTATAGTACATGAAACTCAAAGTATCCAGCGCGGCCCTCTTCAGCCGCCTCACCTCCACCAACCGAGTGCTCAACAGCAAGAACTCCCTGCCGATTCTCGACTGCTACCTGTTCGAGATTCAAGGCCTGAAAATGTCCATCACCGGCAGTGACAGCGAGACGACGCTCGTCACCTCTGTGGAACTGATTGAAAGCAGTCAGGACGCCCGCTTCTGCATCAAGGCCAAGACCATCCAAGACTCGCTGAAAGAAATTGCCGACCAGCCGATTGTCCTCGACATCAACCTGGACACGATGGAAATCTGCGGCGAGTATCAGAACGGTAAGTTCAACATCGTCGGTGAACGTGCCGACGAATATCCCGTTCCTCATCAGATGGAAGGCGACGTGCAGCACCACGAAATCAGCCAGAACGTGTTGCTCTCAGGCATCAACCACAGCCTCTTCGCGACAGCCGACGACGAGATCCGCCCTGTCATGACAGGTATCTACTTCGACTTCACCCCCGACTGCCTCGTCTTCGTCGGCACCGACGGACGCAAGCTGGTTCGCAAGAAGGACTTCTCGCTGAAGAGTGAGACACAGACAGGTTTCATCTTGCCGAAGAAGCCCGCCAATATCCTGAAGGGCCTGCTGGCCAAAGGCGATGCCGCCGCCACGCTGTCTTTCAACGACAAACTGGTGCAGGTCGTCACGCCGGAATTTTCGCTGACCAGCCGCCTCATCGATGGCCGCTATCCCAACTACAACAGCGTCATTCCGCAGAACAATCCATACCGTGCCACCATCGACCGTGCCGCCCTCGTATCGACACTCAAACGCGTGCTGGTCTTCTCCAGCCAGAGCAGCGCACAAGTGAAGCTGGCCTTCAACACCAACCTGCTCACCGTCAGCGGTCAGGACATTGACTTCTCGACCTCCGCAGAGGAACGTCTCGTCTGCGAGTATGACTCTCCCGCCATCAACATCGGCTTCAAAGGTACGCTGTTGCTGGACATCCTGAACAACCTGGACAGCAGCGAGGTCATCTTCGAACTGGCCGATCCGGGCCGTGCCGGCATCATCACGCCAGCTGGGCAGAAGGAAGGCGAGGAAATCCTCATGCTCCTCATGCCCATGATGCTGAACGACTAACCCGCCATGACGATATCCACACAAAGGCGCGAAGAATCTCAGCTCTTTGCGTCTCTGTGTCTTTATTGAAGAGGAACAGCACAATTACATGAAACTGAATTTGGACAGACCCATCATCTTCTTCGACCTCGAAACCACAGGCGTGGACGTGGCCAAGGATCGTATTGTTGAGCTTTGCCTGTTGAAAATTCATCCGAACGGCAACGAGGAATCGAAGGTGATGCGCATCAATCCCACCATCCACATCCCAGCAGAGGCTACCGCCGTCAACGGTATCTCTGACGCCGACGTCGCCGACTGCCCCACGTTCAAGGAAGTGGCCACAGATCTGTGGTCGTTCATGAGCGGGTGTGACCTCGGAGGTTTCAACTCCAACCGCTTCGACATCCCCGTGCTGGTCGAGGAATTTCTGCGGGCCGGCATCAATGCAGACTTCCACCATGTGCGCTGTGTGGACGTGCAGAACATCTACCACAAGCTGGAACGCCGGACGTTGATAGCGGCCTATAAGTACTATTGCCACAAGGACCTGGAGAACGCACATTCGGCAATGGCCGACACGCGTGCCACCTATGAAGTGCTTTGCGCCCAGCTCGACCAATACCCTGCCGATTTGCAGAACAACATCTCGTTCCTGGCCGACTTCTCACGCATGAACCGCTTCGTCGATTACGCCGGACGCATCATCATGGACGACCACGGCATAGAGACTTTTAACTTTGGCAAGTACAAAGGCGTTCACGTTGTGGATGCCCTGCGTCGAGACCCCGGCTATTATAGCTGGATCCAACAAGGCGAGTTTCCCCTCAATACCAAACAGGTTCTCACCGAGATTGCCCTTCGTTCAAAAAACAATTCGCTCAAATGAATATCGTCCTTGGCATCACTGGCAGCATCGCCGCCTACAAGGCATGTACGCTCATCCGCCAGTTCATCAAGGCGGGTCATGAAGTGCAAGTCGTCATCACGCCCGCAGGCAAGGAGTTCATCACGCCCGTCACACTATCGGCACTGACCTCGAAACCCGTCATCAGCGATTTCTTCGCACAGCGCGACGGCACTTGGCACAGTCACGTCCAGCTGGGTCTTTGGGCCGATGCGATGATCATCGCACCAGCCACGGCCAGCACCATCGGGAAGATGGCCAACGGCATAGCCGACAACATGCTCATCACCACTTATCTCTCGATGAAGGCACCTGTCTTCGTGGCTCCGGCAATGGACCTTGACATGTGGGCTCACGATGCCACACAAGACAACCTCCAGACGCTGCGTCGTCGCGGCGTGACCGTCATTGAGCCAGCCAGCGGCGACCTGGCCAGTCATCTGATTGGAAAAGGTCGCATGGAAGAGCCGGAACGCATCGCAGAGATTGTTCTCGATGCCCTCCTCCACACAAAGAAAGCCCTTGCAGGACGTCGCATCCTCATCACAGCAGGACCCACCTACGAACGCATCGACCCTGTCCGCTTCATCGGCAACTATTCGAGCGGAAAAATGGGGTTTGCCCTGGCCGAAGAATGTGCACGCCAAGGTGCAGAAGTGGAACTCGTCTGCGGCCCTGTGCAACGAACGACAGACAAGGCAGGCATTCACCTCACGCGAGTGGAGAGTGCACAGCAGATGTGGGAAGCATCCAGCCGGCTCTTTCCTGACATGGACGCCGCCATCCTCTGCGCCGCCGTCGCCGATTTCACTCCCGATACCGTCGCCGACCAAAAGATGAAGCGTGAGGGCGATGACCTCATTCTCCGCCTACGTCCCACACAGGACATCGCCAAGGGTCTCGGACAGATGAAGCGACTGAACAACGACGCTTTCGCACATGGTCAATCACCCCGAAAGCAGTTTCTTGTTGGCTTCGCCCTTGAAACCAACGACGAGCTCTCCAACGCTCAGCAAAAGCTCCAGAAGAAGAATCTGGACTTCATCGTTCTCAACTCTTTACAAGACGAAGGTGCCGGATTCCAACACGACACCAACAAGATTACTATCGTGACACCTAATGGCCAGACGCCCTACCCGCTCAAGCCAAAGACAGAGGTGGCACGGGATATTGTTGATTGTCTGGCTGAATTACTGCAAAAAGACTAACACATACACTCTTCATCCAACATGCACATCCGCTCGTTGTTCATCCTTTTGTTCGTCCTCACGCTGACATCACCCGCCCGCGCTCAGGAATTGAACGCCAAAGTCATCATCAACCGTTCACAGGTGTCGAACACCAAGTCGGGTGTCTTCGATGCTCTGGAGAAAGCCGTCACGCAGTTCTTGAATGAGCGTGCCTGGACAGAGCTGAAATTCCGCGAACAGGAACGCATCCAATGCTCGTTCAACATCACCGTAAACACCTACAGCGAAACCGACAACTCTTTCAAGGCCAGCCTGCTCGTGGCTTCGAACAGACCTGTCTTCGATTCCAACTACACCACTACCGTCTGGAATACAAACGACAAAGACTTCGACTTCACGTTCCAGGAGTTCGACCAATTGGATTGGCGACCAGAACAGATTGACAACAACCTCACTGCCGTGTTAGCCTACTGGGCGTATATGATTATCGGCCTTGACCTCGACTCAATGTCACCTATGGGGGGGACGGAAGTCCTAAGAATGGCACAGGACATTTGCAACAGTGCAGAGGGACTCGGATACAAAGGTTGGAAAGCGTTCGACGACACCAAGAACCGCTTTGCCATCGTCAACGACTATTTGGACGGTTCGATGGAAAAGTTTCGTCAATTGCAGTACACCTATTACCGCACCGGGCTCGACCACATGGCCGAGAACACCGAACAAGCACGCAAAGCAATTGCCGAAGCTGTCAGCCTGCTCAAACAAGCACACGAGGACAAGTCGCTTTCCATGCTTCCTCAAATCTTCACGGATTTCAAACGCGATGAACTCGTCAGTATCTTCAGCGGACAGGGAAATGCGCAGGAACGGGAACAAATTTACGACATCCTCTTCCGCATCAATCCTTCGCAAAACACGTATTGGGAAAAGCTGAAACAATAGAATGCTCCAGTCTCTCTTCATCAAAAACTACGCCCTCATTGCCGAACTCAATATCCAGTTTCATCAAGGCTTTTCGGTCATCACGGGTGAAACAGGTGCCGGCAAGAGTATATTGCTCGGTGCCATCGGTCTGTTGTTGGGACAGCGTGCGGAAACACGAATGATCAAGACGGGTGAGAGCCGCTGCCTCATAGAAGCAGAGTTTAACTTGGAAGGCTGTGACCTCGAAAGCTTCTTCACCGCAAACGACCTTGACTTCGACGGACGCACTTGCATCCTGCGTCGGGAATTGACTGCTGCCGGCAAGAGCCGTGCCTTCATCAACGACACACCCGCACAGGTATCACAACTGCGCGAACTCGGTTCCCGCCTCATCGACATCCACTCTCAACACCAGAACCTCCTGCTCTCACAGGAAGACTTCCAGCTGAGCGTCGTTGACATCGTCGCCGACGACAGTCACGTGCGTCAGCACTACACCTCTTTATATAATACCTTCTGCGACGCTACCCGTCGGTTGGAAGCAGCACGCAAAGCCGCACAAAGAGGTCGTGAAGACGAAGACTACATGCGTTTCCAGCTTTCGCAACTCGAAGAACTGAACCTGCAAACGGGTCGTCTGGCAGAAGCCGAGCAGGAAGCCCGACAGCTCGAACATGCCGAAGAAATCCGTGAAGCACTCTACCTGGCCGATCTCTGCTTGAACGGCGATGGTGGACAACAGACTGGCGTGACCAGCCTACTGCGTGATGCTGCCCGACAGTTGCAATCCATCGCTGCGATGTTGCCTGAAGCACAGACCCTGGCCGAGCGTATCCAGAGCTGTGAAATTGAATTGAAAGACATCACCGGAGAGACATCCTCGATGGCCGAACACATCGAAGTTGACCCGTCACGCCTTCAAGCCGTCACCGAGTGGCTCAGTGCCGTCTATTCCCAACAGCAAAAACATCATGTCCAGACAGAAGAGGCACTCATTGCACTCACAGAAGACTTCCGGCAACGTCTTTCTGTCCTCGACAATAGCGACGAAGAGCTGCAACGCCTCGAAGCCGAGGTCGTGGAAGCTCAAACTGCTCTTCTCGCCGAAGGCAAGAAACTGACAGCCATGCGCGAACGAGCTGCCGTGGAAGTGGAAAAGCAAATGCAAGAATTGTTGGCACCACTTGGCATACCGAACGTGAGGTTTAAAGTTGAAATCCATCCACGTTCTACGCCAGACGCGTCAGGACTTGACCAAGTGGTCTTTCTTTTCAGTGCCAACAAGAACAGCGCCTTGCAACCCATTTCGGCGATTGCATCGGGTGGCGAGATTGCGCGCGTCATGCTCTCGTTAAAGGCACTCATCAGCGGTGCCGTAAGTCTGCCCACCATCATCTTCGACGAAATCGACACGGGTGTCAGCGGCCACATCGCAGAACGCATGGCTCAGATGATGCGTCAGATGGGATGCGGCGGACGACAGGTCATCTCCATTACCCATCTGCCTCAAATCGCCGCCCTCGGTTCCCACCATTACCGCGTTTATAAAGAAGACGACGAAAGCTCCACCACCAGCCACATCGTTGAACTGACGCCTGAGGAGCGCGTCACCGAACTCGGTCACATGCTCAGCGGCGCTGAGTTGACAGAGGCCGCCATCCAAAACGCTAAATCACTACTCGATAATGTATAAGACACTACTCGCCACCCTGTTGACGCTGCTGACCCTCCATGTTGCCGCTCAGCCGAAGTGGCTCAAAAAAGCACGCAAGTCGCAGTTGAATATTATCACCTACGATGCAGCCGGTCAGTTACTTCACTCCACCAACGGCTTCCTCGTCGGCAATGAAGGAACGGCCATCACAGATTATACATCCTTTCGCGGGGCAGAACGTGCCGTGGCCATCGACGAAAAAGGAAAGGAATATCCCGTGACCGCCATCGAAGGAGCATCTTCCCTCTACGACGTCATCCGCCTCCACATTGATGGCATCAAGGCTTCTCCCTTACCCCTTGCCTCCAGCCATGCAGCCAAAGGCGAAAACGCATACGTCATGCCCTATCTGAGCAACAAGTCCGGTGTGGGAACTGAAATCGCCGTCAGCGACGTTGCCAACTTTGAACAGCGCTTTGCCTACTACACCCTCCCTATACGCCCCTCTGAGAAAAGCGCTTCTTGTCCTGTGATGAACGCTCAGGGAGAGGTTCTCGGCATCCTACAGATGTCTGCCAAGACCGATGAACAAAAATGCTATGCCATTAGTGCCGACTACGTGTTGTCGCTTTCCATCACCGCGCTCTCTGCCACGGCATCCGATTATCGCGACCTCCTCATCCGAAAGGCGCTTCCGGCAGACGCGTCGCAGGCGGCCAGCTTTATATATTTAATAGGTACGCGCGATACTGCTACCTACTTGGCCTACGTCGATGACTACATTCGACTCTTCCCCGACCAATCCAACGGCTACACCATGAAGGCCGAGATGCTCGCCGCCCAACAGCTATACACCGATGCCGATGCCGTTTGGCAGCAAGCGCTCGATGCCAAGGTTACTGCCGATGACATTCATTATTCCAGAGCCAGAACGATTTTCGCTGCGGCTCAGGCCAACAAACAACCGGACAACTGGACGCTTGACCAGGCCTTGCAAGAAGCAGAAACAGCCTTCAACATCAATCCACAACCCGTCTTTACTGCCCTCGAAGGTCACATCCTCTACGCTCAGAAACAATACGCCGAAGCTTGCCGTAAATTCCTCGATGTCAACAAGACAAAGATGCGCTCGCCAGACAATTTCCTCTACGCCGCACAATGTCAACAGATGTTGCAAGACACCGCAGCCGTCTTAGCCATGCAAGACAGTGCCGTCGCATGTTTCACGAAACCATATATCGAGAGTGCCGCCCCCGCCTTGCTTATGCGCGCTCAGACGCTACTGTCTCTCGGTCGTTATCGTCAGGCTGTTGCCGACCTCAACGACTATGAACACTTGAAGGCGCGTCAGGTCAACGAAAACTTCTACTACCAACGCTATCAAGCAGAGATGCAATGCCGGATGTTCCAGCAGGCACTCAGCGACATCGAACGTGCCGCTAAGATGGCTCCGCAGGAACCTCTTTTCCAGGCCGAACTCGCTGCCACACACTACCGATTCAACCAACTCGACGAAGCCATATCAGCTGCACGAGCCGCCATCGCATTGGACAATAACTTCCCCGATGCCCACCGCATCCTTGGCATCTGCCTCCGTGCTCAAGGCAAAGAAGCCGAAGCCCGTACGGCTTTGCAGCAAGCCGCTCAGCTTGGCGACGAAACAGCCCTCAAGCTGCTCAACCAGAAACCCTAATCCTTTTTGTCAGCCCATAATACCCACTCCTCCACTTGACACTCGTCCTCCTCGTTGTCGGTAAGACCACCGACCCTCACATACAAACGCTCATCGACGACTACACCAGCCGTCTCACACACTATATCCCTTTCACGCTCCAAGTCATCCCAGAGCTCAAGGCCACACGCGCGCTCACGCTTGACCAGCAAAAAGCCGCCGAGGCACAGCTCATCCGCAAACAGCTACAGCCTGCTGATCGCATCATTCTTCTCGACGAACACGGCAAAGAGCGACGCAGCATCGACTTTGCTGCATGGATCCAGAAACGCATCGCCGCAGCATCACGGCGCATCGTCTTCATCGTCGGAGGACCATACGGATTCGACTCCACCCTGCACGACCTCGCTGACGAAGAAATCTCCCTTTCACAGATGACCTTCTCACACCAGCTCATTCGACTCCTCTTTGTTGAACAACTATACCGCGCTTTCACCATCCTGCGCAACGAGCCCTACCACCACGAGTGAAATATGAAAAATAAAACTGGCATCGAATACGCACGCACCAAGTACAGCGAACACATCGTGCGTGAAGAGACAACACTCCTCGAGTTCCTTCTCAAAGAGCTTGACGGCATCAGCCGCAATCGAGCCAAGGACATCCTCGCCGGACATGGCATCACCGTCGATCGGCAACAGACAACACGCTATGACCTGCCGCTCCACCCGGGTCAGGTTGTCTGTGTCAGCAAACACAAGCAATCCACCCAGCTCCTTAACCGCTATGTCCGCATCGTCTATGAGGATAAAGACCTCATCGTCATCGAGAAAAGCCAAGGCATTCTCTCCATGCCTGCCACCGCCAAACAATATTCTGTCAAGCAAGTTCTTGACGAGTACTTCCAAAAGCGACATTTCAAATGCACGACACACACCGTCCACCGGCTCGACCGCGAGACCAGCGGACTCATGATGTATGCCAAGAGCATAGAGATTCAGAAAATCCTTGAGGAGAACTGGCAAGAAATCGTTTTCGACAGGCGATACGTCGCTGTCCTCAGCGGTCAGATGGAGCGAGAAGGGGGGACCGTCGAGAGTTGGCTCAAGGACAACAAAGCCTACATCACTTACTCTTCACCCGAAGATCCAGGCAACGCCAAGTACGCCGTCACACACTACCATACTCTTCAGACGACACCGCGCTATTCCCTCGTTGAACTCAAGCTCGAAACTGGTCGCAAAAACCAGATTCGCGTACACATGCAAGACATCGGACACCCTGTCTGTGGAGACCGCAAATATGGCGACGGCAGCGACCCCATCGGACGGCTGTGCCTTCATGCTTACCGGCTCAACTTCTATCATCCAAGGACAGGTCAGCTCATGAACTTCGAAACACCCTTTCCCCGCGACTTCATGAAACTGTTTCAACAACCCCAAACACCTCAGTCCTAAACCCATTGCTCACGTATGCTGCAACCCCGTTGCAGCCCTCATCACTAAATTCTAATCCAACATCTTAAAACCATCCATCAAAATGAAAAAGACATTTCTCATCGCAGCCATCGCCGCTGCCACCCTCACTAGCTGCTTTGGTCCCGCAGCTACAGGCACCTCCTCCACCCCCTCTACAACCGACCCTCTCGGCTCTGTTCTCGGAGCCGTCACTGGCGGCGCGGGGGCCGAAGCAGGTGCAACCATCCTGAACAGCTTGCTTGGCACTTTGCTCGGCAGCACCATGACCGAACAAACCATCGTCGGTTCCTGGACCTACCAGCAGCCTGAAGTCCGATTCGAGAGCGAGAACCTGCTCGCCAAGGCCGGAGGAGAACTTGCTGCCGCCAGCATTGAACAAAAACTCTCCACCTACCTCGGAAAAGTGGGTATCTCAAAAGGCGTCACGACTTACACGTTCAACACCGACAAGACTTTCGCCATACAAACAGGTGGGCGAACCATTTCCACAGGAACCTACACCTTCGACCCTTCTTCCAAGAAGCTCACTATGAAAGGCACCTTTGGACTTCTCAACCAGACCTGCACTGTGGGCATGGACGGCGTCAACCTGTGCATCCTGTATGACGCAGACAAAATGCTCACTGCCGTCAACGCCGTTGGAACATTCCTCGGAAAAAGCAACAGCACCGTCGGTTCCATCACCTCTCTCCTCGGAAGCAACTACAAAGGCATGAAGCTTGGATTCCAACTCTCCAAGTAAAGAATTAACTTCTCTATTAGAAGGTGTACATTTTCCGTCTGGAAGGTGTACACCTTCTTCATGTTAGGTGTGCACCTTCCGAGCAGACAGTCAAGACGAATCTTACCACACCCTTTAAAAATGTCTTGAAAGCTTGAAAATCCTCACCTTCCCTCACCTTCCCTCACCTATTCCTCACCAATCCCTCACCAGCAAGATACTCTTTCTCAGACGATTATTGCAAAAGGTGAGGGATTGAGGGATTTTGATGGAAAAACAGGGTAAGGATGTTTACAACAGCCGAAACTTGAATGCGCATTATCATACAATGATATAAGTATTAGTTAAATAATAACTTTGTATGAAGATACACGTGTTCAGAAAAGCAAATCGAGTAGCAGGGGCAAGTGGTCGCTTGTGCCGCCATGATAGGCCGGTCCCCTGAAGGTGCGGCGTGGCATCTGTCCGCCGTAGGTCTTGTTCTCTTCCAGCAACCACGGCAGTTTTACGGGTCGAGCAGGAGAAGGAACGTCAATGGAAGGCGAAACGAGGATGTGGTCGATCCACTGCCAATAGCCTCGGAAGCTGTAGGTGCCCGCCTCATGCCGGTCGTCGGTCAAGCGCAGGGGTGCATGCTTGAAGATGCGGTCACGCGCATCGGCGTTGAAGTCGCCCATCACCACCATCTGTGCACCGTCTGTTCCCTGAATGCTGTCCACCACTTCCCACAGCCGTCGCGCTGCCAGGTGTCGGTTCTTGTCACCTTCTCTCCCACCCGCCCGACTGGGCAAGTGAACCACGATGACATGCAACGTATCTACCCCATTGCCCGTCAGGACAAGCCCCTTGACGTAAAGGAAATCGCGGGTCGGACGCAATCCTTGTTGTCGGCTTGGAACACGGATGCTGCGACTGTCGAGTAAGCGGAAATGAACTGGCTGATAGAGCAAGGCCACATCGATGCCACGCTCATCCTCGCTGTGCGTCATCACATAGCTGTACTCCATCTGACGCAAGACGCTCCGCCTGCACAAAGTCGTCATCACGCTGTCGTTCTCCACTTCACAAAGCCCGATGAGGTCTGGCACGCCGCCATCATCGGCCACCGCCGCCACCACCCTGCTCACGTCGGTCAGCTTCCGCCAGTAGCGACCTCCTGTCCAGCGACGTTCGCTTGTCGGCAAGAACTCTTCGTCGCGGAAGCCCTCGTCGTGAATCGTATCGAACAGGTTCTCCACATTCCAACTCATGACCCGCAAAGGACGGCTGCCTTCTGGAGTACGCGATGATGTCTGAGCCACCACAACGGACAAACAGGCGAACAAATAGAAGGAATAGATGAGCCGACGCATGATAAACAGATGATTTAGACAATAATACCTTGGCAGCAAAGCGCGAAGACAAGAGAAATGATTGTATGGCACTGCCCCGTCGCTGGATTGTCCACAGTCGTTCGCTCAATGCTCAACGTGGCGTGACACATTTCCGCGAAGACTCGTGAAGTTACACCCGTCATGCCATAAAAGGAATGAATAGCGGCGAGCTTCCTAAACGTCAACTGTTGCATATATTCTTCAAAGACGGTAAAGGTTCAGGCCGCAAAGGTAGCAAAAATATGACAGATCAGCTGCAAAAATCTGACTTTTTCTTTACAATGGCAAACAACGAGACTGCAACACAAGAAGGAACCGTCGTACAAAGCCAAAAAATACATAGAAAACACATCAAACAATACTTTTGAAGACCTTTTCAACCAGAAAAACACCCTATTTTCAAGAAAAATGTGCATGAAAAGGAAAAAAAGTGTTGAAAGAACACCATCTAAGAAAAAAAAACACTATCTTTGAGGGCTGTTTTAAGCGAAAATGGATCTTTAACTACTATCTTTCACTTATAAATCTTACACTTTATGAAAAGAATCTTTCAAGGAATGGCTTCGGCAGCTGCAGCAGTTGCCCTGTTCGCAGCTTGTACTCAGCAGAAGCCCGTGGTGGAACTCACCGAAAGTGGACTGAATCCTGAACAGTTTGTGGATACCGTAGGTGGTATTCCCATGAAACTCATCACCCTCAAGAATGCTAATGGCATGGAAGTGTGCATCACCAACTTCGGCGGACGTGTGGTCAGCATCATGGCTCCCGACCGCAACGGCAACAAAAAGGATGTGGTGCTTGGCTTCGATAACGTGAAGACCTACGAGGACAAAGTGAACCATCCCAGCGACTTCGGAGCAAGCATCGGACGCTATGCCAACCGCATCAATCAGGGTAAAATCAACATCAATGGCGAAGAGATCCAGCTGCCCCAGAACAACTTCGGACACTGCCTGCACGGTGGCCCTGACGGCTGGCAGTACCGTCCCTACGAGATTGTGGAGGCTAACCAGCAGACCGTATTGCTGAAGCTCGTTAGCCCAGACGGAGACATGAACTTCCCCGGAGAAGTCACGGCTGTCGTCATCTACACTTTGGCCGACGACAACACGCTGGACATCTGCTATGAGGCTACGACAACGAAGACCACCATCATCAACATGACGAACCACAGCTACTTCAACCTCAACGGCAATCCCGATGAGGCCATCACAAACCATGAGCTTTACGTCAATGCTGATAACTACACGCCTGTGGATAGCACATTTATGACCACAGGAGCCATCACGCCCGTTGAAGGAACACCGATGGACTTCCGCACGCCACATGCCGTCGGACAAGACATCACGAACTTCGACTTTGAACAGATCAAGAATGGCAATGGCTTCGACCACAACTGGTGCCTGAACACCAACGGCGACGACAAACAGGTGGCAGCCAGCATCTACTCTCCCACCACGGGCATCTTCATGGAAGTCTTCACCGACGAACCTGGAATCCAAGTCTATAGCGGAAACTTCCTCGACGGAACACAATCGGGCAAGGGTGGTTACATCTACACACAGCACGCTGCCATCTGTCTCGAAACTCAGAAATATCCAGACACGCCCAACAAGAGCAATCTCCCCGGATGGCCAAACGCCATTCTGGAACCTGGACAGACCTACACCAGCCACTGCGCCTATAAATTCAGTGTGAAGTAAGATATTCTCATATCTATGAAAACCACTGAACAAGGCAGCAAAAGTTACCTCATCAGCATCGTCATGGTGGCGGTGCTGGGAGGCTTGCTCTTTGGATATGACACAGCCGTCATTTCCGGCGCAGAGAAAGGCCTGCAAGCCTTTTTCATGGAGGCCGACGACTTTGCCTACACCGACGCTTGGCACGGCTTCACTTCTGCTTCTGCGCTCATCGGCTGCATCATCGGCTCGGCACTTTCCGGCTTCCTCGCCACCAACTTTGGCCGCAAGAAATCGCTGATTATCGCCGGCTTGCTGTTCTTCATTTCGGCTTTAGGTTCCATGCGGCCTGAGTTCCTGTTCTTCGAGTATGGCCTTCCCACTTTCTCCCTGCTTATTACCTTTAATATATATCGTGTCATAGGCGGCATCGGTGTGGGGTTGGCATCAGCCATCTGCCCCATGTACATCGGTGAAGTGGCCCCTTCCAACATCAGAGGTATGCTCGTGTCGTGGAACCAGTTTGCTATTATCTTCGGCCAGTTGGTCGTCTATTTCGTGAACTTCTTCATCCTCGGCGAACACATCCAACCGTTGGTGGAGGAAATGGGAAAAGGCATCGCAGCCATCAACCCTGCGGCACAATGGACGGTCACAACAGGTTGGCGTTATATGTTTGGTTCCGAAGCTGTTCCTGCCGGGCTCTTCGCCTTGCTCATCTGCTTCGTGCCCGAGACACCTCGCTACCTTGTTTCAATTGGCAAGGACGAAACTGCCCTTGTCATCCTGACGAAAATCAATGGCTCCGACAAGGCAACACAAATCCTTCAGGACATCAAAGACACAATGGTGGTGAAGACAGAGAAACTGATGACTTACGGTTTCTTATGTATCTTCATTGGCATCATGCTCAGCGTATTCCAGCAGGCTGTAGGCATCAACGCAGTGCTCTACTATGCTCCACGCATTTTTGGTGACATGGGGATGGACAATCCGATGATGATTACCGTTTTCATGGGTGTCATCAATATCCTGTTCACGCTCGTGGCCATCTTCACCGTGGAGAAATGGGGACGAAAGCCCTTGCTCATCTATGGCTCACTGGGTATGGCTCTCGGTGCCTTCGGCGTTGCCCTCACGTTCGGACATGCAGGCATGGAGCTGTTGACGGCTGCTTCCCTGCTCATCTATTCGGCTTCGTTCATGTTCTCATGGGGGCCGATCTGTTGGGTGCTTATTGCCGAGATCTTCCCCAATACAATCCGTGGCGGAGCCGTAGCGATTGCTGTCGCTTTTCAATGGATCTTCAATTTTATCGTCAGTTCCACCTTCGTACCCATGTTCAACATGCACTTGACAGAAGGAGACGACTTCGGCCATTGGTTTACCTATGGTCTCTACGGCATCCTCTGTGTCGTGGCCGCTGTCTTCGTGTGGAAACTCGTACCGGAGACGAAAGGCAAGACGCTCGAAGATATGACAAAGCTTTGGAAGCAGAAGTCAAACTAATTCAAGATTATCATTCATCAACTAACTTTAAACTCAAACATTATTTTATTTATGAACTGGAGTTCACATGAATTCATCTGGCTGGATTGGGCGATTCTCGTCATCGGCCTTTTAGGTGTGGTGGCTGCTGTATGGTATGCCATCTGGAAAGACAAGAAAGCCCAGCAGGGCGAAGACTCATCTGCCTACCTCTTCGGTAAAGGTGAGCCGTGGTATGTCATCGGTATGGCCATCTTTGCCGCCAACATCGGCTCAGAGCACCTCGTAGGTCTGGCCGGAACGGGCGCTAAGGACGGCGTAGGCATGGCCCACTGGGAGATGCAAGGCTGGATGATCCTTATCCTCGGCTGGCTGTTCGTCCCCTTCTACCAGCTGCTTATCAACAAGATGGGCAAGATTATCACCATGCCCGACTTCCTGAAGTTCCGCTACACCCAGCGCACAGGCTCGTGGCTGAGTATCATCACCCTCGTGGCCTACGTGCTGACGAAGGTCTCCGTGACAGCTTTCACGGGTGGTATCTTCTTCAAGTACTTGCTGGGCATCCCATTCTGGTACGGTGCCATCGGCCTTATCGCCATCACGGCAGTCTTCACGGTCTTTGGCGGCATGAAGGGCGTGATGACCCTTTCCACCATCCAGACGCCTATCCTCATCATCGGTTCCTTCCTCGTTCTGTTCTTAGGCCTTTCTGCTTTGGGCGATGGCAGCATCACCGCTGGCTGGGCTAACATGATGGCTGCTTGTAACGAGGCTCACAATGGCTTCGGCACCACCCACATGTTCCATACCGATCCCGCCGACCCGATGTATCCGCAGTTCCCCGGCTATGTAGTCTTCCTCGGCGCGTCCATCATCGGTTTCTGGTACTGGTGCACCGACCAGCACATCGTTCAGCGTGTGCTCGGTCAGGTTCCCGGCGAGGACAATGCAGCCGTGATCGCCCGCGCTCGTCGTGGTACCATCGCAGCCGGTTTCTTCAAGATCCTCCCCTGCTTCATGTTCCTGATTCCCGGCATGATCGCCTATGCTCTGTCCCAGAATCCTGACAGCGGTATCGTCATGGACATCACCAACCACGAGTCCACCGACGGAGCCTTCGCCATGATGGTGAAGAACATCCTTCCTGCCGGCATCAAGGGCATCGTAACCATCGGTTTCGTATGTGCCCTCGTCGCTTCCCTCGCTGCATTCTTCAACAGCTGCGCTACCCTCTTCACCGAGGACTTCTACAAGCCCATGAAGAAAGGTAAGAGCGAAGCCCACTACGTCTTCGTTGGCCGCATGGCTACTGTCGTCGTCGTGCTGTTGGGTCTGGCTTGGATGCCCGTCATGATGTCGATGGGTAACCTCTACAGCTACCTTCAGGATATCCAGTCGCTGATTGCTCCTGCTATGGTTGCAGTCTTCACGCTGGGTATCTTCTCCAAGAAGATTACCCCGAAGTCAGGTGAATGGGGACTCATCGGTGGCTTCGTCATCGGCATGATCCGCCTGCTGACCAACGTGCTTACCGACTCCGGTAAAGCCGTGATGGAGGGTGCTTTCTGGGAGAACACCACATGGTTCTGGCAGACCAACTGGCTCATCTTCGAGTGCTGGCTGCTCGTCTTCATCATCGCTCTGATGGTATGCGTCAGCTGCTTCACCCCTGCTCCTTCTAAGGCTCAGGTCGAAGCCATCACCTTCACCTCCGACTTCAAGAAGAGCATCCGCGAGAGCTGGGGCGTGTGGGACATTGTCGGCACACTTGTCGTCATTGGTCTCTGCGCTTGCTTCTACGCCTACTTATGGTAAAAACAAGCCTCAGAAATTATGGCACCCAACTATTACAGCCTAAATCCAAAGTTCTATGTCGCGGTGGACTGCATCATCTTTGGCTTCCGCCGTGGCGAACTCAAAGTACTGCTTCAGCAGCGGCCATTTGCCCCTCATCGGGGTGAATGGTCGCTCATGGGCGGCTTCGTGCAAGAGGGAGAAGACCTCGACAATGCCGCAAACCGTGTTCTCACGGAGCTGACTGGGCTGGAAGGCGTGTACATGAAGCAAATAGGAACCTTTGGCAATGTCCATCGCGATTCGGGTGATCGTGTTATCTCGGTCGCTTATTTGGCATTGCTCGATATTGATAAGGTCGATGAGAAACTCAACCACGAGCACGCGGCACATTGGGAAGACATCAACTCTTTGCCTCCTTTGCTCTTCGACCATAACCAGATGGTGAAAATGGCACACAAGGAACTGCGGGAACGCATCTCGTCGATTCCTGTCGGATTCCAACTCTTGCCCCCATTCTTCACCCTCACACAGCTACAAAGTTTGCACGAAGCCATCATTGGCGAGAAACTTGATAAGCGGAACTTCCGCAAACGCATCAACGAGATGGCATTCATTGAGAAAACAGATCTCATCGACAAAGTCACTTCACGACGCGGAGCTGCGCTTTACCGTTTTAATTACAAGGATTTCGCCAATGGTGAACAGCAGTTTAAACTTTGAATAACCCTTAAACATCAACTCCTAACCATATTCGCTAATGTTAGAACAACTTAAACAAAAAGTATTCAAAGCCAACCTCGATTTAGTGAAACAGGGGCTGGTCATTTTCACCTGGGGTAACGTCTCTGGCATTGACCGTGAAAAAGGGCTGGTCGTCATCAAGCCTTCTGGTGTCAGCTACGACGACATGAAAGCCTCTGACATGGTGGTCGTTGACCTCGAAACAGGAAAAGTCGTTGAAGGCGAGCTCAATCCTTCCAGCGACACACCGACTCATCTGGTACTCTACAAGGCTTTCCCAAACATCCAAGGTGTGGTTCACACCCACTCCACCTATGCAACCGCCTTTGCACAAGCAGGTCGTGACATTCCAAACATTGGTACAACCCACGCCGACTACTTCTACCAGAACATTCCCTGCACACGCGATATGACGGAGGCAGAGGTGAAGGGCCAGTACGAGCTGGAGACAGGCAATGTCATTGTGGATGAGATTCTGAACATCCGCAAGATCAACCCCGACCACACGCCTGCCGTGCTCGTCAAGAACCACGGTCCCTTCTCGTGGGGCACCTCTCCCGACAATGCCGTGTATAACGCCAAGGTCATGGAACAGTGCGCCAAGATGGCCTTCGTGGCTTTCAGCGTCAACCCCAGCCTCACGATGAATCCCCTCCTCATCGAGAAGCACTACAACCGCAAGCACGGCCCCAACGCTTATTATGGTCAACGCAAGCGTTGACCACCAATGGACAATTGACAATGGACAATGAATGCATAACAATGTCATTTTAGAAAAGAGTTTTGACTTTTCTGTACGAATCGTCAACCTGAAGAAATATCTCAATTCTGAGAAGAAAGAGTGCATAATGGCTGCTCAGCTTATGCGGTCTGGAACGAGCATTGGAGCCAATGTGACGGAGGCTGACCAAGCACAAAGCAAAGCAGACTTCATCTCTAAAATAAGCATTGCTAATAAAGAAGCTCACGAAACGAGATATTGGCTAAGACTACTTCATAGAACAGATTACCTTAACGACGAAGAATTCTCAAGCATCATTTCAGATTGTCAAGAGCTCATAAAAATCCTACAGGCCATTATCAAATCAGCAAAAGACAATAATCAATAACTTTATTTATTAACTTCGGCAATAGACTTTGAATCAATAGGAACATAGCATACACGGCATTGTCCATTGTCCATTGTCCATTGTCCATTAAAAACTTTAAAACTATGTTTGAAAATTTAGAACTCTGGTGGGTAACTGGCGCACAGCTCCTTTATGGAGGTGACGCTGTCGTAGCAGTCGATGCCCATTCCAAGGAAATGGTTGCCGGCCTGAACGACAGCGGCAACATCCCCGTGAAAATTGTCTATAAAGGCACTGCCAACAGCTCCAAGGAAGTGGAGCAGGTCATGCTCGCTGCCAACAACGACGAGAAGTGTGTGGGTATCATCACATGGATGCACACTTTCTCCCCCGCTAAGATGTGGATCAAGGGCTTGCAGCAGCTGCAGAAACCCCTCCTCCACTTCCACACCCAGTACAATGCCGAGATTCCCTGGGGCGAAATCGACATGGACTTCATGAACCTCAACCAGAGCGCCCACGGCGACATCGAGTTTGGTCACATCTGCACCCGTATGCGTGTGGCCCGCAAGGTCGTTTGCGGCTACTGGAAGGACGAGCAGGCTCAGAAGCAGATTGCCGTATGGGCTCGTGTAGCTGCCGGCGTGGCTGATGCTCACAACGTCCGTTGCCTCATGTTCGGCATGAACATGAACAACGTGGCCGTCACCGATGGCGACCGTGTAGAATTTGAGCAGCGTCTGGGCTACCACGTTGACTACTACCCTGTCAGCAGCCTCATGGACTACTTCAAGAAGGTCACCGATGCCGAGGCCGATGCCCTTGTCGAGGAGTACAAGAAGCTCTACACCATCAAGATCGACGAGAGCGGCGAGAAGGTCTATTGGGAGAAGGTGCACAATGCCGCCAAGGCTGAGATTGCCCTGCGCCGCGTGCTGAAAGATGAGGGCGCCACCGCCTTCACCACCAACTTCGACGACCTCGGCGATGCCGACATCGACGACCCCAACTTCTGCGGCTTCGACCAGATTCCCGGTCTTGCCAGCCAGCGTCTGATGGAAGAAGGCTATGGCTTCGGTGCCGAAGGCGACTGGAAGACCGCCTGCCTCTATCGCACGCTTTGGGTCATCTCCCAAGGTCTGCCCACCGGCTGCTCCTTCCTCGAGGACTACACGCTGAACTTCGCCGGCGACCGCAGCTCATGCCTGCAGAGCCACATGCTCGAAGTCTGCCCGCTCATCGCCACCGACAAGCCCAAGCTCGAAGTACATTTCCTTGGCATCGGCATCCGCAAGCAGCAGACCGCACGCCTCGTATTCACCTCCAAGGTCGGCCCAGGCCTCAAAGCCACTGTGGTCGATCTCGGCAACCGTTTCCGCCTCATTACTCAGGAAGTCGAGTGCATCGAGCCGAAGCCCATGCCCAACCTGCCCGTTGCTTCTGCCCTCTGGGTTCCCCAGCCCACCTTCGAGATTGGTGCTGGTGCATGGATCCTCGCTGGCGGCACACACCACAGCGCATTCTCCTACGACATCACCGAGGAGTACTGGGAGGACTTTGCTGAGATGACAGGCATCGAGTATGTGAAGATCAACAAGCAGACCAACATCGCCGACTTCAAGCAGACCCTTCGCAACAACGAAGTTTACTTCATGCTGAACAAGGCTCTGAAGTAAGATGCCGACGTATTCTGTACGTCTTATTAAACATAAAGCCTCTCCGCTCCTCGCAGAGAGGCTTTTTTGTACCTGTACATGAAATAGTTTGAAATCCCTCAAACGTGACTTTGTGACATGTGACTTTGTGACATTAAGCACCTCGCGACCTGCAAAAGGCTAAAAAATAAAGTTTATTATTATATATAATATATATATAATAATAAAAAATATACTCTGACTATTTTCGCGTATGTGGGAGCACCTTAATGTCACAAAGTCACATGTCACAAAGTCACGAGGAAGTACCTTTTTGCACCAGCAAAAGGGACATAGGAGACCCCGCCAACCCTCTTAGGAGACTACGCGCACCCTCTTAAGAGTATCGGGGCGAGTGACCTGCAAGCAGCCGTCGCAAGCGCGAACGACGACAACAAACGGGCCAACAATGCTGCCGTATTCTGAACGTTATATTTTTTGATGCCTCTATTTAGAGCCGCAACGCCTCCCTCTCAAAAGAGGCTTTTTTTTGTACCTGTTCATGAAATATTTTGAATTTTCTTTGGCTGAATCACGGAATGTTACTACTTTTGCTCCCGACTCTGATAGTCCACGAAGGGCTTGAGGGTCGAATCTTATTGGAAAAAGGACGTTAACGAGCTACCCACGTCTTTCGTTCATAATCAAGCGAACATTATTATCGCTGAATCAGGGTGGCTATAGGCTTTATTAGTAAAAATCTATGACAGCGAAACGCCTTTACTTTACATCTCTGCTCACCATCCTATTCCTGATGGCTGAATCAAAGGCATCTGCCTATGATGCCAAAATTAATGGTATCTATTACAACTTCTTTGGTACAGTGGCAGAGGTGACATATCGTTTTAGTGATACCTCTTCAAATAGTTCCACCTATAGTGGAAATGTGGTTATACCAGCTTCTGTTACGTATAATGGGAAAACTTATAGTGTGACCAGTATCGGCTATTCTGCTTTCGGAGGTTGCAGCGGCCTGGCGTCCATCACTATTCCCGAGAGTGTGACCAGTATCAGCTCTTATGCTTTCTCTTATTGCAGCGGCCTGACCTCCATCACCATACCTGAGGGTGTGACCAGTATCGGCCATTATGCTTTCTACAATTGCAGCGCCATGACATCCATCACTATTCCAGAGAGTGTGACGAGCATCGGCGATGATGCTTTCACTGGTTGCAGCGGCCTGACATCCATCACTATTCCTGAGAGTGTGACGAGCATCGGCGATGAAGCTTTCACTGGTTGCAGCGGCCTGACATCCATCACTATTCCAGAGAGTGTGACCAGCATCGGCCATTATGCTTTCTACAATTGCAGCGCCATGACATCCATCACTATTCCAGAGAGTGTGACCAGCATCGGCAATCTCGCTTTCAATGGCTGCAGCGGCCTGGCTGAAGTCTATTTCAATGCCACGAACTGTACTACGATGGGGAGTTCTTATTATCCTGTATTCAATAAATGCACTTCTCTGGCCACTCTTAATATTGGAGATAATGTACAAAACATCCCTGCTTGTGCATTCTCTGGTTGCAGCGGCCTGACATCCATCACTATTCCTGAGAGTGTGACGAGCATCGGCGATG
>JAGCPY010000049.1 GCA_017965425.1 Bacteroidaceae bacterium | reverse complement strand
GGGCAAGGCGTGGATTGACAGCATCATGGCCCCAAACGCTGGCTCCCTGCTCCTTCGCCATGCCCTGAACAGGACTATCTCACAGGCCAGGGGCAACGGTCACAGTCTGAACACGGGCGTTGATGCCAATGCCGTATTCCGCATTCCCCACAACAATCGCTTCGTCTTCAACGCCTCTGGCAACATCGGCTATAACGACGAGAAACGTCATGCCTACGACCGCTATCAGCTGGACTATCCAAGCAGCGGTACTCCCACCGACCGACGCAACCGCTACGACCTTAACATGAACCGCAGCCTGAACTACGTTGGCAGCATCGGCGCACGGAGGACAGAATTAGGATGCCTCCAACTCTCCACTGACTACATCTATTCCCATGTTAACAGCGAAACCAACCGTTCGCTCTATCTGCTGCATCTGCTGGAGGGCTTTGACGGTGAACTGGGTACGCTCCCGTCTGCCAACGACCTTTACGAGACGCTCGACACAGGCAATAGTAATCAGGCCGAAACGACCGACGACATCCACCGCCTCCGCTTTGGCTACGATTACAACAGTTCCCGCCGCTACTCTTCGAATCTGATAGGGCAGTTTCGCGGCAATGTCGAAGTCCGCTTTGAGCGCAATCAGCTCGACTACCAGCGCGGACAACTTGACACGCTCTTCCACCGCAGTACGGCATTCGTCCAGACCGACGGCGACTGGCGGCTCTTCACCCGCGACCAGAAGAAGGTATTCGAGGTCAATTTCAACACCCGCATCTCCGCCCCCGGCATGACCTATCTGCTCAACATTCGCGACGACAGCGACCCACTGCGCATCGTGCTGAGTAATCCGCAATTGAAGAACCCACAGCGATACCACCTCGGCACCTCCTACCGCCGCGTCCTTTCTGGCGAGCGCATGTGGAACGTCTCTGGCTCCGTCAACCTTGCGCCGCGGAGCATCGCCATGGCCACCCTCTACGACAAGCAGACGGGCATCCGCACCGTCACCCCGCAAAACGTCAACGGCAACTGGGATGCCCACCTTGGCGGCGGATATAACACCCCGCTCGACCACAGCCGCCATCTGTCGCTCTCCACGAAGACCGCCTTTGACTACTATCGCAGTGTTGACCTCATTAGCACCGCGCCCGCAGCCCCCGCGCGCAGCATCGTCGGCTCCTATTACGCCAACGAGGCACTCAGCCTGACCTACCGGCCAAACGCCAAACTACAAGTCAAGGGTATTGGCAACGTCCACTACCAGCACTCCGCCAGCGACCGCACGGACTTTGAGACCATCAACGTCCTCGACTTCGATTACGGCCTCACCGCTCAAGTCGAACTGCCGTGGAGCCTACAGCTTGCCACCGACCTCAACATGTACTCCCGTCGAGGTTATGCCGACCACTCTATGAACACCAACGAGTTTGTCTGGAACGCCCGCCTTTCCAAGCGTTTCCTCCACGGCAACCTCATCTGTATGCTCGACGGCTTCGACCTCCTCGGCAATCTCTCCAACATCCGTCGTACCATCAACGCCCAAGGCCGCACCGAGACGTGGAACAACGTCACACCCCGCTACGCCCTCCTGCACGTCGTGTATCGATTGAACAAACAGCCGAAGAAGAAATGAAAACACGTTGTTTCTATGATGTGTCCTTCCCGCTCGCCTGTTCGCGACGGGCGGCGGGGAGGTTTTCTTAGAGACAGCGAGGCAGATAACAGGAAGTTTAACCAACAGGAAAGGAAGGTGTAATGCGACAGAAAGGACTCATTACAAAAACCTCGGCTCCCATAGACGGAGCCATCGACACATCAAACATTTAGAAACAACAAATTTATTCACATCAAAATTTAGAAACAACTATGGCACAGAAAACTTTAACGACGAGCTATCTGGCTCGACTGTCGAACGCCAACCACGACGGCGTGACACAACAGATTGACGACCGCTTTGCGGCCTTCGAGACCGACAACACGATGTTTCTCAACGCCGCCACCGCCGTACATGCGGCGCGCCAGGCCGAGGACATCGCCTTCAAGCGCTTCAGCGGCAAGGACTTCGCCAGCGACGACCTGAAGCGCGAGGACCGGCTGGAGGACCAGTACATGAGCACCATCCGCGCCATGCTCAACGCCCTGACGCTGCTGCCCGAGACGGAGCCGCTGCGCCGCAAGGCCGAGGTGGCCGTGCAGGTGTTCAAGGACTTCCAGTTCCAGATCAACGACGGCTTCGAGGCCGAGGCCCGCAAGACGGTGAACATGGTGCAGGAGTGGCAGACGCCTGACAAGTACGACCTCGCCGCCCTGGGCATCGAGCCGTGGATTGCGAAGGCCCGCCAGCAGGCTGTGAAGGTGCTGAACCTCGTGGCCGTGCGCGTGGACAACGAGAGTGCGAAGGTAAAGGGCGAGCTGGCCGACGCCCGCAAGGCCACCGACACCGCCATCCGCCAGGCCTACGACGTGCTCAACGCCCTGGCCGTGCTGCAGCCCACCGCCGAACTGACGCAACTCATCCAGACCCTCTTTGGTATCGAGGAGCGCGCCAAGCTCTACTACATCAGCAGCGGCAAGACCTCCGGCGACGACCCCAAGCCCGAGCCGGAACCCGAGCCGAAGCCCGACGAGGGTGGCGATGACGACGGCGGCGAAAGGCTACGGGTAGGCGAGCAAAGCTCGGGAATGGTGACGCCCGTCACGCCGGAGTAGTCACGCGATGCACTCCGCGAGGCTCGTGTAGCCGATAGGCAGTCACACTTTCGGCTCCGCGAGCCTCCTGTAACCAAACAGTAGCGCCACGAGGCGCTCCGCGACGCTACTGCGAGGCCACAAGGCCGCCACGGACTGCTCCGCGATGCTTCTGCACGATGACGAAGCCCCCTCCTTGCGCTCCGCGACCCTTCTGCGAGGACACAAGACCGCCTCAATCCGCTCCGCGACCCCTCTGTAACGGTTACAAGCCCCCCTCAACGCGCTCCGTGAACGCTCTGTAATGGTTACAAGCCTCCCTCAATGCGCTTCGCGGACATTCTGCAAGAAAACAATTAACTCAAAATACAGAAAGTATGAAGAAAAGACAAATCATCACCATCATCATCGCCCTTGCCGCCATGTCGGCAGGGGCGCAGACAGATTTTTATTGGTTAAGAGGCCGCGTCCACGATAATTTCACGGATGCAGGAATTAAAGGAGCGAATGTGTATCTATTGAATAAGGACAGCGTTACGTTGGATAGCACCCAAGTCAAGGGACGTGATATGTTCTCATTCCGAGTAAATCGAGACAAGTCGTTTCGTTCATGTATCATCAAGGTGATGCATCCCGACTACCAAACGCTGTATAGTATGCATTCGTTGAAATTTGTAGGGAAAAATGCTTATTTTGACCTTCCTACTTTATTTGTGAAAAGGAAGAACTCTTTCACCGAACAGACACTTGGCGAAGTTGTGGTGACGGCCACGAAAGTAAAGATGTTCTATCGTGGTGACACATTGGTGTATAATGCCGATGCCTTCAACGTGGCTGACGGCTCGATGCTCGATGCACTGATTAAGCAGATGCCTGGCACGGAACTGACCAAGCAGGGTGAGATATTTGTCAATGGCAAGAAAATAGACAACCTGTTGCTCAATGGAAAGGACTTCTTTCGTGGGAACAACAAACTAATGTTGGAGAACCTGCCGTACTACACCGTGAAGGAGATTAAGGTGTATGACCAGACAACCGATAAGGCAATGGCGCTGCACGATGACCGGGCCAAGAAGGACTACGTAATGGACGTGAATCTGAAGAAGGAATACAGCAAGGGATATATGGCCAATGTGGAGGTCGGTGCTGGCACAGAGGATGCCTATTTGGCCCGTCTGTTCGGCCTTCGTTTTACCGACGTTTCCAGATTTGCCATTGTGGGAGGCATGAACAATCTGAACATGGCCGACTATGCGTTCAACGGTCGAGCTTCTGACGACGGGGAGAGAGAGGGACGTACCGTCAGCAATTTGCTGACAGCGGAACTGCTAACGGAGCACAAAAGGAACAAGAACGTGATGACGGTGGAACTGAACCGCAAGAAACGGGAAGATGGGATGGACGAGTTTCAGGAAACTTTCCACAACGAGGGCAGTACATTCGGAACATCAAAAAGCACTTCTGTCAACAGAAATCTCGGAGCATCGCTGTCCAATAAGTACACCTTGAAGATGCCCTTCTGGATGGAGAGCACGACAAAGCTTCGATTCAATAGCAATAAGGATGACAGCGACGAACGCTACTATGAGTCGGATACTGACACAAGGCAGCAAGGTCTTGCCGTGCTTGACTCGCTTTTCAACATGGGGGTAGCCCTCAACGACCCGTCAATGATTAGTGCCCGCAGACGTTGGGTGAAGAACAAAAGTAGAACATATGGAGCATCGCAGGATTTCGCCTTTGCCAAGACTCTTCGTTCCAGCGACATTATCGAAATCAGTACAGGAGCGGACTATTCCAAGAATACACACGACACAGACCGCTTCAATCACTATCTCATGTGGAATCAAGGATTGACGCAGACAGACGTTGCAGAAGCCATCGACCGTCCCGACAACCATGTGGGGGCAAGGGCCGACGTGTCGTATAAGATTTCGCGTCTGTTGTATAATACCGACTTGAATTTCTACGCGGGCTACCGCCTCAATCGCGACAAGGATAGGGAAACGATAACCGATGCGATAACATCTATAGACGATGCGATGAACAGTTATGACAAAAGGATGACGGAAAACAGATATAGGGTGGGCATCGGATACCATTATGACCACAGGAACCTCAACAAGAAATTGCGTACAGAAGTCTATTTCAATTTGCCACTGTCCATTATAGACCGTAGTACCCATTACACTCGTTATTCAGTTGATACCTGTTTGGCGCAGTCTCGCATGTTTATTGAACCTTCGTTGACCATATCCCGCAACAAATGGGTGGGAAATATTCTTAATAATACAGAATGGGACATTACGGCAGTTACCTCGTTGAAATATTCCTTGCCAGAAGCGACTCAGCTCATTACCCTCCCGCTGACATCTGACCGCATCAACATCTATGAAGGCAATGCCTCTCTGAAGTCGCCGGTGGTGTGGAATACGGAGGTTTCGTGGCAATACCCAATCAAGCAAAATCACTCACACCTGAGGCAGCATTTGAAGTATATACGTTATTTCAATCAAATTATTCAATCATATCGCTATAACAACGGCGTTTACATCAATAAGCCATACAACGTGAATGGTAATTGGAATCTGGAGTTCAGCACGAAAGGTGAACACCAAATTGAAGTGGCCAAGCGGGGCATGAGCCTCGGCTACACCGTGACTGCCAGTTACTTGAGAACGAAAAACTATGTAGCAGACGGGATTACAGGTATTTCACAACAAATAAGCAATGATGAACTGCATTTATATCTGCCATGTGCCTTGAAGTTCTCTGTTGGCACGAATATTTTTGGAAGAATCTATATGGCTGCTGATTGGAGAAAGCCGATGAAAAGCGGGACAGATGTTAGCCGACGAGAAACATGGGAATATACAGGTGGTTGCTCGTTGGACGCTACCCTCCCTGCCGATATTGACCTCACCACAGATTGCAAACTCGTCAAACGCCAAGGCTATGCCAGCGATGACCTGAACAAACTGGCGTGCGAATGGGACATGAGCCTGTCGAAGTCCATCCTGAAGAACCGAATAGATTTGAAATTGCAAGCCATCGACATCCTTCACCAATACAAAAGCGTGGCCTACGTGGTCAATGAGCGCGGCATCCGCGAGACGCATTCCGTGTCTCTGCCCTCTTACCTGCTGTTCAGCGTGACATATAAGTTCAATAAACAGCCGAAGAAGAAGTAAAGTATATGCTGCGACTCCTATACATTATATTATAAATAGCACTGGCGGCTATGGCAGCAGCGAACTGAACGCCGACGACTTCGTGCTGAACGCCTCCATCAGCCAGCCGTTCTTCAAGGGCAAGCTCATCGCCCGCATCGAAGCCTTCGACCTGCTGCATCAGCTCAGCAACACCCAGTACTCCGTCAACGCCCAGGGCCGCACCGAGACCTGGTATCGCTCACTGCCGCACTACGTCATGGCGCATTTAGTGTATCACTGGAACAAGAATCCGAAGAAGAAATAAACTATGGACTTTGAAATCGTTTTAGAATCGTTTGAACGTTGGTTAAAGGGCACTCAGCTGACAACTGACGACACCACTAACATCGTGATGGGCATCATCTTGGTCGTGCTTCTCATTGTTCTCATCGTCATGCTGGTGATCATCAGCATCCAGTCGCTCTTTTGGACGCGCATCGGCTGGTTCTTCGAGGACGTTTGGCACTGGCTGAAGCGCCGCCGCTTTGTCTGTGGAAAAAAAAGAAAAATACAGTCTCCACAACACCCCTCGAAATACGAGATAAAGAAGAAAGCCGTTAAAGATTAGTTAAACAAAGTGATTTCTGTTCAACTCCAATAGGCACCAAAGCCCCGTCTCGTCGTGATGACGTGACGGGGCTGCTTGATGAAACTACAAAAGATTATATAGTGTTAATGGTCTATAGAATCCTATTCCACATCCTGTTTTATCGGCGTTCCAATCGCTTGCGCCGATTCTCCCAAAGCCTCTGTATCTCTTCCTGATGCTCCGCTTCATCGGTGTACAGGAACTCAATGTAATCTGCCTTCTCAGCCCATTCCTTATCAGGTCTGGCATACTCACGGAGCAGCACATATTTCTTTTCGATGGTGTTCAGCCTGGCATTGTCATAGGCTATAATGCAGGTGAGGAAGATAGAGGTCAGCCAAAGACAGAACATGACAATCCTGAACCATCGACGGACGTATGGCGAAGCAAAGAACGTCCGCAGGTAATAGTACGGCACACAAAAGAACAAGTAACTGGGCATGTACTTCCAGAGAGCTGGGCGAACTGGCTTGGCGAGGATTCTGGCGTGGGTGCCACCCTTCCCAATCACCGTAGTTACGGCTGCTTCCACTACATTCTTGTCGATGACT
Source organism: Bacteroidaceae bacterium (assembly GCA_017965425.1). Lineage (GTDB taxonomy): Bacteria > Bacteroidota > Bacteroidia > Bacteroidales > Bacteroidaceae > Physcousia. Next base: position 4,825 of record JAGCPY010000049.1, on the reverse strand, counting down.
GTCACAGCTGGGGTGGCTGGCTTTTCCTTGATTTGTACCAATTCAGTGCGGTAGTCCTCTAACAAGGTCTTGAGTTTTTCTATGGCTGATTCCTCACCGTCCCCAGTAATCTTGACCTGATGGGATTTCAAGTATGTGTCCATCGCATTGGTCACGGATGTGGTGAACTTCGCCGAATCGGTGACGCACTCCCAGTTGCAGCCAGCACGACCACTCAACAGTTCATGCGCCTTCTGCATATTATTGTTTTTGACGGCATCAAGTATCTCATCGAGCTTGCTGAATATGTCATCGACAGAGTATATCGATTCGTCCTTCAATGGGGCTTGTTTCTTTGCCATAGTTATCTGCGTTTACGTGGTTTATAACTGTTCTTGTTCTTTTCATCGTCATCATCATCGTCTCTCCAGCCACCAGATGCGCCACCTCCGCCGCCAGAGGAAATAGGTGCGATATTGGGCTGCAGCAAAACGTCAACAATCGCTTCGCCTATACCGCTGCCAGATGATGACCCATCGGAAGGTGTGGTCACCTGTTCCACGGCATCCTCGGAAGGTTGACGTGTCCCACCTGAAATGAGCGAGAAGTCAAAGGCATCGTTGATGTCGAAGGGCTTCTCCTGTTCCTGATGGAGTTGTAATGGCTCATCGTCCTGATGGTCATCAACGTGTATCACATTGTACATGTGCCTGTCGATATTAGCGAATGACAGCGAACGATCAATTTTGCTGCCAGCAAAGGTGACGTTGCGTTTGCTGTCCGTGAAAGTCACGCCACGAATGTTGCCGTCCTTGTCTTTCACAAAGTCTAATGATATGCCCTTTGTGGCAAGCAACTTGCGTAGCTCGTCCCAAGTCACGCTCTCCTTGACGGCAGCGGTTATGTTATCAAACAGACGGTACTTGACGGCATCCTTACCTTTCAGACGTTCACGTCTTACCTTGTCCTTTCCCTTGCCGAAGGTCAGACCGTACTCACGGGTCAGAGCCTTGGTGATGGCGGCAGACTTCGTGTAGCTGGTATCACCCTTGATGCCATTGCCGTCATTATCGACACGGTTATAGACAATGTGGATATGAGGGTGCGGCTGGTCGAAGTGACGGAATATGACATATTGTGTGTTCACGATGCCCATGCGCCGCATGTACTCCTTCGCTATCTCGGCAATCTTCTCGTCATCCAGTTTCTCCTGGTCATCAGGAGAGAAGCTGAGTGAAATGTGTCCGACAAACTTCTGGATGGTGGGACGTGCTTTCGCCTGTGCCTTGAAACTGGCAGTGATAGTGGCATTCGATGAGAGGTTCACTCCATAGGATGCGATTATCACCGTATCTTTCTTGATGATGTCATTGGCGTAGTTGACCAGTCCACCGAATCCTTCTCCTGTAGAAATCTGAGCTATCATCTGAAAATCCTTTATTGGTTGTAAACTGAATTGTCCCCACCTCCTTGCAAGACATCTTTCCCAACATGTTAGGCTCTGTTCCTGCATCGTCCTTCTGTCCTGCAATCTGGTCACTTCTCGCTTATCTTGATGAGCAAGTCATCGACTTTCCTCACCACATTGGCAACCTCGATTGCCATCTGCTGGAAACCGTAGGTGTTCGCCTGTCGTGCCAATTGGTTAAGGTTGTTCGCCATGCCTGAAAGGGAACGAAGCATTGACACCTCTTCCTTGGTGAAGGGTTCACGGACATAGCCGTTGATGGCAAGCTCATAGACGATGGTTGACAACGGCTGTCCCGTCCTGCGACTTCGGTTCATCAGCTTGCGATGGTTCGCTTCATCGAAATAGACCTTCACAGGATAGAGGCGCAGCTCGTTCTCTGGCTTCTTCGGGCGACCGCCCTTGCTGTTCTTCTCCTTGGGTGTTGGGGGATTCATACGTTGTAAATTGCTGGATGGGACATCTGGCTAATTCCGGCTTTCTGAGCCGTGGTTTTGTGGGACGCAAAACCTATACTTGCTCCCCCAAACACCTTAAAAACACCCTTCGGGTACTGGCTGCATTTTGCTGACAGCACTGTAAAGTGTCTGAAAGCCTGTTCGCCTGTGGAACAGGGTATAAGCTTGCGTCCCATCATAACACTAAAGATTTGCGGCTTGCGCATCGGATGATTCAGTAAGTGACAATGGCTTGTGCCTTTTCTTCTCACGCAGTTCTTCCAGATGGGCATCGAACTCTGCCTGTTCCTGTTCGGAGAGTGTATAGGGCTTGTCGTATGCGCCTCCGCTCTGAATCCATTCCACCAGTTCCTTCTTGAAGAAGTAGAGCTTGTTGCCACGCTTGCGGTATGGGATGCGTCGCTCAGATGTGAGGGAGTACATCGTGGAGCGTTTCTTGCCAATGAACTGACAGGCTTCTTCCATCGTCATCATCTGGTCATCATCCTGGGATGGGGATGCACCGTCGGCATCCTTCTTCTCGTCAAGGCGGCTAATCACATAGTCCACCTTGGTCAGGAGTTCGCCGACTGCCTTGGGCAGCTGGTCGAACGAGAGATTATTAGTTTCGTTATCCATGTGAATTTTTCTTTTTTGTTTAACGTCAATATTATCAATGAGCAAATGTTTCTTCGTGATGTACTTCTTCAGAAGTGGCATTTTCCTTGGCATCTTCCTTCAACGAAATGCGCTCGGATGCGTCACGTTTCAGTTCACTGACCACCTCCGCATACACCTGTGTTGTGGCAAGGTTGCTGTGGGTAAGCAGCTTGCTCACGGTGTAGATGTCCGTGCCTCCTGCCAGTTGTAAAGTGGCGAAGGTATGACGGAAACAATGGAAGGTGATATGCTTGGTGATGCCAGCTGCCTCTATACAGTCTTTGAGGTGGGCGGCAACAAGGTTCGGTGTCAGTTTCTTGAATACCTGACCCTCTCCACGCTCACCGCACAGAGCAAGTGCTTCATCGCTGATGGGCAGGATGGCATCGGTCTTTGTCTTCTTGGTCGTGATGTCGAGTACCCAGCCGCCATCGCTCGACTTCTTGATGTTCTCCCATTGGAGCAGGATACAGTCGGACAGGCGGAGTCCTGTCAGGCAGGAGAACAGTCCGGCACGGCGAAGCACGTCACTCTTGCACTCTGCCTTCGAAAGCGCAAACAGTTCCTCCTTGGTCAGGTACTGCCGTTTGTTGCCGTGTCCCTTTGCCTTGACAAGTTTCTTGGCTATGTTCTCTTTGATATGTCCGTCCTCGTATGCCATGCGGAGGGCGGCTTTCAGTTTGACGAAATGGTTGTTGGCGGTCGTGCTCATCATCAGCTTGTCATTGCGCTTGCACTTGTCCGACAGCATGTAGTCAAGGAACTTCTGGCAATAAGCCACCGAGAGGTCGCAGAAACGGCACTCTCCACCGGCATAGTTCTCGAAATGCTTGTAGGCAGCCTTCCAGTTGGCTTTGTTAGTGGATTCGTTCATGCGCATCTTGAAGTAGTCAAGAAAGCTCTCCTGACCCTTGGAGCGGTCGAGGAAACCAAACTCTTCATTGATGATGGACTCGGTACGGCGACACTTGACAAGTTCCGCCTTCTGGAGCATACTGCGGTTATACTCCTGCTGAAACTTCTCCGTGGGATTGGTGTAGATGTAGAATCCCAGATACTCACGTCGTGACAGTCTGCCTGTCTTCGGGTTACGGATGGGTGGGTAGAAATCGAGATAGAGCGATGTCTGCCCGTTCTTGATGGGTCGCTTCCGTACTGTGACCTTGGTACATAAATTCGTCATATCTGCTATTTTATATTGTATTATATTTGTCTATTTCCGGTTGTCCTGCCTTGCCCTTCATGGGCGGTCTGGACTTCAAGCGTCTGCAAAGGTACGCCCTTTGTTTGGGTCGAGCCTAAAATATTTACCCTCAATGCATCGGATTTAACCAGACTTTGCATTCGAGTATGAAATTGCAGCGAAAATCATACTATAAACGGGGTTAACAGTTGCACTGCATTCATTCTTGCCATTGGTTTCAAGACACTTCCAAAGGAGTGGTACATCTTTTTTCGATTGGCTCTGCAAAGTTACGGGCTGCAAAGCTACAATCGGGGTACAACGGTCTAAAACCAGCCGTTTTGAGCCTCGGATTACAGGATTGGTTCTAACCATCCCTGCAAGTAGTACCAACATTGACGTTTTCATGTCCGTTTCGCCTTGGTGCTGGAACTTGTTTTCTCGGCTTTCTTTCGGGCTGCTTCCCAGTCAGCCTTTAGGTAGAGGTTAGCCCTGCCGCCTTTGGCTTTCTTGATACGGACACCATGAGTCTCGGCAAAGCGTCGTACTTGCGTCTTGCCCAGACCATACTTCTGCATGATGTCGAAGCAGGTGTAGTATGCCTCAGTCTGTGCCTTGCCTTGTTCCTCGTTGTACTTGGCAATGGCTTCCTCCACGTCCTCTTTCCTGAAAGCGGTCGTTCCCCATGCATGGATGGATGGGAGTTGGAAACGGTTGCGCACCTCATAGAAGCGACCGTACTTGATGCCAAACTTCCTCATCACCTCTGCCAACGTATAATGGGAGTCATGAGTAACACCTTCAGGGGCTATGTCGCTGGCTGGTGTCGTGCGGCACTTGGCTCTCTTGTTCACGTTGCCTGTCTCTGGCTTGGCGGAGACATCTGGCTTATTCTTTTCCCTTTTGTCATTATTAAAAGGAGGGAAAGGAGAAGCCGAAGCAACAAATGTGGACTCTGTCAGTCGTTGAAGTTCTTTAAGAGAGATGCGTGTCATCCTTGGTGAAAGCTTGACGGTCTGTAATCTGCCGTTGCTAATAAGATAAAACAAAGACCTCCTGCTTATGCGCAGGAAGTCTGCTGCCTCCTTGATGGTAAGG
>JAGCPY010000048.1 GCA_017965425.1 Bacteroidaceae bacterium | reverse complement strand
TTAACCCAACTTTGACGCTGTAGCTTTGATTTTTCTTGCTAATCAGCGATTTGCGCGTTCTCGCTATGGTGACTGTGTTCTACAAACTTTGATTTTTCGGAACGGCATTTTCTTGTAGTTCAACATGGAGTAGATGTCAGCGGCCTGTTCCGTTGGCGTGCTGCATATTCTCATCTCGACTTTCTCGCCCATGGCGTTGACGGCCTGGCTTGTCACGGCCTTCTGTGTGCTCATGATGCGCACTATCTCCGTCCAGTACGGTGTCGGGTATTCCGCCTTGGGATTCGGGTCGGCCTTCTTCCGCCTCTGGTTCTCCTCCTTCATCTGGTGGCGTATGACACTCACTATCCAGTATGAGAGCAGTCCGAGGAAGAGGTGGGCATCCGAGCGGCCGTCCTTCTGGTGGTATATGGGACGTAGGCTGAGGTCGGTCTTCAGCTGGCGGTTCGAGCACTCTATCTCGCGTATCAGGTTATAGTAGTCCCAGGTGGTCTTCTCGTCGAGCGTCTTGACGTTGGTGCGCAGGAAATAGGTTCCGTGTACCTGCTTATCGGGGACTTCAAGCGTCCATGTGACTGAGGTCGCCGTGTCATTCTTGTCCTTCCCGACGTTTATATGGTAGTAGCGTGCGATGGAGGGGAAATGTCCCTCAAGCTTTCCGATACGCCTGAGCACGGCCTCATATTTCTTCGTGCCGTTCTTCTTCGTGAGCGATGCGGCTATGGCACCCAGCCCATCTTCGAAGCGCTTGCGGAAGCTGCGGTTCATCGACTCCTCCTTCAGGGCCTTGGCGGGCGAGTCTATCTTCAGGTAGTAGTCCTCGCCCTCGGTGTGGACCTCCTGCAGCTTGATGGGCTGCTGCTTGTTGTCATGTACGATGACCGTCTTGGCATCGGCGTCGACTGTGTAGTCGGCCAGTGCCTTGCGAGAGACGCAGAGGTAGTTGTAGCCCTTCTGCTTTATCAGGTCGAGGTTCTCCTGCGAAGCGATACCTGCGTCTATCACCACGAGCACCTTCTGGTCGGCTGTGGCTCCCGTAGGATTGGTGGCTATGAGTCTGTCCACCATGTCGGGCAGGGACTTCGGGTCGGCGGTGTTCCCCTCCAGCACGGAGCTGTAGCGGATGAAGCCGTCGGTGTTGATGCAGAGGGCCAGCACCAGCAGCTTGCAGTCCGAGCGCTTCTCCTTCGAGCGGCCGAACTTCGCTTTCTTGCTGCCGTCCTTGCGACCCTCGAAGTAGAAGTTGGTCAGGTCGAAGAGCATGATGCGGTTCGTGGGCTTGAACAGGTCGTCGGTCGTCTGGCAGAGGTGCTTCTCAATCTTCACCTTCTCCTTCAGGAACCAGTCGGCCACGCTGTACACCTTGCGCTGTGTGACGGCTTCTATGGCCAGGTCGAGCAGTTCGCAGACTCCTGAATTGTCGCGCATGATGCGCATAGACTTCAGTTCCGAAGGAGTATATATGGTACGCACGATAAGGTGTCCGACGGCCAGCTTCACCTGCTCCTCGCTCCAGCCCAGTAAGCGGAGGAAACGGTCGAACTTCAGTTGCCTGATGGCCTGGAGACAGAGCCACTCGGCGCCGATGTCACGGGCGTCGGTATGTTTCAGCGTGTCAACGTCGATGCGGCGCTCTGCCTTTGCCTTGCTCGCCTCAAAAGCCTGATGGATGACGTCGAGTTTCTTCTCCTCGACAAGGCGTGTCCAGTATTCCTCTATCTTCTCACGGACAACCTCATTGTAAACGGCCATCTGGTCAGTCCACAGCTCACAATCGCCCTGATGCTCGTACTTGTAGGTCAGACCGCAGGAAATGTCGCGGATCTCCTCAGGCTTCAGCCCGTGGATGAAGCCCACGTTCAGCAGTATGCGTGTGCAGGCACGGCCGCTGGCATTGCGGTAGGACTCCTTCAGACGGTAGTACTTCTCATACTCGCCAGCCTCAGGGTTGTATCTCATCTGCGACGTGAAATTCATGCCGCAAAGGTACAACTTATTTTCTAAACCGCTGTGTTCTACAACGAGGTTTTAGCCGCTTTTGAACGCTAACTGGCTGAAAATCAAATGTAACTTTTTTAAAAAAAATTCAAAGTGTCAAAGTTGGGTTATGAGTCTGCAAGTCCTCCCTTAAATAAAATTCCATGTCACGAACAACGACACCGATGTCTGTGATTCGGACTTGCTCCCAGTCAGGGGGAATCGTGTAATCGTAAGCCCCTTGTGCCCAAGTTCCTCGCACAGACACAAACATGGCCATAAAGGCCAGCAGAAGCACAGCCATCCTCCTTTCAATGGAAATGGAACGGCGAATGTTTGGAAAGAGTCTCTTTTCTTTCACAAACTTATCATAAATTGTAAAAAAACAGGAATTCTTCTGCAAAAGTTCACAATTTTTTACAGAAAACTATTATTTATTTGAAAAAAAATGGCTTCCTTTCACTTTTTGTAACTTCTTACTCACGTAGGGGCTGGCTCCGTTACCAGCCCGCACAGGCACCCATTCCCCGCCCCTTAACCGTATTTGGGAGAATACGCCCAAACTATTGAACCCAGACAGATTATGAATGAGTAGCGAGAAACATACTGAATTGACCGTACCTTTCTATAGGTTTCCCGACATCTTTCCAAGGGTTCCCCCGGAGCAAAAGTTTAATCTACGACATTGAACGTTAAATCTGCGACAATGAACGTTAAATCTACGACAATGAACGATAAAACAATGTCTTTGTTTTAACTTTTTTGTCACCTCAACACAATGCGGGCGGGTTGCTGCTGCAACTCGCCCGCTGATTTTCTTTAACGCAAGTAGATGTGATGCTTACTTCTTGTTCAGGGCCAGGTCTATCTCCACGGCGATGCTGACGGTGGCACCCACCATCGGGTTGTTGCCGATGCCCAGGAAGCCCATCATCTCTACGTGAGCAGGCACTGAGCTGGAACCAGCAAACTGAGCATCGCTGTGCATGCGGCCCAGCGTGTCTGTC
>JAGCPY010000047.1 GCA_017965425.1 Bacteroidaceae bacterium | reverse complement strand
TGGTGTTTGGTGTGCATGACAAGACGCGCGAGATATTAGGCACTTCGTACAAGAACGGGATGAAGAGCCTACAGAAGTTGAAGTATGACTTGTCGCAGCATACCACCGACCGCAATACCTTCAGGGATATTTATGAACTGGAGGTTGAGGGCAAGCGGGTGCTAATGTTCCAGATTCCGGCTGCCCCTCGCGGTATTCCGATGGCTTGGCAGGGTCATTTCTATGCCCGACGTGGTGAGAGTTTGGTGGCTCTTGACATGAGCAAGTATGAGGAGATACGCAGGCAGACGGTGAATGAGGACTGGACGGCAGAAGTAGTTGCTGATGCCACAATAGACGACCTTGACAAGGAGGCCATTGCAAAGGCTCGCGAAGGTTACAAACAGCGTTATCCAACACTTGCAAAGGAATGTGATGGCTGGGAAGACAAGGTGTTTCTTGACAAGGCAGGACTGACAATCGATGGAAAAGTGACACGTACAACGCTGTTACTGGTAGGCAAGGAAACGGCTGTTCACAAACTGCATCACATAGCCCAAATTGTGTGGAAGTGTTTTCAGGACGGGCAGGTATTTGGCGACATTTACACCATCCCGTTTGTCCTTACAACAACAAAACTGCTTGGTAGGATACGCAACTACCGCTTCAAGATTTATCCCAAGGATTCGCTGATACCAGCGGAGGTGTGGAAGTATGATACGGAGAGTATACTCGAAGGTATGCATAATTCGATAGCCCACCAAAAATATGAGAAGAATGCAAGAATTATCGTGACTGAGAATATGGATTCGTTGAAGTTCCAAAATGATGGAAACTTTTACGAGGGGGACTATAAAGAGTATATCACTGGTGAGAAGACTCCCAAGAGTTATCGCAATCCTGCACTCGTAAAGGCTATGGTGAACATCAGGATGATAGATACACAGGGTTATGGTATCCATAAGATGTACCAGAGCCAAAAAGATCGCTATCTCCCAATGCCAGACTACGACCTGTCAACAGCGGATGAAGTCATTCTCAATCTGCCTGGCACCATCATCGATGAGAACTACAGCCTAATGTTGCTTGCCAATCAGGATATGTCGCTGACTGATGCCGTGTTGCTGGATCAGGTGCAGAAAGGTAAACCTATAAGTGACAACGCTATAAAGAAACTGAGGAAGGAAGGGCTGATAGAAGGCAGGAAACCTCACTTGTATGTCTCAAAGCAGATTGCTAAGGCAACTAATACACAGGTGGAATATACTTTGAAAAAGGGGTTCAACGACGCAGAATGTCAGGAGTGGATTATGAAAGCCCTGAATGACCACAAGGTGCTAAGTAGGAAGCAGATTAACGAACTGCTCTGGAATAAGTTACCAGTAGATTATACAGACACGCAACGTGTTAATAAAATCGGCAATTTGATTATGAAGTTAAAACGTCAAGGTGTAATAAAGACTGACGAGAAGCGTTTGTGGCATTTGGCATAAGTTATTTATGTGGGGGCTACGTGAAAATTATGTGAGATTACGTGGGAATTTACGCGACTTTTACGTGAGAATTTAAGCGAGTTTTTATGCGAGAGTTTCCTGAAATGCCTTTATTTAGGGCATTCTTGCTAAGAAAATTTAAGCGACTTTAAGCGAGATTTTAAGTGAGATTTAGACGAGTTTAGACGAAAATTTAGACGAGTTTAGACGAAAACTAAGACGAAAAAAGAGGTGGAGGAGAACGCCAACTCCACCTCCTTGCGTAAGAAATAGGAACTCCCTATTTTGAATTGAGGTAAGCTTCCATCAGTCCTTCTTTGACAAATAACAGACGGCCCTGATTGTTGTTGCCTTGTTTTACATGTGGCAGTCTGTCTTTGATTTTTCGAACGTAATCTTCGCTTACCCCTATGAGGGCAGCTGCTTCCTTGCTGCTGATAAGTTCCGGTTGAGGTTTTTCCTGCTCTGTCCGGCGCATCTCCTTCACAACTTCTTTAGCCAGAAGTTTTATGAATACAGTATCGTACTCTATTCTCATAACCTTATCTCCTTGTTTTTTTGCCACAAAATTAAATTTTGGTGACTATATACTACAATACCCTAAAATCCGTGACAACCCCAATAGATAAAGGGATTTCACGGATTTCGTTTTTAGGCAAAATTGCCAAGTGGTTGCCACGCCCAGCCTTGCAAACAAATCTTTATCAACGTTAATAATCTATAACCGCCTTGCGGCATTTATTAACGAGAAAAGACATTAACAAGGAGAATAACGCATGAATTATACATATCATCCTGCAATTAGAGAATCTTTATTGCGTTCAGAGGTAGTCAATGCACGCTGCGAAGTATCTATACCACTATATAAGTTGAGAAAAGAATTAGAAAAGCATCGTGTACCAAAGTCCGAATTTATGGAGTATCTTTATGCCTATGCTCCAAGGGCAGAGCAGGGATATATAAGAGAGGTAAGCGAAAGACTTTATGGCAATGAAACGATTAGCCGTGAAGAAACGTTCCTTATTGCATCGGGGTTGTGTTAATGTTTTTATAGAATTTTGGTATTGTTACAATAAAAGTACCGAAACAACGTTATATAATAAAGAAAAGCAACTGCCGTGGTGCATACCGACAGTCGCTTGATAAGGCTCTTTATCGTGTTGCAGCACGATGTGAGCAAAGAACTTTCAATAAAGATTGCTTGGAACAGGCACCAGCGTTGCGCTAACGTTAAAGGTGTCTGTTCTTTGGTTACAAGAAGTGCAAAGAGGAACAATATACCAACTTTGGTCATTACTATAAGCCTTTTGGACATGAGCACCAACCAAATTTGTTCCCCAACAATTGTCAGCTGAGCAATAGTATGGGTTTTCGCCAGTTTGTGCCTTCCAATAGTCTAACCATGAATTGTATCCTCTTGGCTTTGGAAATCTACTTGAACCACTAACGTTTTTAACGTACATCGGCAAAAGTGTTATTTTGTTAAACATGTGAATTAACTCTTATCTTCAGTTTTTCATGGGGGAAGAATCTAAAATGAAGCCCATTCACGTTATCCTGATTAAAAAATCATAGGCTCGTGAGTGCCTAATGCACCAATATATAAAATGACAAACAGTATGCCATTAGAGTTGAAATGACAAAATGGCAGGATTACATGGTCGAGAACACTAATTGTTAGGACTCTACGTTGAACGACTTACTTAATATAAAAAGGAATGCGTCGTTTTGACGCACTCCTCAAAGTTTCAAATACTAAGTGGATAAACTATTCCTTGTCCTCAGAGTAGTCAAAGTATTCTTCTTTCAACAGCATTTCCACCATTTCTACAACAGCATCTAAAAGACAAGAGCCGTTAGACCTAAGACGACATCTGCCGCCATCGGCAACATATTTTACAGAGTTCTGCCCCATAACGAGATTGAACACCGCAAATTCATCGGGCATAGCGTTTCCATGTTCATCGTAGGCAGAGGGTATAGAATCGGGCATCATGTAGATAAGTTTACCAAGCGACCACGCAGCAGAGAAAGAATCGTTGTCCTCTGCTTTCTGTAAGTCAGATTTTCTTTCTACTTTGATAGGTGTTTCTTCTACGTCCACAACACCGCTTACCTTTGATATGCTGTGTTGTATAATATAGTCTGCCGTAGAGAGTTTAAGACCTGCATAATAGAGCCGTTTGCTTTGCTCTAAGTTGGTGATTGAGAAATTGCGCATAAGCATTGGTTTTATAGGGGTGAACGATTAGTTTACTATCTGTAAGCGAGAATGCTGTTGGCAAGGCAGAAAATGTGTGAATCCGTACATTCTAACGTTTCCGTTGTGTATTAGTACGTTTAGGTGGTGTTTGGTTTAGGATGTTGGATATATCTGCATACACCTCGCCAGTTTGTTCATTGACAATATATACGCCAATAACCTTTCCAAGTACATAAGGCATTGTCATTACATAACCGCTCATTCCAATGACAGGTTTGTTTTCTGAAATAGATTTTGTTGGAATGAAAACGAAGAGCAGGCTAACGTTACTTTGGTTTTCTTCAATTCTCAACGCTGTTTCTTCTGATATTGTCGGAGTTCTTAAAACATTGTAATGCTTACAGCCATATATATTTTCATTCGTGAGTACTTTTTTGTATGTTATGTAAGAGGATTTAAATGTGAGTGCAAGACCACCGCCAAGGCTATAATAGTTTGGAGCGTTGCATTTAGCAAGATTGTCAAATTCTATTTTGAAATTGAAACAATGCCGATTGATGTCATAAGGGCTATTACTTGCCAAACTGTACAGCATATACGATTTGTTTTGTACAAAGTTATCACGCTCTTTGTTCAAACGTTCTACATAGGTAGAGTATTCTGCACTTTTCTTAAAGACACTAATTTTCAATGCTGTATTATACTTTTCTCCCAGTCCATAATAGGCTATAACATCTTTATGCAAAAGAGCAGACATTTCCTCTGTGGTACACTTTATAAATTGGCCATCGATGTTGCTGAACCAAAATTCCTTGTCATTAGGGTGGAAAGAAGAAAAGCAATCTTTTGTTATAGATTGCAAGGTAATTTGAGCCGCAGCCCCATTAGCGAGCAAGACACTAATCAGTAAGACTAAAACTTTTTTCATAAGGCGATATTTTTACGAGTTAATAATTATACAACGAAAGTGGACTGCACCATCTGCCACACCTCGTAGAGTATCGCCAAACACTCGTCTATATGCACAGATGGGCAGCCCACTTGTATGAACTGCCGTCTGTGCCTCCATATAGACCCTGAGTTGAAAATTGGCGATTTTAACGAGGGTGAGACACAATCGTCGGTGCAAAGGTACGAAATGTTTGGCGAAATAAAGCTGTAACATCAAAATTTCTTTGATTTCTTCAGTTCTTTTGCAATTTCTTATCCGTATTGTCTTTGGTCAAGCGTTTCCGATATGCTTTCATGTCAAATTGAAGAGCTGGCATAACAAAATCTTCAAATGATATGGGTTCATGTATTTCATTAAGGATTTCGTCTGGTATGCTTGTTCGATATTCAGATTTGGACTTCATGCTGCTATCAGTTGTTTATAGGTTAAACGATGCCTGCAATTAAGAATCACCTCTTGAATTTTCTGCGATGAAGTCAAATCTTTTGTGTTATATCGAAACGAAAATTCATTGAAGTATCGTTGCATATGCTTTCGGCTAATCATATAGTATATTCCATTTATTACGCGTTTGCAATAGTTTCCCCAAAATCCTTCAATAGAATTGGTATATGCACTCCCATCTACATAGATTCCATGCCCGTGGTCAACTACGTGGTGAGAATATAATTTCTGAATCTTACAATATCCGCACCACTCATCCATATAGAGGGTGGAACTGCGTTTGACATTCCTCAGTACAGCTGGGGTCAGTTGCTTCCATGACGTATTTTTTAGCACTTTACATACGACTTTCCCGCCACGTTGCATGGCACCAAAAACTGGTACTTTGTCAACGAATGCCCTACCTTGACATTTCTTTGCTTTCTTATTCTTATGACGATTTTTATTCTTTCCTCCTACAAAGGTTTCATCCAGTTCCACCTCTCCTTCAAGCTTTCCGCCATTATATTGATAGCATTCTCTAATGCGATGCGATAAGTACCAAGCTGTTTTTAATGTTACATGCAATAAAGTTGACAACTGCAAAGAAGACATGCCTTTCTTATGAACCGTGATGAGATATATTGCTTCGAACCATGTTGTAAGTGGAAGTTTTGTGTTCTCAAAGATAGTCCCAACTTTTACGTTAAAGTTCTTTCCTGTATTTTTACAGCGATAGGTGCCATCCTTGCGCTTGTAAACCTTAGACGTGGGGTCATAAGGCGACACAACTCCATTGGGCCATAATATTTTCTCTAAGTACGCCAAACACTTCTTCTCTGTCGGCAATGCCTTTCGCATTTCCGCGAGTGATTTGAATTGTATGAGACGTACTGTTTTCATCATTAACTCCAGAGAATCTTTGGTGATTTCTGGAGTTAATAACTTTGCTACGTTTTGTTGCTATCCTTAAAATATCTTTATTTTGTTAATTTTGCATGCAGGTCTATTGTTTAGTAAGTTGAATAGCAAGGGGTTATTTGTTAATGTTAAACTTTCTTAATCTATAAAAGCAGCAAAGTTTATAAGAGAAAAGGGGGTAAACTCATATAAACTCCCCTAAATTTTTTGTTCCAATGAAGTGGTCTTGAAAAATTTAAAGTCATATTTTAACAATTTTACGACTTACCCAGTCGGGAAATGGCTGATTTTTGAGTGTTTTGTCCGCTTTTTGCTTGAATTATTTGGTTATTCGATGCAAAAGCGCTACCTTTGCAAAGTGAGATAAGAGATCTTTGATAGAATTAAAACCATTGAGCGTTAAGACAGCGTGACGGCTAAGAAATCTGGTGACTATATTACCCGTCTTATTATACATAGCAGGATGTATTACCAGTGTATTACCTCATAAGATCTGAACCGTTTTGATGGGAAATGCAAAATGATTGGTACTCAATTCATTAAACAACAAATAGATGAGGGTCATCTCCTTCTGCGAGTGATACCTCTCTCTCCGCATTATTATACAGAAGTCCATGTGGGCTTCTGTTTTTTTACGCAAACTCCTTATTTCGCAAAGTTACGAGAGGCAAAAGGCAGAGAAAGACGAAGGGCTGCACGCCAGTATTCCCAGTTGTGTACGCCGTTGCGTACTCGGAATTCTGTATTGAGCTTAGCCATGCGCATTTTCTTGTAAAGCTCGAAGGTATCGCCCAAGAGCCAGTCGTCGTCACCGCAGTCGAGGAACCATTTCAGTGTGCTCAGTTGCTCTTTTGTGGCGTCGTTGGCACGATCCATGAATGCAAGGGCAGAGTGCTCCTTGACGGCTTCGGAGGTGTAGTACATTTTCGTCTTCTCTCCATTGGGACCGAGGCGGCCATCGCCGCTGTTGAGCCAAGGACTCATGGCATAACACGATGAGAACATATCGGGATGACGCTGACAGTAGCCCACACTGCCGCCACCACCCATCGACAGTCCCATGATGGCACGGTGAGCTTTGTCGCCAGTGCAACGGTAGCGCTTCTCGGCGGTAGGCAACAACTCCTTGAAGAAGAAGTCTTCGTAGGCCCAGCCCGGCATATTAAAGTAGCCGTTCCATGTGTTGTTCACGTCGGGACCGCCGGCATTGGGCATGATGATGACCATCGGCACAGCTTCTCCACAACCGATGATTTCATCTGTAATATCTTTCATTCCGCCCTTTTGTTCCCAAGCCGTGTAGGTGTCTGTGAGGCCGTGGAGCAGATAGACCACGGGCAGTTTCTCTTTTGACTTGTCGAAGTCGGAAGGCAGATAGACATTGAACTTCACGGTAGCATTCAGGACTTTGCTCTGGATGCTGTCCGTAACGATGCGGCCTGCCCATGACATCAAAGTACAGGTCAGCAGGCAAATGAGGGTGAGATTTCTTTTCATCGCATTTTATTTATTAAAAGTGAAACATGATTCGTGTTGGTAGTGATTTCAGTCGTGGAGGAGGCTTGTTGCTTGTCGCTTGTCAATTCATCTCAAATTCCAGTGTGCCTCCGGCCATCAGTTGCTGATGAGTGAGGATGAAGCCGTCGAGGGGCTGCCCGTTGAGCTTCACGCTTTTCACGTGGACGCGTTCGGGTGTCTTATTGGGTGCGGAAATGATGAAGTCTTTGCCGCCAGCCAGATGCAAGGTAGCTTTCTTGAAGAGAGGCGTTCCCAAGACATATTCGGCACTGCCAGCGTGGAAGGGATAGAAGCCCAGGGCTGAGAAGATATACCAGGCCGACATCTGTCCACAGTCGTCGTTGCCGGCATAGCCGCATGGTGTGGCGCGGTAGAACTCGCTACGGACTTGTTCCACGAGTTCTTGTGTGCGTTCTGGACGGCCAGCGAAGTTGTAGAGATAAACAGTGTGGTGGCTGGGTTCGTTGCCGTGGGCATATTGCCCGATGAAGCCGCTGGCATTGCCGTTGACCTCTCCGCTGGTGGCCGTGAGAGCGAAGTTTTCATCAAGCTTTTCGAGGAAGACCTCCTTGCTGCCAAAGAGGTCAATCAGTCCCTGCGGGTCGTGCGGAACGAACCACATATACTGCCAGGCGTTTCCTTCCACAAAGCAAGGTTGTTCATAGGAGAGCGGGTCAAAGCCTTCCAGCCATTTTCCGTTTTCGTCCTTGGGGCGGAAGAAGCCTGTTTCGGCGTCGAAGAGATTGCGGTAGAACATACTGCGACGGTGGAAACGCTCGTAGTCTTCAGTGTGTCCGAGTTTCTTGGCAACGGCAGCCACGCAGGCATCGTCGAAACATTGTTCCAGGGTGATGCTTACGCTGGTGTTTTGCAGGGTCTGTGGCATATAGCCATACTGTTCCCAAACCTCAAAGGGAGAGTTGGGATGGCTGCGGGTGCTGCTCTCCACCATAGCTTGATAGGCTGCTTCCGCATCGATTCCGGGCAGCTCTGCCATGATGGCATCGGCGATAACGGGGATGGCATGGTTGCCAATCATGCAGTAATTGTCCTGTCCCCAAAGGTCCCAGATGGGGAGATAGCCGTAGGTCTGGTGGTGCAGGAGCATGTCGCGAACGAATTGGGCGGCGATGTCGGGTGCAATGAGGGTGTAAAGAGGATGTGCGGCGCGGAAGGTGTCCCAGAGGCTGAAGGTGCTATGGTAACTCGAAGGGGAAACCGTCGAGGACGAACACGGGGAAGCTGTTGAGGACTGTGTTGGGGAGAGGGGCTTGATTTCAAAGTTGGTGTCCATGTAGCGGCCATCGACGTCGCTCATGGTGTTTGGTTGCATGAGTACATGGTAAAGGCCTGTGTAGAAGATGGTCTTCTGGTCATCGGTGCCGTCCACGTCGATGCGGCTGAGTTCGCACTGCCAAATGTCGTGGGCGGCTTTGACGTAGTCGTCAAACTGCCAACTTGTAGCTTCTGCTAACATGTTCTTTCTCGCTCCTTCGTTATCCACGGGCGAGATAGCGACTTTCACCGTCAGCTGTTGTCCCTCTTCGGGATTAAAGCTGAGGGCTGTGCGTAGGCAGCGCCCGTTCACCACTTCGCTCTTGCCGGCGTTGCGTGCGCCGTCCATGAGCAACCGCCGGGTGAAAGGCTTAGAGAACTCGGCACGGAAATACACTTTGCGCAGTTTGGCCCAGCCGGTGATGACGCGATAGCCTTCCACGGTGTGGTCGTCCACGATGCGCAACTGACTCTGGATGATGTCGTAAGTGCGGCGACCAGAGTAGTAGGCTTCGCCGCGATAGGTGCCTCGGTCGAGATCCAGCACCACGGTTTGTGGCTGTCCCTTCGGGAACGTGTAACGGTGGATGCCCGTGCGGACGGTGGCCGAGAGTTCCACGTTCACGCCGCTCTCTTGCAGCAACACCTGATAATAACCCGGGCGTGCTGATTCTGCCTTGTGTGTGAAGGGTTGAGAAAAGTCGGCAGCACGCAGCTGTTCAGGCGTGACGACAGCGGATAAAGGCATGAGGCTCACGTCGATGAGGTCTGTGCAGCCCGTGCCGCTAAGGTGAGTGTGTGTGAAGCCGTAGATGTGGTCCTTGTTGTAATCATATCCGCAGCAAGGGTCCCACGTCACCATCTGTTCCGTTTCTGGACTCAGCTGCACCATCCCCTGCGGCATCGTGGCACCGGGGAAGGTGCTGCCGCTGAGGGCTCCTGTCTCGTCGGTCTGAGTGCCGATGAAGGGATTGACATAGACGGTATAGTCGGGACCGTCAGAGAGCGTTGTCTGTGTCTTCTTTGTGCATGATGCCAAGAGGAGCGGAAGCATCAGCAGGCTGGTTTTCAAGAGCGTCTTCATAAGAATCATTTATGGGTAGTGGATTCCTGTCAGATTGTTTGGCACCCAGTTTCTGGAGCTTGACGCAGGTTTGGAGGATGCTTTGTCCAGATGGCTGCAACTTGCGGTCTCCTTCCTCGTAAGCCTTCTGGGCCTGTTCCAGAGCCTTGCCTACGGACTGGTATTTCTTGATGAACTGTCCCACGCGGTCCATCATCTCGTTGGCCAAGGCGAAGACCTTTTCATGGTTCTGTGCCTGCACGATTTGTGTCCACGTGAGGCTGATGATGCGCAAGGCGGCGAAGAGGGTCTGCTCGTCGGCGATGTACACGCCACGTTCCATGGCCTTCCGCCAGAGGTCTGGCTGGGCGTTCAGAGCCGTCCAGAGGGCTCCGGAGTGGGGAACGAACATGATGACGTAGTCCATCTTCACTTTCGGAGGCTGGATGTATGCGCTGTAGTCCTTGGTGGCCAGCGCGGTTACCTGGTCTTTGATGCTCTTGATGTGTGCTGCCAGATAACGCTGTCTTTCTGCTTCGTCGGTGGCATTGACATAGTCCATATAGGCCGACAGCGACACCTTGGCATCCACGATTATTTCCCTTCGCTGGTCAAGGTGCAGAATCACATCGGGACGCATACGTGAACCTCCCTCGTTGGTCACGGTGGAGCCTGTGGCATCACGGATGGATGACTGTACATCATAATGAATCCCGCGCGTGAGGCCTTGTGCTTCCAGCAGTTCGTCGAGCACGGTCTCTCCCCAGTTGCCCTGGACGGTATTGCTTTTGCGAAAGACGCGTGTCAGTTCGTCGGTGCTCTTGCGCGCCTCAGCACTCTGCTGCATCATCTGTTGGATGAGTGTCTTCATGGCTCCGGCGTCTTCGCTTTGTTGGTGTTGTGTCTCTGCCATGGCGCGCTGCATCTTGTCTATCGTTTCTCGCAGCGGGTTCACAATCAGGCCGATGCTGTTGCCAGAACTCTCTTGAAACTCTTTCTGCCGCTGACGCAGCATCTCTCCCGTGGCGTCTTTCATCTGAGCTGCCACCTTGGCCACCGTCTCGTCGAAACGTGCTTGCTGAGCTGCCAGCGCTTCTGCGTGATGCTCTTCTTGGACGCGGGTGCGTTCTTCTAAGAGAACGTTCGCCACATTCAGCTTTCCACGCATGATGAGCCACATGATGACGGCTCCGACGATGCCACCCACGGCGATGCCTATTAAGATTTCCATAGCGATTCAGGTTTATCCAATGAGAAAGATGGCAGGTGTTTTCGACAGGTCTGGAAGCCGATGGCGTTGCCAATCGGCGATGCTGCGCGTGCGAATCCATTCGTCGTCGGTCGTGATGCCCGCAGCCACGCACATCCGGGTCTGCGGACGCAAGGTCTGACACAACGTCTCGAAAAGCTTTTGGTTTCGGAAGGGTGTCTCAATGAAGAGTTGTGTCTGGTGCTCCTGCTGAACACGCTGTTCCAGCTGCTTCAGGCAACGGATGCGGTCGGCGGGGTCAATGGGCAGATAGCCGTTGAAAGCAAAGCTCTGTCCGTTCAATCCAGAAGCCATCAGAGCCAGCAGCATTGATGACGGCCCGACGAGCGGCACCACGTGCAAGCCTTTCCGCTGGGCAATGGCCACAATGTCGGCACCGGGATCAGCCACGGCAGGGCAGCCGGCTTCAGAGATAATGCCCATCGGCTCGCCCGCTTCCAGCGGCTTCAGGTATTCTGCAAACCGTTGGTTGTCGGCATGTTTACCCATCGGATAAAACGTGAGGGCGTCGATGTTGATGTCGCGGTCAACACGTTTCAGGAAACGGCGTGCTGAACGCACCTCTTCGACAATGAAGTGGCGAATGCCAAGGATGATGTCGCGGTTATAAGGCGGCAACACGCGCTCCTGGGGCGTATTGCCCAATTCGACGGGGATAAGGTAGATGGCGGGTGTGGACATCACTTATGAAACTGCAGATAAAGGCTCACGGCATCGCTGACGATGGCATTGCGGTTCATCTGTGCACGCTGTTCGGGCGTATAGAAGTCCTTGTAAAGCGGAAAGTCTTCTCCAAGATACTTGTCGAGACTGATGCCGATGAGTGTATCACCGATGACGATGCTTTGGTTGAGGCAAGATATTTGCGTGTAGATATGTGGCACGCGGAAGGCGGGATCTTTTTCCTTGAGCTTTTCGAAAGCATGGCCGAAGTCGGCTTCGAGGTCGCTGAGGTCGGTATATTGCCGATGCACCTCATCCAAAAGCATTTGCACTGTTGAATCTAGATAGAACCGTCGCAGCTCGCGCTCGACATTCGGGTCATCTACTCTCCCCAACGACAGGACATCTTCAATCAGCAATTTTGTCTCACGAGGATACTGCGTATTCATCCGTTGCAAGGCCGTGTAGCTGCCCAGCGACACGTACTCGTCCAGCACCCGGTCAAAGCGGTCGATGTGCACGGTGCTGGCTTCTTTCTTGGAGCTGAAGAGTCCCAAGCCCCAAATCCCGACGCCGCAGAGCAATACCAGCAGCAAAACGAGGACAAATAATGCACTTTTTCGTGACACGAATCTTTAGCTTTGTTAAAATACGCCGCAAAGATATTAAATATATCTATAACTGCCAAGACAAATGCTAAAAAACTTAAATAAATTTATGGAAAAATCCTTCTCAATTCATCCAAACCTCTGCGCCTCTTCCTGTACACTTGATTTTCCCGAAAAATCCCTCAATCCCTCACCATCGGAGTAAATCGTTTGGTAAAGAGGCGTTTGCGGGTGAGGGATAGGTGAGGGATAGGTGAGGGATGGTGAGGGATTGGTGAGCAGTTTCTCGCGGAAAGCACAGGCAATGCAGA
The DNA here is from genome assembly GCA_017965425.1 of Bacteroidaceae bacterium. GTDB lineage: Bacteria > Bacteroidota > Bacteroidia > Bacteroidales > Bacteroidaceae > Physcousia. The sequence continues at coordinate 16,615 of JAGCPY010000047.1, read as the reverse complement.
AATAACGAATCCCTCACCATCCCTCACCTATCCCTCACCAATCCCTCACCTGTAAATCGTTGTTTGACAAGCTGATGACCCAAAAGGTGAGGGATTGAGGGATTTTGGGCTGAACAAACATGGTTAGAGGCTGTGACGAGACGCGTCTTGACATGCTGTCCTGAAGGTCTGCACCTTACGGGTGGAAGGTGTTGCCCTTCGAGGCAAAACGTGTGCATTTTCACGCTTCCATCTGTGCACTCGCGGACGCGTATATACGAGTTTCCGAATGCGTATATACGAGTTTCCTGATGTGTATATGCAAGTTTTCGGATGAGTATAGACGTGTGCGTGCATTTTTTTGAACAAATCGAAGGATTCTATGGGAAAAGTTGTATCTTTGCGGCTGAAAAACAAAAAAGCAGGAAAAATGACATACAAATCTTTCTTTCGGCATACCTCCTGGTTGCTGATGTTGTTGTTGGCCAGCTTGACGGCTAAGGCCGACCGTGTGGCTTTTGGTAAGGGGAGGCTCCATGTAACCAAAATCGCGAACAATGCGGTGCGCATCCGTTATACCGAGAACATCGAAAAAGACACCCTGCCAGATTGGGTTTACGTGAAGCATGAAGAGGTGACCGATGCCTATATCACCGTGAAAGTCAATCAGCGCAAAGGCATCGTCAACATCCTTGACCGCAAGGGGCGTCTGGTCTTCACGGCTACCAGCCACAGCCTGACGCCATCGACCGTGGCGGGCCTGCCCACTCAGGAGGCACGGCTGACATTCGTCTCACCGAAGGACGAATACCTTTGCGGTCTCGGACAGTTCCAAGACGGCTACGCCAATGTACGTGGTCTCTCGCGGCGGTTGACCCAGGTGAACACGCAGATTTCCGTCCCGATGCTCATCTCCAACAAAGGCTACGGCGTGCTCTGGAACAACTATGGCCTGACAGACTTCAATCCGTGTGAACGGTCGGTCAAGATGGAAAAGACCGCCTCCACGGGAACTAAGCAGGTGGTAAACGTCACCTCGACGGAAGGCGGACGAGAGGAAGTCCGCGAGAACAACCGCTTTGCCGCCACGTTGAAGATCGATGAAGAGGGCGACTATGCCCTGCTGCTTGATGTCGGTCAGCGCATGGCCCGTCGTCACCATCTTGTCATCGACGGAAAGACGGTGATTGACATGCAGAATGTGTGGTTGCCACCGACCACCTCCACCATCGTCCACTTGAAGAAAGGCAATCATGACTTGTCCGCTGAACTGACGCGGAACGACCAGCCCGTCTTATATTATAATAAGGTGAAGGGCGAGACCACGTTTCGTTCTCCCGTGGCCAGTGCGGTCGATTACACGGTCTTCGTAGGCACGCCCGATGAAATCATTGCTGCCTATCGTGAGGTGACGGGGGCTGCACCCAAGATGCCACGCTGGGCACTCGGTTATATCCATTGCCGCGAGCGTTTCCATTCGTCAGATGAAATCCTGAAGACAGCATGTCGGTTCCGTGACGAAGGACTGCCGGCAGACGTCTTCGTGCAGGATTGGCAGTATTGGGGACGACATGGATGGAACGCGATGCGCTTCGACGAACAATTCTACCCCGACCCGAAAGCGCTGACAGACAGCCTTCACGCCATGGGCTACCATCTGATGCTCTCTGTGTGGTCGAAGATCGACAAAAACTCCGAGGTGGGCCGCCAGATGGAACGCGACGGCTACTATATCCCCGGCACAGATTGGATCGATTTCTTCCGTCCCGAGGCAGCCGCCGCCTATTGGCGCAACTTCAGCCAGCGCCTTGTGCCGCTGGGCATCGACGCATGGTGGCAAGATGCCACCGAACCCGAGAATGACGATCTGATCGGTCGTCGGGTGGGTGGAGGACGTTGGCCTGGAGAACTCGTCAGGAACGTCTATCCGCTCATGGTTTGCAAGACGGTGTACGAAGGAACGGGGGCTTTCATCCTCACCCGTTGCGGCTTCCCCGGCATTCAGCGCTACGGGGCCGCCCTCTGGTCGGGCGACGTCGGAAACGACTGGGAGGCATTCCGCCGCCAGATTGTTGCCGGACTTGGCTTGCAAGCTGCCGGCATTCCGTGGTGGACATACGATGCCGGAGGCTTCTTCCGACCGAATGACCAATATACCAACAAGGACTACATCGAGCGGATGCTCCGTTGGATTGAGACGTCGGTATTCCTTCCCCTCATGCGCGTTCACGGCTACATGAGTAATACCGAACCCTGGAACTACGGTGCCGAGGCACAGGCCATCATCGCAGATTGCCTGCGCGAACGTTATCGCTTGTTGCCTTACATCGATTCATGTAATGTGGCCGTCGCTGAACACGGCTCCACCCTCATGCGTCCTCTCGTCTTCGATTTTGCCGACGATCCCGAAGCCCTGAAGCAAAAGCATCAGTTCATGTTCGGTCCCGCACTTCTTGTCAGTCCCGTCACGGAGGCGGGTGTCAGCGAATGGCGCACTTATCTTCCGCGCAACCGTGGCGGTTGGTATGACTTCCGCACGGGTCAGCACTACGACGGCGGGCAGTACGTCACCACACCCGTTACCCTCGCACGCATCCCTGTTTTCCGTCGGGCAGGCTACCACGTGAAAGCAAACTAAAACAAAGATTAGGACATATCACTATGAAACGTTTTTCCCTTTTCCTTCTTGCGCTTTGCTGTTTTCTTGTTTCCCTCAGTTCCCACGCCACCGAACCCTTCATCCACTTTGAAGCCACCCCAGGAGCTTTGTCGTTGGACGCTGCTACCGTGGGCTTCTTGTCCGAAGAGCACAGCTGTGTACAGCGCGCAGCCGCCACTTTGTGCAGCGACTTCGAGCGTGTGACCGGTGTGCGGCCAAGCCAGAATCCTCAGCCACGAATCCTGATAGGCACCGTCGGTGTCAACAAGCAGATAGACCAATGGGTGCGACAAGGGATTCTCAATAATCTGAAAGGTAAAACCGAAAAATACATCATCAAGACGATTGGCGAGCAATTGGTCATTGCAGGCAGCGACAAGCGTGGAACTGTGTTCGGCATCTACGAGCTGTCGCGTCAGTTGGGCGTTTCGCCGTGGTATTGGTGGGCAGATGTACCCGTGGAGCATCACGAACACGTCTATGCCCAACGTGGAGAGTGGACAGATGGTGAACCGGCTGTGCGTTGGCGCGGGCTGTTCCTCAACGATGAAGGTCCTTGCCTGATGCAATGGGTGAAAAATACTTATGGCACGAAGAACGGCGACCACCGTTTCTATGAGCGTGTCTTTGAACTCATCCTGCGCCTGAAAGGCAACTTCCTCTGGCCGGCGATGTGGGATTGGGCGTTCTATGCCGATGACCCTCTGAACTCGAAGACAGCAGATGAAATGGGTATTGTGATTGGGACCAGCCACCATGAACCCATGGCTCGCAACCATCAGGAATGGGCGCGTCACCGCAGAGAATACGGCCCATGGAACTATCAGAAAAACCAAAAGGTCATCGACCAGTTCTTCCGTGAAGGCATTGAGCGGATGAAAGGAACCGATGACCTCGTGACAATCGGTATGCGCGGCGACGGCGACGAAGCCATGAGCGAGGAGGCCGACACGCGGTTGCTGGAGACCATCGTCAAGAACCAGCGGAAAATCATCCAACAGGTGACGGGGCGGCCTGCTAAAGAAACGCCGCAAGTTTGGGCTCTCTATAAAGAAGTGCTCGATTACTATGATAAAGGAATGCGCGTTCCAGACGACGTGACCATCTTGCTTTGCGACGACAATTGGGGCAATGTCCGGCGCGTGCCCACCACCGACAAGGAGCGCAAACGCCCAGGAGGGTGGGGGCTCTACTACCACGTTGACTATGTCGGTGCACCGCGCAACTCCAAGTGGCTCAACGTCACGCCCTCACAGAACATGTGGGAACAGCTGACCTTGGCCTTTGACTATGGCCTCGACCGCCTTTGGGTACTGAATGTGGGCGACCTGAAACCCATGGAATATCCTATTTCGTTGTTCATGGACATGGCTTGGGCACCCCGTTCTGTCAGCCGTGACGTCGTCGGTACACACACACGTCCTTTCTGCGTCCAGCAGTTCGGAGAAGCAGAAGCCGATGAAGCCGCCCGCATCCTCAACCGAGCCTGTAAGCTCAATGGCCGCAGTACCGCCGAGATGCTTGATGCACGAACCTATAACCTGCAGACTGGCGAATGGCGCGAGGTGGCCGATGACTATATGCGTTTGGAAGCAGAAGCGCTGCGGCAGTTCATTGGCTTGCGCCCGGCATACCGCGACGCATACCAGCAACTAATTCTTTTCCCTGTTCAGGCAATGTCAAACCTGCATCAGATGTACTATGCTCAAGCCATGAACCACGCTCTTGCGAAGCGGAACGACCCCGATGCCAACCTCTGGGCTGAGCGTGTTCGCGATTGCTTCCGTCGCGACTCTCTCCTTTGTGCAGCCTACAACCACGACATCTCCGGAGGTAAATGGAATGGTCTGATGATTCAGAAACACATCGGCTACACCTCTTGGAACGACGACTTCCCCGCAGACAAACTGCCGGAAGTGCGCGCCGTTCAAGACGATTCTCACGGAGGCTTTGTCTTCACAGCTCAAAACCGCATGGTTGTCATGGAAGCCGAACACTACTATTCTGCCACTGCAACCGACCAGACGGCATGGACCGTCATCCCCGACATGGGCCGCACACGTAGTGCCGTCAGCCTGATGCCCTACACGCAACCTGTCGGGAATGCTTCACTCACCTATCGCTTCCGTCTCGACGACGCACAACTGGAAAGCGTCCGTCTTCATATCGTCACAAAATCCACGCTTGACTTCTTGAACCAAGGTGGTCTCACATTCAACGTGAGCATCGACGGCGGAGAACCGCAAATCGTCAACTTCAACATCAACTTGAACGAGAAGCCTGAAAACATCCACCGTGTCTATTATCCGACTGTTGCACGGCGTGTGGTTGAGTCCGTCGTCACGTTGCCACTCAATTCACAACGCGACACCCACGATTTGACCATCACCCCACAGGCACCTGCTATCGTCTTCGAGAAGATCGTCGTTGACGCTGGCGGCTATCAGCCTTCTTATCTCTTTGGCACAGAATCTCCCAAATCAAGAATCGCACAATGAAACAGCTTCTCAGAACCATCTGCCTCCTCGCTCTCTTCTTTCTCTTCGCAGCTTCTCTTCCTGCCCAAACTCGATGGGTTGGCACGTGGGCAACAGCTCCTGAATACACTGGGAAAGGCGACATGCCACGCACCACGACGTTGGCCGATTGCTCCATCCGTCAAATCGTCAAGGTCTCGTTAGGTGGTGATACCTTTCGTATGCAACTTTCCAATGAGTTCAGCCCTTCGCCCGTCGAAATCAAAGCCGTTTATGTGGCAGATGCACGAGACTCCAGCGACATCGATGTCCGCACAGCCCGCTACCTCACCTTCGGCGGCAAACGAGCCGTCACCATTGAAGCGGGTGAGGCTGTCTTTTCCGATGCCACCAACTATCGGCTTCAGCCTTTGCAGCGACTGGCCATCACGATCGTCTATGGCCAGACACCAGAACATGCCACCTCACACCGCGGCTCGCGCACGACCTCCTATATCATGAAAGGAGAATCAAAACCCAAAAAGCCGTTCCTGACGACCGAGAAAGTTGACCACTGGTACAACATCGCCGCCATCGACATTGCATCAAACGCCCAACATGCCATCGCTATTTTGGGCAACAGCATCACCGACGGGCGAGGCAGCACCACAAACTTGCAGAACCGATGGCCAGATGCACTGGCGGAAGCCTTGCAAGGTGAAGTGGGCGTTCTCAACCTCGGCATCGGTGGCAACTGTCTCATGGCCGGAGGACTGAGTCAGCCCGGACGTGAACGCTTCGACCGTGACATCCTTGGCCAACGCGGCATTACAACCGTCATTCTCTTTGAAGGCATCAACGACATCGGAGGCAGCAATAAAGACTATGACCGCGTCGCGCAAAAGCTCATAGAGACCTACCAGCAACTCACAGAGAAAGCCCACAATCAAGGTCTCAAAGTCTATGCTGCCACCATAACGCCCATCCGCAACAGCTTCTATTGGAGCCATTTTCACGAAGCCATCCGCCAGACCGTGAACGATTGGATGAGAACCAGTAATATTTTCGATGGCATCATCGACTTCGACCAACATGTCCGCGACCCGCAACAACCTTCGCAACTCCTGCAAGCATACAGCGACGACTGGCTCCACCTCAACCCCGCCGGTTACGAGGCAATGGGGAAATTTGCCGCCAAGGTCTTTATTCCTTGAAATCCTAACAACTGATATATTTATGAAAAAGTTTTTAAGCATTCGACAGGCAGCTTCCATGCTCCTGCTTGTGTCTTCATTAGGCCTGCAAGCCCAGAAACCCATGTCTGCCCCCAAAGGCGGAAAAGCCATCAGCAACCAACTCATCGGTATCTTCTTCGAGGACATCAGCTCCAGTGCCGACGGTGGACTCTATGCAGAACTCCTGCAAAACGGATCGTTCGAGTACAACCCCACCGAGCGCGACGGGTGGGGACCTGCCACCGCATGGCAGTTTATCCGACCTGGACACTCCCTTGGCTACATCGAGCCACGTATGGACAACCCGCTCCATCCCAACAATCCCAACTACATGCGCATCCATGTTGAGCGCGTCGAACACTACTACGATTATGATGGTTGGACAGGGGTTGGCATTCAAAACAACGGCTTCTTCGGCGAACACAACAACCCCGATGGCATTGCCGTGAAAGCCGGAGAAAAATATACCTTCGCAGCCTTCTTCCGCAACATCAGCGGCGAGGCCAAAGACATCCGTATTGCGCTGGTACAGCCGCAAGGTTGGGGTAAGTCGCCTAAACTCTTGGCAGAAGCCACCGTGACGGCTGGTTCCTCCGACTGGAAAAAACAAGAAGCCATCCTCACCCCTTCCGAGACCGTCAACAACGCCGCCCTGCAAATTCTTGTCCTCAAGACAGGCAACCTCGATATCGACCACGTTTCACTCATGCCCGTCGATACCTATAAAGGTCATGGCTTGCGTAAGGATTTGGCTCAGGCGCTCGCTGACCTGCACCCTAAATTCATGCGCTTCCCTGGAGGATGTGTCGTACACGGTGGTGGCGACGGCTTTTGGAACACCTACCGATGGAAAAACACCATCGGCCCGAAAGAGCAGCGTCGCCCCCTGAAGAACACATGGGGCTACCACCAGAGCATGGGACTTGGCTATTATGAATACTTTCAGTTCTGTGAAGACCTTGGTATGCATCCCCTCCCCATTCTCCCATGCGGTGTCAGCTGTCAGGGCACCAACGGAGGTTGGGGCATGAAGAATCAAGCGCAAGATGTGTTGCCGATGTCCGAAATGGATGAATGGGTCAGCGAAGCCATCGACCTGATCGAATGGGCGAACGGAGACCCCGCCACTAACAAATGGGCCAAGATGCGTGCCGAGGCCGGACACCCAGCTCCCTTCAACCTCAAATACCTCGGAATAGGAAACGAAGAGAAAATCACGCCCGAGTTTGAACAGCGATTCAAATACATCTATGAGCGTGTCACCAAGGCACACCCCGAAATTATTATAGTTGGCACAGCAGGGCCGGGGTCACATAAAGGCAATCCAGACTACGACAACGCATGGCGCTTGGCAGATGAACTCCAAATGCCCATCATCGACGAGCACTATTACGAGCCCAACAGTTACTTCCTTTCTTCACGGCAATACGACAACTATCCTCGAGAACGCAAGACGAAGGTCTATCTCGGAGAATATGCCGCCAAGGACAAAAAACTCATCGACGCCCTCGCCGAAGCTCTCTACCTTCTTCACGTAGAACGCAATGCCGACGTTGTCACCATGACCAGCTATGCACCACTTTTTGCCCGCCGCGGAGCCACAAACTGGAACCCCGACCTCATCTATTTCGACAACCAACGCACCTACCTCACGTGTAGCTATTATGTCCAGCAACTTTTTGGACAGTCATCTGGGAACTACTACTACGGTGACTGCGTCCGTTTCCGTGACGATAATCCTGGCATCCAACAGCCACAGCCCGATGTCCACTATGGCCAGAGCGTCATCCTCAACACCCAGACACGACGCCTCTTCGTCAAACTTTGTAACGCCACTGCCGACACTAAAACTGCTGACATCAACCTCAGCCGCTTCCCCCTCAAAAAGCAGGCTACAAAGACCATGCTGAGTGGCTTACCTGATCAAGAAAATAACTACGAAGCACAACCCATCTTCCCCCAATCAGAGTTTGTGAAAGCACAGAAGAAATGTTCTATCAGCCTTCCGCCCTATAGTTTCACGATGCTTGAATACGCACTTTGACCATTGAAAGCAGGTCTCTGGCTTAGACCTTTGTAGCTTGGAGTTTGCGGTGAGGCTATGACTGCCCTCGTGAACTCCAAGCCTGTTATATGAAGAATAAGATTTATACTTGATACAGAGTAAAACAGGTGGTAAGCTGTGATTGCTTGGTCAGCTGCTTACCAAAGAGGGTGAGCAGGGAGGTGATGATGATTCTTTATGAAAGATTATCGGGCAGTGATGTTTCACAAGTAACTCCGCCGTGTCTCGCGACGCAGTGGAGCGGGTTGAACTTTTGAAGCAGCGATAGCCATGAGAGCTTGCTCTATAATGACCGAGTTGCGCCAAATATTATAATGTCTTCTACTTGTTATACGACGAGAAACTCATTATATCCCGCCTCCGGCACGACTTTTCAGTTTTTCCCTTCATTTTTTCCTTTTCACTCCTTCTCCTCTCACTTTCTTGTCATTTATTGATGCTGAATAAGAGAAAAATTGTACCTTTGCACTCAGAAACTAAGAGCAATGAAGGATCATGACCTACCTCAACCAATTCCACAAGGAAGCGACGGAGCGCAAGATGAAGAAAATAGAAGAATCCATGCTGTCGCCGATGAGCTCCGAAGACTTTGCCAACTACATGAGACACAACATGGAGCTGGCCGCAAGCATGTAGATACTTTTGAGATAGAATTGCGATGTGCTGAGCAATACGCCAAGGAACATGAATGCTGGATCCCGATGGAACGTATCTTTGAACTTGGTGTGCCTGGACCAAGTGGCAATGAGAATGATACTTTTGTAGCTGATGATGCCGTTTTCAAAGTGAATAACTTAATGAACAGTGGCGGTGTTATTGCATTGCTCGAGAAAGTATTAATGCATAATACTCTGTTTCCAGACACAGCATATAGGTTCTACGGTTTTGCCGGATTTGATGGACGCACAGTCCAGCCTGTCCTACGTCAAAGGCGTATAGCCAATGCCCGTCCTGCTACTCAAGTGATGATAGATACTTATATGGCAGCCATTAGCTTCACTAAAACAAGTCGTGAAGGGCGTTTCACCAACGGTGTTTATGAAGCATGGGATTTGCTACCCCGCAATGTCTTGGTTGACCAAGAAGGCGACCTTTACGTCGTGGATGCAGAGATTCGAAAGCTATAATCGACAAGGGCGAATTATTAAAGGAATATGGTGCATCAAATGGAAAGCTCCGCCGCGTCTCGCGACGCAGCGGAGCGGGTTGAAGAAAATTTACCTATTAAGGTAGTTGTCTATAGACTTTTTAGCGTTTACTTTCCTTCAATATTATTGAATATGCTAACTAAGGTTCATAATGGTTCTTTGTTTTACTCGATGTATAGCGCTTTCTTGATAAGCGGTTCCAGTTCCTCGGAATCGGTGGATGTGGAGAGGATGGTGCCGTCGCGGTCGATGAGGAACATGGCACCGCCACCATTGCCTACGCCGTTCAGCTCCCAGATGCGGTTCTCGTCGTTCAGCTCCAACAGCGATGACCACGGGTAGCCATCGCGCTCCATTGCTTTCTGCATAGACTCGGCCTTTTGCTCACGGGCGATGGCGATGATGGTGAAGCCTTTGTCCTTATACTTCTCATAGACGGGAATCATGTCCTTGCTGTGCTTGCGACAAGGGCCGCACCACGAAGCCCAAAGATTGATAAGGGCTACATTGCCTTTCGTGAGGGTGGAAATGGGAACGAGCTGGCCGTCCACGTTCCGCACGGTATAATCTATGTACGGTTTGCCAGGTTGGAGGCGAAGGGCAGCCAGAGCCATGGCAATCTGCTGATGAATGGGATGGCCTTTGTACAGATTGCAAAGCTTCGCCTCATAGAGCGAGAGCATCTGCTCGTGCGGCTCAGGGTCGAAGTTGGCAAAGACATTCGCCTGATTGAGCGTCTGTATTGCCGTCAACACGTCGTAATATGCCCACAGCACGGGATGCTCCGTGTAATACCCGACACTGAACGGACGCACTCCCTTGGCAATACTGTCCCGCCGCTGCCACAACGCCCATCCTTCGTCGTTGTAGCCTTTGCGCTCGTCGTCATAATAAGCGCGCAGCACGTTTCTGACGCTGTCAATGTATTCCTGCGGCAGACTGTCGGCATCGTTGCTTTTCAACGTCTGATAGGCAGAGATGAAATCAAGCTTGAAGTATTTTTCCTTATTAGTTTCCAACTCACGGTCCAACTCATCGACAACATTCCAGAAACGAACGTCCTCGATGCTGTCCAAGACATGATGCAGCAAGCCCTCCTTGCCAGTGCTCCTAACCTTCGGAGCCTTGTCCTCATACATCTCAATCCACACCGTTCCGTTCTCAGCGAGGAATCTGGCAGTGAACCAAGAACCCTCGTCCATCTGTCGGGGAAGTTTGACCTCATACATTTCGATGTGGTCAGTCTCGATATCGCACTCAAAATGTCCGTTCACAGCCTTGTAGTGCAGGGATGGATCATCATTAACACGCAAGTCCGTTCCATCCTTGCAGACGACCACATCGTCGCCATACTTGTCTGTCATAATCTTGCCCTCAACGTGGCACTTTACCTGCGCCTGCCCGGCCAATGTGACGATGGCGAGTAGGATGGTGATGATTGTCTTTTTCATTGTTCGTTTTGTTTATCGACTCTGATATATTTTGCGATTTCATCTTTCTTGTAGAAACCACCAAGGTGGATGACAGCATACCTGCATCCATCGAATTCAATGACCGTATCCTTGTAGCCGTTTTCGTCTTCCCAAATACGGACTGTGAAAGCTTGGTTCATAGCCATCTTCATTAACAGGTTACCTTTAATTTTGATGACTTTGCTCGCTTTCATTTTCTTGAAATTCTTAATCTGCTCGTATTCTTCAACAAAATGACGAATAAGAGAGAGCGAATCGCCGAATTCAAAAGTTTCAGCCACTTTCACACGTTGAGCATCAGGAAAGGAATCCAACAAGTTCACATGTTCTATCGCTGGATTGTTCCTGTATTTCTGAAACAAATTTTCTAAATCTTGATTCTGTCCCTGCCCCGTCACTGCCACGAGGGCGAGCGGTGCGGTGATGAATGTTTTTATGTTTATTTTCTTTTCAATATAGTATGGTTCCTATTTCAGCAATTCGTCAAGTTTTGCTGCAGTGGGTGGAACATTCTTCTCTACAATATTACCGTTCCTGTCAATAAGTAGTGTGAAAGGAATGGCGTTAAACTGGAACTTGTTGGTGAGGAGATTCCATTCGTCGGAAGAGATAAAGATGTGCTCGCCCTGGATGTTGTTATCGGTGAGGAACTTCTCGCTTGGTTCACGTGGAGAGTCTTTTTCGTTGCAGATATAGAGGAAACGGACTGGTGCTTCTTTATATTGTTCAACGAGTGTACGCTGGTCGAGCATCCCCTTACGGCAAGGTCCGCATCCGATGCCCCAGAAGTCCATATAAATGACGTTGCCGGCATATTTCTCCTTCAGTGATTGAAAGAGCGAATCTCCCGGTGTAGGATTCGAAGCATCAATGCGAGCACTTCCTTCGCGCTCAATGACAAAACGGCGGTAGGCGTCCACGGCATGGTGGCAGATGGAAGGGTCGGTAAACTGTGGAATAGCTCCAGCCAATTCCTCTGCCTTGCGAGTGAGGAACCAGCCGTCAGAGCCCTCGAAGTCGAAGTCAAGGACGCGATGAAGCAAGCAGAGCTGCATCATGAAACCTGTATGGTCAAGCTTGAAACGCGAGCGGATACTGTCGCTGCACATGGAATAATACTCTGCCACGGGAATCAAGCGTCCTTTATCGTATTCAAGCATCTCGCGGTGAAGCTCAGGGTCGTAGTTGTATGGCAGGATAAAATTTTGCTTGTAAGAGCCCAACTCGTCGGAGTCTGTTGACTTGCTCCATCTTTCCATATCGTTTGCCAGGAACAAGTATGCGTTGAGTACACAGAATTCCATATTGTTGACGACACCGCCGCCATCAGCTGCGAGGATCATCAATGGATTGTCCATCAAATAGGACTGCCTTGCCGAAAGGAAATCGAAGAATGAGTCAGAGGAAATCGTCAGGGCTGGATTAGGCTTTCCGTCCTCGCTCCTTGTTCTCCACCGCCACTGATGTAATGCCACAAGTGCTTGTTCCAGCGGCATGGCCAGGAGACTTGTTTTCAACACGTCCTTTGCGTAGTCTGAGCAGCCGTTTAGCAAGGTGATGGTGTCGGCATCTATGACACTGGCTATTCGGTCGAGTTCCCTGACCTTGCGGTTTTTCCACTCCAGCATGAATTCACGGTTCATTTCCTCCCATGGCGTTCGTGTTTCCTTCGAAGCGAACTGAGTCTCCAACCGTGGCCAGACGCTGTTCACCTCGCCAGTGGCGCCACTGCCCGAGATTGTTGTTTCATCCCCTGTGCCATTAATCAATAAATCCAAGGTGTCACCAACAGCGATAAAAGCAGGCGGAATTTCTGCACCATCGAAGTAAACCCATCCTGAATGCGGCAGACTAATCAGTTCAAGAAAAGAACCATCGGGTTCGATGTTAATCGTTCTGACGAAATCTTGATTCGAGAACAGGTCCGTCCCTGTCACATTGAAAGTTGAGAAGCTGTGTTCCGTCCGATTGACAAAACGCCCCTTGACTATTGCTTTTCCTGCATGGAAGTGGTATTCATCTATGGCCCCCGATGGGTAGCCCTTGAGCCTAGCTTTAATTGCAGGCTTCTTCTCTCTTGCCATGCAGCAAGTAAAAGTCAATACTGCGAGTAGTGCGGTGATGATGGTTTGCTTATACATAATTTGTTACAATTTATTTCATCTGCTCCAGCAGGTTAGCGAGATTTTCGAGGTGAAAGGGATCAACATTGATATCAAGCAGTTCTCCATTGCGATTGAAAAGTTTATAGGTTGGGAAACTGTGGACGTTTAGATGACGCTCGATAGCATCCTGCTGTTCGGCAGGCAGGTTGTAGTGAGCCACATTGGGGCCGCTAACGTTGTACTCCTTGATGACGTTCTCCCAAGATTCCTGCGGGCTGCGGTTGGCCAAATAGAGGAACTGGATGTCGTAGTCCTTCAAACGGGCATACTCTTCTGTGGAGTGACTCAGCGCTTCCTTGCAGGGGCCGCACCAAGTTCCCCAGATATCCAAAAGTACTAACTTGCCCTTGTAAGGTTCGAGGATTTTCTTCAACAGAGCCTCGCCCTCGCTGAGGTCTGCAAGGTTGTCCGACGATTTCAGCACCAGTTTGTCGAACTCCCGGTTCTCGATGGCGAGGTAGTGGTCGTTTTGCTTCTCAATCATCTCGATGCAGAGAGGATTGTTGATCATTACCTTCAGTGTGTCCATCACGCTGGGCAGCAGCGATGTGCGCTCATGGTCGATGTGACTGAATGCCTGCCGGGCGAGCCAGACGTTCTTGATAAACGGGTCGGCAGCGAGGGAGTCAAGTGTCAGTTGGTGCTCCTTCAAAGTGTTCACGAGCAGCCCACCATTGATAATCTTGGAGGCTCTTGGAGTTTGGACAATCTTATCCACCTCCTTCATCAAGTCGGCATGCAGCGAATCCAGTTCACGCGACTTGCGTATCTTTGCCTCGATGGTGGGTTCTGCCTCGATGATGGGTGTAACCTCGTCTATCCATTCCTTCGAGCGCGTAAGCAGTGCCAGTTCCTCATCGTTCGAGGCAAATTCCCTGTAGTGGTCGCGAAGGTTATATGAGAACACGCCGTTGCGAGCCTGTGCGGAATCATCTAAGTAATCGCTCAGGAAATTGCTGAGGTCGCGATGCAACGTATAGGGCTTCTCAATCTTCGTCCAGAACGTGTCGTAGGCATAGCGGCGGGCATGGTCAGAGAGTTGCATGTCTCTTGCACGGAAGCGGGCCTGTCCGAAGGCACGTGCCTGCTGCATCAGCGTGTTGCCTTTCCTATACAGATTAAAGCGGGTGGAGAGCGTGGGATGCTGCTCACAGAGCGCGTCGATGTTAGAGTATTGTGCCTTGATGAGACTATCGACCGAGGAAATATATGGCTCAAAGAGTTCCACACCTCCTTTGCCGGCAGTCTCCGCTCCGTCATACAAATTGATGGTCTTCCAGTCGAGGGGATACTTAAAGAGTTCGTTCTGCAGACGGCAGTCGTCGCCCATGAAGTAGCGGCGACCCTCCTTGAAGTCGTAAAGCATGAAATAGGTCTTGCCCGGCTCGAACATCGTGCGGATGAAGCAACGGCGCCAGTCCATAAAGATTTCCGTACTATTCAGGACGGGAATCTTCACTATGAAACGTCCCTGTTCGTCCAATTCGGCATAGACAGACTTCTGCTCGTCCGTATAGAGGTCTTGATAACCGAACTCGAAAGTCTTCAGTTGCTTGTAGTGTTCCGGCATATCCTTAATCCAGCCCACGACGGTGACGGAGTCCTCCTTATAGCCTGTATCCACAAAGTCCGTTCGCGTGTCCTTTGTGGGATATTCGGGCAGGAAGCGGGTGGTAATCATCGAGTATGCGGCCTTATCGTTACCAATCTGAATAGTGCGTGAACCTTTCTTGTCCTTGCCGACCATGACCTTCAACTCATTGTTGCCGTTGTTCATGACGATGGTAGCCTCGCCTGTCTTCTGATTTACATTGCACTGCTTATAGATCCAGAACTTGCAGTCATAGATGGCGCAGTCGTTGAAGAAGGCAATCTTCCAGTCGCCGTTATTGTCGCGCCAATATGAAGGGAAGAGCTGCTTCCAGCGCTCCTCCACAGGCTTGATGCCCTTAATTTGGAAAGCACCTTGTCCGTCGCCCTCGATGAAGTCAAACGATTTCGTTCCCTTAGGCAGCGGCGGAAAATGGAACGCCATGTCGCGACAGCCGTCCTTGTTTGTCTGAATGTGCTTGTTGAGCTCTATGCCGTCGGCAGACGTGATGGTGTAGCGCTGCTCACCTATTTCCAGATAGGTGTCTCCGGCAAACTGGAACCAGTAGTCGGGATAGTCCGACCGCTGCTGTGCAGTGATATACACCACGGTCTCGTTGTCCTTCAGCTCCACCTTCGTCACGTCGAGGGCGAGATTGAAGAATCCGTCGCCATAACTGGTTCCAAACTCCGTGGTAGGCTTTTCCCACACAATCGTTTTCTCTTTCGCCTGTCCCGCCACTGCAACGAGGGCGAGCAGGATGGTGATGATGGTTTTCTTGTTCATGTTCATTTCGATTTCTCTATTAATTTCTGGATTGCATCGCGGACCTTGGATGCTTCGCTTGGGCGAGGCGCATCGTTGTTGACGATGGTGCCGTCAGGAGCCACAAGCACGTATGTGGGGTAGCCTTTAAGGCCAAGATATTCCTCTATGGCTTGCTGCTGGCTATTCGGCAGACGAAGATTCACGCAGTCGGTGCAGTCGAGACCATAGCGCACGGCTGACTTCTTCCACAGTTCTTCGGGCGAGTTGTTGGCGAGATACATGTACGTGACGGGCAAGCCATTGAGCGTTTCATGCAGCTTCGGCAGGTGTTCCATCTCTTCACAGCACGGGCCACACCATGTGCCCCACACGTCGATGTAGATTATTCGTCCTCGGTAAGGCAGTATCAGTTTCCGGAAGATTTCCTGTCCGTCCGTCAGACTGTCCAGCGTTGCCTCAGTCAGTGTTTCAGTGTCTTCTTCCACTGGTGCCGAAAACATCACTTTCTTGTTCTCCAAATATTCCATAAGAATCTCATACGAATTCGCGGTTAGATGCTTACGTAGAAAGGCATTGCGTTCGGCTGTCATCATTTCGTCACCACATTTGTCCAGATAATAGTATATCTTCATCATTTCCCTCACGTCGTCGGAAACGTCCAGCGAGTCAATTATGGTGATGGGATAGACTCGGGTTATCAGTTCCAATCCCATGTCGTCCACATCATCTACACCGATGCCGATGAGTCCTTTTTGTTTCATGCTTTCCAGACTGATGACATCGCGGAAATACGTGACAGCATCGCCAGAAATCATCCCCTGCGGATGGAATAGTTCGTGAGTTTCGACTTCGTTCAGCAGGTCTATATATTCCTTTGGCATCGTTGTAAGTCCTTGCGCCATGATGTCTTCTATTCGCTCAGAAAAGTGTCCCATTACATTCTGTGTCATATCCATGCCAAAGCCATAGCCAACCAAGGCATTGAGCATTTCTACATAGCCACGCGGTAGGTCGGGATATGCAGTGCAGAGCGAATCAATGCGGTGATGGTTCTGCTCATGAATCCTGCGGATGGCT
>JAGCPY010000046.1 GCA_017965425.1 Bacteroidaceae bacterium | reverse complement strand
TAAAAGCAATGCAAAGCTAATTGATAGAACCCACCTAATACAGATATACAGATGATACGGATGTTTTCTCCTCACGCGCGCGGGCGCAGGAACTTTTATTTTTCATTGACACAGCACACGGCAAGGTGATGCAACTCCTGAAAATATCTGTATCATCTGTATCATCTGTATTTTCTTTTTCAGGGTTCGCCGAGGTAGTCGAAGATGAGCTGCACCTGGCGGGCGATGAGGACTTTCTGTGTGGGATAGTAGTGGGTCTGGCGCAGGGCGTCCATGAGCGCGGGGTTGATGCTCAGCCATTTCATGAGTCGCTTGACAGCAGAATGGGGCGTGAGTTCGGGAGCGTAGGCCAGGGCCAGCTCGGACTTGCCCATGGAGCGTGCGCGGAGGGGTTCTTCTTTTTGTTGCATCTTGCAGAGTGTTTTTTAATCGTAACGATGTCCTTCACAACTGCGGTTCTGTCCGCTGATTGCTCTGCAAAGATAGTTGTTTTTGGTTGAACGACAAAACATTGCAGCGGTTTTATCGTCCCTGTTTGTCCCTTTTTGTTCTTTATCTTGATGTCTCGTGACGATGGTGCATGAAAGGCGATTGCGGCGCGCTGGGTTGTAGTAATTTTGCATTGTCAAACCAAGAGAGGTGGCTCAAACCCTTAAGACTTCGGGGCAAAACCTATAGGGCTTCTGGGCGAAACCTATAAGGGTGTGGCGCGGAGCACCAAATGAAGAATGGTGGCGCGGAGCGCCAAATGAAGAATGAAGAGTGAAGAATGAAGAATGTCAGCGCGCAAGACATCGAGTTCAACTAATTATTAACCATTAATTATTTTACTGCTTATGAAAAAGATTCAGTACAGTGTCGCCATGATGAAGAACCCCATGAGCGAGAACGATCCGAAGAAGGCCTACGCTAACCTGCAACAGACGGGTGTCGTGGACATCGACGAACTGGCAGACCACATCAACGACCACAACAGCGTGTTCTCTAAAGGCACCATTGTGGGTATCCTGACCGAGCTGGGGGTGTGTATGCGCGAGTTGATCCTGCAGGGCTACAAGGTGTGCCTGGGTACTATCGGTAAGTTTGCTCCCAGCATCACCAGCAAGGGTGCCTCTACGGTCAAGGATTTCACGGCCGAGAACATCGAGAAGATGGGTGTCAACTTCACGCCCGGTAAGTCTTTCGACAACCTGCGCCGCGACGCTCAGTTCGAGAAGACGACTTCCCGCAAGGTGCAGGCTGCTGCCCTGGCTGCCGTGAACGATGGTGCCACGACTGCGGACTGGAGCGAGAAGGAAGAAGAGGGCAACGACGAACCGTAAGTGGCGCGGGGCGACAAATGAAAAATGAATAATGAATAATGAATAATGAATAAGGAATAATGAAGAGTGTAGGAGCTTATGAATCAGAATTCTAAACAGACATGGAAACGGGTGATTGACATCATCATCACGGTGCTGACCGCGCTTGTGACTGCGCTGACAACTGCCAGCTGCATCGGATAGAGCACCGAGGTATTTATTTTCGGACTATGAGAACCATTACTTTGATTGTGCTGCATTGCAGCGCCACGCGCACCACACAGCGCTATACGTTCCGGCAGTGCCGGGAGGACCACCGCAAACGCGGATGGAAGGACATCGGTTATCACTTCTACATCAGTCGTGACGGACAGGTTCACGAGGGTCGGCCTCTATGGCAGGAGGGTGCTCACTGCTGCGGCCATAACAAGCATTCTGTCGGCATCTGCTACGAGGGTGGCCTGGATGCTACCGGCGAGCCTGCGGACACCCGCACTGCGGCTCAGCGCCAGAGCCTGCGCGCCTTGCTCGAACGTTTGATGGGTATGTTTCCCTCGGCCATCATCCTGGGACATCGGGACATCCTTCAAGTACCCAGTGGCCACGACCCTGAAGATCTCTCATTCCTCAAAAACGGCCATTCGAACCCTGCCACCTGGACCAAGCACTGCCCTTGCTTCGATGCTGTCCTGGAGTATGAGGACCTGGAGCCCGAAGGACTGCTGAAGGGGAAGGAGAAGGAAGAAGGAAGAATGTAAAATGGAAAATGGAAGAATGGAAAATGGAAAATGGAAGAATGTAAAATCAAAAGTGAAAAGTGAAAAGTGAAGAGTGTATGTGGGATGGGCCGCGCCGTGAGGTGCGGCCTGTTTTTATAGTCACACAGACAGCAGGGAGTCTGCTTCATTATTCTTCATGTATGTTTTGTGAATGACAGGCATCGACAATGATAATGACATCATCCTCTATGACGTATGCGAAATACCATTTGCCTGCATTAGCCATGTGGAAGCCTTGCCATTGTTGAATCGTTGGTTTTCGCCTCAACAGGGTTCGTTCGATATGAAACATGGATGCGAAAGCATCATCAATATTCTTGTGCATCAGTGCCTTGGAATACGTATGCCGGTATTTCCTAAATACGTTTCTGTAAAATGAGCGTATCTTGTTGTAGCATTGGCTGCTGATGCGATATCTGTACATTATTACTTGGAATATTCGTAATCGACCATTTCATGAAGCGCCAATCGAGCGTCTTCCAAGTCTAAAGTGTCGTCATAGGAAAAGACGGGGATGGTTGGACACACTGAGAAGTCGGAAAGGTCTTTATCGCCCGTTATAGCATCCACAAATTCATCTACATAGCATTGCAGTATGCGACCAAATTCCTCGCGGCTGTATGCGGGTGACATCTTGGAGAGCTTCTGCTCATCAACGGTTATATGATACGTACACATATTGAGAGAGGGAAGAATGAAGAGTGAAGATGCCTTGGGGGATTAGTCGCGTTTGAAGATGTCGCGGGTATAGACTTTATCCTGGACATCGTCGAGGATGGAGTCGTAGCGGTTGGCGATGATGGCCTGGGAACGGGACTTGAACTTGCCGATGTCGTTGACGACTTCTGAGCCGAAGAAAGAGGAGCCATCTTCGAGCGTGGGTTCATAGATGATGACCTGTGCCCCTTTAGCTTTGATGCGCTTCATGACCCCCTGGATGCTGCTCTGCCGGAAGTTGTCGCTGTTGGACTTCATCGTGAGGCGATAGACGCCGATGGTGGGAACGGCCCCCTGTAATCCTCCATCGGGGGATGCGGGATGGGTATCGTATTCGTTGTGGGTGGTGTAGTCGTAGTAGCCAGCCATGCGGAGGACCTGGTCGGCGATGAAGTCCTTGCGGGTGCGGTTGCTCTCGACGATGGCGGACATCATGTTCTGGGGTACATCCTCGTAGTTGGCCAGGAGCTGCTTGGTGTCCTTGGGGAGGCAGTAGCCGCCGTAGCCGAAGCTGGGGTTGTTGTAGTGGGTGCCGATACGAGGGTCGAGACCCACACCTTGGATGATGGCCTGAGAGTCAAGACCCTTGACCTCGGCATAGGTGTCGAGTTCGTTGAAGTAGCTGACGCGCAGGGCGAGGTAGGTGTTGGCGAAGAGTTTCACGGCCTCGGCTTCCTTCATGCCCATGAAGAGGCAAGGGATTCCCTTGGACGGCACGGAGGTGCCTAATGAAGAATGAACAATGAAAAATGAAGAATTGGCTGGCGCGGAGGAGGAGGGAGAGGGGGTGGAGGGAGCGATGGAGGGAGAGGGAGTGGAGGGTGCATCGGGGGATGGGCCGATGGTGCCTTCGAGGAGGAGGGAGGCGAAAGTGTGGGCGTATTCTTCGGCTTGGGGATTGCCAATGGTGCGGATGGCCTCATCCTCTTCTGCACCAGCTACGGGTCCCATGATTTTAGGATAACCTACGATGATGCGGGAGGGATAGAGGTTGTCGAAGAGGGCTTTGCTCTCGCGCAGGAACTCCGGGGAGAAAAGGAGGTTGAAGTGCTTCCCTTTCAGCGCTGGGTCTGTTGCAAACTTCTTGGCATAGCGGACATAGAGGCTGCGACAGTAGCCTACGGGGATGGTGCTCTTGATGACCATCACGGCATCGGGGTTGACGCTGAGGATGAGGTCGATGACATCCTCGATGTGGTGGGTGTCGAAGAAGTTCTTGACGGGGTCGTAGTTGGTAGGGGCAGCGATGACAACAAAGTCGGCATCCTGATAAGCAGCTGCTCCATCCAACGTGGCCGTCAGGTCCAGATCTTTTCCTGCCAGATACTTTTCAATGTACTCATCCTGAATGGGTGAAATCCGCTTGTTGATTTTCTCCACTTTTTCTGGAATGACATCAACAGCAGTCACCTTGTGATGTTGTGCCAGCAAAATAGCAATAGACAACCCAACATAGCCTGTCCCAGCTACGGCTATTGTGAGGTTATCGAACGTATTCATGATGAGATGATGAATTGTATTTTTTTGGCGAGAGCGATGCCA
Source organism: Bacteroidaceae bacterium (assembly GCA_017965425.1). Classification (GTDB taxonomy): domain Bacteria; phylum Bacteroidota; class Bacteroidia; order Bacteroidales; family Bacteroidaceae; genus Physcousia. Next base: position 56,706 of record JAGCPY010000046.1, on the reverse strand, counting down.
ATGGAGAACTATCGTCGATTCAGAAAGATTTCCTCCACACCATCTTATTCACCACGCCAGTGTAGGACTGGATGATGCGTACGACTTTGGTGGAGACGTTCTCATCGACGTAATCGGGAACGGGGATGCCGGGGAGGCCGTCTTTAATCAGGCTGACGGCCACATCGACGCTCTGCAGCAGACCCTCTGTGTCAATACCACTCAATACGAAACATCCTTTGTCGAGGGCTTCGGGGCGCTCGGTGCTGGTGCGGATGCACACGGCGGGGAAGGGATGGCCGATGCTGGTGAAGAAAGAAGACTCTTCGGGGAGGGTGCCACTGTCGGAAACGACGGCAAAGGCGTTCATCTGGAGCTGGTTGTAGTCATGAAAGCCGAGGGGCTCATGCTGTATGACCCGCGGATCGAGCTGGAAGCCACTTTGTTCCAAGCGCTTGCGGGAACGGGGATGGCAGCTGTAGAGGATGGGCATGTCGTACTTCTCAGCCATGCGGTTGATGGCTGTGAAGAGGGAGAGAAAGTTCTTCTCGGTGTCGATGTTTTCCTCGCGGTGGGCGGAGAGGAGGATGTACTTGCCCTTCTCTAATCCCAGACGTTTGTGAATATCACTGGCCTCGATATCGGCGAGGTTGTTGTGCAGCACCTCGGCCATGGGAGAGCCGGTGACGTAGGTACGTTCTTTGGGAAGACCCGTGTCGGCGAGGTAGCGGCGGGCATGCTCGGAGTAGGCCATGTTGACATCGGAGATGATATCGACGATGCGACGGTTCGTCTCTTCGGGGAGGCATTCGTCCTTGCAGCGGTTGCCGGCTTCCATGTGGAAGATGGGGATATGGAGGCGCTTGGCGCCGATGACGGAGAGGCAGGAGTTGGTGTCGCCGAGTACGAGGACGGCATCAGGCTTCACTTCCACCATGAGTTGGTAGGACTTGGCGATGATGTTGCCCATTGTCTCGCCGAGGTCGTTGCCCACGGCTTCCATGTAGATGTCGGGGTCTTTCAGCTTCAGGTCCTTGAAGAATACGCCGTTGAGGTTGTAGTCGTAGTTCTGACCCGTATGTGCCAGGAGGCAGTCGAAATACTGACGGCACTTGTTGATGACGGCTGCCAGACGGATGATCTCGGGGCGTGTGCCGACGATGATGAGGAGCTTGAGTTTGCCGTTATTGGCAAAATGTGCAATATCCATGATTTTAAACATTAATAGCCATGTAATTGAATGCTAATTATTCATCTACTTATACTGGTTCAAAGAAGGTGTCCGGACGGTTGGGGTCGAGAAGTTCGTTGGCATACATGACGGTGACGAGGTTCTCGGTCTTGGAGAGGTTGATGATGTTGTGCGTGTAGCCCGGAAGCATGTGGACGGCTTCTATCTTATCGCCGCTGACCTCAAACTCTAATACCTCGTCGGTGCCGACCTTACGCTCTTGGATGAGTCCGTGGCCAGAGACGACGATGAAGAACTCCCACTTGGTGTGGTGCCAGTGCTGACCCTTGGTAATGCCCGGCTTAGAGATGTTGATGCTGACCTGACCGCAGTTGAGGGTGTGGACGAGTTCGGTGAAGGAGCCACGGTCGTCCACGTTCATCTTCAGAGGGAAGGCCACCTTTTCCTTGGGGAGATAGCTGAGGTAGGTGGAATAGAGTTTCTTGGCGAAGCTGTTGTCGGGTATTTCGGGAAGCAACAATGTCCGGGGTTGATCTGCAAACTGATGTAAGAGGTCAACGATGTGGCCGAGGGTGGCGTGGTGGGTGACGGGGCAGTAGCAATAGCGGAGAGGTTGCGACTGAGTCGCAACAGACGAGACTACTTCGAGACCCTTGAACTCGCAACGGTGCTCATGCCCTTCGAGGGCATCCAGCATTTCGGTGACGAGGTCGTCGATGTAGAGGAGCTCCAGCTCCACGGACGGGTCGTTGACGGTGATGGGAAGGTCGTTGGCGATGTTGTTGCAGAAGGTGGCGACGGCAGAGTTGTAGTTGGGCCGGCACCATTTGCCGAAGAGGTTGGGGAAGCGATAGATGAGCACCTTAGCCCCCGTTTCCTCTTGGTACTGGAGGAAGAGGTCTTCGCCCGCTTTCTTGGAGCGGCCATACTCGCTGTTGCCGAAGCGCCCGGTGAGGGAAGCTTGCTGCGAGGAGGAGAGCATGACGGGACAGCGGTTGCCGTGCGCCTTCAGGGTGTCGAGGAGGGCACTGGCGAAGCCGAAGTTACCCTGCATGAATTCCTCCTGGTTCTGTGGACGGTTGACGCCCGCGAGGTTGAAGACAAAGTCGCAGTTGGCGCAGAAGTGGTCGAGGACAGGATGGGGGGAGGGGGAGGCAGGAGACCCGACGGGAAAACCGTCGGGCACACTGACTTTGCTTTCGAGGTTGGGCGCACTGGACTCGGTGTCGAGGACGGGCGCACTGGACTCGGTGTCGAGGTCGTACTCAAAGACCTCGTCAATCTTCAAGCCTGGACGTGTTCTGTCCTTGCCGTCGCGGAGATTATATAAGGTGGCACAGAGGTTGCGACCGACGAAGCCTTTGGCACCCGTGACGAGGATTTTCATTTCACACTGATATTATTATGTTCTCACAGGATCCACAAATCTTCTTTTTTCGCTGAAGAATCTGTCTTATCCGTGAGATCTGCTTAACCTTTACTTAGCTATGTTCTCGATGCCTTTCAGTTCATTCTGGATGTACTCCAGGCTGGCGATTTTCGCCTTCGTCTCTTCGAGGTTGAGGCGTCGTGTGTTGTCGCTATTGAACTCCGTGAGGGTGACGCGCTTCGTGTCGCCTTCGGTGAAGAACTTGTCGTAGTTGAGGGTGCGGTTGTCGGCAGGAACGCGGTAGAAGTCGCCCATGTCCTCCGCCTTGGCACACTCCTCATTGGTGAGGAGCGTCTCGTACATCTTCTCGCCGTGGCGTATGCCGATGACCTTGATTTCCTCCTTCTTGCCACCGAAGAGTTCGCAGACCGCCTCGGCCTGTGTCTGTATGGTGCAAGCAGGCGCTTTCTGGACGAGGATGTCGCCGTTCTGTCCGTGCTCGAAGGCAAAGAGTACGAGGTCCACGGCCTCTTCGAGGGACATGATGAAGCGTGTCATCTTCGGTTCCGTGATGGTGATGGGGTTGTCCTGACGAATCTGGTCGATCCAGAGGGGGATGACAGAGCCACGAGAGCACATCACGTTGCCGTAGCGTGTGCAGCAGATCTTCGTGCCGAGGGAGTTGCGAGACTTTGCCACGGCAATCTTCTCTTCGAGGGCCTTGGAGATACCCATTGCGTTGATGGGATAAGCCGCCTTGTCGGTGGAGAGGCAGATGACACACTTGACACCAGCATCGATGGCCACGTCGAGGACGTTGTCCGTACCGATGACATTCGTCTTCACGGCCTCCATGGGGAAGAACTCGCAGGAAGGCACCTGCTTGAGGGCTGCGGCATGGAAGATGTAGTCCACCCCGCGCATGGCCGTCTTCAGCGTGCTCTTGTTGCGCACGTCGCCGATGTAGAACTTAATCTTGTTGGCCACCTCAGGCATCTTGGCCTGGTACTCGTGGCGCATGTCGTCTTGTTTCTTCTCGTCGCGTGAGAAGATGCGGATTTCACCGATGTCGGTACGAAGGAAGCGGTTCAGAACGGCGTTGCCGAAACTGCCCGTTCCGCCTGTAATCATCAGGACTTTGTCTTTGAAAATTGACATTTTATTATTGATTTTTAGATGTTTTCAAATTATCTTTCTGCCCGCATGGGGTTTTGTAGGAAGTCTTCGTAAGCCAAGCGGATGCCGTCTTCAAGCTCGGTCTTATATGTCCATCCAAGACGGGTGGCCTTAGAGACATCCAGAAGCTTGCGAGGCGTACCGTTGGGGCGGGACGTATCCCACTTGATTTCACCATGATAGCCAACCACCTTGGCAACCAGTTCGGTGAGGGCACGTATGGTCAGTTCCTTCCCCGTGCCAGCATTGACGGTTTCGTTGCCGCTGTAATTGTTCATGAGGAACACACAAAGGTTGGCGAGGTCATCGACATAAAGGAACTCCCTCAACGGAGAACCGTCGCCCCAGCAGGTAACGTGTTTCAGGCCTGCCTCTTTGGCTTCGTGAAAGCGACGGATGAGAGCAGGCAGGACGTGCGAATGTTCTGGATGGTAATTATCATTGGGGCCATAGAGGTTGGTGGGCATGACGCTGATGAAGTCGGTGCCGTACTGACGGTTCAGGAACTCGCAGTACTTCAAGCCACTGATCTTGGCAAGCGCATACGCCTCGTTGGTCTTTTCCAGTTCACCCGTCAGCAGGCAGCTTTCGGTCATGGGCTGCGGAGCCAGACGGGGATAAATGCAGCTACTACCGAGGAATTCCAGTTTCTTGCAGCCATTCTTCCACGCCGAATGGATGACATTCATCTCCAGAATCATGTTGTCGTACATGAAATCTGCGAGGGCCGACTGGTTGGCAACGATGCCTCCCACCTTGGCAGCGGCAAGGAAAACATATTCGGGTTTCTCCTGCTCAAAGAACGCCTCCACCTCAGCCTGACGGGTCAAATCCAATTCCGCGTGCGCGCGTGTGATAATATTAAGGTAACCTTGACGCTGTAACTCGCGGACAATGGCTGAGCCTACCATGCCACGATGGCCAGCTACATATATTTTGGAAGATGTTTCCATCAATTGGATAAAAGAAAGAGTGAAAAGATATCACGCCCGACGAATATGGAGGGGAATGGCTTCGGAATGAGCTTCGCAGAAACTGGAAGCATCTCTGACAATGAGAGCAAGATAGCCACCTCCACCAGCACCAGGCATCTTCCAGGCCAGCACATCAGGTTCCTTGGACCACCGTGCTATCGCATTGATGACCACGTCAGTGGTTTTGCCGTCGGGTAATGACGGATGAACCATGCCCGGAAACATCGCCACCTGTGCGTCGAAGGAGGCGCGGTAGGCGGCGGCAAAAGCCTCGAGGTCCTTCTGGAGAATCGCCTGCCAGCAGGCTTCAGCCGCAGCGGTCAGGGTCTTCACCTTTTGCGGGGTAATGTCCTTTCCTTCCACCACGGAGCAGCCAGGCCGACGCGGTTCCATCGGAATCATGCACAGATGGCTCTCCAGCCAATCGAGGACATCACGATCATTACAAGTCTCTATACGTTCTGGCCAGAAGTGGCCATCGTAGAAGTGACGGCACAGCCCGGGAACACAGATTCCGATGGCATCCTGAGCACCGCTGATGAGACCGTTCTCTTGTTCGGGGTGGTTCTCGAAACAGAACACGAGTCGCGCCAGCATCTCTGGTTGCATATCCGGCAAACGGTAGGGCCAGATGCTCTTGATGACATTGCGCGTAGAAGTACTCAAGCCACAACGCTCGCGAATCTCGAAGGTGGGTTCCAAGGAAATGGTCAGCGCCCAACCTGCCCCATAGTGGGACACATAGGGTTGATCTATCCATGTCCCTGCCAAATCCAATCGAGTGGGCAACTGACATGTTGCAGCTTTCAGGTCAGTGCTCGAACGCGCCTGCAAGCCTTCCTGCGGTGTGCGTTCAAGAACCACATATTGAATGCCCCGTTCACGACATACACGTTCCTTCTCATCGGAAGCGCCATCACGATTTACCACAAAGACGTCGGGTTTGACAATGTCCAATGTGGGAACGAAGTCCATCACACCGCTACCCGCATTGATGAAGGCATCCTTCACATAGCGGATGCTCTTGACCATGAAAAGCCGTTCCTGTTCGGGATAGACCGTCGGCCGATGCTTGTAGCCTAAATAGGTGGCATCGGAACCGATGCCCACATACAAGTCGCCATACGCTGCAGCCTGACGGAAGAACTCTACATGACCAGAATGCAAGAGGTCATAACAGCCGCTGACAAAAACCTTTTTCAAATGGGAAGAGTGAAAAATGAAAAAGTGAAAAGAGAAGAAGACGAGTTACTTGACAATACCCTTTTCCAGATATTCTGCAAGGTTCATGCGCACCTTGGCAGCAGCCCCTTCACCAGCCACCTTGGCCATGTCATGCTCCACCATCAGCTGCACCAGCTCCTCAAAGGAAGTCTTGTTGGGATTCCATTTCAGCTTGGCCTTGGCCTTGGTGGGGTCGCCCCAGAGGTTGACGACATCCGTGGGACGATAAAAGTCCTCGCTCACGGCTATCAGAGTCTTGCCTTCGAGGGAATTTTGAGGTGATAGCTTAGCGTTTAACGTTACGCGGTTGTCTTCCACGCATACGCCCACCTCGTTGACACCCTCGCCTCGGAACTCCAGTTCGATGCCTACATGTTTGAAGGCGTAATAGGCAAATTCGCGAACGCTATGCTGCACACCTGTGGCGATGACAAAATCCTCGGGTTTGTCTTGTTGAAGGATGAGCCACATACATTCCACATAATCTTTGGCATAGCCCCAGTCGCGGAGTGACGATAGATTGCCAAGGAAGAGGCAGTCCTGCAGTCCTTGTGCAATGCGGGCGGCTGCGAGGGTAATCTTGCGGGTCACGAAGGTCTCGCCACGGCGTTCGCTTTCGTGGTTGAAGAGGATGCCAGAACAGCAGAACATATTGTATGCCTCCCGATACTCTTTGACGATCCAATAGCCGTAAAGCTTGGCCACGGCGTAGGGAGAATAGGGATGGAAGGGTGTATTCTCGTTCTGAGGGACTTCCTCCACCTTGCCATAGAGTTCGGAAGTAGAAGCTTGGTATATGCGGCAAGTCTTCTCAAGTCCACATGCCCGCACCGCTTCCAAAACACGGAGGACACCTGTGGCATCCACATCTGCAGTGAATTCCGGAGAGTCGAAGCTCACTTGCACATGGCTCTGTGCCGCCAAGTTATAAATCTCATCGGGACGAACCCTTCCCACCACTTGCACGATAGACATGGAGTCACCCATGTCTGCATAATGCAGGTGGAAATGAGGCCGGCCTTCCAAATGAGCGATACGTTCACGGATGTCAACACTGCTACGACGGATAATGCCGTGGACATCATATCCTTTTGCCAACAGGAACTCGCTCAGGTATGAACCATCCTGCCCTGTTACGCCAGTAATCAGTGCTGTTTTCATAATAAATCAATTGTTTGCATTTTCTGTCCGAATTAGCTGAACAAGCTTCAGCTGACAACCTGAATGAAGGAGGGGTCAACGATGGTGGCCACAGAGAGAAAACCGGGAATGGAAACCACAAAGCGTTTGTCTCGCAGTCCTTTGATTTTGAGAAGCGTTCCTTCCACGCCCTTGAAGGGGCCCTCAGCGATGCGGATGCGTTGTCCGGCTTTCAGCTCCACTTCAGTGGGCATATAATAACGCTTTTCCGTTTCCAATTCCGAGGCAACACGTATGAAATCCTCCATTTCCTTATCAGGCACCGTGAGGGTCGCGTAATTTCGGTCGAAGACGTTGCGAACATGCGTGAACTGAAGCTTGTCGGTACGTGTCTGCTTGAACGTCATGATGTCGTCGAAACAAGCATGGACGAAGATAAGTCCACGGACAACAGGAACGACGCGACGTTTGCCTCCTTTAAGAATTTCATGTTTGGCGATGAAGTATTCCAACTGACTGCCCGTGAGCAACTCCTCCATGCGCGATTCAAGTGTTTTTGTGCGCATGGCGAACCAATGGGGTTGTGTACGGTCAGAATATGCCAAAATGAGAGTCTGTTACAGCGTTGTGATGAAGGTGAAAAGTGCAGTCTTTTAGCTTGCTTTTCCGAGGCCGTTTTGAAGGCAGTTATTGTCGTTTAAGCATTCCTATAGAACCGCCGACACATGACTATCTTATTGGTTGACAGCCTTTTATCGACCTCGGCTTTGAGGATTCTTTATCCTTTAGCCCCGTATGGTTTTCACCGTCTTGTCTGGCGTGAACACCCACCTTTATGCGAAGCATACCTTTCCGTATGCTACTTGTCGGGGCAAAGGTACGACAAAAAAGGGATGTAAGGAGCAATACTTTCGTTAAAAAACATTAACAAACAGAGGCGGATTAAGGTTTCTCCGTCCATGAACGTCTTCAAACGTTCTGACAAGTTCGCAAACAAACAGCAACCTATTGTCTGTTGATCGGACGAAGTAGCAGGAAGGTGAAGACGCTCATAGAAGCAGGTGAACACCTGATGGGCTGAAGGTGTACACGAAAAAGGCTGAACGTGTTGCCTTCCTTCACGTTTCTCTATAACAGAAATTGCCAACTGTTTAGAGCCGTTTGATATAGATATCTCGGTAATAGACCTTACTGCCGTGGGCTTGCAATTCAATCTGTTCGACCGGGAAGATCGGACGCTTTCGGTCCCAGTAGTTCTCAAGAGGCACATTGTCAACAACGAGAATGCCATTGAGACGCACTGTGACAAGATTCCCAACCATACGAATATAGAAGCTGTTCCACTCGCCCAGCTTGTTATCGGCCACGCAGTTAGGAATACTCTTATTTTTCTGATTGTTATACAATCCTCCTGAACCCACCTGTGCCCCCACGTTAGTGCGGGCAATATCCCAGATCTGAACCTGTGGTGTGCCACGGAGATAGATGCCCGCATCGGGTTCTTTGCCGTTGGGATCCAACCGCCAATCCACCAACATCTCGAAATCTCCGTACTGTTCCACCGTGCAAATGTTGTCATAGCCCGTGCCGATGTAGGCCAGCAGGCCGTCCTCCACTTTCCAGTCGTCGCGCATCCGTTGGTCGGCCACCAGCTGTTTTTCCGCCAACTGCAAGGGCGTCATCTGTTCCCGCTCTATCGGGTTCTCCACAAGTCCTTTCCATCCAGTGAGGTCTCGGCCATTGAAATGCGAGACGAACCCCTCCACCGGAGGCTGAGCCAGGAACGTCAGCACCTCTTTCCGCTGTTTGCCACTGAGGAAGGGCAGGCTGCGCGCCAGCAGGTGGCGAGTCAGATAGCCGTCGTAATCGGGATGAGCTAAGGCGATGGTTGCAATCCCTTTGGCTGCCACCTTTCGCAGGTCAGGGCTGTCGAGACTTTTTCCAAGAGTAGTCATGGCAACGAAAGTGCCAGTTTCAGCCATTTCATCGAGGATTTTACGCTGTTGTTTGACGATGGGGGACTCCGATAATTGATGACGAAGACTGATTAAACGGTTCTCCGGCGTCAAGGTCTGTTGCTGAGCACGCAAGGGAAACAGACAGGCGGCAAAGAGCATAGCCGCAAGCATTCTACGTTGAAAGTTCATAAGTCTATCGGTTAGTTGGATGATGGTTGCTGAAGCGTTTCAGCCGCTCTTCACATGTTTGGAAGACGACGAAGAGAGCAGGCACGAAGAGCAGAAGGGCAATCGTCCCGATAAACATGCCGCCCACGGTGCCCACGCCAAGTGAGATGTTGCCGTTGGCACCTGCACCCGTGGCGAACATCATGGGCAGAAGACCGAAAATCATCGTGAGGGAGGTCATCAAGATGGGACGCAGACGCCTCTTGGCTGCCACAAGAGCTGCACGGGGAATGGACAATCCTGCCCGCCTTTGTTCGCTGGCGTACTCGGTCAGCAGGATGGCCGTTTTTGAAAGCAGGCCAATGAGCATGATGACGCCCGTCTGCATGTAGATATTGTTTTCCAAGCCGAACCACTGCGCAAAGAGAAAACTACCCATCAGGCCGAACGGCACCGAGAGGATGATGGCCAAAGGGATGAGAAGGCTCTCGTAGAGCGCGCAGAGAATCAGGTAGATGAAGATGACACAAGCGGCAAAGACGTAGAGCGTGTGTTGTCCGGCGCTGGCTTCCTCGCGGCTCATGCCAGCAAACTCATAGCCATAGCCTTCAGGCAAGATGCGGGCAGCCTCTTCGCGCACCGCCTTCAAAGCCTGTCCCGAACTGTAGCCCTTCTCGGGCATACCGCTCACTTGAATGGCCGGGAAAAGGTTGAAACGAGTCAGGTTGGCCGTACCGAGGATGGGGGTGAGTTGGATGAAGCTGGACACGGGTGCCATCGAGCCATCTTTCGCGCGTACGTACATATTATTTAATGACTGCTCATCCAAACGGGCATCGACCTCTGCCTGCACCATGACACGATACAGCTTTGAGAACTTGTTCATGTTCGAGGAATAGTTGCCCCCGATGTACCCCGACAAGCAAGAGAGCACATCCGCGGGCGACACGCCAGCCCGTTTGCAGCGGGCGGCATCGATGGTGAGCCGGTATTGCGGATAGCGGTTGTTGAAAGAGGTTTGCGAACGTGATATTTCCGGGCGTGCCTGCAAGGCGGCAATTAAACGATTGGTCACCGCCATCAACGAATCTACGCCCCGATCCTGATGATCCTGCACTTGCAACTCGAAGCCGTTGGTGGCACCGTAGCCACTGATCATGGGTTGCGTGAATGCCATGATCTTTGCCTCGCTGATATCGGCCACGCGGCGATTGACTTCGGCCATGACGCTTTTCAGGTCATCGTCCTTGCCTTTGCGCTCTTCCCAGTTCTTCAGGCGCAACAGAAACATGCCGTTGTTCGAGCTTTGTCCGGCCATTCGGCTGACGCCGACACTCTTCGAATAAGCTTTGATCTGGGGCAAATCCACAATACGTTCCTCCACTCGATTCATCATCCTGTGCGTCTCGGCCTTGGTACTGCCTGGCTGCGTCTGAACAGTTACATAGATGACCCCCATATCCTCGTCGGGCACCAGAGCCGTCTTCGTGGTGCCGAGGAGATAGAAGAAGGTTGCCAGGGCGGCAAAGACAAGGAGGAAGGTGAACCAAGAGCGACGCATGAAGAAGAGAAGAGACGCTCTCCCCGCTCTGAAAAGGGAGGGAAGAACGGACGCACGCCCTGTGAGTAGAGAAGCCCCACTCCCCGTCCTCCCTGTGAGGGAAGGAGTGGCAGTGCCTGTTGCGGCGTGAGCAGCATCTTTCCTTTTCAAGAGCCTCGCACACAGCGCAGGGCTGAGGGTCAAGGCGTTTATCATCGATATCAACACCGCTACGGCCATCGTCAGACCAAACTGGGTGTAGAAGATTCCGCTTGTGCCGCCCATGAAGCATACAGGAATGAAGACCGCCATGAAGACCAGCGTGGAAGTAATGAGCGCCATCGTGACATCGTGCATGGCAGAGAGAGTAGCCTCTCGTGACCCTCCAGTGAAGGGCATTTGGCGACCGCTGTGATGGCCACCAGCCGTGGCATGACCAGCCTCCAACTTCGCCTGAACCGCCTCTGCCACGACAATGGCATCGTCCACGACCGTGCCGATGACCAGCACCAAGGCAAAGAGCGTCAAGGTATTCAGCGAAAAGCCCGCCACATAAAGAAAAGCAAAGGTGCCGACGAGCGAAACCACGATGGCCACCAGCGGCACCAGCGTCGCCCGCCAAGAACGCAGGAACAGCAACACGACCAGCACCACCAGTACGACAGCCTCCAGCAGCGTGCGCTCCACACTATGGATGCTGGCATCAAGGAAGTCCTTGGTTGACATGAGGTCGATCAGCTCCATATCGGCAGGCAGGTCTTGGCGGATCTTTTCCACCAGCTTGTCGATGGCGATAATGATTTCGTTGGCATTGGAGCCGGGTGTCTGAGAAATCATACATGTCGAACCTGGGTGGCCGTTGATCTCACCCTCAATAGCATAACCCTGCAAGCCCATCTCCACCCTCGCCACGTCCTTCAGGCGGAGGATGCTGCCATCGTCGTCGCTGCGGATGACCAGGTTCTCATAGTCAGTTTCCTCTTCATAGCGACCTCGGTATTTGAGAACATATTGGAAGGTGTTCTCACTCTCCTCCCCCAACGTGCCCGCAGGGCTTTCCACATTCTGCTCGGCCAGGACGGCGGTGATGTCTGATGGCATCAAATGGTGCTGCGCCATCTTAGTCGGATCGAGCCAGATACGCATCGAGTAGTTGGAGCCATAGACATCGACCTCCCCCACGCCCGGCACACGACTCAGGCGCGGCTCAATATTGATCTTGAAGTAGTTGTTCAGGAACGCCAGGTCATAGGTTCCGTTGGGGCTGTAGAGGCCAAGACTTTTCAGCGTCGATGTCTGTCGGCGCATCACGGTCACGCCTGTGCGTGTTACCTCCGCCGGCAACAGCCCTTGTGCCTGAGCAACGCGGTTTTGCACGTTCACCGTAGCCATGTCGGGGTCGGTTCCCTGTTTGAAGAAGACGTTGATGCGAGCCGAACCGTTGTTGCTGGCATTGCTGGTCATGTAGAGCATGTTCTCGACCCCGTTGATGGCTTCTTCCAACGGCACGACGACGGACTTCTGCAACGTCTCGGCGTTGGCACCCGTGTAATTGGCACCCACAGAGACCGTGGGCGGTGCGATATCAGGAAACTGCTCGATGGGCAATTGGGTAAGACCGATGGCACCCATGATGACAATCATCACGGATATCACTCCCGCCAAGATGGGACGATCTACGAAGGTGCGGACACTCAGCATAAAAAGAGAAACGATGGACAAACGTCCTATCTTTATAGAAGACAAGCCACTCTGCCAAAGGTTTACTGCAAAGGAACGCATTTTCCTTGATTCCCGCAAACTTTTTACTTTTTTTCTTTGTCAACTCACGACGAATCTCTATCTTTGCCCCGTCAAGAAGTCAAGTATCTTATATTCATGAACAGAACATTATATCACGGAAGCAATGTTCAGGTGGAACAGCCACAGGTGAAGGTTGCCGGATTCTATAAAGATTTCGGCTTTGGTTTCTACTGCTCTGAACTGGAACGTCAAGTTAAACGCTGGGCGATGACGAAAAGGCCCCAGCATATTGTGAACGTCTATGAATTTGAAGACGATGACAGCTTGAATAAACATCTTTTTCCTGAGATGACTGATGAATGGCTGGACTTCGTAGTTGATTGCCGCCGTGGAAAAGAACACACATACGACATCGTGGAAGGCCCGATGGCCGACGATACAATCTGGGACTACGTCGAAGACTTCTTGAATGGCAACATTACTCGAGAGGCTTTCTGGGTATTGGCCAGGTTCAAGCATCCCACCCATCAAATTGTTTTCTGCACAGAACAGTCACTTCGCCACCTCACTTTCAAGACCTGTTACGAACTATGAAGAACATATTCTTTCCCGATGAAACCATCAGCCCCAACGATCTGCGCTTCGTATGCTACATGATTGAACGGACAGCGCGTAAGCTGAAACAGCCCAACAGCTACGTCGTCAACAAGATGGGAAAACGCGAGCTGACTGAACGCCTATCAGTGGCCAACGTGCAACATGCAGAAAACCCTGAAGCCGTAGTGCAACAATGGACAGAAGACCATCACTTGGAAACAGGGACATTTGACGTGCTTGCTGTTAATCCCGATTACGTCACCACTCCACCCACGGCCCTGCAGATGGGAAAAGTGTATGCCCGTCTCATTGAGCAGACACAATCTTCCGACGAAGACTACGCCGATGCCATCCTCCGTGTCTATAACTCACCCATTTGCCAAATACTCGACGACTACAACTCCAGTGCCTACTACGAGCCTTCTTACTATATTGCACGAGCATACTACCAAGGAAGTTTCAATTAAGTAGGTGAACAAATAGCTATACATTATTTCACCTTTCTGACACTTCCGTCTTGCATTTCTGCTCGAAGGTATAGACCTTCCTGACGGAACGTGTACACCTTCCGCCCAAAATTACTTCACCTTCCTCCTCCCTCTCTTTATTTTGTCCAAAAAAGCCTCAATCCCTCACCTTATCGCTCAACAGATTAACAGACAGCCACTTGCAGGTGAGGGATTGGTGAGGAATAGGTGAGGGATGGTGAGGGATTGATGAAAGAAGGTTCAGATAAAGCCATTCCGACGATTTCCTGCAATGGAGAAAAAAGTTGTCTATCAATGCCTTATACCTTTTTCAAAAAAGCTGTGTAAATTCACCCTTTTGGGCAAATGGCTGTCTCTTTTATATTGGTGTCCAGTAAACTTATCGTCGGAACCTCATCATACCCGTCTCCATAGGTCTTTTCGCTGATTCCGTCTTAAGGAGGCTTGGAAGAATGGCCTGAAAGGGCAAAAGCCTTATATTCAATGCTTTTGTCCTTTCAGGGCGACTTTACTCTATGCATCATCCCCAGGGCGATGCCCTGGGCTGACTGCTCTTTGGCCTTTCGGGCCGTTTTTTTACCGGACATCAATATCTCTTTTATCGCTAAGGCCCTTTTCTGAGTCCATCTTTAACGCTTTAAACGTTCACGATTCCGGGAGCGCGAACCCATTAGAGCGTCCACTGCAATGAATGCAAATGGAAAACTGTGAAGCTGAAAAGCCTCCCTTTTTGACGATTCCTATTCACGGGCACAACCGCTGATGATGTTGGTAAGATGTATGATTTTGTGGCCACGAGGGCAAAAAAGTGAGGCATCATAGGGATTGCGTCGGGGCTTTTTGCTATCTTTGCGCCAAAAACAAAGGAGCATGGCCGAAAGTCCTATCACAATCCTCCAAAGGCAGCGCGCTTTGTTGCAGGTGGAGTACGCCTATGAGAAGGAAGAGTTTCAGCGTCTGACCGAGGCGACTGGCATCGAGCAGAAGGTGCGGCGCGGGGTGGCGTGGTATCCTCTTACGCTGGGACGCAGCTATCGCAACTCGTTGGACCAGTTGGTCGTAGAGGCTTTCAGGCCCGCGCCAGACTCTTCCCACGATGGAGGGAATGGCTGGAGCGACGAAGATTTTCAAGCCGGTGGGTTCTCCTCTCTTGCTGGCGGGGTTGGCAGCAGTTCCTTGTTTGAGCCAGGCAAGCCTGTCTGTTTCTTTACGCAAGATGCTTCCGGCGACCTCCACGGCACGGGCGGGCTGTTGCATTATTACAAGTTCGTCGCCCAGGTAAGCTATGTGGAGGAAGACCGCATGGTGATTGCCCTGCCGTCACCAGACGCTCTGGAACAAATCCAAGCGGCCTACCGCCTCGGCGTTCAGTTGTACCTCGACGAACAGACCTACCGCCTGATGTTCGAGGCTTTGGACGACGTCATCCACGCCAAGACAGGCCGTCTGGCAGAGTTGCGCGAGATGTTCCATTCGACACAGCCCATCGGCAAGTTCACCTTCGCCCCCGTGCGTTTTCCTTGGTTGAATCCCTCGCAGCAGGCAGCGGTGAACGAAGTCTTGTGGGCCAAGGACGTGGCCGTTGTCCACGGCCCTCCGGGAACAGGCAAGACGACGACCCTGGTGGAGGCCATCTACGAGACCCTTCGCCGCGAGAACCAGGTGCTGGTATGTGCACAGTCGAACATGGCCGTGGATTGGATTTCCGAGAAATTGGTAGATCGTGGCGTGAGCGTCCTGCGCATCGGCAACCCCACACGCGTGACGGACAAGATGCTCTCGTTCACCTACGAACGCCGTTTCGAGAGCCATCCCCTCTACACAGAGCTGTGGGCGGTGCGCAAAACGATTCGCGACATCTATGCCAGCCGCAACGGGAGCAGCGACAGCCGTCATCAGAAAATCGCCCGCCTGAAAGACCGTGCCACCGACCTCGAATACACCATCAACCAGTCGCTTTTTGACGATGCGAAGGTCATCGCCTGCACCCTCGCCGGTTCGGCCAACCGCATCCTCACGGGGATGAAGTTCGGCACGCTGTTCATCGACGAAGCTGCCCAAGCCCTCGAAGGTGCGTGCTGGATAGCCATTCGGAAGGCGCACCGCGTCATCCTTGCCGGCGACCACCGCCAGCTGCCGCCCACCATCAAGTCGCCCGAAGCCATGCACGGGGGACTGGATAAGACGCTGATGCAGTACATTGTGGAGCAAAAGCCGATAGCGGTCTCGCTGCTGACCGTCCAATACCGCATGTGCGACGCCATCATGCAGTTCCCCAACCGCGAGTTCTACGGCGGACAGCTCCAGAGCGCGCCAGAAGTGAAGTACCGAGGTATCTTGGATTGGGACACCGCGATTGAATGGGTGGAGGCCCCCCTCAGCCCCCTGGCGGGGGGCGAGCAGGCAAGCTACGGTCAAGCGCTCCCCGCCGGGGAGCCAAGGGGGGGCGAGTCCTCAGCTGGTCTGTCCCGCATCAACGTCTATGAGGCACAGCTGACCCTGGCCACGCTCCAACGTTACTTCGAGAAGATCGGGAAGGAACGCCTTTTGGAAGAACGCATCGAAGTGGGCATCATCTCGCCCTACAAAGGTCAGGTGCAGTTGTTGCGGCGGCTGTTGAGACAAGACCGCTACTGGAAGCCTTTCCGCAGCCTCATCACGGTCAACACCATCGATGGGTTCCAAGGACAGGAGCGCGACGTCATCGTCATCAGTCTCGTGCGCAGCAACCAGCTGGGCGACATCGGTTTCCTTCGCGACCTGCGCCGCATGAACGTCGCCATCACCCGTGCACGCATGAAGCTCATCATCCTGGGCGACAAGGCCACCATCTGCAAGATGCCTTTCTACCAGCGGCTGGCAGAATATATCGATGAAACGTTCTAAAAACGATGATGCGTTTTCTCTTGATTGCCATCCTCTTGTTCCTTCTGCCTGTGGCTCCTGCCCGGGGGCAGTCCGACTGGGAAGAAATGATGCAACAGATGGCCGAGGAAACAGGCATCGACGACGAGGACGAAGGGTTCTGGGAGTCACAGCAAGAGCTTCTGAATGAGCTGCATGAACATCCCATCGACCTCAACCACGCTTCCCGCGAACAACTGCTGGCCCTTCCGTTCCTCAGCGAAAAGGCCGTGGATGACATCCTGAACTACATCGCCACGAAAGGCCCCATGCGGACGCCCGGAGAGCTACGCCTCATCCCCGGCCTGACCACCGCCGAACGCCAGTGGCTGCGGCAGTTTGTGACCGTCGGCGAAGCCGTGCCGTCGGGTAGCCGAAAACCCTTGCACAAGAAGAGCCGCCACGAACTCACCACACGCGCAGACGTGCCCCTCTACACCCGTGACGGCTGGACGTGGCAGCGAGGCATCGCCCACCGCCTGCGCTACACCTTCGAGACGGGACGCCATTTCGACGTGGGCCTGCGGCTTGAGAAAGATGCCGGCGAGCCGTTGTTCTCCCGCGACCAACGTTTTTACGACAGCTACGGCGGGCACGTCATGCTGAAGGACCTGCGCCACCTGCGGACGCTGATTCTCGGAGACTTCAAGGCTGGCTTCGGCGAAGGACTCGTCCTGAACAACGGCCTGCGCTTCGGCAAACTTTCGATGGGGCTTTGGCGCACGGCTGGCGGCATCCGTCCCCACCGTTCTGCCGACGAAGTCCGCTTCCTTCGCGGCGTGGCCGCCACGTTCGGCCTCGGTCGGGAATGGGATCTGACCGTCCTCGCCTCATGGAGACAGCTCGATGCCACCATCAACGCCGACAACACCGTCAACACCATCACCACAACGGGGTTACACAGAACCCCTTCAGAGCTTTCGCACAAAGAATCGCTGGCCAGCCAAACAGTGGCGATGCACGCGACGTGGCAGCACGGTCCGTGGCGCATTGGCGCCACCGTCATGGGACAGCGCTATGACCACGCCTTCGCACGCGGCACCCAGCTCTACCGTCAAATCTACCCGGAAGGAACGTTCTTCGGTGCCGCCTCCGCCGACTACTCGCTGCGCCTGTCTCGCCTGCTTCTCTGTGGCGAAACGGCTCACAGCTTCGACCGCCACGGAGGCGGATGGGCCACACTGAACAAAGCCGTCTGGCGCTTCTCGCCCACCACACAAGTGGCTGCCATACAGCGCTTCTTCTCGAAAGACTATTACTCTCCACACGCCTCGACTTTCAGCGAGAACAGCCGCGCGCAGAACGAGAGCGGCCTGACCCTACAGGCCGACGCCGACCACGTCGGACCTTTCGCCCTGCGCGCCCTCATCGATTTCTTCTATTCGCCGTGGCCGCGCTACACCATGACCCGTGCTTCCCACGGATGGGAAGGGCTCTTGCAGGCCAGCCTACAGCCACGGCGAGGACAAAGTCTGCTGCTGCGCTATTCCGTCAAAAGCAAGGAACGCAACGACCAGCGGGGCATCAGCCATCGGCTCAGAGCCACCTACACCCACACCTTCACACCTCGCTGGAACGTCGTCGCCACGGCCTTCTTCCATCGTTTTCACCAGACCGCCGACAGCCACGGATTCGCCGTGGCACCGCGAATAGACTACACCAGCCACGACAGCCGGCTGCGCCTCTCGCTCATGGCTGCGCTCTTCAGAACCGACGGCTACGACAGCCGATTATACATCTATGAGCCTTCGCTCTTCCAAACCTTCGGCCTTCAACAGCTTTACGGCCACGGCCAGCGTCTGGCCGCCACCGCACGCCTGCGAACACCCGACAAGCGATGGACCTTGCAGGCGAAGCTCGGAGCGACACACTACGACGACCGCACGTCAATCTCCTCTGGCCCCACCCGCATTCACGCATCCTGGAAAGCCGACGTTCAACTGCTCCTGCGCCTACAGATAAAATAAGTGGAAGGTGCACACGTTCCGTGCGGAGCGTGTGCACCTTCGAGGTCGAACGTCAATACCTTCAAGGCATCAGGTCTATACGTTCCGAGCGCAGTTTCAAGAGGCTACTTTTTCAAGATTTTATTGACCAGTGCGGTGACATCGGCGATGGAGATGACTCCGTCTTGATTGACGTCTGCGGAGTTATACGTGTCGGTGGCCCGTCCGAGGATGATGTTGACCAGGGCGGTCACATCGGCAATCGTTATCTGCTTGTCGTTGTTGACATCGCCGATGGCGGCATCGGTGGCAGCCACGTACTCGACCGTCACGATGGTGGCAGCCGTGAAGGTGGCCGTCCACGGCGTTCGGCTCTCCACCGTCAGGCCGTCGAACGTCGGAGGCGTGGGCCTGTTGCTGGAGTCGTAAACCAGCTGCACCCCCAGGTGTTTGCCTCGGTGATAACAGTCATAGACGACGGGGAAATGGGCTGTGTCGTCGGCGACTTCGGCAACGTAGAACTTGTAGGCCGTGTTTGCGCCCGAACCGTCCCACCAACCGACGCAGGTCGTTCCAGTGCCGTCGAAATACTGTCCGGTGCCCTGTGCGAGCAAGGTAAAGGCATTGGCCGTGGAGGCGTGAGCGGCAAACGTGAAGGTCAGCGGGTCATCGCCCGTGTAGATGCCCACACTCTGCACAATGTCAGCGACATAACGCCCGGAAGCGGGCATCTCCAGTTGCCAACCGTCGTCGGCCTTATGAAGCGTCAGGACATGGTCAAGGCTGGCGTAGGTGTTGTATTGGAGATTTCCGAGAAGGAGCTGGCGACTGCCCTGACTTTCATAGACGAACTGCCCGCTGTTGTTGACCTTCTGGAGCAGCACGTTCATACCATCCTTCAAGGTCGTCAGGCTGGTGATGAGCGAACCTTGGGCGGAAAGCATCTGACGCGGATGAGCTTTTGCGTGAGCCATGAGTGCCTTGGCTTGGGCAGCGCCCATCGTCTTGACAGGAATCGTCTTGCCCGTAGGTTCAAAGGCAAAAGCGGTCAGGTCTTCGATGAATTGGATGCCGGTGGAAGCGGAAGAGAGGCCGAGGACATAGTCTCCACACATCATGTGCCACGTGCCCCGTTTCCGTGCGGGCAGCATGTCCAGGAACATGGCATCGGCTCTCAGGGGGCAGGTGGTGCCGTTGCCCGTGAGGAAAGAGCCCATGCCGACATTGTAGATGACGCGTTCCCCGTACTGTGTCTCGTAAGTACCCCACAGGCAGTTGAGGTCAGAGCTGTTGGCGGAAGACTGTACATAAGTCGAAGAACCATTGGCATAGAGGTAGCCCGAAGCTGTGCGGATGAGGTAAGCCTGCGACACATCGAGGTCGGCGAGGCTATAGACCTCAGCACCTTTTCCGACTGCCACTGCCATCAAGAGTAAAGAGAGAAGGAATGACTTTTTCATACTTGTAGCTGTTTATGAATGAAGTGGAAAAGGTTTTAACGTTGATAACATTTCACGCGCTTGCCGTCGATGCCCACGGCCATGATGTACGAGGGCGTGGCGGTGTCTGAGGATAGTTTCCAGATGACGTGGGTGTAGCGGTTGGAACAGGCATCGTCGCCGAGGCCGAAGATGGTCGCGTGGAGCAACTTCCCGCTGGCGTCGTAGGTCTCATAGCCGACGGCTCCGCGCCACCTCTGGTTATCTATCTTCACCATCGCGTGTCCGTTGAGCGTCTCTGCGGTGCAGCCGGTATTGACGGCGGGCGTGGAAGTCAGCAGCACGTTGTCGCGGAAGAGGTCTGCGTTGTAAGCCGTCATGTAAACCAGCTCTGCGGGCACGGCCACGTAGTTCTTGGCGTTGACGTCGCTGCGTACAGACGCGAACTGAGCGGCGGTAATATTATAGGTGTGGTCCGTATAGTCGCTGACAAAGACATTGTCCAACGCTTCGAGCATTCCCGCCTTGTCGAAGAAGGGGATGAAATTGAGCTGAGCCGCGTCGCAGATAGCGCGATACCAGTTCAGGCGCAAGTTCTCGGGCGAGAGGACGTTTAACGTGGCATCCTTCAAGCGCATCTGTGTGTACATCTTGGGGAAGGCGTTCGGGCTCTTGGCGGCGACCTCGGTGTAGAGCATCATTTGCCAAAGGGGAACCAGGGTGACGAAGACATCCGTCCCGCTGCCGTTCACGTCGCGCTCCGTGTCCCAATAGTAGCGGTGACCGTCGGGATGCTGGAGGTTGCAGGTGACGTCCTCGTCGATGAAGTTCTGCAAACGTCCGCCACGCAACCAACCGGCGGCACACTCGATTACTTCGTCGTCGAGGCGCAGGTCGGGTTTCGACAAGAGCTGCCGCAGGTTATACTGCGACCACAGCGAACAGACGTTGTTGGTCACCTCCGTCATGCCGTTCCAGCAGAAGGGCGTAATCTGGGTGTTATGCCCTAACTCGTGGGCAAAGCCCCAGACGCCGAAGTCGTGCGGACGGGTCCAATCGTGGAAGATGCTCCATCCCGCGTGGGAACCGTTATAGTTGGCGAACATGCCTTCATAGGATGGCTGCACGAACTGATGGTTGCGGGGGGCAACACCTTGATAGTAATACCCCATGATTTCCCATGACCTGCGTACCGTGCTGTCCATGATGGCGGCCAGGGCGGCACCGTCGTCGGGGCACGACCAGCTGAGCACATCCACGGGAGCGATGACCTGCACGTGCGGCGTCAGGATGTCGAGGACAGGTGCCTTGGCCGAAGCCAACAGGGCCTTCCACAGTGCATTGGAGTCGCCCATGCGGAAGACGCCGTTCTGGATGCCGTCAATCACGTGGATGCTCACCTCTGGAGCCGAGGCGAAACTGGACGTATAATAGTTCAGATAGCCATTGCCCTCGTTGGTCGGAGTAATGAAGTTCAGGCCGTTATGGAGTGAATAGGTGGAGCTGACGTAGCCGCCGTTGTTTTTCACGGGGCTGACGTCATAGACCTCCAAGGCCACGGGCGACGAGCCGATGCCCTTGACGAGGACGGCAACGGTCTCGCCCGAACGGAAGTAGATGCCCGTTGGGTTCTCGTGCGGGCAGAACGCGCTGTTGGTGTGCAGCGTTTGGCTTCGGAGTTCCTCGATAGGACGATAGGCGGCAAAGGTGCCGACGCGCCAGCGGGTGGAATAGTTGCCGTCGAACGTCTCTTGTGCCAGATGCTTCAGCAGGGTATTCTCCTCGGCAGTGATGTCGGCTTGCGTGACACCGCTCTTGAGTTGGGTGCAGAGGTCGTCGGCAAAGAGCTTCGAGGGGACGAAACTGTCAGCACCGCTCTCATCGTAAAAGCGGATCTCGCTGGCGCTAATAAATGCATCATAACCGCTCTTCACACTGAGCCTTACCCTGCGGACGCCGGACTGCGGAGATGAAAAGACAAAACTCTGAGCATTTGACGTGTTGGTAAAGGTGATTTTACCTACGGAGGTGAAGGAAGAGCTGTAGATATTGGTACTTATTTGCACTTCCACTTCCTTGAACCGTCCCGAGGCGTTACCGACAACACGTGGCAGGTACTCGATGCGCGAGAGTCGGTGTGTGCCGCTGGGCAGGGTGAAGGTGAGGGTCACAGGGAACGTCGTCTCTCCACCATACCATTTGCTATGATAGAAAGTCGTGGGGTCGTCGTCGTATGCATTGGCGAGGGGGGTGTTCTCTGCGACGGTTTCCTCCGAGGAAGCCGAAGCGCTGGAGACCTTGATTTGCACGGGCAGCAAGTTCTTGATGGCGTTGGCTTCCTGAGTGACGGTGAGGGTCTTGGTCGTCGTTCCCGACGTCAGCGTCACGTTGGCGGTTCGTGCTTCGCCGTCATTGAAGGCGGCAGAAAGTACAAGGCCGCTGGCCGAACGTGTAGCCGTCAGCCAGTCGGCGTTCGTCGCTGCGGTATAGCTCTGGCGAGCCGTGCCGACGACAGGGATGGTGTCGGCATGTGCCAGGTACGAAAGGGACTTGTCGGTCGTCGTGGCCAGAATCAAGTTGGCCTTGGCCGAAGGCAACATGCGCTGTGCCGAAACCGGCATCACCGCAAAGACACCGGCCACGACAAGTCCAGATAATTGACAGAAAGATTTGTTCATTGTATCAATGATAAAAAGATGTAAACATTAGGCCACTTTCTCGAGGCGCTTCATCATGGCAAACATGAAGAGGGCAGAGAGCAGACAGAGGCCGGCGAAGACCAACCAGACAGTGGTCAGGGAAAGGCCGCCCCAGAGGATGCCGCCCACACTGACGAGCAGGTTGCCGATGGCCGTAGCCACGAACCATCCGCCCATCATCATGCCTTTGTATTTAGGAGGAGCCACCTTCGACACGAAGCTGATGCCCATCGGGCTGAGCAGGAGCTCGCCAAACGTAAGGACAAGATAGACAGAGATAAGCCAATAGGGCGATGCGGGATAGGTGGCCGTGCCAGCCTCAATGGCGGCCTTCTGCTCGTTGGGCGTCAGCAGGCCTTGCGAGGCGAAGATCATCAAGCAGAAAGCGACAGCCGCCACAATCATTCCGTACGCAATCTTGCGCGGTGCCTTGGGTTCCTTGCCCTTGGCAGCAAGAGCGCCAAAGATGGCCATGGACACCGGTGTCAGCGCCACGACATAGAAGGGATTGAACTGCTGGAAGATGGGAGCGCTGATGGCGACTTCACCCGAGGCATTGGAGTACTGCCAGCCCAGGAAGGCACCGGCGGCCAAGACAATGGCAGCGGATATGGCCTTGGTCTGACCGCTCTTCGACTGGAAGAAGGAGAACAAGGCGTAAACGATGAAGATAATGGCCACGAGGTTCCAGACGTCAAAAACCATCGTGTCGATGCCGGTAGCCGTCTTCTGGGTAAACTCATTGGCAAAGAACGTCAGGGAAAGACCATTCTGATGGAAGGCCATCCAAAAGAAGATGACCACGGCAAACACGAGGATGAGTGCGGTAATGCGCTGACGGGTCTCGGCGGGAGAGAGTTCCTCGACGGGAGCAGCCTCGGCGGCGGCATCCTTTTTCTTTCCGCCCTCCACGTGACGGAATGTGGCACGGAAGGCATAGTAGATGGCGATGCTGAGGATGAGCGAGGCACACGCCACGGCAAAAGCGAAGTGGTAGGAGTCGTTTTCGCTGTAGCCCAGGCTGGTTTGCGCCCACTCCATGATGCGTACGGCAGCCGTGGGAGCGAAAAGAGCGCCGATGTTGATGGCCATATAGAAAATGGAAAAACCTGAATCGCGCCGCGAGGCAAACTGTGCATCATCGTAGAGATTTCCCACCATGACCTGAAGGTTGCCTTTGAACAATCCCGTGCCGAAGCTAATCAGCAAGAGGGCTGCGAACATGCCGGCCAGCGCCACACCGCCACCGCCAAGAGGCACGGAGAGCAGGAGGTAGCCAAAGAACATCACGATGATGCCGATGGTGACCATGCGCCCGAAGCCGAACTTGTCTGCCAGAATGCCGCCCACGAGCGGGAGGAAATAGACAAGTCCGAGGAACGAACTGTAGATGATGCCTGCCACATCGGGATCCAGGCCGAAGTTGGCACGAAGGAAGAGGGCGAAGACGGCAATCATCGTGTAGTAGCCGAAGCGTTCGCCCGTGTTGGCCAGTGCAAGTGCATAGAGGCCTTTGGGTTGGTTTTCAAACATAGTTGTTGAGATTAGTGTATAAATAGATAAATTTGGTGGCAAAGATAGACATTTTTGAAGATGAACGGCACAGAAAGTTAAGTTTTTTACGCCCGAAGACCTTCTTTTGAAAGAAATTCCACAAATCTTTGGCGTTCACGTCCATTTTTCACTATCTTTGCCGCCTGAAACTATATGCTTTGTAACGATGAAACACCTTTTTATCACACTCATCTCCTTCCTGTTCCTTTTCGCAGGTGAAACGATGGCTCAGAAACTGCCTGCCATCACGCTGAAAGACATCAACGGCAAGAGCGTCCGCATGGACACCCTCTCGAACAACGGCAAGCCGTTCATCATCGATTTCTTTGCCACGTGGTGCAAGCCGTGTAACCGTGAGCTCGATGCCATTGCCGAAGTCTATGAGGAATGGAAAGAGGAAACGGGCGTCAAGCTTTTCGCCATCAGCATCGACCGTGCACAAAACACCAACAAGGTGAAGCCCTTGGTCGATAACCACGGATGGACCTACGACGTGCTGCTTGACCCCAACAGCGAACTGCGTCGCACCTTCGGTGGAGAGCTGATTCCGTATGTCGTCATCTGTGACGGCGCGGGCAACGTCGTGTATAAACATAACGGCTACACCGACGGTGCAGAAGAGGAGTTGATTGAAAAGGTGAGGGAACTGGTGAAGAAATAAGGGAAAACCAAGGGACCCACCCCCTGCCCTCCCTTGAAGGAAAGGGGCAATTACCCAACAAGACATGATAGATTTGTCAGAAACAATCAAGAGGCTCATCGCTAAAGTAACCGCTCCGTCCCTGCAAGGGAGGGCGGGGAGAGTGTCTTCCCTTTTGCTCCTTTGTTTCTTCTGCTCGACCGCCCTTGCCCAACAGCAGGATCGCGCCACATTAAGCGGCAGCATCCAGACGGACATCCTCATCCCTCAGAACGATTCCATGATTGGAGCCGAAAGAGGAGACACGTGGGCACGAGCCAACACCTATGCCGACCTGCGCCTGCAAAGCCGATATGTCGATGCCGGTGCCCGGCTGGAATGGAACCAATTCCCGTTGCCCGGCTACGAACCCGACTTCAAGGGCTGGGGTCTGGCCCATTTCTACACCAAGGTCAGATGGAAAGACGGAGCGGTCACACTTGGCGACTTCTACGAGCAGTTCGGGTCGGGGTTCATTCTTCGCACCTACGAGGAACGCAGCCTCGGCATCGACAACTCGCTGCGCGGAGCACACATCGCTTGGCAACCCTACAAGGGCATCGCGCTCAAAGTGCTCAGCGGACGACAACGCCGTTACTGGGCGCACAACGAAGCGTGGGTCAGCGGAGCGGATGCCGAGCTGAGCCTGGACGAATGGGTGCCAAAGCTCGCAGAGAATGGCACGTACCTCACCGTCGGCGGCTCCTACGTCAACAAGTTTGAAGAGGACGAGGACATCTTCGTGGATGCCACCCACCGCCTGAACCTCCCCACAATGGTGCACGCCTTTGACGTCCGTGCACGGCTGCAAACAGGAGGATGGAACATCCTTGCCGAATATGCACGGAAAGGACAAGACCCCAACTTCGACAACAAATACATCTATCGGCCCGGCTATGTCGCCATGCTCTCCGGCAGCTATTCCAAGCGCGGAATGAGCATTCTCCTTCAAGCCAAACGCAGCGACAACATGTCTTTCCGCAGCCGCAGGACCATGCTCGGCACATCGTCGATGATCAACCACCTGCCAGCCTTCACGCTCGATCACACCTACGCCCTCGCAGCGCTGTATCCATACGCCACCAACGCACAGGGCGAATGGGCTTACCAGGCGGAGTTCGGCTACAACTTCAAACGCAAGACGCCGCTGGGAGGGAAGTATGGAACCACCGTGAAAATCAACTTCTCGCACGTCCACGCGCCGAAAGTCGATCCGCCCGCTGCCGGCGATGCCACCAAACGAAACGGTTACACATCACCTTTCTGGGGATGGGGCGACGAGGTCTATTACCAAGACCTTAACGTGCAACTCGACAAGAAGCTGACCTCGGCATGGAAGCTCAACCTGATGTACATGTACCAGCGCTACAACAAAACGGCCGTGGAAGGTGAGGGCGGAATGATTAACAGCCACATCGTCATCGGCGAAGCCAAATGGCGCATCAACCAAAAGCTCACCCTGCGCGGCGAAGGCCAATACCTCTTCACCAAGGACGACGAGGGCGACTGGGCATTCGGGCTGCTGGAGCTGTCCGTGAACCCGCACTGGATGTTCACCGCCAGCGACATGTACAACGTGGGCGAAACCCACAACCACTATTATCAGGTCGGAGCCACCTACAGCGTCGGCGCACACCGCCTGCAAGGCACCTACGGCCGCACACGCGCGGGCTTTAACTGCACCGGCGGCGTCTGTCGATGGATTCCGGCCACACGCGGCTTCAACATCTCCTACAACTTCAACTTCTAAAAGTGAAGACCCTCCCCCCGCCCTCCCTTGCAGGAAGAGGCAATTACTTGAAAAGATTGACTGAAATGACAACATTGATAAGAAGACTTATTGCTAAAGTATCCGCTCCGTCCCTACAAGGGAGGACAAGGGGAGGGGCTTTTCTTTTCTTCCTTTCCCTCCTCTTCCTCGCCTCCTGCTCCACTATTTCGGAGGACGAGCGACTGATCTTTGTGAAGCCGCCACAAGCCATGCGCGCCGTGCTCATCGAAGATTTCACGGGACAGCGTTGCGTCAACTGCCCGAACGCGGCAGCCGAAATTGAGAAGCTGAAAGCTGAATACGGCGACAGTGCCATCATCGCCGTGGGCATACATTCAGGGCCGCTGGCACTCTACACCAGAAACAACATCCTGGGACTGCGCACCGAAGAGGGCGATGCCTACTACGACCACTGGGGCATCACTCAGGAACCGATGGGCTATGTCAACCGGCGCGGCAACATCTCGACGGTTGACCAGTGGGCAACGCTCATTCGCGAGGCCATACAGATGCCGACCGACATCCAGATGGGCCTGACCACCAACTACGACCCCGACACTCGGCAGGCTCACATCGCCTTGGAAATCATCAACGGAGCGGCTGTCAACGGACACCTGCAGCTTTGGCTCATCGAGAGCAACATCACGGCCATTCAGATGATGCCCGATGGCTCTGCCAACCAAGCATACAACCACCAACATGTCTTCCGCAAGACCGTCAACGGACAATGGGGAGAGACCTACCAAGCCGCTGCCGGAGAAATCACCAGCCACATCTTCAACTGCAACCTCGACACGGAATGGGTGCCAGAGAACATGGCTGTCGTCGCGTTTGTCTATGACAACAGCGGAGTCGTGCAGGTGACAGAAAAGAAAATCATGACGACTCACCAAAACACAGATCCAATATGAAGAAAATCATTACTTCCATTACACTTTTCTGCGCCTCGCTATTTGCCTTCGTCGCGCAGGCACAAGACGCAGTGTTCCAGTTCCAAGGCCAAGAACTCGAGGACGGGGCAACCATCAACATTGCAGCGACAGAAGACCCATTGTTCGGATGGCTCACCTGCGACACGAACCCGTCATGGGATGCAGACAACGGGTTATTCCTTGTGAACAAAACCTCGAGAAAGCTTTCCTGCGACGGTACGGTGACTATTCAAACCAACACCTTGAAAGGCTCAAGCATTCAATGGTGCATGGGCCAAGACTGTATGCAAGTCAAGGGCACCTCGCTCTCAAAAAGCTTCGATCTGCCAGCTTCCTCCAAGATCATGGCTAAATTCGATTGCGAACCCAACCAAGAGGGCGAGATGCTGACCAAGCTGGAGGTGAAGATCAATGGTAAGACCTACACCGTCAACATCCATTTTGTCTATTCGGAGGAAGCCAACGTGGGAGCTGCCAATGCACAAAAGCCGGTCGCACTGGAGTTTTATACACTTGACGGTCGCCGCATCGACAAACAGCCGCGTGGCATCAGCCTCGCACGCTTCTCGGACGGCAAAGTGCGCAAAGTGGTGTTGAAATAGCTGCCAACACACCCACAACCCTAAGCCTGAACAGGCACACCATTTGCCTGGAACGTGTACACCTTCCACACCTAAGATGTTCACGTTCAAGGCAATTCGTCGGAAAGCGGGGCTCATCTCTCACACTCTACCCTGCTGTTTCGCCAAAACTCCCTCAATCCCTCACCTTTTGCGCTATCAGGCTATGAAACAGCACCTTACAGGTGAGACTTTGGTGAGGGATAGGTGAGGGATGGTGAGGGATTTGGAAACAGGTGCTTTTTAGTTCCTTTGCTAACTCGCTCTCCTTCAGCATTTTCCGCTCTTTTTTGTATATTTCTGTAAATCCCTCACCATCCCTCACCTATCCCTCACCAAAGTCTCACCTATAAGCGTCTTTCACACAGAAGATTATCACAAAAGGTGAGGGATTGAGGGATTTTCCATGAAAAATGAAGAGGAGGATGTCTGCAAGCACTTGGACATGAATAAATCAAGAAAAAAACACTTTACAACCTTTTTTCTTTCAATCCTTTTCTGATAGAGCAGGAAAAGCGTACCTTTGCCGCACAAAACGTTACAGCCCTATGAAACCATCTCTTCTCCACTGCCTCAAAAACTATAACCGCGAAACGTTCACCAAGGATCTCATGGCGGGCATCATCGTCGGCATTGTCGCCCTGCCGCTGGCCATCGCTTTCGGTATCGCGTCGGGCGTCACGCCCGAACAGGGCATCATCACCGCCATCGTGGCCGGCCTCATCATCTCGCTGCTCGGCGGTTCACGCGTGCAAATCGGAGGCCCTACAGGCGCTTTCATCGTCATCATTGCCGGCATCATCCAGCAATACGGTATCCAAGGCCTGATGATTGCCACCGTGCTGGCTGGCGTCTTCCTCATCATGCTGGGGCTCTTCCGCTTAGGCACCATTATCAAATACATACCCTACCCCATCGTCGTTGGTTTCACCTCCGGCATCGCACTGACCATCTTCACCACGCAGGTGAAAGACCTTCTGGGCTTGAGCATCGAGGGCAGCATTCCTGCCGATTTCATGTCGAAATGGGTATGCTACGCGCAGAATTTCAACAGCGTGGATGGGTGGAGTGCCATCGTGGGCATCGGCAGCGTCGCTCTCATCGCCTGCTGGCCTTTCATCGTCAAAGCCAAATATGTAAACGGCCACCTCTCTGCCCTCAACAAGATTCCGGGTTCCCTCGTAGCCATCATCGTCATGACCGTGGGCGTGCTCATCTTGAAGAACTATGGTTTGGCCGAGAACGTGGACACCATCGGCGACCGTTTCCGAATCAATGCCACCCTGCCGGCTCCGGCCGTGCCCGATATCTCATGGGAGGTCATCCGCCAACTTTTTGCCCCTGCCGTGACCATCGCCGTCCTCGGTGCCATTGAGTCGCTGTTGTCTGCCACCGTGGCCGACGGTGTGATTGGCGACCGCCACGACAGCAACCAGGAGCTGATTGCACAAGGGGTGGCCAATCTGGTCAGCCCCATCTTCGGCGGCATCCCCGCCACTGGAGCTATTGCACGAACGATGACGAACATCAACAATGGCGGACGCACACCCGTCGCCGGCATCATCCACGCGGCAGTGCTGCTGCTCATCTTCCTCATTCTCATGCCCTACGCGCAGTACATCCCCATGGCTTGTCTGGCAGGCGTACTCGTCATCGTGGCCTACAACATGAGTGGATGGCGCACTTTCCGCCAGTTGCTGAAGAACCCGAAGTCCGACATCTCGGTGTTGCTCATCACGTTCTTCCTCACCGTTATCTTCGACCTGACCGTAGCGATTGAGGTGGGTCTGATGCTTGCCTGCCTGTTGTGTATGCGCCGTATGGCCGAGACCACCCAGGTCAGCGTGCTCACCGACGAGATTGACCCTGCCACAGAGGTGGACTTCGAGGCCACCAACCTCGAGCACTTCCGCATCCCCGACGGTTGTGAGGTTTATGAAATCAACGGCCCGTTCTTCTTCGGCATCGCCAACCGCTTCGAGGAAATCATGGGACGCATGGCGAAAAGGCCCAAGGTGCGCATCATCCGAATGCGTAAGGTGCCGTTCGTCGATAGTACAGGTATGCACAACCTGCAGAACCTCGTGGAAATGTCACGCCAGCAGGGCATACACATCATCCTCTCGGGCGTCAACCCGAAAGTGCATGAGGTGTTGATGAAAAACGATTTCGGTGAGATTGTCGGCGAGGAGAATATCCAACCGCACATCAATCAGGCTTTGCAACGTGCCCAAGAGGTATTGACCCAACAGCCATAACGTCTATACCTTACGCCCGACACGTATATACGTTCATCGCAGAACCTATATACGTGTTGACGGAAATCTATAAAGGTTTAACGGAAAACCTATAAACGAATGACGGGGAGCGTTTAAGCATTCCCCGTCATTCGTTTAGAACTGAGTTTTCTTGCGAAGACTGATCAGCTTCTTCTCGCATTGCAACTGCGTGTCACGAATGCGTTGCTTGAGCAGCCACTTGTTGAAGACATCTGCCGAAATAATTGGCACTTGCTGGTACTTGTGTCCATCTATCTCGACGAAGCCGCCGGAAGTAGCAGCCGGACGTGTGAAGCGCTGAGGAGAAAAGATGACGAAGAATTGCATATAGTCCATAGGACTCTCTGCGATGGGCTGCAGCTCCTGAGTAGGAAGCATGTGGTCCTGATTGTCATGGCGTTCAGAGAAGAAGACATAGCGCTTGCCGCCCTTCACCTCATAGACTCCGCCTGGCTCATCGGGATGTGGCACCATGCAGTTCACCTCGCCCGAAGCACCGTCCATGCAGCAGACCACGAGAAAGCCATTGCACGGAGCCGTGAAGTCCATGTAGATGTCGTCGCCTGAAACGAATTCAGCCGTGGCAGAAGCAGCCTCAATATGATTGCGCATCAGCGTCCAAGTGAACTGCGGTTTTGTCCACGTCAGCTCGCGCACTTTGCCCTTCACGCGGCACTTGATGCCGTCAAGGTCATGCTCCTCGTCGTATGACAGAGAGGTGTATTCGGGCTCACCGACTTCACCCAGCCATTCGCCCTTGACCTCGCTCTCGCTGGTTTGCATGAACTTCGAGAAACTGCCCTCGGTGCCGTTGGCGATGGTGAGCGTGTTGCTCTCCGCCGTAATCGTGCCAGGGAAGGCGTTCTGGATGGCGTTGAGTTTTGCCTGCTCGAAAGCATAGTTGCGTGCATCCCTACGGGAAACGTCGCTGCCATAGTGGAAGATGTATTCCCCCTCAACGGTTTTCACCTCCTGCGCCTGAGCACAGAAGGTGAAGGAAAAACAAGAGAGGATGAAAACAAAAAGAAATAATCGTTTCATCACTTTTCAGTTTTGGTTAAGTCGCCTCTTAAAAGGCGAGTTCTGATCAGAAGCAGTAGTTCAGGCCCACGTAGGGATACCACTCAGAAGCGGCCGCCTTGTTGGCTTCATAGAGCGTACCACCGTTGAGCATGAAGTGGCTGACCTTCAAAGAGAGGCCAAGATCCACACAAACGTGCGCCTTGTGATTCTCCAAAAAGTCATAGGAAACCGATTCTCCCAGCGTGGAAGGATAGGTGGCCTTGATGTCCTTGTTATGCTTCGTGAAACCAACTCCGAGATTCAGGAAGAGCGGTTTGTAGATACGTGCCAAGCCTCCGACGGTCACGGCATAGAACTTATGCTTCTCTGTGTAAGTCATCTTTTCTGCTACGACTTCCTTGTCGTAGGGATGGTTGAAGAAGGCTGCACGGATATAGAAGCCAAAATTGTTATGCAAAGCTCCCAGCATCGCTCCATAGACAGGACGGTTCAGTTCCTTGCCAAAAGTTGCATTCAGCCCAACAAAAGGACTCCACTTACCACCTTCCGACTGTGACTTGTCTTTCATGACAATTTGCATGTTGGGAGAGATGTTCAAGAGCTGACTGCCAAGTCCTACGTATTCCACCATCACGCGGTCGGTGGAGGCTGGAACATCCAGAACGAAGGTGCCGTCTGGATCTGAAAGTACGAACTTGTTGGAATAAGGCACAGAGACCTTTGCACCCATGACAGGGTTGCCATTGCCATCAACGACCTTACCAGTTACTTGGTTCTGGGCTGAGAGCGGAGCAATAGCTCCAAGGAGGAGCATCAGGATGGGCAATAATTTTTGTTTCATTGCAGTATGAGATTTTTGTTTGTTGGATTTAGCTAATTGGTTAAGTTTAATTAGGGAACAAGCTTGACCTTCTCCCAGTCAACGAAGTCTGGCGAGACATTCAGGGTCGGGGTCTGCGACTCTTTCAGGATGATGGTGGCGTAGTTCGTCACTTCACGCTGAACATAATCGCCCAACTCCTTCAGAGTCACCTTTCCCTTGGTATCATGCAACTTCTTGAGAAGGAAAAATGTAAACAGTCCATGTTGTTCGTCCTTATAAGGGAAGGATACCTGCTCGTCCGTGGCAGCACTGAAGATTGCCAAGTTACCCTGTGGTTTCTCTCCCTTGGGCTTGACAACTATCTTGCCGCGAGTGCCTTCTTTTTCAAGACTGGCACCACTGAAGCAGGCATCGAGGAAGACCAGGCAAGAGTTGGCGTTCATCGAAGCCAGCTCACGATAGAGCGTCTTCAAGGAATAGCAAGTACGCTCCGTGTCCTTCCCGTCGGTATCTATAGGCAACAGGTATGCGTCCTTCGTCTCTGAGTTGGGGACGCCATGTCCGGCATAGTAGAACACCACATTCATGTCACCACTACGGCCACGGGAAATCCGCTGGATGTCTCTGATGGCCTTGTCCATCTTGCCAAAAGTGGCATTGAAGACCTTGAAGATGTGACTCTTCTCCATACCAAGCGTCAGCTCACAATAGTTGGCAAAAGCCTCACCATCATATAAAGCGTTCGGCACGTTAGGAGCATAGTCATACCGTTCATTGGCAATCACCACGGCAAAGGAGTTCTCCACCTTTTTCTTCAGACGAGGAATCTCCATGTTGATGCGGGTAGAAGGCAACACGATGTTGTTGGGGTCTGAGGAAGGAGCTGGCTTAGGCGTATTGGTCGCCAAGTTGGTTGTCTCTTCTGGCGTCGGATTCAAAGCCAAGTCAGCTTCGGCCTCACGTTGTGGCAAGTCGTTGATGTCGTAAACATACTTGTTGCCGCTCGAAGTCGTGAACTCCAGATGAGACAGGGCAACTTCGTTGTTGATAAACGCATACGCAGGATTAGACACTTCCACTCCCGACCATTCGCTGTCACGGAACCGCTGAGCCTCATTGTCCCTGCGAGGAACCTTCAACATGAAGCTACCATAAGGAGAATCGATAGGATAGGAACCGTAATCTGGGTCATAGGCATTGAGCACCAGCTCTTCACGACTGAACTGACTATAGAAGCGGGTCGTATATTCTTCTATCGCACTCTTTCGAGTACCAGTCACATCATTGATGCGTTTGTTGAATTCCGCCGTCGTTTCGAACTCACCCTTTACGTTCTCCACCTCCCTGAATTTCTCCAGATAGCTGAGAAAGTCTGGAACTTCCAAAGCTAACTGATCAACAGGAATGGTATGAGACTTGGAAATCATCTCCGCAAGGAACTTTCGCGAATCAGCCAACATTCGGAATGCAGACTCCTTACGCGTTTCCTCTCCAGTATCAAGATATTCACTCAAATACTTGATGCTTGCCCGGAAATTGTCTTTGGAATAAGACATCATACCAGCGTAGAAGACCATTGTAGGATAATAGGGGTCGCCCTTCATCTGCTTTTGGTCTTTCATCTCGGAGTCCATAGCCACATCAACGTAAGCTCGGGCGAACTTCGTGGAAGTCAGAGGATCAATCTCTTGGAACTGAGCAGCTCCATTCTGCAAGGATGGCCACAACTCTATCAGACCGTTCTTGGCCTTCTTGTAGTTATCTGTCCTGCGAGGAGCATTGCGGAAGATTTTCTGATACTCCAGATAGCTTTGATAGAGAAAGCGAAAAGCTTCAACCTTCTTGGCCTGCAGGTCTTCCTCTGTCTGCTCTTCCGCTTCACCCTCTGCTTCTGCTGAAGCCTTTGCTACGTTATTTTCCGCCGCCATCATTTTCAAGAAATCATTATACATGTTTTCTGCATGGGTCAGCGATTGGCCATGAACCTGCACTCCCCAAAAGAGAGTGCAAGCCATGACCAATATGCGGCTTATTAACGTGGACACGGAACGATTCATCGTGCTTGTTTCCTATGTAAAAGTGTTATTGATTAAGGTTGAGCATCCACAAACGTGAACTCTACGCTAACGCGACGATATTCACCACCTTTTGAGTTGGACACTTCAATCTCATAATCGGTCTTATCCTGCATCTTCTTCAAGGCAGGAACATTCTTCATGAGGTAATCCTTCATACTGGCAGCACGTGCGAAAGCCAGCTGTTCGTTGGTGGCGATGCCTTCCTCGCTGTTGAGGGTAACATTTGTCAGGCGTCCGCCCTTGGTGACCGGCTCACGGTTGAAGGTGCCGTAACGACCATCGTATGCAATCGGATTGTTGATGGGAACTGCATCGGCAGAACCTTTAATCTTGATCTGTACCTGCTTGCCAGCAGCTGCATACTTAGCCAAGTTTGTGTCGAAGGACTTCTTGATCATGTTCAGTACAGCCTTGGCAGCACCAGATTCGTTGACATTATAGCTGCCCAGTGCGAAGTCTTCGCTGGCAGAATAAGCAGGTTCCACTGCATAATCGAAACTGGCTTTGTAGTTCACAGTCTTGTCACCCTTGGCGTTACGTCCGACAATAGGCTTCATGGCCACGTTGATTTTGGTGTGGTTGGAGATAAGCTGTTGCTTCTGAGCCTTAGCGGTTTCTTCTTCCTTAATGGTCTCAATGGCATTCGTTTCCTTTTGGGCATTGCGGATAACCTCCAAAGAAACCAAATTGTTGTCGTTCTGTGCAAGGCTTCCTGTGGAAGAAGTTGACCCCATGTCTTCTGCGTCTGCCTGATATTCCTTACCCGTCGTGGGATCTACGAGGGTAACTGCAACCAGCTCAGCTTGGTCTTTCTCGTTAATTCTATACTTAGGATTACGCATCTGCAATTTTCCCATATCCGGGAGGGCGGCAGCTTCTTCAGAAGTCATCTTCACCTTGAGTTTGGAAGCAGTACCAGTGGTTTGCAGAATCAACAATTCAGAGGAAGGATCATACTTGGCATTTGAAGCCGTAAGCTTTGGAAGATCCACGTTCTTTACATATTTAGTTGCCAGTTCACGTTCCTGCAGCTTAATCTGCTCAGAGATTGTTTTTTCATTCACACGAGCCTGGTAATCCGCATCGCTTTCACCTGCTTTCTTCTGTTTCCACGCATCCATACGCTGGTTGAGCTCCATTGACAACATCTTCCTCAAATAAGGAGACAAGCTGGTAATACGTGAATAGACCACGGAGTTGCTGGTGTTGTGCACAAGGTAGATGTTCTCCTTGCTGTCCTGCACGAAGCGGGCATCTGTCGTGCCACCCACCTCATTGTCCACAGTCTTACGGTCACTGGGATCCAAGAGGTTGACAATTACCACTTGGCGCGGGTTCGTTACCACGGCAACATACTTACCATCCGGAGTCGGGGTACAAGTTTTTGCGTCTCCCACATTGTCAATAGCCGTAAGGGAATTAAGGGTTTGTGCATCATACACTTCCACCTTACCAGCATTAGTAGCCACCAACAATTTAGTGTCATCGTCGGCAAAAGCAATGTCGTTGATGCGAGCACCAGCACTGATACGCTTGCGCAAAGTTCCGGCATTCGGAGCCCAGACTTCAACGTTGCGATCGTCGGCCACAGCCAACAAGGCGTCATCTTTGCTATATGCCATGCACTTGGCAACGACACCTGCGGTGAGTGTACGCTGAACGGTGTAGTTATCTGTGGAACAAATGTCCACGCTTTTACTTTCCTGACCAATAGCCAGTGAGCGGGCATCATTGGAAAATGCCATTTGAACAGGTGTGCTGCTGCATGTCACCTGCTGAAGCAGTTTGTTGGATTTCCACAAATCGAAAATCTTCACCTTTCCGCTATTACTCTCAATCACGGCGAACGACGAACCAGAAGGATTCACCTTCATGGCAGCTATTTCACCACCCTTGCTAAGATAGGCTCCACGCAAGTTGTAGGTCCTCGGCCCATTGAAGTAATAAGTAGAAAAAGAATAAGTGTCCAAACCCGTCGGCGTAAGGCCTTGCGGGTAGTCATAGCCGAGCGTGGTGCTCTGAGCTTGGACGGCAGGATTCGCCATGAAAGCGCTGGCAATGGCGCAAAGAATAATTTTCTTCATGTGTACAGGCGGCTCAGCCTTTTTTGGCACCTGCGACCCCCCATTCAGGCTGTTAGTGAATCATTAAGCTATGAACATAAGAGGTCGTGGGAGTCCTCACCTCGCGGTAAACGCCTCTATGTTTACAAATTAACGTGCTCATCTTCGCCCCTCATGACGCTTGTCAAACGCTTTCCGGCTCAATTTTGCACACTATGCGGGTGCAAATGTAGGAATAAAAATGATTATAAGTACAAAAATCTTCGTTTTTTTCTCTTTTTTCTTAAAAACACGCCCTCGCGCATATTTTTTCTACAATAATCAGGAGCGATTAGAATCTTTTTAGTACATTTGCCGCGCAAATATAATGAATTCACTAAAACAAATACCAAGTTCTATGAAACATTCACCTCTTTTTAATTTGCTGCAAAAGGTTTTTCTTCTTGCAAGCATGTCCTTCCTGGCCTTGCCTGCCCTTGCCCAAATGACCGTTGAAGAATTCGAGCATCGGTCGAATGACCTGTCCAACAAGACTCAAGGCACGATGGTTCGAGATGCGAATGGCGACCCTGCCGCCCTCATCAAATTCAAGGCTCCAACAATCGAGAACTTCCGATTCGACGGCGGTACGCGCGGCATTGTCACAACCAAGGTTGAAGGCAATGAGATTTGGATTTATGTTCCTGCATCTGGCATCAAGCTCAACATTAGCCATCCCACTTTTGGTGATTTCTCTTATGAGTATCCTTTTGCTCTGGATAAAGGTGAAACCTACAGCATGTTGGTTAATGTCGGTGGAGGCCGTTTCGTCAACATTACTTCATCTGGAACAAACGAAGTTCCGATTACCATCGACGGCAAGGAAGTTGGCAAAACACCTCTCTACAACCATTATCTTCCCTTTGGAACCTACCAACTTGCTGGTAGAAAAGAGCGTTTTGAAGGTAAGGCAGAGTTGCGTGTCGTTGAAGGCGAAGGCAAACAGAACTTTAGCCTTCAGATGATTGATCAGACCATTTATTTTGGCGAAGTCGTTTTGACAGTTAAAGACGACCCCAATGCAGAGATTTGGTTTGAGAATGCACGCCGTGGTGCCGGCACTTGGCGAACAGAGCTGAGAGAAGGTGCTACTTATCGTGTCATCACCAAGAAGGCCAACTGCGACGATGCCGAGACCAGCTTCACCGTCAAGGCACAGCAGACCAACCGCATCACCGTCAATGCCCCCGTGCCT
The DNA here is from genome assembly GCA_017965425.1 of Bacteroidaceae bacterium. Lineage (GTDB taxonomy): Bacteria > Bacteroidota > Bacteroidia > Bacteroidales > Bacteroidaceae > Physcousia. Next base: position 19,114 of record JAGCPY010000046.1, on the reverse strand, counting down.
CATACGGGAAGTATCCAACTGCATACCGTTCCCCGCAGTGCCACCGTCACCTACGACAACAACCAGCCCTTCAACATGAACGAGGCACAAGTGCTGACCGTCGGCAGACACCTTTTCACGGCTACTCGTAAGGACTACAACAAATTTGAGAAGGAAATCAACATTCTCAAGGGTGGACTTGTGTCCGACACGCTCGTGCTGGAACCTATCAACTACGTCAAGAACAAGTATGCCTTCTACCTTGGAGCAGGCTACAGCCTCAACATCGGTTCATTGTCGGGCGTATCCATCTACCTGGGTGGTGTCTATAGCCATTTCGACCTACAGCTCTCCTACACTTTGGGGCTCGGCTCCTCCGACCCTGCTTATTGGTACAACCTCAATGGAGGCAATCATGAACTCCTGAGCAGCAACACCTACAAGATGAGTTCCTTTGGTGGGCGTTTGGGCTATCAGATTCTGCTGATTCCTCGTATGAGCATCACCCCGCAGGTGGGTTTATCATACCAGACGATTCAAGGCAGCCTCGACAAGGGCTTTGCCAACAACACCGTGTATGCCGACGGTGCCAAGGCCATGAACCTCACACTGGGTGCAAAGCTCATCGGCGTACCGTCCCAGTTTGTCTATCTTTTCCTCACGCCTGAATATGCTGTGCCTGTAAGCAAGGATGCCACCTTCGAGAAGGCAGCCGATGCAGCAGGCTTCGCAGCTGGAGGACTCTCCATCAGCGCGGGTATCATCATCAACATCGGTAAGTAGTTTCACCTTATTATATATAATAGTACTAATAAATAAACTCTCACTCATGAAAACGTTTTTCAATAAGATATACTTGGCACTGCCGTTGATGGCAGGCGTTCTCGTCGCCTGTAGTGGCGACAATTTGGGAGAAGAACAGATAGCCAGCTCAGACATGCTGTTGGTTCCTCCTACCATTACCCTCGGCGGTGGCACCACAGAGGAAACCTTGGAAATCCAATCCAACACCAGCTGGACAGCAAAGTCAAGCGAAGGATGGCTATCTCTCAGCAATGGTGGACAAGGAAGTGGTAACTCTAACCTCACAATTACTCCACAAAAGAATAACAACCCCAATGAACGCACGGCCACGTTGACCATCACAACCAGTGATGGCATTACCAATCAGGTCAAGGTCACTCAACGTCCTGGCGACATCAGCCTCACAGCTACGCCTTCCACGTTGGCATACCTCTATTCTGGTGGCGAGCAGATTGTCAATATCACATGTAACACCAAGTGGTATGCTCAAAGCTCGGTCAATTGGCTCAAGGTCAACGGCTATAGTTCCTATCCCAATGATGTCAAGTCTGACGATGACGAGACATGGGCAATTGCGAACGCTTCTGGTTTTACTCTCACCATCAAGGCTGAAGAGAACCAAGATCCCGCACAAAAGGAGGGTACCATTCTCCTTCGTGCTCTTGACAAAGCCGAAACCGTCGCTATCAATGTGACCATCGGCGGCAAGAACGCTTACATCACCGTCTCGCCAGACAACACTATTGACGTACCAGCTGTTGGTCAGGACATCTTATACAGCGTTTCCTCTAACTTCAATTGGCAAGCCACGATCTCAGCAGAAGGCTCGTATGCCACCTTCAAGAACTATGATGGTCCCATCTTTACTGGTATTGCCAGTACAGAAGCTCAGGAAATGGGCATTACCGTCAATCCTAACACGGATGAAGAGCCGCACACCATCACTGTCAATCTCACCACCCGTGCTGAAACAGGAACACAAGCCACTCAGACACTGACCATCAACCAGGCTGCCGGCACCAAGCCCGTCCTCAGCAACGTGAACATTACCGACATCACGCGCAACAGCGCCACTGTCAAGTTCAATGTCTCCACGACAACCTTGGCTGTGACCGAGTGCGGTCTTTACTACAGCAAGAACAAGGCAGATGTTGAAAACACGACCATCGCCCCCGTGAAACTTGACAAGACGGATGGTGATGTAGAGTATCAGCTCACGAACTTATCTCACGGAGACTATTATTACGTTCGCGTCTATGCCAAGAACGGCGTAGGAGATGGTCCCACTTACAGCGACGTCGTCGAGTTCAAGACACTGGCTGTTCCTGATGACGACGACAACCCAACTCCAGACCCCAATCCAAAAGAGATACGTCGCCGCCACTAATCTATTCATCTACTTCACATTCACATGAACTTCTACATGTCACGTCTCCTTGGCATCATCCTCTTAGCGTTCGGCTTCTCGTTCTGGGCTACGGCTCAGGACGTGAAGCAGAACCAAAAGAAAGCACAGGAGATACAAGGCAATTCCAAATATTACTGGGGTATCGGCTCGGGAGATACCGAATATAGTGCAGGCCAAGCGGCCATGCAGGATCTCGTCGGCAATATTTCCACCCACGTCACAGGTCAATTCGATGTCAGAACAGAAAATCTGGTGGACGGGCAGAACATCAGTTCAAAGATGGCCACAGAAAATGTTTTGAGAACCTATACCAGTGGACACATTCAGGATGTGAAGACCTTGCTTCTCACCAAGAATGCACCTTTCCGCGTGATGCGTTATCTTACCGTTGCCACTTTCGACAGCATCATGAACCTTCGCAAGTATCGTATCGAAGATTATATGCGCATGGCGATGGAAGCTGAAGAAAAAGGCTACATAGATGATGCTTTGAAAAACTACTATTGGGGACTATGCCTGCTGAAAAGCTTAAAGAATCCTTCCAACGTACTCTTCTCCGACAAAAAACATGGCATCGAGAACCGTGTCCTCATCAACTGGATTGACCAGCAAATGAATGACATTTTCGGTAAGCTCAAAGCTACCATCACCGAGGTGGACCAAGCACAGGCCAAGTTGATGATTACCTATGATGGGAACCCTGTTCCCCGTGTGGAATTCAAATATCACGACGGACGACGTTGGAGCAGTCCCGAAACGGCTAAAGATGGCATGGGGCTCATCCAGATGGTTCCTGGATATGAGCCGGAGAACGTACAGATTCACTACGAATTTGAATTCACAGGACTAGCCAGTACCGATTCCGAACTGTCTGAAGTATTGGAAATCTACAAAGGAACACCCTTTAAACACGCTTCTGCCATCATCCCTAAGCCTACAAAGAAAGAGATGAAGAGCGCGATGAAGCAGTTCGAGGCTGCCGCTCAAGAACAGGCTTCCCCCACCGATGCTTTCATGAAACGCAGTAAGGAATACACCACCAAGGTGCTGGAGATTGCCGAAGCCATCAAAAGCGAGCAATTCGATGCCGTGCGCGATTACTTCACGGAATATGGCTACCACATGTACGACTCACTGCTTCACTATGGCCACGCCGCCATTCTTACGATTCCCGAACTCCACTGCTATGAGTTCCTGGACAAAATCGTATGTAGAAGTATCCCCATGAAGTTTACCTTCAAAGAAGCACGACGCGATTTCATTGAAGACGTCAACTTCACATTCAACAAGGATGGCAAAATTGAAAGTCTCGCTTTCGGTTTAGACAAACCAACTCGTGACCAAATCTATTCCGAGAAGAACCTCACAGCTTGGGGCGACAGCACTTGCCACATGCTCGCCGCCTTCCTCGAGAACTACCAGACAGCCTTCGCACTCAAACGCCTCGACTACATCAACGCCTTCTTTGCCGACTACGCCACGATTGTCACGGGAACTGTTACCCGACCCGCCAAGAAGGATCGAAGTTCAGGCGCTATGAGTGCAAAAGAACAGCAACTTGTCCAGTACACCACCCAAGACAAAGAGCAATACATCAAGAATCTCAAGAAAACTTTTGCTGGGAACAGCTACATCAACATCAAATTCGCCGATGCCACCATCGAGAAAATGAATGACCGCGCTCCTGGTGTACAGCGTTTTGCCATCAACATCCATCAAGACTACTGCTCCACCAAATACTGCGACAGCGGTTTCCTCTTCCTCATGCTGGATGCATCCAACATCAATTGGCCCATCATCCAGTACCGCACATGGCAAGCTGAACGCGATGAAAAGTTCACCACCAAACTCATGCGCAAGAACATTGAGGAAGCCCGCCAGCTCTATAAATTCTGGGGACTCATGAATGTAGATTTGCTCGACTGACAGAGAGCACCTCATTCACCTACCATTAGCTTTTTACAGAAAAAAGCCTCAATCCCTCACCATTTGGATTATCTTGTTATTCCACAGCCATTTACAGGTGAGGGATTGGTGAGGAATAGGTGAGGGATGGTGAGGGATGTTGTGAAATTGGTGAGGGTTGGTGAAGAATAGGTGGGGATGGTGAGGATATTTAGCTGCCTGCAAGGCCTATGAGCAGTCAGCCCTGGGCAACACGCTGGGTAGAGTATGTAGAATGGCCCACGCCCTGAAAGGGCAAAAGCATTGAAGATAAACGCTTTTGCCCTTTCAGGGCGTTTCTGACATCACCATGTAACCTAGGGCGCTGCTTTGGGCTATGTGCTTATTGGCCTTTCCGTTTTTTAGCGGACACCTATTATCACTAATTGGTTATCAGTTAGAATAGATGTTTGTTGATTGATGGTTCTATCCGTTCTTGTCATCACCGCATTTCTTTCAGCATCTTGCTCATATCGAACGTGCCGCAGCGACACCTATTTTCATTTCCCTCACCATCCCTCACCTATTCCTCACCAATCCCTCACCTGTAAACAATTATCAAACAGCCAGTTGCATCAAATGGTGAGGGATTGAGGCTTTTTGGGAATAAAAGTATAGGAAGCGGGAGGAACGAAACACAGGAGTGGTGAAAGAAAAGTGAAAACGAGTGGAAGGTGTACACGTTCCAAGCGGAAGGTGTGCACATTCGAGGCGGAAGAGGTTCAGGTTTGCGTGGAAAAGAGCGTGGAAAGGTGTCAAGAAGTGTGAAAATCCAGCACAAATAACGTTAAGATGTGCATATTTTAGTACATTTTGGCCCATTTTTACCTTTTCACGCTAAAAAAAGTGAAGAAATAGTTGTCATTTAGATTTTCTTCATAACTTTGCGGCGGCAAGTGGATGATATAATACTCGTCATTTCATGCCGTGCAAGCATCATCCACACCGCCACATTGAACGAGAAAAAGTATTAACCCAATTCAAAACAACTAAACCAAAGAAAAATGAAAAAGACTATTCTCTTTGCACTCATCAGTGCATTCGTGTTCTCACTCAGTGGCTTCGCTCAGAGAAGCACCATGAAGGAAATCATCAAGGATGCCAAGAAGCAGGCCAAAGAACTGAAGAAAGCAGGTTGGGTAACTGTACCTGGAGCGCTGCCCCTAGAACGTCAGCTCGAAGATATGTACATCAAAAAGAACTTGGAGTTGGACGATGAAGGTATTTCCAAGTGGATCATCGGAGAAAGCAACCCCATCGGTGAATTCTATGATGCAGCCAAGCTTCAGGCCAATGCTCTGGCTCGCACGAGTGTCGCTGAACAGATGAACGCTGAAATCACGCAGATTATCGAAACCAGCTTAGGCAACAAACAACTTACGGGCGACGAAGCTGCCTCTGTTGCTCAAGTCATCGCCAAAGGCAAGGAGCTCGTATCAGGCACTTTGGGACGCACGGTGCCTGTCTTCGAAGCCTACAGGAAGCTACCCAATGGTAATGTCGAAATCATGTTCCGAGTTGCCTACAGCACCAAGACGGGTATGGCCAAAGCGAAAGAGGCATACCGCGATGCCCTTGAACAATCTATCAAGGGTCTTGGTGAAAAGTTTGACAAAGAACTGAAATGATCCTGCGAGGCTCATGAGCCCCATGAGCTTAACAACTTCACATCCATGACAAGATTTCTACTTGTTCTCTCCCTCACGCTCTTCACCCCTTGGGCAATAGCCCAGGAGGTGAAGACGGCAGAGGGTTTCGGCGAAGTCACCTATCACAGCGACATGTCGCCCAAGCAGGCCAAGGTCTTGGCCTACGAACGCGCCAAGATCGACGCCATCCAAAGCGTCTTCCCTGGCACGATTGTGGCCGAGAGTCATTCCGTGACCTTGAATAGTTCGGCTGGCAACAGCTCCAGCAGTTTCAATATGACAGGACTGAGCGAGGTGAAGGGAGAATGGATGGGAGACAGCAAAGACCCTCAATATTCCGACCCCGCCTACGATAACACCACGGACATGTGGCGCATCACATGCAAAGTGAAGGGGAAGGTGCGCGAGGTGAAGTGGGCGACGCCCGACTTCAAGTGGAAACTGATGCGCAACCATGTCGAAGACGCCTCAGAGGCTGAGAGTTTCTTCGTCGATGACCAACTCTTCATGACGTTTCAGGCACCCTGTGACGGCTTCTTGGCCGTCTATATCTGCGACGAGCGAGGTGCCGCACAATGTATTGTTCCCAACGACCAAGACCCCAGAGGCATCTATCCCGTCAAAGGCGGACAACAATACGTCTTCTTCTCTGATAACCCCAAGCACAATAATGGTGAAGTGGGTTTGGAAAAGACGCAGGAACTGGTGCTCTGGACAAATAGCAGAATCGAATACGACCAAGTTTACGTATTCTTCTCACCCAACAAATTCCGCAAAGCCACGAACGGCGACCGCGCAACCATCACGGATGGCAGCGGTGTGGAACGCACACTGGTCGGCGAGGTGCCATACGCCGACTTCCAGAAATGGCAAATCAAGCTGATGAGCAAAGACACGGAGCTGCAACGCTCTAAACGCATCATCAGCATCCAAAAGAAGAACTAACATTTCCGCCATATATACCTTTATATATTATGAGACAGAAACATCGCATCATCATCGGAGTGCTGGCAGCCCTGCTGTTTGCCTCCCCAGCCATGTCGCAAAAGAAACCGAGACTCACAAAGGCACAGCAAAAGGTTCTGGAAGAGAAACGCGCACGTGCAAAAGCTGAGAAAGACTCCATCAAGGCCCGCATGAACAAGGAAGATAATTCCTGGAATAAATTCGTAGAGGAAACAGAAGAGGAGTGGGAGAAGTTCCGTCGCGAATGCAACGAGAAATACGCCAGCCTCTTAGAAGGTTCATGGACCGACATCAAGGACAAAAAGAAAGAGCCGCTTGAGAAACCCAAAGACTTAAACAGCATTGACCCGAAGGAACGCCAGAAGCAAATGATGGCCGCCTCTGCCGTCGTGAGTGACGCACCTCTGACCGACGCAGGCTTCTCCTTGAAACGCGTGGTCAAGTCCATCAAGAAGGTCTTCTCTTCAAAACCAAAGCCCGATCCCATCTACAAACGAGCACCTACTACTGCTGAGAAGCCTGCCGCACCCAAAGCTGAACCTAAGAAAATCGATGATAAATTCGACAATTTCTTCAAAGAAGAGAAGAAGCCTGAAATAAAAGCTGAAAAAAAGCCTGAACTGCCAGCCATACAACCCGCTAAACCAGCACCCGACCCCAGCAAAGTGCTGACGTTCATGTTCTATGGTACGCCCATGTATGTAAACATCGGCGAAATCACCAAGAAGCTGACATTGCCACAACGTTTGCCTAACAACGACCACAAGTTGGTGGCCGATGCTTGGCGTACCTGCTCTTCCAAGCCCTACGACCCGCTTTTGGACGATTGCCTCCGTCTGAAAGAGGAACACAAGTTGGGCGACTGGGCCTATCTGCGCATGTTGCAGATTATGGCCGAGACGTGGCTGGGCAAAGACAACAACGCCACCACCTTCCTCATTGCCTATCTCTACTGCCAATCGGGCTATAAGATCATGCTCGGTGAAAACAACGGCGAGCTGTTGATGCTATTTGCCTCACCCCACGCCATCTACGGAAAGGGCCGCTTCGACATCAACGGAACCCACTACTATGTCTTGAACGACCGTGCCAAGACATTCTACTATGTCACCGCATGTGACCAGGAATTCACCGGCACGCAGCCCATGTCGCTGCTGATAGACGAGTCTCCTGTCTTGACCAAGAACATTTCCGACGTCCGTACCATTGCCTCACCAAAGTACCCGGATGTAAGCATCGACGTGGCCGTGAACAAGAACCTGCTTGACTTCTACGCCGATTATCCCAGCTCGGAATACGACAATAACATGATGACCAAATGGCAATCTTACGCCGAAGCCGCCTGGGACGAGGATGTCTTCAAGCAGATTGTTCCTGCCCTGAAGAAGAAACTGGCAGGCCTGAGCGAGAAAGAGCAAATCGAACGTCTGCTTGACCTAATGCAAAGCGGGCTGGAATACGAATACGACGATGTCGTTTGGGGCTACGATCGTGCGTTCTTCGCCGAGGAAACACTCTTCTATCCCAAATGCGACTGTGAAGACCACGCCATCCTCTTCGTCAAGCTGGTCAAGGAAGTGACAGGGTTGAAATCTGGTCTGGTCTATTATCCAGCATCCGCCGGACACTTGGCAGCCGCAGTTCACTTCACCGACCCCACGGTGACGGGCGACTACCTCCTGGCAGATGGTGAACGCTACTACATTTGTGACCCGACGAACATCGTGCCCCGTCCTGGTGTGACAATGACCAACCCCTTCGAAGACAATTCACAAGCCAGCATCATCCTCATGCAATAAGCGGCTTGACTAAAAAACGTCAACTATGAAACATCTGAATAAAGCCATCACTTTGCTCCTGCTGGTTGCGACGACCGTCAGTGTAGGCGCGCAGGAGCTTGTGGTCTTCTCGGTGTCAGGAAAAGTCCAGCAGTCAACGTCCGAAGGCAAGAAAGACCTGAAGGTGTCGGACAAGCTGACGCCCAACACGACCATAACCATTCCCTACGATGCTTCTGTCCGTCTGGTTGATCAGGCCAACAGGAAGCAATATGTTATCAAGACACAAGGCACCTCCACCGTCAAGGCACTCATGGAACAGAAAGGGACGAACGTTGTGGAACTGACTCAACGCTTCGCCGACTACATGGTTGCCCAGATGACAGGAGCCTCGAAGAAGATGGCACAACGCCACAGCGACGTGGCCACCGTCACCCGCGAAATCCAGAAGTTCAAGAAAGACAAGGAAGAAGAGGAACTGGATGATTTCGAGAAGGCACGCCGCGAGATGCAGGCCATGAAGGACGAGTATGATGACTTCAAGCAAAAGGTCACCGAAGAATACTACAATTTCCAGAAAGCCGCCAATGAGGAGTATGCCAAATTCATGAAGGATGCTTGGAAGACGTTCGACAAAGAACCACCCATCCCGCAGCCTGTGCGTCAGGAGGTAAAGCCCTTGCGTTTGCCCAAGAACCAGCGCGGAAAGACCATCAAAGGCAAACCCATAAAGATTGATCAGGTAATCGCTCCTACCTTGCCCGAACCACAACCGGTTCCCATCGATCCCATTGCCCTCGTGGATGTCGAGAAGCTAAAAATTGAGAAGCAAGACCTCGATCCCGTGAAGATGCAGCCCATCCTCTCCGACCCCATCAAGAACAACCCCTTCAAGCAGAACCTGGTGGTGAGTCCGTTGAAAGTGGCACCACAGCATTTCGAAGGCTTGCAGTTCACTTTCTTCGGCACCAAGCTACGCGTGCGCTTCGACAAGAAAGACAGATTCCGCCTGCCCAATATTAGCGAAGATGCCATCACCGATGGTTGGATTGACCTGGCCAACAAAGGATTCAACAACACAGTATTGGATTGCCTGAGCCTTCGCGACGAACTGAAGCTCAGTGACTGGGGTTATCTGTTGCTGTTGGAAGCTGTTGGCGAGGCCGCCTTCGGCAAGAGCAACGAAAGCACCCTCTTCACGGCCTATCTGTTCTGTCAGTCGGGCTACCAGATGCGCCTTGCCAAATCCAGCAACCGCCTCTACTTCCTCTTCGGTAGCCGGCATAAAATCTTTAATGTGTCCTTTTTCACCCTGAACGGCGAGAAATTCTACCCACGTAACTGCGATGAAGACGCTCTCAGCGTCTGCGCCCTTCCCTACCCCGCCGAACAAGCGCTCTCTCTGGTCGTTCCCGACGAGCCTGTCTTCGACGACGACCCCTCGCAGCCACGCACAATCTCATCCGAGGAATACCCGGACATCAAGGTGAACGTCTCCGTCAACAAGAACCTCATCAATTTCTTCAACGGCTATCCGACCTCCGAGATTGGAGGCAGCACCATGAGCCGCTGGGCCATGTATGCCAACACGCCGCTGGCCGAAGAAGTGCGTAAACAACTCTATCCCGTACTCAAAGAAAAGATCAAGGGTAAGACACAGAAAGAAGCTGTCAACCGTCTGTTGAATTTCGTTCAGACAGGTCTTGTCTATGAATACGACGACAAGGTCTGGGGCGGCGACCGCGTATTCTTCGCCGAGGAATCGCTCTACTACCCATACGCTGACTGTGAAGACCGTTCCATCCTCTTCACTCGCCTCGTGCGCGATTTGGTAGGCCTGAAGACCGTCCTCATCTACTACCCAGGACATTTGGCAGCTGCCGTGCATTTCACAGCCCCTGTTGATGGTGACTACCTTGTCGTGGACGGTGACCGTTTTACGATAGCCGATCCCACCTACATCGGAGCTCCCGTCGGCATGACGATGCCCAACATGGACAACCAGTCGGCACAGGCCATCGTACTTCAACCAACAGCTCAGCAATAATCTGACTAGTCTTTTCCTACCTTGACATAAGGCAAAAAAACGTCCAGCGGCCAACAACTTCAAACCATGAAGTTTTGGCCGCTGGCCTTTTTTTCATACCTTCGCACCGCAAAACCAAATCAAACCCCACACGCTCATGGGCGGCTTCTTCGGTACCATCTCCAAGCGTCCGTGCATCACAGATCTCTTCTACGGCACGGACTACAACAGTCACTTAGGCACCAAACGCGGCGGACTCGCGACTTTCTCTCAGGAAAAAGGCTTCTTCCGCAGCATCCACAACCTCGAGAGCAATTACTTCCGCTCCCGCTTCGAGAAAGAACTCACACGTTTTGAAGGCAACAGCGGCATCGGCGTCATTTCCGACACCGACCCACAGCCCATCATGGTGAACTCACATCTGGGTAAGATGGCCGTGGTCACCGTTGCCAAAATCAACAACATAGATGAGCTGACACGCGAACTACTGGAAAACGGCGACCACTTCTCCGAGATGTCCAGCGGCAAGACCAATCCGACGGAACTCATCACCCTGCTCATCGCACGCGGCAAGTCTTTCGTCGATGGCATCGAGAATGTCTATCGCAAGGTGAAAGGTTCGTGCTCCATGCTGATTCTCACCGAAGATGGCATCATTGCGGCCCGTGACCGTCTGGGCAGAACACCAATCATCATCGGACAAAAGGACGGTGCCTTTGCCGCCACGAGCGAGAGCAGCAGTTTTCCGAATCTTGACTTTGACATTGTTCATTACGTCGGTCCCGGCGAGATCGTACGCCTCACAGCCGACCGAATGGAACAGCTACGCCAACCAGAGGAAGAGATGCAAGTGTGTTCTTTCCTTTGGGTTTACTATGGTTTCCCCACCTCCAACTACGAAGGCCGCAATGTGGAAGCCATGCGTCATACTTGCGGCAAGCTCATGGGCAAGGAAGACCCAGCCGAGGTTGACTTAGTCAGCGGCATTCCCGATTCAGGCTTAGGCATGGCCACAGGCTATGCCGAAGGCTTAGGCGTTCCATATCGTCGTGCCATCAGCAAATACACGCCCACGTGGCCACGTTCGTTCATGCCTGGTAACCAACTGACACGCAACCTTGTGGCCAAGATGAAGCTCATCCCCAATCGTGATGCCCTCAACGGCAAGCGGTGTCTCTTCTGCGATGACAGCATTGTGCGTGGAACGCAACTGCGTGACAATGTGCGCGGACTCTTTGACCTTGGAGCCAAAGAAGTGCACATGCGCATCGCTTGTCCACCACTCATCTACGGCTGCCCGTTCATCAACTTCTCTGCATCGAAGACAGATATGGAACTGCTCACGAGACAGGTCATCCACGATCTTGAAAACGACCATGACAAGACTCCTGGAGGTATCGGCGGAGAGGCTTCCACGCCCCACGAAATCCTACAGGAGTATGCCCGTACGGACTCAGAAAAGTACCGAGCAATGGTCGATGAGATGGGACGTCGATTAGGACTCTCTTCGCTGAAGTTCAACACGCTGGAACATCTGATTCAAGCCATCGGATTGCCCAAGTGCAAAGTCTGCACCCATTGCTTCGACGGGAGCAGCCATTGCTGAACAGTCATATATCAGCCAAAGAGCTAAAACGACTGAAGACACGAAAAGGTGCGGAAAACACGGCAACTCCAGCTATAAGGAATTCCGTATTTTTCCGCACCTTTCCGTGTCTTCGGCCTTACAGCTTCACCTTAAAAATCTGCATCGTTTTGGCAGGCACGCTGAAGTTGAGCGTAGCAACGTTCTTGGTGACAGCGAAAGAAGTACTGGCAGTCTTGGGCGTGACGACCTCCGGCTTCCCTGGCACGTTCTCAGCATCGTAGTCAGAACAATCGAGGCTGATGACTTCGACAGGAAGGGTGGAGGCTTTCAGCTTTTGTCCTGTTAGGTTAATGCTGGCAGAGCTGGCCTTTGCCAAGGTGTTGATGACCTTGATAATCACTTCGTTCTTCTGCTTGTCCATGACAGCGCTGGCGAAGACACCGTCCTGTCCTTTCTCAACAGGGTTGGCAGCAGGTTGTCCGCCGTTGAGGCTGATGGTCGTCGGCAGCACGTTCGTTCCCTTGTTAAGCATATAGAGTTGTTGGACATAGTAACTGGCGGTGCGGGCGGTGGAGAGGTTGTCGTACCAAATAAGGTCCGGACGCCACTGCCATCCCTCGACGTGCGAGAACAAAGGAGCATAAGTGGCCATGTGTACGAGGTCGGCATTGCGTTCTATGTTGGTCATGAAGGCAGCCTCATAGATGCTGGCTCCTGCGTGGTTATACTTCTTGCCACGATCGTGACACGCCCACTCTCCAGCGAAGACACGTGGACCATCTTTGGTGTAGAACGTACGGTCGCTGTAGCGGCTCATCCAATCCTTATACCACTGGATATCACGGTAATAATGCTCATCCACGAGGTCAGCTTTCAGTTCCCGCATGGCCTTCCAGCCGTGGCGGAAGTGATCGTCCTCGGCATTGGGGCCGCTGGTGCCGATGAGTTTGATTTCAGGATGAACCTTTCGCACTTCAGGAGCGATGACAGCCAGACGGTCAAAGAAAGGCTGTTCCCACTGCTCGTTGCCGATGGCCAGGAACTTGAGGTTGAAAGGTGCAGGGTGCCCCATGTCAGCGCGCAACTTGGCCCATTTGTTAGTGTTTGGATCGCCATTTGCAAAGTCGATGAGGTCGATACAATCGTCTATGAACTGCTGCAAGCCTGCTTTCGTAGCTGGAGCGTGAGCATCGTCACCGTTCTGGAACTGGCAAGCCATACCCACATTCAAAACGGGAAGGGGTTCGGCACCAATCTCTTCCGCAAGCTGAAAATACTCGAAGAAGCCAAGGCCGTAACTCTGGAAATAGTCAGGGAAATAACGTTGGGTGAAAGTGTAGTGCCAGCGATTCTCGTTAAGTGGACGGTTCTCCACAGGCCCCACGGAATTCTTCCACTGATAACGGGTGTCCAGATCCGTGCCTTCGACAATGCAACCGCCAGGGAAGCGGAACACGCCGGGGTGCAGGTCTTCAAGCGCTTGGGCAACATCCATACGCATTCCATTCTCATGGCCTTTATAGGTCTTGACGGGGAACAGGCTGATGTGCTCGACATCGGTGGTCACCTTGCCGTCGCCCCACACGCGGAGGTGAGCTTTGGCAAAAGTGCGTTTCGGCTTAATGACTGCCGTGTATTTCTTCCATTCCTTGCCGTTCACATCGACTCCGACGTTTCCCAGTTTCTGATCCTCTTCCATCGTGGCGTTCTCCACGAGGTCGATCCACAGTTTGGCCTTACCGCCGTCAGGAACTCGTGCCCAGACGGAGAAGCGATATTCTTCGCCGGCCTTCACGCCCATGCCAAAGAAACCGTGGTTCTCGATCATCGTGTGCTTGTCGCGATGTCCAGACGGTGCCAGCCGCACGTAATGAGGGTTCTTGTCGAAGGGGCCGTCGTCTTTCAGCGACACTTTGCCAGAGATGTCCCATCCCGTGAAGGGATTGGGAAACTCAAAGCTGCGGTTCTTCACCAGTTCGCCATAGAGTCCGCCGTCGGCGGCGTAGTTGATGTCCTCGAAGAAGATGCCGTACATCGTCGGTTGGATAGGTGCACCCAGCTTCTTCATGTTGACCTGAATCACGTTCTCTTGAGCCTGAACAGGCATTGTGGCCAGTGTCAAGGAGGCACTGAAAAGGATGTGTCTGAATCTCATTGTAGTTATTTTATAAAGTTCTTTTGTGTGCAAAGATAGTAAAAGATGAGCGTGGCTCCAAGTTTGTCCGCTGGAAAATGCCACTTGGGCTTCATTTTGGTGATTAAGGCATTAAGACCTTGTGGCCTTGGTAGATGCGAATGCCTTTTTGTTCTTGTCCGTTTCGGATCCTACGTCCACTCAGGTCAAAGATTTCTGATTCCGACGAGATGGATTGGACGTGTGTGTCCTCGTCGTCTGCAGCTTCGATGTCCTCGATGCCGACCCGTGCATCCTGGCCTCGGAGGTAGTAAACGGGCAATGGCGGATTGGCAGCCGTTCCTTTGACCCGCAGCCACGGCGTGCCGGCTGGTTGTCGGTGTCCGTCCTCGACCTTGAAGAAACCAAGCGCGCCCGTCGTTTCATCACGCTGCAAGACATAGAAATACTCATAGGTAGCCTCGTTGCAGGTGAGGACACTGTCCACGGCACACCCCTTGAGGTAATTCGTGCTAACGGTGGCAGCATTCTTGGTGGTGGGCACGAATTTAACCCGTGTGCCTGCTTTTCCATTGTAGATGACAGCCGCCCCAGCAGGAATGACGACTCCTTTGCCCAGTTTGGTGATACGCACGGTGTCCGCCGCAGCGTTGACACCCGTGAGATTATAGGCTGTCACGCCTTCAGGCAGGCTCACGGGGTAAGATGCGTAGAGAACGTCCCATCCCGTCTGTGGCACGGTGCGCTCTATCGTGTAGCGGGTTCTGAGGTTATAGGAGAGGTGTGGAGGCTGGTTGTAAACCACGTTCTGGCTAATCAGCTGTGCACGATAGGCGAGGTCGTCCATGAGGTGCGGCACGCCATAATCTGTCTGGTGGTCCGTGGCATTGATGACGAGCTGGTAGTCGTTGCCCGTCTGCGTCCACGTGACGATTTCCTCACGCCAGTCTCCGAGCAAGTCACCCGATACACATGGGTTCTGCTTCGACGAATTGTTGTAGTTGCCGATCACGTAGTTTCCCCCGTTGACCTGCATTCGCCAGAAGCCGTTGGCAGAGGCGTTCCAGTATTCGAGTACGTTCTTGCCGTAGAAGTCGTCTGCGAGGTCGCCGTTCCAGTAGATGCGGAAGCTGAGTCCGGCGCCGCCCCCGTGTGTGACGTTATCTGCCACCACGTTGCCGTCGGTATCATAGAGGCCGTTGCCGGCGCTGAACTGCCAATAGGCGTTCTCTGTTTCGGGGTTGAAATTGGCCATGATGCCACGTCCCGTGTCGGCGTCTGCCGTGCGTCTCAACAGGATTTCGCCCGTCTTGGCATCGCGCAGGTCCATACCGTAAGGTTTGTGCTCGTGAACCATGAAGTATTCCTGTCCGGGGCGAGAGGGAATGAAGTCGCCCAGGTGAATAGCGTCGCCGTGGCCCAATCCTGTACGGTAGAGGGTGGTTCCGTCGTGCTTCAAGGCACCGGAGCCATAGTGAATCTCCTGTCTGCCATCTCCGGTGACGTCGCCGACGCTCACCCAGTGGCATCCTTCGCCATAGACGGTCGTCGAGAGGTCCTTGACGGTGCCGTTGGCGTAGGTGACAGTACCTTTCGACGCACTCTCGCCACGATGCAGCCAGCGCAAGGTGAGGTTGTCACCGTCCCAGTCGTAGGCACCGATCTTGCATCCGCTGTAGTAGCCTCGGGCAAAGATGGCCGACGGCTTGCCTTTCTCGCCGTCGAGCCAGGCGATAGCCGCCAGATAGCGTTCCGCACGGTTCTGTTTGTCATCGCCCCAGAAGGCGGTGCTCTCGTCGGCGTATGCCGTGTGGTATTTGATGGTCTTGAGTTCGGCTCCAGTAACGCCATCGAAGACGGTAATGTATTCAGAACCATGATCCTGTTTGCCACGGCTGCTCAGCAGGTTCTCGGTAGAATTGTCGCCGGGGAGGAGGACATAGTTGCCTTCGCCGTCAATGGCACCAGGTGCCGTCTTCACCATAAACTCGCCGTATCCGTCTCCGTCAAGATCCCAAGCGATGTAGGGCGTGGTGTGGGCGGAATTGAACATATTGGCTCCTGTGTGGAGGATCCACAGCCTCGTGCCGTCCATCTTGTAGCATGCGTAGAAAGCAGGCGATGTGGTGCCGTTACTGGCGGCGTCCTTCTCGTTGGACGGTGCCCACTTGAGGACAATGTCATACTCGCCATCGCCGTCCATGTCGCAGAACGAAGCATCGTTGGGTGTATATGTGGCGCCTGCCGAAGTGGGGTCTGTGGGTGCTCCACCCTGCAAGGTAATATATTTCGTTTGGCTGTCCCACGCCCTGACACCCTCTTGTCTATCAATGAGATGTCCTTCACCGTCCACAGCCTCGAGGGTGTAAACGCTGCTGGCCGTGCCGCTGGGGTCGAGATAGTTGGTCTTGCCCACGACGGGCGTCTTGGTGATGAGTGTCTTGCCTCTGTAGAGGCGGAAGCGGATGTCTCGTGGATTATCCGCTGCACGCAGGCGCCAGCTGACCAACACGCCGCTGCCAGTCTTGACGGCCAACAAGCCTCGGTTCAAGGGTTTTGCGTCGCCACGGGGTTCAAGATAGCTGACGACGAAACGTATGCTGACCGAGAACACTTCACGCCCGTCTTTCTGAGCGGAGAGGGTGGCGAATTTGTTCTGATAGGTGACAGTGGCGGTGTAGCCGTCGGCGGCTGACACCACAAAGTCCTTTGGATCACCGTAGAGCTTCGTGTCCCAGGTGACATTTTCGCCGTTCTTCAAGCCGGCGATTGTCGGCAACAAGTCACCCGCAGAACAGCTGGCGGCAGTGAAATAATGCGAGGCGTCGTAGATGGGTTCGTCGGTCTCGCCGCTGATGGTGACGTTCCTGAAGGCAATGCTTTTGGGGTTTGCGTCGTCGCGTCCATTGAAGTTATAGACATAGAAGATGAGCTGGAAGCCACGATTGGCCTTCACCAGCTGGTCGGAAAGCTGGAACGTGTGGTGGCTGTAGCCGTTGGGATTGCCCGTTCCGACCTTGTTGCGCAGGGGGGCAACCGCCGTGGCCAGCACCGCCTCAGCTGCCGAACCGTTCTTGATGCAGACATCGAAGTTGCCGCCGTCCGTGCCGCACTTCACGGCATCGAACTCGATGGTAGTGGGTTTGAACGTATGGCCCGCCGAGGGTGCCACGGTGAGCGTGACCTGATGGCCGCTGGTCTTCACGCTCACACGGTTCTTGGGCGTCAGCTGCACGAAGGGCGGATCGTAGGGTTGGGCCGTGTAGCCGGCATCGGCGTTGGGCATGGTCATGACATCACCCACCATCAGCCCCGCTCCTAACGTGAAACGGGGTATGAGGACAGAGGCGGTGTCGGCAGACAGAGAGCAGGCACCGAAGTTGTCTTTATCGGTCATCGGCCACGTCACATCAACATGGTCGGCAAGGGCCGGAAGCGACAGCAACAGCGGCAACAGCAGCCGCAGAACTGTCCGCAGGGCGGGTTGCAGAGGTAGAATCATTCTCATGTTCATATCTTTCTGTGAGGGGTTTAATCTATTCATTCAACGCGCTTAGGCGAAAGAGGAGTCGGGGTCGAAGTCTTCAAAAATCTCGTTGAGGAACAAGTTGAAAGGCGACATCACGCGAAACATCTGCTCCACGCGGTCTTGGGCATCGGGCTCCGAGACCAATGTGTCGGGGATGGGATGCCAGACGGTATAGAGCCGAGGACGCAGATATTCGGGATAGGCGAAGTCCTTGGGAAAGCCTTTGGGCATGGTCTTGACGGGATCCTCGCCAACGACGGGAAAGAGCGCGTGGAAAGCCGGCTCCTCCACGATATCGCGAAAGCGGTCGATGTCATCGACGATGGTCTCGCGGATGTGCTTGAGCATCGGTGCTGGCGGACACCACGAACCACCTGCGATTAAAGAGTTGCCGGGTTCCAGGTGCAGATAATAGCCGCCACGATAGCTTTTGCGACCGTGGGAACAGACAAACGCGCCGAAGTGGCGTTTATACGGGCTCTTGTCGTTGGAAAAACGCGTGTCGCGAGCAAAGCGGTAGATGCACGTCTGGGGGGTCTGGTAAGCCACGCTGGGGTCAAAAGCAGCTATGCGCATGATCATTTCGCGGACAAACGTCTCATAAGACGTGCGCGCAGCCTTGTATTCCGGCTGATGGGCATGGAACCAGTCGCGGTCGTTGTGACGGGCTATCTGCTGCAGAAAATGGTAGATATGTTGCATACAAAACGGGAACAAACTATAATTGCGCTGCAAAAATATATCAACAAAGCGACATTCGCAAATTTAAAGGAGGTTTTTTCCGTGCCTCGCTACACGTACTACGTGAAGGCCAACTCGAAGAGGTGATTGCTCACATGAAATGAACATCATCCCACGCTGGTCGCAACATAAATATACGATTTTGATGTGGGGCATAATGAAGCATAACTACTATTGAGTCCCTGTAGTATTATCAGAGAGACTAACAATATTGGCCTATAGAATCGCTTCATCATTTGTTTTCGTATTTGTGGGTGCAAAGATAGAGTTTTTCCCTATATATAATATATTATGGTATAGGAGATTTTGTGATTATTTAATGAAAAAGGGAGATAATTGTTTTTAAACTAGCCCAATATTCGATGCTAAATAGGGTTCACTAAAATAAGCTATCCATCTGATATTTAATAAAATATAACGCTGAATATTTCTCTGTTTCAAGAAAAAAGCCTACCTTTGTGCGTTAAAATCAAGAAGGAGTTCATGAAATACTACTCACAATACCGCACTCACGACCTGTTTGAGTTGCAGCAATCCCTCTCGGGGTTGAGCAAGTCAAACCGTTGGG
>JAGCPY010000045.1 GCA_017965425.1 Bacteroidaceae bacterium | reverse complement strand
GAAGGGCAGGTCATTGACCCCATGCACCTGTGCTCTTAAGCCCTTCACCTTTGAATTGAAAGACTCTGCAGATGCATTGGTCGACCTGTTGTTGAAGTAGTTCAGTATGTATTCCTCTTTGCTCTTGATGGTATCGCGCACAGAGATGATTTCCTTGATGCGGGTCTTTCCCACATTCTCTCATTTCCGTAAATCATACAGCCCTTTTCTTCTAGTTGGGGGGTGAAATAATGCCTTTTTGCCACTCAACCATCACTTTTTTTAGCTTTTCCTTTGTCAACTCACAACTAATTCCTACTTTTGTCCCGTGCTTTACTAAAGAGCACGGCTCTAACATCAGCGAACTACCACCTCGACGACAGACGAGCCGAAACAAATAAATAGTCTTTATAGCGTATGCGCACTATGCGCAGACGTTTCTATGAGACTATTGGGCTGTGGTAGGCCTGCTGATGCGTAGACAATGTCTGCGCATTTTCTGTATATGTACTCAACCCAATAAATCATAGAAACGTTATGAGTAAGAAAGACGAATTCCTTTCAAGAAGAGATTTCTTCAAGAAGGCTACAAAGAAGACTTTACCATTCTTAGGTGCCATAGTATTAGGCCCAACCATATCACTCACCACATTGGCTTCCTGTGGCTGTGATAGCTGTGAGGCTGCTTGCATGGATAATTGTGAAGACAGCAGTACAGGTAGTTGTGCTAATACGTGTGAAGGAAGTTGTCAATGGAATGCTACAAGCAGTTCGTGTTCCAATTGTTCATCAACATGTAGTAAGAGTTCATCAAGTGAGATCTGTTCAAGTTGTGCGACTGCTTGTTCTGGTGCATGTAAAAACACATGTTCTAGTACATGCGAAGGAAGTGCTACAGGGAAAAGTGATGTATCTACTGCAGATGGAAAAATCAATGGATATGAATATGTAGATATGGGACTCAGCGTAAAATGGGCTCGTTGTAATTTAGGAGCTTCCAAACCCGAAGACTATGGCTCATATTATGCATTTGGAGACTATTCTGGAAATAACGTAAAAAATGGGAATTCAATTGAAAAATACTACAAATATGGCATGTTTGAAAATGAGGGTTCTATTTGTGGTACTCAATATGATTCTGCAAAATACAGAATGGGAAATCCTTGGAGGATGCCTAGTCAATCGGAATTTATAGAATTGATTAATAACTGTAGCGTAGAGTTTTGTTCTTATAATGGAACAAATGGAGTGAAATTAATTAGTAAAATCAATGGCAATAGCATTTTCTTACCGGCTGCTGGAGGCTACGGTCTTGACTTAGATAATGTTACATATGTAATGTGGTGTAAAAAGGGCGAAAGTGGTTTTTATTGGTCAGGTGACGTTCACTGGTATCGACCCGCTAGCATTGCTAGCGCCTATTATTGGGGATTTGATTTTGAAAAGCAAAGATATGCGCAGGAATTAAGTACATACAACGAAAACATGTTTGAAAAAAATTCTATCCGCCCTGTAACCACAGGTTCTGGTGGTGGCGGTGGATGTACAGGTAGCAGTTGTAGTGCCAATTGTGCTAACAATGCAACAGGAAGTGGCTGTTCTGGGTGTTCTACAAGCTGTTCAACGAGTTGCAAAACAGACTGTGAGGGTAGCTGTATCAATGGCTGTAATACTCTTTGTGGTGGTCAATGTCATTACTCATGTGGAGGTACATGTACTTATGTTTCTGCGGGTTCAAAATGTACTGCATGTGCACGGACGTGTTCTACTTATTGTTATGGTACTTGCACTTTGGCATGTAGTTCAAGTTGTCAATCACAATGCATTTATGGTTCTAAATAATATACTAAACTATGGAAAAAGAAAAGAAACACCAAGAATTGCAAACGAGACGAGAATTTTTCAAGAACGCGGCAAAGAGAATGCTACCGATAATAGGGGCTATTGCGTTTTCTAATCCGATAATTAAATCTGCTAATCCTGAATATATACCATCATCATGTTCAAGTTGTTCTGGGGGGTGCTATATCTCCTGTTCTGGTGGCTGTGATGGATCATGCTTGGGATCTTGCAAAACTAGCTGCTATTATGAATGTGTTCAATCTTGTCTAAATTCTTGTATTGGAAATTGTACAGGATCTTGTCAAGGTAGTTGTAGTCTTAGTTGTGGTGGTGGTTGTGGTAACGGGTGTTCTGGTTCTTGCTCAAACTCATGCGCAGGTTCAGCTGATGCTGTACATAATTGTAAGGATTGTAATAGCGTATGTACTAATACTTGTAAAACAGGTTGTCAAGAATCGTGCAAGGATGGCTGTAAAACCGGTTGTGATTCAACTTGCAAAGATTATTGCAGTGGAGGATGTAAGGGTAGTTGTTCCAGTGGTTGTGAAGGTTCTTGTAAAGAGGGTTGTAAATCTACATGTAAAACCACATGCTCTGGAACATGCTCAAGCGGTTGTACAAATTGTACGGGAACATGTAGTGGCACATGTGGATTTAATTGTGTATCATGTACAGGTAATTGTATGGGAACTTGTCGGATATCTTGTTGGGGAATGATGTTCTTTAATTAATTGGTAATGAAAACAGTAATAAAAGAACAAGATCAAGGTTGGAAAAACGGCATGGCTAAGTCCATTACGTTCATCGTGACGAAGGACTGCCAGTTGGCGTGCAAATATTGTTACTTGGTGGGGAAGAACACCAAGGAGCGAATGTCGTGGGAGGTGGCAAAACAGGCCATTGACTATATATTGGATAGGGAAGAGGAATTCAGGGAGGAGAGTGTTATCTGGGACTTCATTGGCGGTGAACCGTTCTTGGAGATTGATTTGATAGACAAGATTTGTGATTACCTGAAGACGGAGATGTACCGACGGAACCACCATTGGTTCAACTCCTACCGCTTCTCGTTCTCCACCAACGGCATCAATTATCACACGGAGAAGGTGCAGCGGTTCATTGAGAAGAACCGCAACCACCTGAGTATTGGCATCACCATTGACGGCACAGAGCGGAAGCATGATCTCAACCGAATATGGAAGACGCCAGAGATGGAACAGGGCATCATGCCGAAGGCAGAAGAGGAACGAGGGTCCTACAAAGATGTGGTAAAGAATATTCCACTGTGGCTAGAACAATTTCCAGGGGCAGGTACAAAGGTGACTATCAGCTCGGCAGACCTACCGTATATCAAGGAGAGTGTGCTGCATTTGTATAGCCTCGGCATCAAGGAAGTGAATATCAACTGCGTGTTTGAGGACGTGTGGAAGGAGGGCGACGACCAGCTCTTCGAGGAACAACTGACAGAGTTAGCAGACGCTATTATCGACGGTCGGTTGTACGAGGACCATGCCTGTTCCTTCTTTCAGGAACACATAGGCAAGCCAATGGACCGCGAGCGCGATAACCAAAATTGGTGTGGTGCGGGTATGATGCTGGCTGTGGATGCAGCGGGGATGTTCTACCCCTGCACACGGTTTGCGCAGTACTCTTTGCGGAGTAAGTCAGCCTGGATTATCGGCAATATCCACGACGGCATAGACAAGAATAAGTTGCGCCCGTTCCTGACGCTGGACCGCTGCACGCAGAGCACGGAAGAGTGTATCACGTGTGAGGTGGCCAGTGGCTGTGCGTGGTGCCAGGGCGAGAACTTTGATGCTGCTGACACGCACACGGTGTATCAGCGCTCGACAGCCATCTGCAAGATGCACAAGGCACGTGTGCGGGCCAACAACTACTACTGGAACAAGCTGTTCCGAAAGCTTGAGCTGCAGGAATATGAGGAACAGAAGCGGAAATCAAACTGTAAAGCCTGTGAAATATAAAACGTCAATCTTCGTCAATCGTATCATTATTGTAGATTGAAGATTTGATAGACTTAGATTGACGGTTAAAAAAGACATTGGAGTTATGCTGCAATACCTTATAATATTATTGGACGATAAAAGTGTGTCGTATTGTCACTATGAACTTCCTTCTGACGTTTCAAGGGAGGAGAGTTTGATGCCACTTGACACCTTGCGAGCTGGAATCGTGTTTGCCATGAAGGAGAACCTGAATATCCAGTTTGTGTATCCTGAGCAAGCGTTGTCTGCGGAGTATGCGGAGGTGATTGAAAGCATTGACCACACGAAGATTAAGCCTGAGGCACAAGCAAAGGAGGCAGATGTATTGGTGCTGGCAGAGTGGAAGAAGCAGATTCCTGATGACGTGGAAGGTGCCACTTGCATCATCCGTGCTTCACGCAAGGAACTGCAGGAGAATTTGGAACAGGTGAAGGATTTACTTGGCAAGGTGATGAGGCTGAATGTGGTGCTGACTGATATCGAAGCATTCAAGGACGAGGACGTAGCAGGTTATCAGTCACTTCTGGAAGCGCTCTCTGACCTACTTATAGATCAATTTAAGATAGGTCGCATGGTGCAACTGAACCTTTTGACCGATCGTCTGTTGCTCACGCAGATGAACAATTGTGGGGCAGGTGACACGACGCTGTCGCTGGCACCTAACGGAAAGTTCTATTTATGTCCGGCGTTCTACTATGATGACCCTGAACAGGATGTGGGCAACCTGAAAGATGGCCTCAATATCAAGAACCGCCAACTCATGCGCCTTGACCATGC
Organism: Bacteroidaceae bacterium; assembly: GCA_017965425.1. Lineage (GTDB taxonomy): Bacteria > Bacteroidota > Bacteroidia > Bacteroidales > Bacteroidaceae > Physcousia. Next base: position 69,420 of record JAGCPY010000045.1, on the reverse strand, counting down.
GCCTATCTGTCGCCACTGCGATGCTTATCAGTGCAAGCGGTGCATCTGGATGAACTGCCGTCTGACCTTGGATGCCAACACACCCAGCCATCAGCAGTGTGTGGTGGCTCATGTTGGACGCAATGCCTCGAGGAACCTGCTCAAGAAGATGGCAGAGCAGGGGATTCACATGAGTGATACCCACGAGATAAAAGAAATCAATTACTTAGACCCCTTTAATAACTATAAGAAATGGAAATAAGAAAAAATGTAGGTAAGGTCACACCCGAGGAGCGTGACGAAATTCAGGCGCTATTTGAGCGCAAGAACGGTCTGACAGAACTGGCCAAGATAATCAGTGCCGACAACACAGAACTGTATGAGAAACTCGTCAAGGATATGGGCGAGACGGGTACGAAGTTTCAGCAGTGGTGGGACATGAAGTCCAAGCAGTATGGTTGGGAAAGCCACCCGAAAGGTAATTGGGAGATTAACTTCCAAACGTGTGAAATCACTTTAATAGCCAAAGAAGCATGATACAGCCACTATTCATCGGCACCACAGAGCTAATGCTCATTGCGGGTGTCGTCCTCCTGCTCTTCGGTGGTAAGAAACTACCTGAAATGATGCGTGGTTTGGGGCAGGGAGTCAAGGAGTTCAAGAAAGGTGTGAACGATGTCACAGAACCTTTCGAGGAGGCAAAGACTGACCTTGAAAAGGCTGTAAAAGAATAAGTTCTGTGAGTGATAGATGCTGACGGTGAACGCCTGGGCGTTCACCGTCAGCGATTCCGAAGTGCAGGTCTCCTGAGGTAGAATCGAAGGCTATGAGCAGGGTAGGTGGTGAGAGACTTCTGATTATGAACTTGTCACCTTCTATTGTGGAGACTGGCAGCTAAACAAATTTCTGCTTGAGGATTCGAGCGTTGGTATGTGGCAAATGCACCTTTATCACAGCATGTGATAGGATGGTGGAATTTATTCTTCCATACGCTTTATGACTTCGCGCAGGTAAGCATCGTTGACGTTTTCAAAATCAGATTTATCATAAATGTAGAGCAGTTGCAATTCGTCCATTATGATACGAATACGGATGATGACCCGAGCACCACCGCTTTTTCCGCGACCTTTCGAGGTGATGGCCATACGCACCTTACGGACTCCCCCATCCAACTCCACGCCCTGCATGGGATTCTGAAGCAACGAAGCAAGCAATCGTTCGAAGTCCTGCTCCAATGACTTGTGGCGTTTCTTCAACCGCTTGTAAGCGGTGCGGAAATCCTCGGACATTCTTACCTTCATAAGGCTCGGAGCGCTGCTACGGCTTCTTCCGGAGTCATGCTGGGCTCGGACTCCACCTGTTTCATACTGCGTTTGATGATGCGAGCCAGCTTGTAGGTCTCTTCCAATTGGAGTATACGATTCCATCGCCGCAGGCTCATGCTGACAGTAATTCTTTTGGGGGTTCTTTCTACGATTGCTTCCATTATTGCAACAATAATATCTTTTTCGGCGGTAAAGGTACGCAATTTCTTTCAAATAAAGTTCCTTTTCCCCATTAATTATGCAAAAAGCGGGCGAAGATGCTGCATTTTGCCGTCTTCGCCTGCCTATGTCGTGGCGTAGCACTTGGTAACACACAAGTCGTCTGTTCCGTGAAGGCTATGAGAAAGTGAGCAGGGTTATGATGTACTTTCCGGGATTTGAAGACAGACCTTTCTGGTTATACGAATATACAGAGCAGGACAGCTGGCAGGCCGCTTCCTCAATCAAAGCCAACGTGCCCTATCTGATTTCCATGCCGAATGATCCTGCCTACATTGAAGAATACCGCGTGGGTGGTAGCGTGACGTTCACAGGAATAGATGTGGACATGCAGACATCGGATGAGGAAAGCCTCGTCGTCGGTAGAGGAAGCTTGCGTTCGTTCCATCCTGTGTATCAGCAAGTGCAGATTGGTGAGATTAGTGGCTTCTTGGCATTGAACACAGAGTCATGGCGAGGACATCCAGAGGGCAGCGTGTTCGTCAGAAATCAACGTGCCCTGCGACCTTTCGAGGCCTACTTCCTTAATGAGACTAGCGAGGCGAAGGAAGAGTGGTTTGGCGTGTTCGACGGAACAACGGATGTCAGTGAAATTCATAATGGACAAAATGGAATGTATAACAGGACTGACATGGTGTATGATATGGCTGGCCGGAAGGTGGGCGAGAGAAGGAAAAAAAGAGTAGAAACAAGAAATAATAACGGAAAGTTAAAAGCAGGCCTTTACATCGTCAACGGACGGAAGGTCGTGGTAAAATAGAATTGTCTAACCAATAACACTACGCCAACCGCCTTGCAGGAGAGGCAAACACAGGCTACAAAGGTTCTATTGACGACCTTATCAGCCTCGTGCTCGGTCGCATCTGAATCTTCCCTCTTTCTTTTACTTATCCGCATTTCATTGTCTGGAACGATGCGAAGAACGTAACGTTAAAAAGTGTTTTTCTTTTGCTGATTCTGCCATAAACTCCTATATTTGATGCCGATAAACGTGAATAAGACTTGGAACAGGCAAGGGGCATACAGAAAGTCACACTCAACAACCTACCCCGTCATATTAAAACGATTAACAACGATGAAAACAAGAAAGTCACCTCTGGCGGCGGGGCGGGTCTCGCAAAGGCCCGTGAAGCCCCGTCGGGAGGGGTGACATTCGAGGGAGGCAAGATGGGTCTTGAACGGCCTGGTCATGAACATCCTCTGCAGGGTGTTTCCGGGAAGATTTGTTCTTGGTGTCCGCTTTGTTAGCGGACACTAATAATAGTTTATTCAAGTTTTGCAAGTGGTAATTAACGGCCTGGAAGGCCAATGAGCGACCAGCCCAGGGCATCGCCCTGGGTATGCACGATGCGGAAACTTCGTTTCCACTCACACCACCCTGTTTTTTGCGAAAAAAGCCTCAATCCCTCACCAAACGGCGTATCGTACTAAGAATGAGATGCTTGCAGGTGAGGGAATGGTGAGGGAATGGTGAGGGATGGTGAGGGATTGATTCAAATGAAACGCTAATTGGTTGTTAATGAAACATCCAATTATCGTTTCATGAATGATTATTTGCGTTTATAATCCATTGATAATCAATGATTGATTCGTGTGGTGCATGAGGAGCGTGGAGCCTTCCCTCACCATCCCTCACCCTTCCCTCACCAATCCCTCACCTGTAAGTAATTTGTTTTCAATGCAATAGATTGAATGGTGAGGGATTGAGGCTTTTTTGTGGAAAAAGCGGTGTAGGAGGGTGAAGGAGGTCGATTTCATGCACGCGGAGCGGGAGGAGCGGCCTCCGGACGGGGAAGGTATTCACCTTCCGACTTGAAGGTGTGCACGTTCCGCGAAGAACGTTCGCATCTTTCAGGTTCTTGCCGAAATATGTGGTGGCTTTTCGTATGAAAAAGGGGTATTTAAATGTGCTTGTTACAGCAAACAAATGCTTTTGCCCTTTCTCCAAGTATGGAGCGTCCCTTTGGGCCGAGCGCAGGGCGTTTCGTTGTAGTTTGTTCATATTAGCGAAACCTATATATATATATATTTATGATAAATTCGTGATCAATTATGATAATTCGTGTTTAATAAAAATGATGGAAGAATGTAAGCAGAAAGGCGGCGGGGTAGAAATGGCCCTGCCGACTTCACCAAATGTATGTTGAAAAGTGGGTGTAAATGCTGTCGTTAGTGCTTTATAGTCGAGGCTTCAGTCATTGTGGCAGCGGTTTTCTTTTAGTTGCTGATTGATTTCGGCCATGCGTTTTGTTGTCAGTGGGTAAAAGTGACAGGTCAGCATGGCCATCAGAGCGATGGCGGCGGGGATGAACGACATGAGGAAACGCAGGCAGAGGAGAGCCGATTCGGGCTGTGAGATGAGAGCCTGATTGATGATTTGCTCATCGGTGCGCGGTGTGTAGCAACAGGCAGATAAGAGCCAGAGAACGGCAGCACCGCCAATGGCACCTCCAAATTTCTGAGCCATCGAACTGGAGGAGAAGATGAGGCCTGTGGAGGCTGTCTTATAACGCCATTCGGCGTAGTCGCTGACATCGGCATATATCGACCAGATGAGAGGTGACATCACTCCGGTGAGAATGCTGATGAGGACTTGGAAAAGGAGCATGAGCCAGAAGCCGACGGGGGAAACGGGGATGAAAAAGAAGCAGATGCTGAGTATCATTAGAAAGGCGTTGACGCAGATGAACAGCAGCTTCTTGCCAAAGCGCTTTGCCAGGGGAACGGTGCAGGCAACGCCTATCATATTGGAAACTTCGCCCACCGAGAGGAAAAGGCCTGCATAGAAGAGAAAGCCCATCCCCTGCCCCTCACCAATGGAGGGGAGATGGAGCTGCGCATCGAAGCCGATGATGTCTGCGAAGTAATAGGCGACGGTTGCGCCGCGAACGGTGCAGAAGAGATTGAAACAGAGGGCGGCGCCAATCAGAATCCACCAAGGTTGATTGGAGAGGAGAGAACGGATGTCTTTGCCGACGCTCACAGAGGATTCGCTCTTCAGGCGTTCGCGTGTCAAGGCAAAAGTGAGCAGGAAGAGCACGAAACATGCGGCAGCAATCACCATCATGGCATGTTGCCAGGCACCGGCTGTGCGCTCGGCTGTTTCCCCACCGAGTCCTCCGGCTTTGAAGAAATTCACCAGCGGTTCCCATGAGGCCAAGGCGATAAAAGAACCTCCGTAGGCAAAGAACATGCGGAAGGAGGAAAAAACGGTCTTCTCCTGAGAGTCATCGGTCATCACGCCAAGCATGGCTCCGTATGGAACGTTGATGGCCGTATATACCGTCATCATCAGGATGTAAGTCACATAGGCATAGACCAACTTGGCACCGTAGTTCCAATCGGGTGTGGTGAAGAGCAGGATGCCGGCAATGCTGAACAACGGTGCCACGAACAACAAATAGGGCCGATATTTTCCCCATCGTGTTTTGGTGCGGTCGGCGATAATGCCCATCATCGGGTCGCTGACGGCATCCCAGATGCGAGTGACAAGCACCAGCACACCAGCATCTACGAGACTCAGCCCAAAGACATTAGAGTAGAAGAAAGGCAGATAATAAGAGAAAACTTTCCAGAACATCGATGACGACATGTCGCCGAAGCCGTAGCCAATGCGTTCAGAAAGGGAAGACCCACCCCTCACCCTCCCTGTGAGGGAGGGAGTAGAATGTGTCTGACTAATTAATTTTGATTCTATCATTTGTGGTTTCTGTTAGCTGTCAAAGGTAACCACTCTCCCCCTTGAGGGGGAGCGGGGAGGGGGTCTGTTTGTTTTTGCGGATCAGTTTTTTGATGTTCTCCACGCTTGCGGCTGTCGTCAGACCGTCCTCGGGCGTATGCAAGCAATAGTCGATGAGGCGGTCGAGGGAGCTGACGGCCACGTGTAAGCGAGTGTCTGCGGTTGCGTAGTAGATGAGGACGCGGCCATCGTCATCGAGAATCCAGCCATTTGAGAAGGCCACATTCATCACGTCGCCCACATATTCCTGTCCCTCGGGTACCAAGAACCAGCCTCCTGGTTGAGCTATGACGCGCGTGGGGTCGTCGAGGGCAGTCATGTACGTATATAATACATAGCGCAGTCCGTCGGCAGTGCCGCGTACCCCATGAGCCAAATGCAGCCAACCCATTTCGGTCTTTAGCGGTGCCGGTCCCTCGCCGTTCTTCACCTCTTGAATGGTGTGATAGTGTCGCGGATTGATGATGATTTCCTCTTTCACCTCGGCGTGTGTGATGTCTTTCACCAAGGCCCAACCAATGCCTCCACCACTGCCCGTGTCTATGAATCCATCTTGCGGACGGGTGTAGAAGGCGTAGGCTTCATCCCTCACCGTGGGATTATAGGGGGCTGCCACGAACTCAGGATGCAACACCACGTTGCGCTGCTGGCTGCGGCTCTTCAGGTCGGGCAGTCGTTGCCACGTGATGAGGTCTTTCGTCCGTGCGATGGCAGCTGTGGCGGTAGCAGCACTGAGGTTGCCGGGCTGTGAGTCGTCATGGCGCTCAGCGCAGAATACGCCGTAGATCCAGCCGTCTTCGTGCTGTGTGACACGCATATCATAGACATTGGTGGCGGGAATCGTGTCTTCAGGCATTGTGATGGGTTCGTTCCAGAAGCGGAAGTTGTCGATGCCATTGGGACTCTCGGCAACAGCGAAGAACGACTTTCGGTCGGCACCTTCCACACGGCAGACCAACAGATAGCGTCCGTTGAGCTTGATAGCTCCTGCGTTGAGCACGGCATTCATCATGATGCGCTGCATCAAGTAGGGGTTGTCCTGTTCAGAAAAGTCGTAGCGCCATTCCAAGGGCGTATGTTCAGCCGTCAGAACAGGGAACTGGTACTTCTCATAGATGCCATTACCGAAGCCCTCGACAGGTTTGTTCTCCCTCGTCAACAATGCCTCGTGGCGCTGGCGTAGTTCTATCATTCTTTTCTTAAAATCCATATTTCTACTTTATATCTTTAAGCATGAGAATCCTTTTGTCCTCGACCATCTTACGAAAGTCAGGAGCGTCTTTGGTGTCAGGTGCAGGAGCGAAATACTGGCGGCGGTCTGCGTTGCGCCATACGAGGAAGTAGCTGATGGGGAATTTCTCAATCTGAGGCTTCAGGACACGCGTCCACCACGTGGGGTCGGGTATGTTCTGATAGCCGCACTCGGTGAGGGCAAGGAGCTTGCCTTTCTCTGCTGCAAGCGCGCAGAGGGTGGTGAGGTCTTTGTTGAGGGTGGTGATGAAGTCCTTCTCGCCATTAGGCTGTTGGTAAGCATCGAGGCCGATGATGTCCACGCGGTCGTGACCGGGGTAGGTGTTGAGCACGTCGGGGTCGAAGCCGTAGTTGGGACTCCAGCTCCACAGGATGTTATATGGCAGCGTCCGCACGACGTAGTCCTGCGTCATGTTCCACAGCGCCTTATACTCCTCGGCGGAGCACAGCCCACGTCCCCACCAGAACCAGCCACCACTGTTCTCGTGCCAAGGGCGGAAGATGAAGGGGATGGGGTGTCCCTGCTCGTCGTGCAATGAGGCGAGGAAGGTGGTGAGACGCTGCAACCAGATTTGGAACACTTGGTGGTCTTTGCCCCCAGGCAGCACGGCAGCCACTGTGTTCTTGTCCCGTTCCTGCGCGTTGACCCACGCCGTGCCGCCCGTGAGCGGGTTGCGGGGATGCCACGAGATGGTGACGATGCCTCCACGTCGGTGTTGGGCGATGATCTCGCGACGCATCACCTGGAACGGCACGCTGTCGAGGTTCTTGTCATCGCCCACTTCAATGCCGCCAAGCTCAAAGCCCATCACAGCAGGGTAGTCGCCGCAAACGTCACGCACGTCGCTGCGGCCCTCCTTGTATTTCCAACTGAGCCCGTAGAACGGGTCGTCCTGATGCCCGAACATGATACCGCGGCTCTGGAGGTGGCGGAGGCGGGAGAGGAGAGAGGTGGAAGTTGAGGGGGAAGGATAGAGGGGTTGGATGGCGGGAAGGGGTGTCGCGTTGGGTTGGGTGCGACCGAGGGGCGTGATGCTAAGGTTATCGAAGTAGGGGGTGGAGACGGTGCGCTCGTGCAGGGGAGCGATAAGGCCTGCCATGCCTCTCTTGTAGTGGTCGGAGGTGGCCTGCACCACTTGATGGCCATCGACATAGCCCGTGATGCGGTCGCCGTCGAAGCGCAGCTTGAGGTTGTGCCACTGGCAGGTGGCTCCCCCTACGGTCCCCGAGGTGGCTTCTGTTGCTTTGCTGGTTGTCGTTGAAGGTGCCGTAGCCCCGTCGGGGGCAGAATGGGGAGCCTGCCCCTCCGCCAACGTATACTCTCCACCTATCTCTACGTCCTTGCGCGCGAGGATGAGCGCCTGCTGCTCCTTGTCGCCGATGAGTTCCTTCTGGTCGCGTTTGCCACGTGTGAGGATGAGCTCAACGCGCCCCTGTTCGTCCATCTTCAGGTAGTAGCCTTTGGCCCATACGCCGTAGCCGCTACCCACGTCGCAGAGTCGCCCCATGACACCTGCTTCGTCGCCTGGATTCAGATAGACGTCGGCGCTGATTTCGTAGTCAGTCCACGAGGCATCGCCGAGGATAGTGTAGTGATGCCATTCGGGTGCCCAGCTGAGGGTGTGGGAGCCTACGGTTTGGCGGAGGCAGAGGCCCCCCCCTACGGCCCCCGAGGGGGCTTCTATACTTTTGATAGCTACAGACAAAGGTGCCGTAGCCCCCTCGGGGGCTGAATGGGGGGCCGGGGCCTCTACTATTTCAAAGCACCCAATCAAATCCGCAAGGTAATGAGGCAGGTAACCCCATTCGGAAGGGTTGGCATACTGGTCGAAATCGTCGGCGTAGGGGATGGGGAAAGGCTTGGAGGCCGGTATGTCGGCAAAGGAGCCTTTCTGCTGACCAGTCGTGGTAGAGAAGGAATAGACAGCATCAGGTTTCAGGGTGACGGAGAAACCGCCTCGCTTGGGGGTGATGTTGCTGAGACGGACGAACTGCTGCTGAGCATCGCTGTACCATTGACAGAGCTTTCCTGTAGAGAGGCCTTTGCCCACCTTGAAAGAAAGCGTCTGCTCCTCCTTAGCCCCTTTCGTCTCGGCGATGATGCTGTAGTCACCCGTCTGCGGGTCGCGCATGGTGACGACGGAGCCTCCTGCGGACAGGTTCTTGCAGCCGTCATCGATGTAGCGCCAGCCCACGCGTGTGAACTGCCCGTAGTGGGCATAACCCCAGAGAGCTTCGCGCACCATGTAGTGTCCGCTCCAAGGTTCCTGCGCCAGCAGCATGGGCGGTTCCTTGCTGTAAGGCTCTAAAGGATAGGTGGCGCCTATGTCGTACCAGTTGACGACCTTGGTGGCTCCGCTTACGATATAGTTTTGGTTGAAGCACTTGACGATAGTGATGAGGCAGTCGAAGCCGGGCAGATAGACGTGGTCCTCGCTATTCCAGATGGGCTTGCCCATGTCCTCGGCCATCTTGCGCTGCTCGGGTGTCAGCTGTATCTCGCTGAAGGTGTGTGCGCAAACGGCATCGAGGGCATCGCGCAGCTCGACATCCTCCTGCATGTACTTAAGATAATCCATCTTCTGATTGCCCCAGTTGCCGAAACCGTGGAGCTTGACGTCGCGGAAGCCGCGCTCATTCATGGCCTTACGCAGGTGCTTGGCGAAGTCGCTGCTCCACCCTTTCTCGTTGTGGCAGCCTAAGGCATCGAGCTCGAGGCCGTGTACCTGCCGCAGTCCCTGCAACCAGGAGATGTAGTAGTCCACCATATCGTCCGACCAGAAGTTGCCGACCCATGCAGGTGCGCTCCACGCCGTGGCATCGAGTGACAAGTCGGGGTTACGGCGCTTGGTCTCCTGCATTACCCACCACATATAGCCGCGCAGGAAATTGGCGTCGTTGCGCTCGTGGGCGTGCGAGGGCATGGAACCTTGCGTGCTGTTGCCGTCGCCCGGCACCTCGACAAGGATGGTGCTGACGCTGGCTCCGAACATGGGTTTATAGACCATGTCCATGATCTGTGAGCGCTGTGGCTCAGGGTAGTCCTTGAGCAGCACGGAGGTGGCTCCGCCGCCATTGACGGCTCCGATGCCGTCGAATTGTTTGCCGCTGGCTTTAGCGCTGAGTTGAATCGTCTGCGCCGCTGCACCTGCCCATGCGAGGGTCAGAAACACCCAAAACAGGATATGCCTTTTCGTCATTTTCTATAATATTTTTTACCGTTCTTAATATATAGGCCATGTCTGCCTTCCACCCACCGACGTCCCATAAGGTCATAGGCTCGGACAGGCGACAGCCTTTGTTCTGCCTGCACAGACTCTACGGCAGTCAAGATTTCCTTGAAGTCCTCACGCGTGAGGACGTAGTCGTTGGAGAAAGCATCCTGCCACCAAGCTGCGTTGCAATGGGTGTGGTCTGTGCTCTTGAAGTCTGCACTATTGACATCCTTTGTTCGGTCGTAGTCGTACCATGGTGCGAAATAAAGCCATTTGGCTCCTGATCGCCATTGGACACTAATCTTAGCCAAATTACCACATTCGGTGAGAGCTACGAGCTTGTCAGGTGAATTCCGTTTCAACATCTTGAAGCATGTGGAATTGATATTGCTGGCACTGCTATTGTTGTAGATATCGATGCCCACGATGTCCACATATTCGTCACCAGGATACCACATGTAGCCGTCGCTGTAGGGTTTGTTCCATGCTGCTGCTGACGTCCATACCCAGATGAGGTTGTTGAGCCCTTTCTCCTGAAAACGACGGTACATCACGCGCCACAGCTCGTTGCAGGCCTCGGCATCCATTCCCCACCAAAACCACATGCCGCCAGCCTCGTGCAGAGGTCGCCACAGCACTGGTATCTTGCGTTGTTTGAAAGGCTTGAGATAGGCCGCTACTTGGTCGATATCCTTGAGCATCTGTTTATATTCCGCCGATTCAGGCTCGAAGATCTTACGCACGTCGAAGCTCGTTTGTTTGGAGTCTGTACCTGGCGTACAAGTCCAGTCTGAGCCATCGTTGGTTTGAACATTCCAATGCCACATACAACCGATGATACCGCCTTTCTTATGCCAATTGATAGGTTCCGTGGTGTTGGAATAGTCTATCCACCCTCCCTGTGTAGAAAAGGGTAGATGAATGAAATCGAAGAAGTTGATGGCGGGCCATTTGCCCGTATGCTGATAAACCCACTGGGCCTCGTTGATATTCCAATTGACGTTGGCCGTCACTCCTGAGATTATCTTCGTTCCATAAATCTCTCGGAAGCATTGCAGCAGAGCCTCAGCCTCAGCCGACAGCTGACGCGTTTCTTGTGCCTGGGTGATGCTGACTGGAAGCATCAATAACATTATTAACAGACTTTGTAATCTCATATTCCTATATTGTTTAATACTTTATTTCAAATACTCGTTGATGAACGCTTCACGAGGTTGTAGGTACTTCTGTTTCCAGGGCTGACGCCGTTTGCCCGACGGCCAGGCGTGGGTGCGATAGGGCACGCAGTTGACGGTCTTCTTACCTTTCGCATTGTTGAGCGACGCCCACACGGCCGATGGCGGGCAGGTGGTGTCGATGAGCCCTATTTCGCAGTATATCTCAGCCTTGGAGTGGCGGATGAGCTGTGCGCCGTCGAAGTAGGGCAGCGTGGCATCAAGCTGGGCAGCGCTGAGGTTCTGGTGGTTCTCGATGGGCTGCGGCCAACCGCTGCGACGCCCCTTTCGTGCACCACCCAAGTCCTGCATAGCTGGCACATTAAGTACTACGCATGAGACACGCGGGTCGAGGCCAGCTGCTGCCACGGCCTGTCCACCTCCCTGACTCTCGCCGATGACGAGGATGCGCTTGCCGTCCCATTCAGGTTGCTGTGTCATGTATTCTATGGCACGCAACAGGCGTAAGTACATGCCTCTGAAATAGTATGTTTCGCGGTCGGCAGCGTTGTGCTCGTAGTAGTTATGGAGCATACCGTTTTCGAGCATACGATAGTAGTCATCGCTTTGCCCGTTGAGCATACCGTGGGCGTTGATGTCGAGGCTCAAAGCTCCATTTCCCAAAGCTGCATTGCCTACACATTCACCTACTTGACAGCGGCACCAATTGCCGCTGACACCTGCCGCACGGCACAGGATGATGATGGGCAGCGACTTCTTCTTAGCACCGACTGGCTTAGCCAAGTAAGCGCGCACGGGGGCTGGTCCGAGGCAGTTGATTTCTACGTCTTGACAAGTATATTTGCCTTGGAACTGTTGCGGCACCTTGAGAGCAGTCGTCTTCACCTGCAAGGGCAGTGCCTTGAGCTGACGCTTCAGGTTGTCCCAATAGGACATGAGGTCGGCGGGCTCGTCGTAGCCGGCACGGAAGCCTTCTGGAGCCACCACGTAACCGATGGCTTCGGGCTTGCCCGTGGTCTCCTTCAGTTCCACTGTGACGGCGCAGGTGCTGTCCAACGTCTGCTCCAGCACGGTGAAATCTTCCGTGGCGGGCAGGATGCGGAACTCGCGGCACACCTTATTATTATAATATACGCGCACGAGGAGCGAATCCAGCGGCACAGGCTCGGCGTGGCATGTGACCACCGCTCGTTCACCTTTCCCGTAGATACCGCTCTCCTTGTTGATGTTGAGCTGATAGCTACCTGCGCGGTTTACCTCATCGCGCGTTAGGATGAGCTTCTCTGAGAGGAATTGACGCCAAAAGGTATCGTCGTTATCCTTGCTGAACACAAAGGGCGTGGTCCACGGAGCCACAAAAAGCCAGCGGGCATCGTGCTGTTCCATAGCAGCGGCATCGGGCACGCAGTCACATTCTGCTAAAGCCAGCATCTTCGTGGGGTATTTGCTGCGCAGAAGGTCGAACTGCTGTTTGAACGATCCATGCTTCGATGGTACACGGTATTGATCTCTCGCTATGATATCCACATACTGGTCGCCCGGATACCAGTCGTCGTCGTCAAGTTCCGATGTCCAGATATAGATCAGGTTATGCACACCACGCTCCATCAGATAGTGTTGTGCATAGATATAAAGTTGCTTGAAAACCTCTGCGCCGTCGTTTCCCCACCAAAACCATGCCTTGCCGCCACGGTTGGTGTTGCCTGCCGCCTCGTGGAAAGGTCGCCACAGGATGGGTATGCGTTGCTGCTGATAGTGAAGCAGGTAGCGGGCTATGGTGTCGAGGTTCTCGTTGATGATGCGATGTTCTGGGGTGCCGGGTCGTAAGGCACGGCGAGGCGAGAAGAGGGTGCTCGAACGGCGACCTTCAGCCCCCGAAGGCGTGTAGAACGCAAAGCCCTCTTTAGCCGACAAATCGGCAGCTACGGGCACGCTCCAATGCCAGATGAAACCCACGATACCACCAGCGTCGTGCCAAGCCTTGGCTGTAGGTCCCATATAATTGAGGTTGCGCTGACGGAAATGTTGGAAATCGAAGATGTTGACAGCAGGATACTTGCCGGTACGCTCGTATATGCCTTCGGCATCGGTCGTGTTGTAATCCCATCGTGCCTGACAACCTGCGAGCACCTGCTTACCCCAAACCTTGTCGCGAAGGTATCGGTAGAGTTGTCGGGTTGTACCTGTCGCCGCGGGGTCAATGGGCAACTTTGCAATTTGGTCTTGTGCAATACAAGATGATGCAACAAGAAAGAATAAGGGGAGAATGAAGCGTTTCATGATAATCAATTGCGCTGCAAAGATATGGAATGTGATGAAAAAGGACTGATACTTTCTTAGCTATTGACGAGACAACGTTTCTAAATGATGATTTTTTTCTTGCTGAAATTCTCCCTGAACTCCGTTGGAGTACATTCTTTATGTTTGCGGAAGAGGCGGTTGAAGTTGGAGAGCGTGTTGAAACCGCAATCGTAGCATATTTCGGCTATCATTTTTGTCGTATCTATCAGCATCCGCGAGGCGACACCCAAACGATAATCGATGATATACTCCGATAAAGTACGTCCCGTACGCTGATGGAAAAAACGGGAAAATGCTACGGGGGTCATTCCAGCAATATCTGCCAATAGCTCCAGACGTATTTCTTCGTTGAAATGACTTGCAATATATTGTTGCACTTTATCAACGCGCCGACTTTCGCTGCTTGTCTTTATGCGTGCAAATGAGGAACTGGACAATGTGCGTACATCATCGGCTAACGAGAGCTCATAAAGCAGTTCAAAGAAGCATAGCACCGCATGGAAGGCACGTTGCTGACGTGATAGATTGTCCAGCTTGCCAAAAATCTGCATAATGGTGAGTTGTGAAAAAGCAAGCCCACAACGGGCTCGCTCCAGCATCTGACGGATAGAATGAAACTGGTTTTTGCTGAGTAAAGTATTTGGCAGTATGTCTGAAGTGAACTGTATGGTAATTTCGCGGATATTCTTGCTCACGCATTCCCCTTGTTCCCAGACGTGTTCCAAATTTGGACTGGTAATGAGAACAAGGTCGTAGTCGCTGATGGTCTCGCTGTGGTCACCCACGGTTCGACGTACTCCAGCTGCATTGGCGATGAAATTGAGCTCAAATTCGGGATGGCTATGGATGGGAAAGTCAAACGACGATTTGTGGCGGTCGGCCAAGTAGAAGCAGTCACTGTCAGACAGAGGCGTAATCTCTTGCATCACTGATATTGCAGAGGAGTCGTGTAATGTCATAGTTATAGTGTTTTTTATGTCGTGAGCATAGCATCAATGCGCTCAATGAGTTCCAAACACATACGGCCATTGTGATATGGGCATTTCCAGAAACCTGCATGGTCATCAGCAAGATTGACCGTTCCGTCTTCGTGGATACTCCAATACCACTCACCATGCTCATGATCAATAAGATGGTTTTTAATATATTGCCAACAAAGCAGGGCCTTTTCCAAAGCCTTGCCATTGCCAAAGTGCTGATAAATGTTGAAGAATCCGACAACAGCTTCGGCCTGTACCCACCAATGGCGGTCGCAGTCTGAATGTGAACCGTCTGGCTCACCTTCATAAATCATGGAACCGTCTGTCTGCAAACCCTTCTCGCTAGCCTTTGCCATATTGAATACGATAGGCTCCACCTTATCTAATATATAGGTTTCGTCAACAGAAATAGCTGATTCATGCAAAAGCCATGAGCACTCTATGTCGTGCCCATAGCTCTCGGTCGTGCTCATGCGGTTCCAGTCCATATCGAAAAAGAGATCAAGATGATGTGTCTCAGGATTTAGTATTCGGCCAGCGAAGAGAGAAACCAAGACTTTAAGCTTTGAACAGATTTCTTCTCTCTTTTCTTTATCAAGATCCATCAACCTATACAGATTCGTATAAGACTCAAGGATATGCAAGTGTGTGTTTTGGCTTTTAGGATAGTTCTCATCTTTGGCTGAGAGACGCATGTCAGAAAGAGGTTGCCAGTCGCGACTGCAAGCCTCAATATAGCCTCCACACTTCCAGTCCCATGCGTGGCTTTCAATAATATCGAAGAGCTGGACTGCTATCCGCAAAGCTTTTGCGTCATTCGTCGCACGAGCATATTCCGAGAAACCATAGAGCATGAATCCCTGTGCGTAGAACTGCTTTTTGGTGTCAAGCGGCCGACCATCTGCCGTTACGCTCCAAAAAGTTCCGCCATACTCACAGTCAATGAAATGTTCCAGGATATACTCCTTTGTCATAGTAGCTGCATGTAGGTACTCTGAATGTTTTTCCATACCTCTTGAACTCATTACCCGATGAGCGGCACTAAATGTCCACAGTAGCCGAGCATATAGAATGGCACCTCTCGGTGCATCCTCAACACGCCTGCCACTACCTGTCATCTGCCCATACCACCCACCTCGTTTTGTATCTAGCATATTGTTGAGCCAGAACGGAAGAATGTTTTGTGTAAGACATTCCAAGGCTTCTATGGATAGAGCGTGCAATGTCGTTTCATCAGGAAGGAATTGGTAGCTTTTTGCAGGCATAGTGATTTGATTATTTCATCGCACAAAGATAGGGATAAATGAAATAGGTTGGGTAGTCAAATCACCATTTTTCATCTTTTTCGTTCACTATTTGCTAAAAAAAGCCCATCTCTGCAAACATCATGCATGTCAACAGTAACTTCTATCCCCGTCAGTAACATGAAAAGGAGAATAGAAGCGTGTGGAAGAGAAAGAGGCTAAAAAAGCAGGAGTGCAATCAATCGCTGCACTCCTGTCTTAGTTGGATTTTAAGTAAAGGAACGTGTGCTCCTTGTCCTTTTTACTTTTTGTTCAAAGCGAGGTCGATGGCCACGGCGATAGCTACGGTAGCACCTACCATCGGGTTGTTGCCGATGCCGAGGAAGCCCATCATCTCGACGTGTGCAGGCACGGAACTGGAGCCAGCGAACTGGGCATCGCTGTGCATACGACCCATGGTGTCGGTCATACCATAGCTGGCGGGACCTGCAGCCATGTTATCGGGGTGCAGGGTGCGGCCAGTGCCACCACCGCTGGCTACGCTGAAGTAAGGCTTGCCAGCGAGCACGCGCTCTTTCTTATAGGTTCCAGCCACTGGGTGTTGGAAGCGGGTGGGGTTAGTGGAGTTGCCGGTGATGGATACGTCCACGTTCTCCTTCCAAAGGATAGCCACGCCTTCACGAACGTCGTCGGCACCGTAGCAGCGAACTTTCAGTCGGCTGGGGTTGTTGCCATAGGGTACTTCTTTCACAATCTTCAACTCGGAGGTATAGTAGTCGAATTGCGTCTGCACGTAGGTGAACCCGTTGATGCGGCTGATAATCTGAGCAGCGTCTTTGCCCAAACCGTTGAGGATGACGCGGAGGGGTTTCTTGCGAACCTTGTTGGCCATCTCGGCAATCTTGATGGCACCTTCAGCAGCAGCGAAGCTCTCGTGGCCAGCCAAGAAGGCGAAGCACTCGGTTTCTTCGCGGAGCAGACGGGCGGCAAGGTTGCCGTGGCCGAGTCCTACCTTACGGTCGTCGGCAACGGAACCGGGGATGCAGAAACTCTGCAAGCCGATACCGATGGCCTCTGCAGCGTCGGCAGCCGTCTTCACGCCTTTCTTAATGGCGATGGCAGCACCGCAAACATAGGCCCACTTGGCGTTCTCAAAGCAGATGCGCTGAGTTTCTTCGCACATCAGATAGGGATCAATCCCTGCCTTGTCACAAATCTCGTTGGCTTCTTCAATACTATTGATGCCATTCTCTTTCAGAGCAGCCAGCACCTGTGCGATGCGACGCTCCTGACTTTCGAATTGTACTTTACGTATCATAGGAATAATGTAGTTTAAAGTTGAATGTTTAACGTTTAAGGTTTAAAGCTCAATTATTCCTTACGCGGATCAATAGCCTTAACAGCACCCTGCTCTGCAGTAGTACGACCATAGGAGCCCGTGAATTTCTTGATGGCTTCATTAGCATCCATGCCGTTCTTGATGGCTTCCATCATCTTACCGAGGTGCACGTATTCGTAGCCACAAACTTCGTTGTTCTCGTCGAGGAATTGCTTGGTGATGTAGCCCTCGGTGAGTTCAAGGTAGCGGGTACCCTTGGCGACAGTGCCGTAGAGTGTACCTGTTTGTGAGCGGAGACCCTTGCCGAGATCTTCGAGACCAGCGCCGATAGCAAGACCACCTTCTGAGAATGCGCTCTGTGTGCGACCATAGACAATCTGGAGGAAGAGTTCGCGCATGGCGGTGTTGATGGCATCGCAGACGAGGTCGGTGTTCAGTGCTTCCAACAGCGTCTTGCCAGGAAGAATCTCACTGGCCATAGCGGCAGAGTGGGTCATGCCCGTACAACCAATGGTTTCGACGAGCGCTTCTTGGATAATGCCGTCATTGACATTGAGGCTCAACTTGCAGGCACCCTGCTGGGGAGCGCACCAGCCAATACCGTGGGTGTAGCCCGAAATGTCTTTGATTTCCTTTGCCTGAATCCATTTTCCTTCTTCGGGAATGGGTGCAGGTCCATGGTAAGCGCCCTTGCAAACGCTACACATGTTCTTCACTTCTGTTGAATAAATCATATAAATAGTTAATTAAAAAGGTGTATGTGATATACCATTAGTGCGCAAATTTACCATGATAATCCGAATTCACCAAAGGCTATGTCAACATTTAAGAACAATTAACGGAAAACCGCTTATTTCTTGCTAATCTTGAAAGTGCATGGTTGGTTGAGTTGCTCACGCCAATGGCGAAGCCAAGCAAACCATTGAGCAGCATCTCGAAAGCCCTCTTTTTCCATGAGGGCACAGATGGCCAAGTGGTAGGTAATGTGGCCATTGTGTGGACGCAGGAGAGTCAGGTAGTTCAGCGAGTCTTCTTTCGTAGAAACAAGGTATGGGGCTGGTACATAGACCCCCAATCCAACACCTTCGACCCAATCCTCTACGGCTTTGTCGGGCACATTCTTACCCCATGAGCCAGCAAGACCGTCGATGAAGAGGAAACCTTCGTTTTCCAATTCGATTTTTTGCACGCCTGTGCAGAACGTTTCATTATCAATCGCTTCTCCAGCCAAAGAGATGTCAACCTGTACGTCTCGATGTCCGGCGTAGATGGTATATAGCTGTCTCATTTGGAGGCTTTTCCCGTGATAGTACCAGCCTTTGTCGGTTACTTCAACGATAGCACGTACAGGTCCGCTGGCAATGATGCGCTGTCCGCGAGCCGCGACGCTGTCAACGTAGGTGGGTTGTCCGTTGACATAGCCTCTGAAAGATGCCGCCCCGACACTCTGTCCGGCAAAAAGAATGTCACAGCCGCGTCCAGCGGCCCAATCCTCGCGGGTGGCGTAGAAGTTGGTTTGGTCGAGGATGAGTTGGGGTGTAGGTTTACCGTAGATGTCGATGCTCTGGCGATGATCCATATAGACACGGAAGCCAACCAGCTCCGACTCCCATTGTGCACCGTGACCGTAGATGGCATCGTAAGTGGCGAGGGGCTCGTTTCGTCCTTGGTATTCAATGCTGTTGATATAGGGATAACGGTATTTACGATCCCAAACCTTCATGAAAGCGGCAGTACGTGGGCGAAACTGTTTCTGCGAGGAAACCGAAGAGCACACGACTTTGAAGGCGGCGGTGGTTTGTGCAGGCATGTCGGTAACGAATGCCAGTTCGTCGGGGACGAGGTCGCCGTCAAGGTCGTCGAGTTGAGAAGGCAAAACGGAATCTTCCCACACATTTCCTTTTTGGGAAAGAGGGATTACTTCAGCGGAAAGGACAGAAGATATTCTGTTTCCGACCCATTTGTGAAGGTCAATGACGATGGGTACATCCTTTCGGTTCTGATTGGAAGGATTCGTGACGCGGACTGTAAAGGTCTGTGCAGAGATTGAAATAGGCAACGCGAATGTTGCAAGGATGGTGATGATGTGTTTCATTCTTGAGGAATAACTTCTTGTAAGTAAATGGCATCGAGGCTCCAGAGTGCGCAGTCGTTGGTCGTAGTCTCCTCACTCTCCAATAAAGGCTGTGGCACTTCGGGTGGCAGCAACTGTTTTGGGTTGAAACGATAGTGCTGGGCGGGACGGCTGTATTGCCACATCTCCGTCCACGCCTCCTGAGCCAATGCTTTGTCACCTGTCTTGGCCGCAGCATACCCCTTTAGCCGGCTGATGCGGAAACGGTTGTTCGTAATCTTATGGTAGCGGGCATTATGGTCGAGATATGTTTTTTCAAATTTCTTGTTGGGCACCATCTCCATCATCTCGTGTAGTAATTCGAAACCGCCCATGATAAGTTTCAGGTGGTTCGTATGTGTGGTCTTCGGGTCGCCCTCATACGAGAGAATACCCGTTGCGGGATCGTAGCCTAGGACACCAGGACCTGTAAACATGCCATTAGGCAGGGCAGCGATGCTTTTCATGCCTGCCTCAATTTTCTTGAGGTACTTGGTGTCGCGCGTACGTTCATATTCTGTCATCCAGTTGCCAGCGTAGGCCACCCAGTCAGGTCCGATGCGCAGACGGGCAGGGGCTGTGCAGGGGTATTTCTCGCGAGGCAAGGCCAGACGCATGGGGTCGATGGTATAGAGCATTTGGTCGGCATCCTTCACGGCTGTCATCAAGTCGCCTGTACGTTCGTCGGTGGTCAAGTAGTAGAAAAAGCGGTTCCACGCAGCCTGAGAGATGCGTGCTTCTTTGGCACCACATCCCCAGTGGCTCACATTGTGACGGCTGCCAAGACCGGCAAATGGTCCAATGTGATAGACATCCACCTCACTGGTGTGGCGCGTCATGGCCTCTGCCATCTTCCACACGGCAGGGTTGGCTGTACGAAGGAATGAATACCACAGCCATGAGATGCTTCCCAGCTCCGTGTTGTCCCAGGCAAAGCCGCCGACGTCATACTTCCATTCATGTCGTGCAGCATCATATTGATGCATTACGTCGCCATAATTCCAGAAACCGTACCAGTGGCGTTCGTCAATGGCCCGCTCATAGAAAGCCAGATAGTCTGCAAGCAGAGTTTCCACTTGGGCGCGTTTGTCATTGCGGTAATCCGGCAGGCTCCAAACGCCAAAGGCACGGCGCGAATGCAGATATTCGGGCGTGCATACGAGCGGCGCGTCTTCGGCCATCTGTTGTGCGCGCTGGGCGATGACAGCTTTTCCAGGATAGGCGCGTTCGGGAATCAAAGTGAGGACACTGGTTCGGGCGATGCCGAAGGGTGTGGACATTCCTTCCTGCACGTCCTCATAGGAGGCGTTGAGGTCGTGTGCTACGTTATCGTAGTGACGCAGATCCATTGCGCCGCCCTCGGGACTCCAGAGGTAGGCGGTCAAGAAAGCTGTTTCGTGTGTGGCGCTATCCACTTGCAATGAGGCTGGGTAGCTTTGCCAAAAGTCTTTGACGCTCACGCCAAGTCCACCGCTGACATCGCCCGCAAACGCATAGCCCGAGGCACGGTGTCCTGTATGGGTGCCTATCCATTGGTTGTTCGTGTGGGCGCGCTTCTGAATGCTGTAGCCCTGGTCATTAAGTTGTGTAAGGCGGTAGGTGTTCCACTTGGCCCAATGGTGTAAGAGGTCTTGGCCTTTTGCGTCAAAAGAGGATGGTTCAGAGATGCGCATTCCCGCTACCTGCTGTTGCTCCACAGATGAGGCGGCACTTTCGTGAGCTGGATTGGGGCTTGGGTTTTCGAGAATGCGTCGTCCGCTCAGGGGCTGAACACTTTCGCTCCACACACCGCCATTCTGCGTGGCAAAAGCCACATGGCGGTTGTAGGCCTGCTCACGCATCGGTACCTCGAAACGTACACCCAACGAACGGATGAAGTCATGATTTTGGTCACCATTATATATAAAGGTGTGGATGAGGCGCACCTGTTCCGAACCAGCATAGAAATAGAGACGGATGGTGAAAGGCAACCAGACGGGCTTCATGGATGTCTTCCCTAAGTCGGCAGACGTGGGGACGACCTCCAATTTAGTCTTATCCAAATCAATCATGTAGGAACCATCAATCTTCACCACGGCACGCACATTCCCAGCACGTTCCACTTCCACTTTCTCCACCTGCGAGACAAAGTTGGCGAAATGTAGCTCATTGACATCCTCCTGGTAAGGAGCATTTTGTCGGGTGCAGACGAGGCGAGTGGCTCCTGCCACCCGTTTACCACTCAAGACGAGGCTGTCCAAAATAGCGCTGCCTTGCTTGGAAATATAGGCATCAAGGTTCCCAGCATCGACATGGATTTGGCTACCAGTCTCTTGGATGCTAATCTTAGTGTTTCCTGTGGAAACTGGAACATAAAGATCATCACCGCCTTTCTGCTTTTTGTTTTCCTTCTTGTCCGTGAATGCAAAAGTCACGCTTTCTGTGCCTCCAGGCACGACGGTCGCAAAGCCGCCCCATTTCACGCTGCCATCGGGCCAGTAGGCTGTCGGCCAAAAGTCGGCGGGAATGGTTTCACCCTTATCTGTTGTCAGGGTGAAGGCGTTAGTGGTTTTGAACTCACCCTTGTTAAAAGGAATGCCAAAGCTGACGGGCTGACTGCTTTTAGGTGTCTGTCCAATCCAGTGAAGCTTCGCAGATGTATCAGCAGATGCCATCAATGGCATGATGAGAAGGAGGATTGAGAGTAACCGTTTCATAGGTGTTCTTGGTAATAATGGCACAAAGATAGGACAAAAAAGCGAAAACTCGCACGTGGTTTGCAAATTATTTGCTAATTTTGCCGCCAACAACCCAAAAAAGAAACGAAAACTCATGAAAAAGTTCATTTTGTTGGCAGTGACCACGTGCGGTCTTGTCGCTTGTAACAATGCTCCGCAAACTGCGGAAGAGGTGAATGACTCCACCACCCCCCTCCACCTGCTGAAACCCGACTACAAAGTGCCGTATGGCGAACTGACTGCAGACGAGGTGAAAGCTGACCTCGAGCGCGTGTTCTCCTATATCGACAGCGAACGTCCAAAGGGTTTCGTCGATGCTGACGGCAAAGAAGTTCCGGACAACAAACGCCTCTATCCGTTGGAAGAGGGCATCACCCTGCAGCGAGGGGCGTTCCGCATCGCCTCCTACGAATGGGGAATCACCTATCAGGCGCTGCTTGCTGCCAAGGATGCCACAGGCGATATGCGCTACGAGGAGTATGTCTTTCATAACCTCACGCTGTTGACCACGGCATATTATCTTTTCAAAGAACGTGATGCCAGCAAGTCTGAAGTGGCTGACGCACAGATGGAACAGGTAATCCACCCCCGTGCGCTGGATGATTGCGGTACGATGTGCACGGCCATGATGAAGTGGATGAAGCGTTATGAATCAACAGGTGAGCATAAGACTACGGTGGAGGGCGATTTCGTTCATTTTGATGTGACCGAGGACACGCTCATCAACAATTATTTCCGCTTCGTGGAGCACGGCCAGTATCGCCTGCCCGATGGCCTCTTTGCCCGCCATCGCCCTCAGCACAACACCGTTTGGCTGGACGATATGTATATGGGCATCCCAACCATTGCCTACGCAGGCATCTACTTTAACGACCCGAAGTTCTTCGATGAGGCTGCTACGATGTTCAAGAACTTCGTCAAGCGTATGTGGGTTCCAGAGAAGAAAATCTATCGTCATGGCTATGTGGAGGGCTTGGCACAGCAACCCACTTATCACTGGGCACGTGCCAACGGTTGGGCACTGCTGACGACGGTGGAAATCTTGGATATGCTACCCGAAAATCATCCCGACCGTGAGTTCATCCTGAATCAGCTACGCGAGCATGTGGCAGGCCTCTGTGCCTTGCAGTCGAGCGAAGGCTTCTGGCACCAACTCCTCGACCGCACGGACAGCTACCTTGAGACCAGTGCCACCGCCATCTACTGCTACGCCATCGCCCACGCTATCCGCAAGGGATGGCTTGAGGGCATCACATACGGTGGTGTCGCTCAGCTGGCCTGGCACGCCATCAGCACGAAGATTACGGAAGAAGGCAAGGTGGCTGGCACCTGCGTAGGAACGGGTATGGCCTTTGACCCCGCGTTCTACTACTACCGTCCCGTCAGCGCCGCTGCTGCTCACGGCTATGGACCTGTCATCTGGGCTGCTGCAGAGATGATCAACTTGCTGTGCGAATGGCATCCACGTACCAATGACAGCGGTCTGCACTACTACGAACAAGAGCAAAAGAACCCAGCTCCTCTCTTCTACCTCACAGAGGATGGACAAGGAGAGGCGGTGAAGTAGTAATCTGTCAAGAGCGAAGAATGGAGCTGAAGGACGTGCGCATTTCTGCCATGCGCCAGACGGTCTATAAGGACATGATGGCACAATATGAAAACCCCATTGAGCACACCTGTGATGTTTCGATGGGGCAACAATGGATTTCTGTTGGCGGTCAGCGTCCCGAAGGATTCTGTCCGTCTGCATGGGAGTCCATGCGTACTTTTGTCGAGGCGTTGGCTCGTGGCGAAGGTAATTTCTACGACGGCTGGATGCGGAATCCGTTGAGTGCCATGATTAGTTGCAACGACGGCTTCCGCCCTGTCAGTTTCTACCTTGAAGCTATAGGTGAAGACAACGAACAAAAGGAAAAATGAAGGCAAGGGAGATCGCCACATATATGGAATCGTTGCGCGATGAAGAGCAGCGGAAAGTGTTGATGCGGTTCTTTAAAACAGGACCAGGTGAATATGGTGAGGGCGACGAGTTCCTGGGACTGAAGGTTCCGCAGACGCGGATGGTCGTGAAAGCTGCGGCTTCGGAGATTTCTCTGGAAGAAGTGCCTGAACTGTTGATGAATCGTTGGCATGAGGTAAGGCTTTGCGGCTTTCTCATCCTTGTGGATAAGTTTGAGAAGTTGGCAACGAAGCGGCTTGCAGAAGACACAACTGCCATTCGCAACCGCGATGAAATCGTGACACTTTACCTCCACTTTGCCGAACAGGCGAATAATTGGGATTTGGTGGATTTGTCAGTCCATAAGATTCTCGGTCATTGGCTGCTTCTTCCGACTTTTCTTGGTGGTCATGGCGAAGCTGGTCTGCATACGACGTATAAGCGGCAAGTGCTTGATGAGCTTGCTGCCTGTCCTTGTCTCTGGAAGCAACGTATGAGCATGGTCTGCACGTGGAAGACCACCCAGCAGGGCGATCCATCGTGGTGTCTGCGCTATGCCGAGAAACATCTTCACCATCCTCACGACCTCATGCACAAGGCCGTCGGTTGGATGCTTCGCGAGGTTGGCAAGCGTGGCAACATGGAGCTCTTGCGCGATTTCCTCCGGCAGCATGTCCACGAGATGTCTCGCACCACCTTCCGTTACGCCGTCGAGAGAATGTCTTATCGTGAACGGCAGGAAATAGATATCTTTACACCAGATAATCATAAAGAAAGATAGAATATGTCTAATCATGCGGATCTTGTTCAGGACATGCCTCCATTTACCGGTTCCCCCAGTCGGCGTTCTGTGAAAGGACTTTGCACACCGCCGCTGGGCACAGTTCGAGTGGCGTTCGTGGGACTGGGCGACCGTGGCCAGACGACTTTGCGGCTGATGGCCAATGTGCCGGCAGCTCGCATCACGGCTTTGTGTGATGTCTCTGCCGAACAAGTGCAGGCGGCTCGTAGCCTGTTGGCTACTGATGCAGGCGTGCAGTGCTTTTCCGGCACAGCAGCCTATCGGCAACTTTGTTGCTCTTCGGAGGTGGATCTTGTGTATGTATGCAGTGATTGGGCTTCTCACACAGCCATCGCCGTAGAGGCAATGCGGCACGGCAAGCATGTGGCCGTGGAGGTGCCGGCAGCTACGACGCTGGAGGAGTTGTGGCTGCTGGTAGATACGGCAGAAGAGACACGCCGCCATTGTGTGTTGCTGGAGAACTGCTGCTATGACCCGCAATTGCCAGCAACCCTGGCGTCCATCCGTTCGGGGCAAATCGGTCAGCTGGTGCACGCCGAAGGTTCCTACTACCACTGCCTGGAAGACCGGTGGACACGTTGGCGTCTTGACATCAATCGCCGACAGCGAGGGGATCTCTATCCCACGCATGAACTGGGTCCTATCTGTCAAGCATTGGAGGTGGGTACTTCAGATCGTCTGCAGACACTCGTCTGCATGGATTCTTCTGCTTTTGCCGGATCAGAGACCTATCAGCGCCATCTTGGCGAGACGGCTCCAGATTTCCAGAATGGCGACCACACCACGACACTCATACGCACTGCCCTCGGACGTACCATCCTGCTGAAGCATGATGTGCTGACAAGACAACCTTATGAGCGCCGACTCACTTTCATCGGCACTCATGATGCTTTGACCCTTGACGACCAAGGCCGTCCGTCGCATGAGGAAATGACACGTCGCATGAATGCACGCCTCATCGAATGTCTGGCAAAGGGTTTGCCCACCGACTCCGATGTCTATGACCTGGCCACGTGGTGTGCTGTCATCCCCCTTTCTCGTCTCAGCATCGAACGAGGCTTTGCGCCTGTTCATTTTCCTAACTTCATGCGAGGATAGCATTTTTTTCGGCTTTTCTTTGCGTCTTCCCGTGCTTTTTGCTAACTTCGCCGCGCATTAACGTTCAACTAATAATTATCACATGGGAAAAGTACTGATTATCGGCGCTGGTGGCGTGGCCACCGTGGCCGCACACAAAGTGGCGCAGAACCCCACAGTGTTCACTGATATCATGATTGCCTCGCGCACGAAAGCTAAGTGCGACAAGTTGGCAGCTGACGTGGAGAAGGCCACAGGCTATAAAGGTATAAAGACCGCACGCGTAGATGCAGATCATGTCGATGAGCTGGTAGAACTGTTCAACAGCTACCGCCCAGACATCGTGGTTAATCTCGCATTGCCCTACCAAGACCTGACCATCATGGAGGCTTGTCTGCAAACGGGTTGCAACTATTTGGACACGGCGAACTACGAGCCGAAGGATGAGGCACACTTTGAATACTCTTGGCAGTGGGCTTACCGCGAGCGTTTCGAAAAGGCTGGTCTCACAGCCATCCTCGGCTGTGGCTTCGACCCTGGCGTGACCAGCATCTACACCGCATACGCTGCCAAGCACCACTTCCGGGAAATCCATTACCTCGACATCGTCGATTGCAACGCCGGCGACCATCACAAGGCCTTTGCCACGAATTTCAATCCCGAAATCAACATCCGGGAGATTACCCAGAAGGGACTCTACTGGGAAAACGGCAAATGGGTGGAAACGGAACCGCTGGAAATCCATAAGGATTTAACCTATCCCGAAATAGGTCCGCGTGACAGCTATTTGCTGCACCACGAGGAGATCGAGTCGTTGGTCATCAACTACCCGACCATCAAACGTGCCCGTTTCTGGATGACCTTTGGGCAGCAGTACCTCAAGCATCTCGAAGTGATTCAGAATATCGGCATGAGCCGCATCGATGAGATAGAATACGAAGCCCCGCTGGCCGATGGCACTGGCACCGCCAAGGTGAAGATTGTGCCGCTGCAGTTCCTCAAGGCTGTGTTGCCCAATCCGCAGGACTTGGGCGAAAACTACGAAGGGCAGACCTCCATCGGTTGCCGCATCCGAGGCATCGGAAAAGACGGTAAGGAGCACACCTACTATGTCTATAACAACTGCTCACACCGTGCCGCCTATGAAGAAACGGGGATGCAGGGCGTGTCCTATACCACCGGCGTGCCTGCCATGATCGGAGCCATGATGTTCCTGACGGGTAAATGGGTAAATCCCGGCGTACACAACGTAGAAGAGTTCGACCCCGACCCCTTCATGGAACAGCTGAACAAGCAGGGGTTGCCGTGGAAGGAGCTGCATGATATAGACTTGGAGCTTTAAAAAGACTCGTTAAGAATCAGAACATGGCGCGTAAGACAAGGAGGGCCGAAAGCCGTGCACGTTATTTTGTTCGGGATGTTGCCAAAGAAAAAGGGTGGGACATCCGGCACTTACAACGTGGTGGCGATGTGCTGGAGGAACAAGAGTGTGCCTTCATCGATCATCTTGGCTTGGGGCTGAAACGTCCCGACTTCCTCTTTTGTATTAATAATGTTCCGGTAATGGTCGTTGAGACAAAGAATGAACGCTTAAAGGCTGACGAAGCTATTGCCCAAGCTGAAGACTATTGTGATATTATCAATAAGTCCAGGCATTATCAAGTGAATATCGCTGTAGGTGTTGCCGGGGAACCAGACCACGGCTTCATCGTTAAAGTGAAGTTCTTGCATCAAGGCTGTTGGAAAGACCTAAAAGCCAAAGGCTATCCGTTGACAGCGCTTCCATCCAAACAGGAATGTTTGAATGCGATAGAAGCCGATGACACGACCACCGAGCTGACCATTCCCTCTTTCGCTGAGTTCGTTGATGCAGCTGTGGACATATCCAACATTCTTCACACTGCGAAAATAGAACCCACCTTGCGTCCAAAAGTTGTAGGGGCCATTACGACAGCTCTGTATCAAGGGGAGATCAGCCCGATGTCGACTTCTCCTTTAGAAGACATCAACAACTTGATGAGCATGGCCATCCGTGGAAGTTCCCACTTCAGCGATGAAAAGAAAATCAGGCTGATTGAGGCATTGACATTGGGCGTCAATGACTTTGACCGTCTTTCTCCTTACCTCATGAAGGTCATTTCCATCCTGAAGAAACTCAATGTGAGGTCTGTCTTGCAGTCAGATGCCGATTTCTTGGGAATGTTCTATGAAGCATTCCTGCGTTATGGCGCAGACAACAATGCGATGGGAATTGTGTTCACTCCACGACATATAACGCGTTTGTGTGTAGATCTCGTTGGTGTGGATGTAGGTCAAAAAGTCATAGACGTCACTTGTGGTACAGGTGGATTTCTTGTTTCAGCTTTTGACAAGTTGAAGAATGAGGCTTTGAATAGGAATGCGAACAATCTTATCCGTGAGAGCATATATGGTTTCGATACGAATCCTACAGTTTGGGCTTTGTCCTGTCTGAACATGTTCTTCCGAGGAGATGGGAAAAGCCATATTGAGAATGTTTCGTCCCTGCTTGAAGAGTCACGAAGTAGTGTCGCTAACAGTTTTCACAAAGCTTTCCTGAATCCTCCGTTTCATCAGGAAGGTGAGCCTGAAAGAGATTTCATAGACGCCTCTATGGATGCCTTGATTCAGGGAGGGCTGTTCGCGGGAGTCATCTATGCAGGTGTCTTTGCAGATAAGGAGAATAGTGAGTGGCGTGCAGAGTTTATGAGAAGACACACGCTTCTGGCGATGATCTCCCTGCCAGATGAGTTGTTCTATCCCAATGCCTCTGCCATTACGACCATCATGATAGCTAAAGCACATGTTCCCCAACCTGTCGGTTCAAAAATCTTCATGGGGCGTTTAGATAATGACGGTTTCGTGAAACTCAAAGGGAAACGGGTCTCCTGCCCAGGAAGCAAGATACCTGAGTTGAAGAAGTGCTTTGCAGAATTTATGCGTGGCCAATCGATAAGCAGTGATTTCTTCGTGACCGTCGATGATGAGACGCTGAGAAAAGGTATGGAATTCAGTCCCCAGGCATTCTTACCCCAGCCTGCAATGACACTTCAAGAGGTGAAACGACAAAACAGCATCACACTGATGTCACTGTTCCAGACCGTCGCCAGCTTTCCTGACATTACTGATGCTTTGAATGAGCACTTTGCCGATACGAAGAAAGAGAAACGGGTTCCTTTGGGCAAAACACAGGCTCTTTCAACGTTCTTTGATGTAGAAACAGGAAAATCCAGTGGACTAAAGACTTACTCAGAGGGCATTTCGCCTTATGTCTCGAGTGGAGATGGAACAAACGGAGTTGTTGGCATGGTTTCTTGTCCAACGGCAGAATTGTGCCAGGGGTGTATTTCTGTTTCAGCTTTCGGTACTGCATATCTGCAACCATGGAACTATTATGCTCGTGGAAATGGTGGGAGCAGTGTACGTGTCCTTGTTCCCAAATATAAGATGTCTGTCCGTGAGTTGTTCTGGTTTATTGCTCAAATCAACAGCCAGCGATGGAGGTTTACTTATGCAAGGCAGGCGATTAAGTCGAGGCTGCTGAATTTGCAAATCTCATCTCCTCCATCTCATCTGGATGAACCTTTGGACATTATAGGTAAAATCAATGATTTCAAGACAAAACTTTCTGAATTAAGTATATTATAAGTATTATGGCAAAAGAAGAAACAATGAAGGATGAAAAGGCGTTGCGCTTGCAGGCATTGCAGATGGCGACAGCCAAGATAGAGAAAGACTTCGGCAAGGGAAGCATCATGCGCCTGGGTGGTGAGGCTACCGAGAAGGTGGATGTGATACCCACGGGCAGCATCGCCCTGAATGCCGCTTTGGGCGTGGGAGGCTATCCGCGCGGTCGCATCATTGAAATCTATGGTCCCGAGTCGTCTGGTAAGACGACGCTGGCCATTCATGCCATGGCCGAGGCTCAGAAAGCTGGAGGCATTGCTGCCTTCATCGATGCCGAACATGCTTTCGACCCCACCTATGCTCAGAAACTGGGCGTCAACCTCGAAGAGCTGTGGATTTCGCAGCCCGACAATGGCGAACAAGCGCTGGCCATCGCCGACCAGCTCATCAGTTCCTCTGCCGTGGACATCGTGGTCATCGACTCCGTGGCAGCACTTACGCCGAAAGCGGAAATCGACGGTGACATGGGCGACAACAAGGTGGGCTTGCAGGCGCGACTCATGAGTCAGGCGCTGCGCAAGCTGACGGCTACCATCAGCAAGACAAAGACCTGCTGCATCTTCATCAACCAGCTGCGCGAGAAGATTGGTATCATGTTCGGCAACCCCGAAACGACCACTGGCGGCAATGCGCTGAAGTTCTACTCATCGGTTCGCCTCGACATTCGCCGTGTCACCAGCATCAAGGACGGCGACGAGGTCATCGGAAACCAAGTTCGCGTGAAGGTCGTCAAGAACAAGGTGGCACCTCCCTTCCGCAAGGCCGAGTTCGAAATCAACTTTGGCGAAGGCATCTCTAAGTCTGGCGAAATCGTTGACCTGGGCGTGGAATATGGCATCCTCCAGAAGTCCGGCTCCTGGTTCAGCTACAACGGCTCCAAGATTGGTCAAGGCCGTGATGCCGTGAAGAAGCTGATGAAGGACAATCCCGAACTGGCAGATGAGGTGGAGGCTAAGATTGCCGAGGCTTTGGATGCCAAACGTGTTGAGAACAAGTGACGTCGATAGCTCCGTTTGCACAGCCACTTTATGTGATGACGAAACCCGTCGGCAGCCTGTGCAACCTGGCCTGTTCATACTGCTACTATCTCGAGAAGAGCCACATCTATGCCGACGAGCAGGGTCGCGACCGCTTTTCCATGAGCGAAGAGACGTTGGAGCGGTTCATACGGCAGTATATCGAGGCACAGACGCAGCCGCAGGTGCTCTTCACCTGGCACGGGGGCGAACCGCTGATGCGACCGCTCAGTTTCTACAGGAAAGCTCTCGCCTTGCAACGGCAATACGCGGGCGGACGGATGATTGATAACTGTCTGCAAACCAACGGCACACTACTCAACGACGAGTGGTGTGCCTTTTTCCGCGAGAACAATTGGCTCATCGGTATATCCATAGACGGCCCACAGGAGTTCCACGATGAGTACCGCCGTGCACGTGGTGGGCAGCCCTCGTTTCACAAAGTCATGCGGGGGATTGAGCTGTTGCAGAAACACGGTGTGGAGTGGAACGCAATGGGGGTGGTCAACGACTTCAATGCCGACTATCCTTTGGACGTCTATCATTTCTATAAGGAAGCGGGCTGTCAGTACATTCAGTTCACGCCCATCGTCGAGCGCATCCTGCCCCATGCCGACGGACGTCATCTGGCTTCGATGTCCGATGCGGGTGAGGGCCGGCTGGCAGACTTTTCCGTCTCGCCAGAACAGTTTGCCCACTTCGCCTGCGGCATCTTCGACGAATGGGTTCGCAACGATGTCGGACGTGTCTTCGTGCAGCTGTTTGATTCTACGCTGGCACGATGGGTGGATCAGCCTCCGGGTGTCTGTTACATGGCAGAAACATGTGGACATGCTGCCGTCATGGAGCACAACGGCGACATCTACGCCTGCGACCATTTTGTCTTCCCCGAATATCGGTTGGGAAACATCCACAGCGACAGCATTGCCTCCATGCTCTACAGCTCGCAGCAACGCGCCTTCGGACGTGCCAAGCGCGACCGTCTGCCATGTCAGTGCCGCCAGTGTGAATGGCTCTTTGCCTGCAACGGTGGCTGTCCCAAGGATCGTTTCCGCTCCACAAGCGACGGCGAAGACGGCCTGAACTACCTCTGCGAAGGCTACAAACGCTTCTTCGAGCACGTGGCACCCTACATGGACTTCATGAAAAACGAACTGAACGACGAGCGTCCGCCTGCCAACGTCATGGAGTGGGCACGAAGATATCCAATCGTAAAGTCTTGAAAATATTCATCTTACGTCTGTAACGTGTACACATTCCACATGGAACGTGTTCACGTTCCACTACTCCCCCCTATGTTTTTTCTTGAAATATCCCTCATCCCTCACAGTTTGAGGTAATTGGCAGATAAACAATCTGTTGCAGGTGAGGGATTGGTGAGGGATTGGTGAGGGATGGTGAGGGATTCGTCATCACCTATCCACCAAACCACCATCCCCTTGTGCCTGAGCCCTGAAACAACTGCCACAGGACCTTACGCAAGGGATGATTCCATGAAATTGGTGTCCTCTAAAAAGCGGCCTGAAAGGCCAATAAGCACATAGCCCAGGGCAACGCCCTGGGTTACATGGCGATGTCAGGAACGCCCTGAAAGGGCAAAAGCGTTTATTCCTATGCTTTTGCCCTTTCAGGGCGTGAGTCATTCTACATACTCTACCTAGGGCGCTGCCCTGGGCTATGTGCTCATTGGCCTTTCAGGCCGCAGAATAGCCCTCTCAATGCTGCATCTTTGAAATGCCTGTATAGATAGGCAACATAGGGATTGTATGCAATTTTCCCCTGACACCTATGATTCCATAAAACCCTCACCATCCCTCACCAATCCCTCACCAATCCCTCACCTGCAACAGATTGTTTATCTGTCAATTACCTAAAACGGTGAGGGATGAGGGATGATTTTGCAAAACCTGGGGTGGGGGAGTGGTTTTGAACAGGGTCGGGAGGCTATTGCTGTAGCAGAAATGCCTTGAAATCAGCAAATTCCTTCGTCATGGGGATGGACTGCTTGGTGCCGCGCATGAAGGCTTGCAGCTTCTCTGGAATGGGGAGGTCGATGTCGAGAATGCGATCTACGGTGTCCTTGAACTTGGCTGGATGGGCTGTTTCGAGGAAGATACCGACTTCGTCGGGTTGCAGTTGTTCCTTCAGGGCACGGAAGCCACAAGCGCCGTGAGGATCGAGGACGTAGCCCGTGCGACGATAACAGTCGCGCATGGTGTCGGCAATCTGGCCGTCGGTGTAGGTGGCACCAGAGATTAGGGAGGTGATGGCGGCGTGCACCTTGGCAGGATCGGCTGTGGGAATGTCGGCAATGGAATCATCGACCACAGTACGGCTGTAGAGGTCGAGGATGCGGGCGAAGTTACTGGGGTTGCCCACGTCCATGGCGTTGGCGATGGTTTGCTGGGACGGCTTGGGGGTGTATGTGCCTGTCTGAAGGTAGTTGTAGAAGACATCGTTGGCATTGTTGGCGGCAATGAAACGCTTGACGGGCAGACCCATGACGTGTCCGAAGAGGGCGGAGCAGATGTTGCCGAAGTTGCCGGAGGGAACACAGAACACCAAAGGTGAGTTCCCATTGTCCATTGTCCATTGTCCATTGTCCATTGTCCATTGTCCATTGTCCATTCTTACGATCTGTGCATACGCCCAGAAGTAGTAGAAGGCTTGCGGGAGGAAACGGGCGACATTGATGCTGTTGGCTGAGGTGAGACGCATGTGGCGCTGGAGGTCGCTGTCCATGAAGGCCGACTTGACCAGGCGCTGGCAGTCGTCGAAGACACCATCGACTTCGATGGCGGTGATGTTATGACCCAGAGTCGTGAACTGACATTCCTGGATGGGCGACACCTTGTCTTTAGGATAGAGCACATAGACGTGGATGCCCTCTACGCCGAGGAAACCGTTGGCCACGGCAGAACCCGTGTCGCCGGAGGTGGCGACGAGGACATTCACCTCTTGTCCGCTGATTCCTCCGATAAAGTACTGCAACAGTCTCGCCATGAACCTGGCACCTACATCCTTGAACGCCAAGGTGGGGCCGTGGAAGAGCTCGAGGGCAAAGATATTATCTTCGACATGCACGACGGGGCAGTCGAAAGAGAGGGTGTCATAGACGATGCGGCGCAGAGCATCGGCCTCGACGTCTTCGCCGAAGAAAGCATCGGCCACACGGTAGGCGACCTCCTGGAAGGAGAGGTCGGCCATCTCGCCCCAGAAAGAGGCGGGCAGCTGCTTGATTATCTCAGGCATATAGAGGCCACGGTCTTCGGCAAGACCGCGGACGACGGCATCGCGCAACGTAGCGCGGGAGGCTGTGTGGTTGGTGGAGTAGTAGAGCATAAACGTAGGCTTCTTCTCTTGCCCTTTCCCTGTTAGGGAGGGGGGAGAGGGCATTATCGAGGATGAATATTACTTGGCTTAATGATTTAAGTTCGAATGTATGAGCAAGCAGTCTTGAAAAGCCTGTAAGACCAATGAGCAGTCATTATTGAGTAGCCTGAAAGACTCAATAAGCAAGCAGAATCGAGCGACCTATAAGGCGAATGAGCAAGCCGTATAGAGCGGCCTGTAAGGCCAATGAGCAGTCAGCCCAGGGCATCGCCCTGGGTACAGAGGTCCACGGTATATTCGCCCTGAAGGGGCAAAAGCATTCCTCATCTGATAGGACATTGCGTTCATCATAAGATACTCATGAACTCTTTTATGAACTCGTCGCCTTTGAGCAATCCGTAGCTGCCTTCCTTGGCAGCATCCTCGTCGAACGTCTGCACGCCATCGGGCTCAATGCCTGGATAGTAGATGGCGAAGGGAATGGGTTCGGCGGTGTGGGTGCGGTGCTCGCAAGGTGTAGGATGGTCGGGCAGGAGGGCGATGGAGAGGGGAAAATCCACCTGCTCCAAGATTGGTTGGATCAGCCTCTTGTCCAGATACTCGATGGTCTTGAGCTTCAGAGGTATGGAGCTGTCGTGACCCGCCTCGTCGGAAGCCTCGACGTGGAGATAGACGAAATCGTCGCCTCGACGGAAGGCATCGATGGCGGCTTGTGCCTTGCCCTCGTAGTTGGTGTCGTAGAGGCCTGTGGCACCGGGGACGTTGATGACGTTCAGGCCAGCATAGCGTCCAATGCCGCGGATGAGATCGACCGCGGTGATAACGCTGCCACGGTGTATCTGTTCATGGAAACGCTCGGTCAAGGGAATCATCTGTGGACGATAGCCACCGCCCCACGGCCAGATGCTGGAGGCCATGTCTTTGCCTTCGCGCGCGCGTTCTATATTTAAAGGGTGGTTGGGAAGAATCTGCTGGGAACGAAGGATGAGGTCTAGCAGCAGGTCGGCTGTTTCTGCGGCTGATAGCGGCTGTTCTCCTCCGGTGGTCAAGGGATGAGCACCTTCTCCCTCTTGGGGAAGCGGAGAGGGAACCTTGTCTCTCCACGTCTGCCCCGGCACGTCGTGGGGTGGAGTGCATTGGATGTGCTTGTTGCCTCCCTTGATAACGAGAAGGTGGCGGTATTGCACACCGGTGTAGAAATGGATGCGGTCGTTGGCAAGATGTTCGTTGAGGAAACGAATGAGCTGGTCGCCCTCTTCGGTCTCGAGCCTGCCGCACGAATGATTCTTGAGGATGTCGCCTTCGATGCACACGAGGTTGCAGCGCAGGGCGAGGTCACCAGGTTGCAAGTCCACACCAATGCTGGCGGCTTCGAGCGGACCACGTCCTTCATAGACAAGGTGCTGGTCGTAGCCAAGAATGCTGCTGTTGGCAACCTCTGAACCTGGATGGAACCCATCGGGAACGGTCTTCAAGAGGCCGCAGCGACCGTTGCGGGCCAGCCAGTCCATCGCGGGCGTGTCGGCATATTGCAGGAGGGTCTTGCCTCCGAGAGACGGGACATGCCAGTCGGCCATGCCGTCACCGAGGATGATGAGGTGTTTCATGGTTTTATATATTAGCGATGCTCATGATATCTGCAAACACTCCGGCAGCGGTGACGCTGGCTCCGGCTCCGTAACCTTGGATGAGCATGGGGTATTCGCGATAGCGTTCGGTCGTCAGCATGACGATGTTGTTGCTGCCTTCGAGGCTATAGAAAGGATGTCCCTGTGGAATCTCTGCGAGGCTTACCTGGGCATGGCCATCTTCGTATTTGGCCACGAAACGCCAGCGTTTGCCCTCGGCTTCCAAGAGACAACGGCGTTGCTCAAAGTCTGAATCGAGCTGTGGCAGGTTTTGCCAGAACGTCTCGACATCACCGCAGAAGAGTGACTGCGGGATGAACAGGTCGGCTTCCACGTCAGCTTGCTCTATCTGGTAGCCAGCCTCGCGAGTGAGGATGACCAGTTTGCGGATGACATCCTTGCCGCTGAGGTCGATGCGTGGGTCGGGTTCGCTGTAACCTTCTTCCTTGGCCATGCGGACGGTTTCGGAGAAAGGTACGTCGGCACTGATCTTGTTGAAGATATAGTTGAGTGTTCCGCTGAGTACGGCCTCAATGCGCAGGATTTTGTCGCCACTGTGGATGAGGTCGTTGATGGTGCGGATGATGGGAAGGCCGGCACCCACGTTGGTCTCGAAAAGGAACTTGACGCCCCTGCGCTGTGCGATGGTTTTCAGTTCGTGGTAGTTGGCATAGTCAGAGCTGGCGGCAATCTTGTTGGCGGCTACGATGTTGACGTTATGCTCCAGGAAATCTTTGTACAGTCCGGCCACCTCTGGTGACGCCGTGCAATCGACGAAGACGGAATTGAAAATATTCATCCCGACGACCTCGTCGTGCAAACGCTGGATGTCGCTCTCTGGAGCGTCCTGCAAGAGTTCTTTGTAATGGCTGAGGTCGAGTCCCTCACGGCTGAAGACGGCTTTGCGGCTGCTGGCCAGCCCTACGATGTTCAATTTCAAGCCTTGTTCACGCATGAGCTTTTCCTGCTGAGAGGCAATCTGTCCGATGAGCGATGCGCCCACGGTGCCCACGCCGCAAAGGAAGAGGTTGAGGACCTGGTATTCAGAAAGGAAGAAAGCGTCGTGGATGACGTTGAGTGTCTTGCGCAGATATTGTGAATCGACGACGAAAGAGATGTTGGTTTCCGAAGCACCTTGTGCGCAGGCGATGACGCTGATGCCGGAGCGTCCGAGGGTGCCGAAAAGCTTACCTGCAATGCCCGGGGTGTGTTTCATGTTCTCGCCTACGACAGCGACAGTCGCCAAGCCGCCTTCGGCTTGCATCCGGAACATGGCGCCTGTTTCTATCTCCTTGGCAAATTCGTCGTTCAGGACGCGGCAGGCAGCAGCGCTGTCCTCGTCGCGCACACCGATGCTGGTGCTGTTCTCGGAAGAAGCCTGAGAGACCATGAACACCGAGATGCCATTCTCTGCCAACACCGAGAAGATGCGGCGGTTCACACCGATGACACCCACCATCGAGAGGCCACTGACGGTGATGAGCGTCGTGCCTTTGATGCTGCTGATGCCCTTGATGGAGCGGCTGTCGTCGGCCACGTCTTTCTTGATGATGGTGCCGGGAGCTTCGGGGTTGAAGGTGTTCTTGATAAGGATGGGGATTTCTTTGACACAGACGGGGTAGATGGTGGGAGGATAGACAACCTTGGCACCGAAGTTGCACAACTCCATCGCTTCGACATAACTGAGTTCGGGAATCACGTAAGCCGAAGAGATGACACGTGGATCTGCCGTCATGAAACCATCCACGTCGGTCCAGATCTCCAGTACGCTGGCACCAAGGGCGGCAGCGATGATGCTGGCTGTGTAGTCCGAACCACCGCGACCGAGATTCGTCACTTCGCCGCTGTCTGCATCGGTGCTGATGAAACCAGGTACGAGCGACACCTTCGGTATCTCTCGCCACGTTTCGCAGACAAGGCGTTTGGTCAGTTCGCTGGCCAACAAGGAGCGTCCGCCTTTCACCTCTGTCTTGATGAATTCGCGGCTGTCATACCAGCGTGCGTCTGTGACGAGCGTAGCGACAATGCGACTGCTCAGACGTTCTCCATAGCTGACGATGGCGGCTTGGGTCTTGGGCGAGAGGTCGCGGATGAGATAGACGCCTTGGAAGATGCTACGCAGCTCTTCCAGCAAGCCATCAACCGCACGGATGAGGCAGTCGCGCTCGGGGCCGGCAGGGATGACACCTTCAATCATCGTGTGATGACGTTGAGCCATCTCTGCGTAAGCCGTCAGATAAGCCACGTCGCCGTTCACGGCCAGCTGGCTCGTGCGGAGAAGCTTGTCCGTGATGCCACCAAGTGCCGAAACGACCACGATGACCGGTTCTGTCTGTGCCTCAACAATCTTTTTAACGTTCAGAATACTTTCCGTGGAGCCAACGCTGCTTCCGCCGAATTTCAGGACTTTCATGTGTGTACCGTTATGATTTTGGGTGCAAAGGTAGTCTTTTTTTTCTGAATAATAGTGATGGAAACCACAAAAATGTAACATATAAAACACATCGGGAGTGGCCGTGATGGCCACTCCCGATGAAAAGAGGAATAAATGAGTTTATTCGAAGATGCTTTCACCGAAGGGGTTGCCCTTCACATCTGCAGCTGTAGGAGCTTCGCCATCACCCATTTGGATGCCTGCGTTACCGCCAACACTTGTGATGCTGTTCGCAATCATTTGTTCAGCCTGTACGAGCTGCTCGAACAGCGCTGGAGCCATATAGTTCTTTTTCATATTCTTTTGTAGAATTTCTGAGTTTAACATGAGGTTCGTCGGCTTACTTAATCACCTTCTTGCCGTTGATGATGAAGATGCCCTTCTGAGCCTTGTTCACACGCTGACCAGCAAGGTTGAAGATAGTGCCGTTTTCAACTGGATTGTCAGCAATCTCGTTGATGCCAGTCTCTACACCATCGATGAAGAGCTTGACCTCTGTAGAAGCGTTAGGATTTCTAACTGCCAGATAAGCACGGGTACCCTTGATGGTGGTTGCACCTGCGCTCTTCCACAGCTTATCACCGCTGATGAAGTAGTTGTTTTCTGGAATCTGGAAGTTAGCCGCATAGTTACCAACGAAGGTGTAATATGTGCCAGGAGCAAACTTAGCAGCAGCCATTGTCTTGCCAGTGAAGCTGAACTCTGTTGCATTGGTCTCAACCTTGATGAGCACAGGACGGTTTGCTAAAATGGAAGGAGTGTCCATTGTGTTGAAGTTGACAGCAGCAGCATTTGCGCTCTCACCACCATCGCTGTATTCAGCAACAGCCACATTGTCACCAAAGGCTGCTTTCAGCTCTGCATTGGTAATAGCGAAAGGAACGACGAAGGTGTTCCACTTGTCAGCCACGAAGGTACGCTTCAGTTCAACATTAGCAGCCACGTCTACAGGTGTGAAGTCTACATTCTCATCGATAGTGACCACAGCAGCTGCAGGAACCTTGAAGAGCTGTACATAACCGATACCCATCCAGTTGGAGGTGTTGCCAGCGTGAGCCTTCAGACCAATCTTCACTTCCTGAGTCTGATCGTTGATGAACTCAATGGATGCATCCTCAAGGGTGGTGGTAGTAATCTGAGTTCCGTCGGTTTCACCAGCGGAGAAGGTAATGTTCTTGTGATCCTCGGAAGAAACGGAACCAGGCTGACCGCCATCATCCGTACCGATGCCATAACGGTGGCCGCCACCATAACCAGCAACAGCAAGAGCGGTCATCTTATAGGTGCCTTCGGGAAGGGTTACTTTCTGATATACCGTGAAGCCTTCTGTTGCTTCTGTATTAGAACTCCAGTACTCGTAGAAAGCAAACTTGGAGGGATCAGCAGTGTTAGCAACAGCGTTATTGCTATTCATTACCTGACTGTTCTGTGTGGGCTGATTCTGGTCGTTGTACCATCCATCAGCGGGCGCCCATCCAGTGCAGTTGGTCAAATCAGGATTGGTCAGCATGAAGGTAAGGTCAAACTGAGCACCATCACCGACAGGATTAGCAGCACCAGCGTAAGTAACCATAGCAGCCTTCAAGTCAGTGGTAGTTGTAGCGATGGCATCAGCATCTGTAGCAGCCTCAACAGCTGTATTGGCTTCAGAAATAGCATTGGTGAGTTCACCATTGGCGGTGTTGTTGTCATTATCAACAGCAACAAGAGCATTGGCACTGGCCTTCAGAGTCTTGAATGCGTCATAGTTTGGTTTCAGAGCAGTTGCCGCAGTAATAGCTGTGTTGATGGCAGAGGTTGCATCGTTGTACTCATCAGTTGTGTCATAAGTCTTGTTCTGTTCAGTAACAACAGCATCCAAAGCAGCATAAGCAGCAGCAGGAACAGTGCCTTCTACAGCAGCGGCAGCGGTAACAGCCTTGGCTAATTCATCCTTGGCAGCAACCAAAGCAGCCCTTGCATCATTAGCGGCTTTCAAGTCATTGGTAGCACCATGAACTGCATCGATTGCAGCTTGATACTCGGCAGAATTGTTCCAAGTCTTGTTGTTTTCATCAACGATAGCCTTGTAGGTTGCATAATCCGTAGCATCGGAAACAGACTCCAATGCTTCAAAATCAGCAACAGCTTCAGCAAGAGAGGTCGCATAAATTGAAAGGTCAACACCACCTGC
This sequence comes from Bacteroidaceae bacterium, assembly GCA_017965425.1. GTDB lineage: Bacteria > Bacteroidota > Bacteroidia > Bacteroidales > Bacteroidaceae > Physcousia. The sequence goes on along the minus strand of JAGCPY010000045.1, from coordinate 29,716 downwards.
ATAATATACTTTGAAATTATCAGCGCTGAGCCAGTTGGCATTTGTGTTATTGGCTTCAAGGCCAAATGTCACAGAACCACTACCACCGTGAGAGAAGGTGACATCGTAATGTTTAATGTAGAGGCGAACGTTACTGATGGGATCAGAAACTTCCTTCTTCAAACTCGACTGAACGAAGAGGTTAGCACCAGTGATATCATCAGCACCTGCGGGATCGTGGCAGATTGAAGCATCACACTCGAGGACGTAGGTTCCTTCGGGCAGGCTACTCACGGTCTGAGCAATCACACCATTACCCAGCTGGCTTGGATGCCACGCTTCAATGAAGTTTGTGATGGCCAAAGACGTTTCAGGATTGGTATCGGTACGGTTCTGCTGTCCGCAGTTCTGACCTGTAATGGTGATATTCCATCCTGGAGGAAGAACACCATTGGCAGTGGGAACTTCAAAATCAGGATTAGTGAGGTAAATGTTGGTAATGTCGAAACGCTTGCCTTCGTTTAGGGTAACAGAAGACAAGAAGTTACCAGCAGCATTGCGCAGCTGATCAATGGCAGCGTTGATTCCTTCGGCCGTTGTAGCAGCTTCCACAGCAGCGTCAGCAGCAGATACGTCAACTGCACTGCCCGTGAAGACGGTAGCATCGTCGTCAAGAGCCTCTACAGCAGCCTTGATGGTGTTGTAGTTAGCGTATGCACTTTGCAATGTCTTAGCGGCATCAATAAAGCTTGACAGTTCGGTAGCTGCTGCGGAGATTTCTTCTTCTGATGTCAGGGCATCCATGTCGATACTTTCTGCATAGTTCTTGGCAGCATTGTAAGCAGCTGTGGTGGTGGTGCCTTGGAGAGCAGAAACGGCATCAATCTGAGCCTGAAGGGCAGCCTTCAACTCAGAGAGGTCAAGACCCTTGTAGATGAGCACGAACGAGCGCCATACCAACCAGTGGTCGCCATTGGCATTGTCAGCAGTCAGACCAATCTCGAGGCTTCCTCCGGCGTGGGTGAACGCAAGCGTGTTCACGCCATTGCCGTTATTGAACCAAGTGTTGGCTTGACCACGATTGTTAGCCTCGTCGGTGCTGGCGGTGGCGATGCTCATGGTGTTGGAACCTGCATTGAGGGTAGCCGTCATGCCAGTGCGGGTGAATGCCACGGCGATGAGATCGTAGCTACCAGCGGGCAGGTTGTTCACAGTCTGTTTGATGGAGGCGCCACTCTTATTCCAGAACTCGGCGCAAACTTGGTTACCATCGAAGGTCGGGGTCAGGGAAGTCGTCCAGCCGCTTGCGTCACTTACAGGCATAGAATTCGTAACCCATGCCTGGACAAGCTGCCAACGGCCGTAGTCGTCGGTCACAGCATCGGCGGGGCCTACGATGGTGTTGTCAGCACTGGCCGTCATATACGAGCCAGCACCACCGCCATGGTTGTCCTTGGAGACGATGGTGTAGATAGGTCCGTTGCTGGCATCGGCCACCTTCGTGAAAGTCCAGGTGGAGTTCTTGTTGGCAGACTGGTCTGTGTAGATAACAGGATCGCCGAGGCGTTCTAAACCCTTGCCCGAACCATTAATATTGGTGCAGAGTTTGTAGGCACCGTCGTACTCCTCAACAGTCAACGTCAGTGCGCTGTTAGCACTAACGCTGGCCTGAGTACCATAGCCGTTGCCTCTTGTTAAGAACTGACCTTTACCGACGTTGTAGAGGTAGAAATTACCTGCTCCAACCTCGGAAGCCGTCCACGATTGTGCGTTTGCGCCCATCGTGAACATCGCCGCCATGGCGGCGAGAAGAAGTTTGATTTTCTTCATTTGTTGTTAAAGTTAAGTTAATAAAAAGGGTTAATAATTAAATGGATGTCTGTAGTCATGTGTTGACTTGTTTTTGTAAGATTTCGCGGATGACAGATTCTTTTAGCGCTGTGCCCTGTACGATCTGTTCTATGGAGAGCCCCATCTCAAATAGCCGATGCACGGTGGCGGTCTTCTCTTCTTCTCGTCCTTCTTCTCGTCCTTCTTTACGTCCTTCAATACGTCCTTTTTCGAGTCCTTTTCGCTCGGCGGTGTCAACGACGTTCGTCAGGTCCCGATACACTTTGACGCTCTCTTCGTACTCCCAAGCGTCTTTTGGCGTGAAGTGGGCTATCTCGGCCTGCTCGAAGAGCTTGGTGAAGATGCGTTCCTGCAGGGCGGCGGGACGTTCCATGAGGCGGGAGAGATTACGCAAGACAAATAACCATTTGTCGAACATCGTCAACAACTGGTCTTCAGTCTTGTTGAACTTCGGCATTTCGATGTAAACGAAAGTCAGCTTGTCATAGAAGACATGCTTGTCCGCTGTATCCATCAGCTTGACTTCATGGTGGAAACACTCGGAACTGTACTCGTCATCGGGGAATATGAAGTTGAGGATGCCGACGGTATAGACGGCCTTCAAGCGGAAGTCCCATTCTCCACGAGGGGCTTGCTCTCTGATGGGGAAGGTGGAGTAGTAAATACTGCGGTCCTTGAAGTAGTTTTGTTCGGCCTTCTGCATCTCTACGATGAATTTCTCGCCCTGTTCGTTCTCGCAGTACACGTCGAAGATGGCTTTTCTATTCAATATGCTTTCGCCGAAATGCTCACCATTGAGGTATGTTACATCACGAATGACCTCATGCCCAATGAATAAGGCATTAAGGAAACTGATGAGCAAATCCTTGTTCATCTCCGTACCGAAGAGCTTTTTAAAGCCGAAGTCGGTGTAAGGGTTGATATAGCGTTCCGTCATATCTGTCACTAACGCGATGCAAAGGTAGGGGTAATCTTTGGCCTGAGCAAATATTCTGCATTTTTTAACATTTCCGAGCCTCTTTGGTAAGAGTGGCTCATACACGGGTTAATGTCACCAGAAGTTCATCAGTAAGGATTCAAAAAAGCCACTTTTTCAGGTGGACTCATATATCCTATGATGAACGCTATGTCCTTTCAGATTTGGAATGCTGCTTTTGCCCTTTTAGGGCGAGTACACCGTGGACCTTTGTACCCAGGGCGATGCCCTGGGTTGACTGCTCATTGGCCTTTCTTTAACTTTGCAGCTCAATACGGCATGCTCATACATCCGTTATATAAGTTTACATAAATGCTGAGAGGAAGAGCAGAAAAGCCCGTGAAGCTGTTGCAAGTACCAAATGTTACCGATGGGTTAAGGAGGAGGCATAGTCCGATGTGTTGTGTGAGTGTGTAGGCTTCCTTCGTTGAAAATGCTACGAAAAAGTTGGCGGTTTGTGAGATTCTCCGTACCTTTGTGCCGCAAAACGAATATGAAACACATCGCAATTCAAGGCATTGAGGGAAGTTTCCACGACATTGCCGCCCATCAGTTCTTTGAGAACGAGGAAATTCAGCTTATCTGTTGCTCGTCGTTCGAGCAGTTGTTCGAGACTTTGCGCCAGGACTCGACTGCCATTGGTATGGCGGCTATCGAGAACACCATCGCGGGGTCGTTGTTGCATAATTATGAGTTGTTGCGTGATTCGGGAGCTACCATCGTGGGTGAGCATAAGTTGCGCATCAAGCATTCGTTCATGTGTCTGCCAGATGATGATTGGACAGACATCACAGAGGTGCATTCTCATCCTGTGGCCCTCATGCAGTGTCGCGAGTTCCTCAGCCGTCATGAGTCTTTGAAGGTCGTAGAAGCTTCTGACACGGCAGGTGCAGCCCGTGCCGTTGTTCAACATCAGATGCATGGTCATGCTGCAATCGGTTCTAAGTCACTGGCAGAGATGTATGGCTTGAAAGTCCTCGAAGAAGGAATCGAGACGAACAAGCATAACTTCACACGTTTTTTGGTCTTTGCCTCTCCCGCGCGCGCAAACCTTTTAAGAGATATACGCGCAACAGACAAAGCCAGCATCGTCTTCGCATTGCCGCATGAAGAAGGGTCGCTCTCTCATGTTCTTTCCGTGCTCTCGTTCTACAAGCTTAACCTCACAAAGATACAGTCTTTGCCCATCATCGGACGTGAATGGGAATACCTGTTCTACGTCGATGTCCAGTTCAGCGATTACACTCGCTACTCACAAGGCATCGATGCCATCCGTCCTCTGACCTCCGACTTCAAGATTCTCGGCGAATATCAGCGGGGCAGAGAGTGCATCTAAAAGGCATCACGCAGGAAAGATGATTGCCTAAAAACTTAAAGTTTGTAAAATATTTGTTTGTTCCGTAGAAAGTTTGTTACTTTGCAGCGCTAAAAACGAATAAAATGTATTGTTCAATGATGAAGGAAGCTAATTTCTTTTGGTGGTGGCAAAGCTCAAGGTTCCTAAGATCGTGAGAAGATGGCCGCATACCTGAAACGATTACATAAAAGATTCTGAGAGGGGCTTGTCAATCACGACAAGCTCCTCGTTTTTTCAAATCATTATCATAACACAAACTCATATCACATGCAGCATTATCAAGTAGATAAGAACGGTTTCTATGGAGAGTTTGGCGGAGCATACGTTCCGGAGATTCTCTACAAGTGCGTACATGATTTGCAGGAGTCTTACCTGCCCATCATTGAGAGCGAGGATTTCAAGGCGGAATATCGTGCACTGCTGAAAGACTATGTAGGTCGTCCGTCACCATTGTATTTCGCACGGCGAATGAGTGAGAGATACGGATGCCAACTATATCTGAAGCGTGAGGATTTGAATCATACAGGAGCGCACAAGATCAACAATACGATCGGGCAGATACTGCTGGCTAAGAAGTTGGGAAAGACCCGTATCATAGCTGAGACTGGAGCTGGGCAGCATGGCGTAGCGACGGCAACGGTCTGCGCCCTGATGGATATGAAGTGTGAAGTATTCATGGGTGCAACGGATGTGGAGCGACAGCACACGAATGTGGAACGTATGAAAATGCTCGGGGCGGAGGTGCACCCAGTTCGGACAGGAAACATGACATTGAGTGATGCCTGTTCTGAGGCTATCCGCGATTGGTGCTGTCATCCTGCCGATACATTCTACATCGTTGGTTCAACAATGGGTCCTCATCCCTATCCCGACCTAGTGGCACGGATGCAAAGCATCATCAGCGAGGAACTCAAATGGCAATTGCAGGAGAAAATAGGTCGAGATTATCCCGACTATCTTGTGGCCTGCATCGGCGGTGGCTCAAATGCTGCCGGTACGATCTATCACTATATGGATGACGAACGGGTACGTATCGTATTAGCAGAAGCAGGCGGACATGGATGGCAGACTGACCACACCGCCGCCACCATCCATCGAGGAACAGTTGGCGTTCTGCATGGTGCAAAGATGCTCGTGATGCAGGATGAAGATGGTCAGATACAAGAGGCGTTCACGATCTCAGCAGGCTTGGACTATCCCGGCGTTGGTCCGATGCACTGCAATATGGCAAGGCTGGGTCGGACGGAAGTGTTGAGTATCAACGATGATGAGGCTGTCTATAGCGGCTATGAGCTGACACGTTTAGAAGGCATCATTCCTGCCATAGAGAGTGCACACGCGGTCGCCGCTCTCTCCAAACTCAGCTTCAAGCCTACGGACGTGGTCGTGCTGACGGTCAGCGGGCGCGGTGACAAGGACGTGGAGACCTATCTGAAGAATAAACAGATGGCAAAAGAATACGGAAAGTTCTAACAACAACAAATCACATCAGATGACAATGGAGACCTTTCATTTCACGACAACAACGAAGACTATCCTTGCCGACCTCTATACACCTGTTGGTGTGTATATGCGGCTGCGAGACCTCTATCCGCAAAGCGCATTGATGGAGTGTGCTGATTATCATGATGCCGCTAACTCCCGTTCTTTCATCGGCATTCATCCTTTTGCCAGCGTGGCCATTGGTCACGGCGTGGCAACAATCGGTTTCCCAGACAATACTTCAGAGCGTCATGACATCACGAAAGACTATGGCGTGGCCGAGGCCATCCATGCCCTCACCGACCGTATTTGTGTTGAGGGCGATGATGCAGATGTCTGCGGGCTGTTTGGTTACACGAGTTTCAATGCCGTGCGGTATTTCGAAGGCATCGCCGTCAAAGACGAAACCCAGGAGCGAAATGATGCCCCAGACGTCCTCTATATATTATATAAGGTGGTGATTGTGTTTGACCATCATAACAATCTGTTGAAGTTGGTGGAGATGGTTCCTTCTGGCCAGCCAGACAAGGAAGAAGGAACGGACATCCAGAAAGTGATGAACAGGGGCAGTGTCAGAGAATACTCATTCCGCTCTGTAGGTGATGTCAGCTCACCGCTCACTGACGAGGAACACAAGGCCAACATTCGTCGTGGCATCCAGCATTGCCTACGTGGAGACGTGTTCCAGATTGTTCTTTCAAGACGATTTGTTCAGCGTTTTGAGGGTGATGACTTTAAACTCTACCGAGCCCTCCGTAGTATCAATCCCAGCCCCTACCTATTCTATTTCGATTTCGGTGGCTTCAGGATCTTCGGCAGTTCTCCTGAAACGCATTGTCGCATTGAAGCCGTCGTTTCCGAATCCTCGTCAGGCCGTAAGTTCCGTGCCTACATTGATCCCATCGCCGGAACGACAAAACGCACCGGCAATGCGGAAGCCGACCGTCGAGGCGCAGAGTTCCTGCGCAACGACCCCAAGGAGAACGCAGAACATGTGATGCTCGTCGATTTGGCCCGCAATGATTTGAGCCGTAACTGCCATGACGTGCGTGTGGATTACTACAAAGATATACAATACTACTCACACGTCATTCACCTTGTCAGCCGCGTCAGCGGCGAGCTCGATGCCGACAAGGATCCTGTTAAAGCATTCATCGATACCTTTCCTGCCGGAACACTCAGCGGCGCACCCAAGGTTCGAGCGATGCAACTCATCAGCGAATATGAGCCGCATAACCGAGGTGCCTATGGCGGTTGTATTGGTGTAATCGGTCTTGATGGTTCACTGAATCAGGCCATCACTATTCGTACGTTTGTCTCTCGAAATGGTGAACTGTGGTTTCAGGCAGGAGGTGGCATTGTAGCCAAGAGCAATGAAGAATACGAACTACAGGAAGTGAACAACAAGCTTGGCGCATTAAGAAGAGCCATCCTCATGGCAGAGACTCATGAGGCTTAGGTGTGTTCTATTAATTAACATATTCTCTATGAATTATCTTTGTTTGCTCTTGTCTCTTTTCGGCATCTTTGCCTCCAATCCTTTAGCATTGTTGACTTTTGTCACGACTCGGTCATTTGAAAACAGCTTTCTTGGCTCTCGCTGCTCCAAAAGCTCAACCGTTCTTCAGACTCGCTTTGCTCGAAGAACTGTCGCAAGCGCCGAGCGGCCCGTTACGCTTCTGCGGGCTTGAAGGTAAATCTGCTCAAAAATAGCCTACGAGCAATTCAAAGCTAATTTATCGAACCCACCTTAAACAATCCAACCATTATGAAACTCATTCTCATCGACAATTACGATTCGTTCACCTATAATCTCGCTCATCTGGTGAAGGAGCTTGGAGCTGATGTCACCGTTGTCCGTAATGACCAGTTCCAGCTCAACGATCTCAACGGCTTTGATGGTATCCTTCTTTCACCTGGTCCAGGCATCCCCTGTGAAGCGGGGCTTCTCTGTGATGTCATACGCAGGTACGCTGGTCGCAAGCCCATTCTTGGTGTCTGCCTTGGGCACCAAGCCATCGGCGAGGTCTTTGGTGCACGACTGGAAAATCTAAGCGATGTCTTTCATGGTGTCGCCACACCCTGTCATATCATAACCAGCGAGTCAAGCGAGGCTTCGTCGAGTACGACTTCCCTCGACCCACTTTTCGCTCATCTGTCCCCCGACATTACCGTGGGGCGCTACCACTCATGGGTCGTTTCGCGCGACGGTCTGCCAGCCTGCCTCGAAGTGACTGCCGTCAGCGACGAGGGTCAGATAATGGCTCTACGTCACCGCGAATACAATGTGTATGGCATTCAGTTCCACCCAGAGAGTGTCCTTACGCCCGATGGACGCACGATCCTGAGTAACTGGATTGCATCAATTTAATAACATTCATATCATCGCAACCACACTATGGAACAGACAATGAAAGGCTTTCTCTTCCGCCTCCTAAACCACGAAGAGCTCTCCCGTGAGGAGATGAAGACCATCCTCATCGGAATCACCCAAAGCGAATACCCCAACGAACAGATTACCGCTCTGCTTACAGCCCTGCAGATGCGCGGTGTCACCGTAGAAGAACTGCTTGGCTTTCGCGACGGAATTTTGGAAACAGGCGTGCCTGCTTTGCTCGACTGCGATCGATATATCGATGTTGTTGGTACAGGCGGTGATCGCAAGAATACGTTTAATATTTCGACGACAAGCTGCTTTGTTATTGCAGGTGCAGGTTATAAGGTGGCTAAGCACGGAAATTTTTCAGCCACTTCAGTCAGCGGAGCTTCGAACGTCATTGCTCAGCATGGTGTCCGCTTCACCGATGATATTGGTCGGCTGAATCGCTGCCTTCAAGAGTGCGGTATCGTTTATCTGCATGCACAGCTCTTTGCCCGAGCTATGAAATTCGTCGGCCCCATCCGTAAGGCCTTGCCCTTCCCCACCATCTTTAACTTGCTCGGCCCCATCGTCAATCCCAGCCAGCCCAGTTGCCAACTGCTTGGAGTTGCCAATCTTGACCAAATGAGACTCTATCATCAAGTTTATCAGCGCGTTGGCATTGACTACGGAATTGTCAACTCCATCGACGGTTATGACGAGATCTCGCTCACTGGCGATTTCAAAGTCACCACTAATAGCTACGAGCGTGTCTTCAGCCCTCATGACCTTGGCTTTGACATAGCCAGACCCGAAGAACTTGTTGCGGGTGCCACAGAACAGGAAGCCAAGGAAATCTTCGATGCCGTTTTGGAGAATCGTGCCCTGCCTGCCCAGAAGAACATCGTTTTGGCTAATGCCGCTTTCGGCATCCAGGTTCTTGAACGCGGTCAGCTCAGTCTCGACACTTGTATCGCCAAGGCACGTGAAAGCATCGACAGCGGCGCAGCTTTACGCACTTTCAGAAAATTCGTGGAGCTCAACTCATAACTATCCTTCATCCTACGATGGTGGATACTCATGATTCTTTTACATCCTCAAAGAAAGAACCACATGGATATCTTAGAAAACATCATTGCCACCAAGCGGCAGGAGATGGAAGAAATGCGACGTCAGAAAGTTTCTCTTCGCGCAGCCTTGCTTGCCAGCCCCACTGGCATCATAGCAGAATTCAAACGTCGTTCTCCATCGAAAGGTTGGATTAAGGAAGGGGGCCGCCCCGACATCATCCCACTTTCTTACCAGCAGAACGGAGCCTCTGCCATTAGCATACTCACCGACGAATACTACTTTGGTGGTCACGATGATTATGTCCGAACCGCCCGGGCTTCTGGTGTCACGCTTCCCATTTTATATAAAAACTTTGTCATAGACGAGGCTCAGCTTTACGCAGCAGTCTTATGTGGTGCCAGTGCCGTCCTTCTCATTGCAGCCTGTCTGTCGAAGCCTGCCTGTGCCTACCTCATCGAGAAAGCTCATACCCTTGGCCTCGAAGTCCTGCTCGAGCTTCACAGCGAGTCCGAACTCCAATATGTTGATCTGCCTGCTGATGTGATAGGTGTCAACAACCGAAATCTTGGCACGTTTATCACTAATGTTGAGAACTCTTTCCGTCTTGCAGGCAAATTGCCAAAGGAGGCGGTGAAGGTGAGCGAGAGTGGCATCAGTGATCCCGCTATCATTCGCGACCTTCGTAATGCAGGATTTCAAGGGTTTCTCATAGGTGAGACTTTTATGCATACCAACAACCCCGGCAAAGCCTTGAGCGAATTCATCTTACGGTTATGATTATTAAAGTCTGTGGTATGCGCGATCCTGAAAACATTCGTGCTGTTGAAAATCTTCGCGTAACAAACTCTGAAGGAAAGACCTATGGCATAGACCTTATGGGCTTTATTTTCTGGCTTAGCAGCCGCCGCTATGTAGCCGAGTTACCCGCCTACTTGCCGGAAAAATGTCATCGTGTCGGAGTGTTTGTCAATGAAAATATAGAAAAGGTGAAGCGTGTAGCCAATGATTTCGCCCTCGATTTCATCCAACTACACGGTTCCGAGTCACCCGAATACGTCCGTCAGTTACAAGAATGGAAAATCATAAAAGCCTTCAATATCTCCACCGCTGCTGACCTTGCACGAACAAAAGCATACGAGGATGTTGCCGACTACTTTCTCTTTGACACCAAAACTCTGTTGCCTGGAGGCAGCGGTGAGCGGTTTGACTGGAGTGTACTTTCCGCTTATCACGGCACGACACCATTCCTGCTCAGTGGCGGCATCGGTCCCAACGACACAGAACGCATCCGCAACTTTCGTCATCCTAAATGCATTGGCATCGATCTCAACTCCCGTTTTGAAATTGCTCCTGCTCAAAAAAACGTGGAGGCGATCCAGCTATTTCTTCAAGAACTTAGTTATTAAGCAATCATGAATAAAATCAACCAACTCTTCATCCAACGAGGTAACAAGAAACTCCTCAGTCTCTATTTCTGTGCTGGATGTCCCACTCTCAACGGCACGGCTGATGTCATTCTCACTCTTCAAAAAAGAGGTATCGCCATGATTGAAGTAGGCATCCCCTTCAGCGATCCTCTTGCAGATGGTCCTGTCATTCAGAATGCTGCAACCCGTGCACTTAGGAACGGAATGACCTTGCAACGGCTTTTCACTCAATTAAGAACCATCAAGAACGAGGTGTCCATCCCTCTCATCCTCATGGGCTACCTGAATCCTATTCTCCACTATGGTATAGAGGCTTTCTGTAAGAGCTGTGCCGATGCTGGCGTATCAGGTATGATTATCCCCGACCTACCTTTCGATGATTACCTATCTATTGTCAAACCTGTCGCCGATCGTTATGACCTTCGTGTCATAATGCTTATCACCCCTGAGACTTCCGACGAACGTATCCGTTTCATTGACCAGCATACAGATGGCTTTATCTACATGGTGTCCTCTGCTGCCATCACGGGAACACAAAGCGCTTTCGATGACAGTAAGCAGGCATATTTTCGTCGCATCGATGCCATGCACCTACGTAACCCCCGTTTGATAGGCTTCGGTATCAGTAATAAACAGACATTAGAATCTGCTCAACAAAATGCAGCCGGTGCCATCATAGGCTCCAAGTTCGTCACTCTTCTCAACGAAGCTGATGGCAATGCAGACCTTGCGCTTGACTGCTTGTTCCAAGACCTAGGCCTCACTTCATACGACCCTCATATTGATGATAAATGAAGCAAAATATACGTGAAGTAGCAAAAAAAGCGCAAAATAGTTGGCGGTTTCGTGGAAAATGTGTTAATTTGCAACCGCAAACAAGAAGAAAGAATGATTTCGCAACAGAACGCATATTATTATTCCTATTATTACTTTACCCAGAAAAGGTGAAGCGGGAATGCGTATGTAACAGTTGAGACAAGAAAATGTTGAAACAAGAAATAATACAAACAAGTCCCGCTTCCGACAAGGAGCGGGATTTTCTGTTAGAAGGATCATATATGGATAAAACACTTTTCAGGCCGGCAGCTCGTCTGGCTAACGTGCAAGAATACTATTTCAGTCGAAAACTGAAGGAAGTGGCTCAGATGAATGCTGAAGGCAAGAACATTATTTCCTTGGCCATCGGAAGCCCCGATATGCCGCCCAGTGAACAGACAATTGAGGTGCTTTGCCGTGAAGCCCGAAAGGCTGATGGCCACGGCTATCAACCCACCATTGGTACACCCGAGCTTCGACAAGCCATGGCCACGTTCTACAGACGATGGTATGGTGTCAACCTTGATCCTGCTACGGAGATACAGCCGCTTATCGGTTCCAAAGAAGGCATCCTGCACGTGACGCTGGCTTTTGTGAATCCCGGTGAACGCGTGCTGGTTCCTAATCCTGGTTATCCTACTTATACGGCACTGTCACGTTTGTTGGGAGCAGAGGTCGTCAACTATGACCTCACTGAAGAAGGCGGTTGGCAGCCCGACTTCGACCGACTGGAGCAGATGGATCTCTCGCGTGTAAAGCTGATGTGGACAAACTACCCTCACATGCCGACAGGTGCACCCGCCCGTCGAGAAACCTATGAACGCTTGGTCGCTTTTGCACAGAAACATGGCATCGTTGTCGTGAACGACAATCCGTATAGCTTTATAAGGCCTGCAAAGTCTCCTGGTGGTTTTTCCGATCTTCTCTCCATCCTCCAAATTCCAGGTGCCAAAGATTGCTGCATAGAGTTCAATTCGATGTCGAAAAGCCACAACATGCCAGGCTGGCGTGTAGGAATGTTGTCGACGAATGCCGAGTTCATCCGCTGGATTCTGAAGGTAAAGACTAACATAGACAGTGGCACATTCCGAGCGATGCAGCTGGCCGCAGCAGAAACACTCACAAATAGTTGCGAGGAATGGCACGTCGAGGCAAATCAGCGCACCTATGGTCGGCGTCGTGCTATCGCAGAGGACATCATGCTTGCTCTCGGTTGTGCTTTCGACCCCAAGCAAACGGGAATGTTCCTTTGGGGACGTATTCCAGACAGCTACAACAATGTCGAGGATCTGACAGAACGTGTGCTCCATGAAGCACGCGTGTTCATCACCCCAGGTTTCATCTTCGGTTCGAACGGCGAACGCTACGTGAGAATCTCGTTGTGTGCTAAGGACGAACTGATGGAAGAGGCGTTGAGGAGGATAAAAAGGACAATCCAAGCCCCCCTCCCCGCTCCACCTAGGGGAGAGTAGTCACCTTTCAACAAGTGAATCCTACATGTAAATTTGTCTAATCATAAAATAAATGCCCCTCACCTCCCCATACCTTCTCAAACCCGTTCTACTTCCCTCCTTGAGAGGGGACGGGAGGGGGGTCTGCCTATGGAACTAGAACTTTCCCCCCTTGCCCTTCCGGGCATCAATGAGAAACGTCCTTTGGTCATTGCCGGCCCATGTTCGGCAGAGACCGAGGAACAAGTTATGGACACCGCCCGCCAGTTGGCCAATAACGGTGTTAAGATTTTCAGAGCTGGCGTGTGGAAACCGCGCACCAAGCCCGGCGGCTTTGAAGGAAAGGGCTTGGAAGCCCTGCCTTGGCTGCAACGCGTAAAAGCTGAAACAGGTATGCTCACAGCCACAGAGGTGGCCACGCCGGAACATGTGGAAGCTGCCTTGAAAGCTGGCATTGACATCCTCTGGATTGGAGCCCGCACGAGTGCTAACCCTTTCAGTGTTCAAGCTCTTGCCGATGCGCTAAAAGGTGTGGACATACCAGTCTTTGTCAAAAACCCTGTTAATCCTGACATTGAGTTATGGACAGGTGCGCTCTTACGCATCAACGCCGCTGGCATTTCCCGGCTTGGAGCCATCCATCGTGGTTTCTCCAGTGTTGATTCGAAAATCTACCGCAACCCTCCCATGTGGCATCTGCCTATCGAGTTGAAACGCCGCTTCCCGTCGCTTCCCATCATCACCGACCCCTCTCACATGGGAGGACGTCGTGATCTCATCGCCCCCATCTCTCAGCAAGCGATGGACCTCGGTTTCGACGGGTTGATGATAGAGGCCCACTGCAATCCCGATTGTGCTTGGAGCGATGCCAAGCAACAAGTGTTGCCTGAAGTACTGGATTTCATCCTCGACCGTTTGGTCATTCGTGAAAGCGTAGAAGCCACGGAGAGCATTAACCAGCTCCGCAAACAGATTGATGAACTGGATAACCACCTCATGGATGTGCTCACCAAGCGTATGCGCATCAGTCGAGAGATTGCCGCTTATAAGAAGCTCCATAACATGACTGTCGTGCAGACCACTCGCTACAGTGAAATTCTGGACAAGCGTGGAGCACAAGGAGCTCTCTGCGGCATGAATCCAGACTTTGTCAAAAAAGTCTATGAGGCCATACACAGCGAAAGCGTGAGACAGCAAATAGAAATCATGAAGACCCCTTCCCAGCTACCCATCTAAGGGGGGAGTGGTCACTTTTCATGAAGGTGAATCCTCCAAGTTAATAAGTCTAATCATATAATAAACGCCCCCTCAACTCCCTACACCCTCTCAAATACATTCCACTTTCCCCTTGAGGGTGGGAGGGGGGGCCACCTATGAGAATATTGATATTAGGTGCTGGCAAAATGGGTTCGTTCTTCACGGATCTGCTTAGCTTCGACCACGAAGTGGCAGTCTATGACAATGACCCACAACGCCTGCGTTTCCTCTACAACACCCAGCGCTTCACCTCTCTCGACGAGTTGGATGCCTTCAACCCCGAGTTTGTCATCAATGCAGTGTCGTTGAAGTACACACTGCAAGTCTTCGACGAATTGCTTCCACATGTGAGCAAGGACTGCATCCTCTCCGATATCAGCAGCGTCAAGACCGGTTTCAAAGAGTACTACGAACGCACGGGTCACCGCTACGTCAGTTCGCACCCGATGTTCGGCCCCACCTTCGCCAATCTCGGACAACTTAGCAATGAGAATGCCATCATCATCTCCGAGGGAGATTACATGGGCCGCATCTTCTTCCGCGACCTTTACACACGGCTCGGTTTGAACCTGAAGGAACTCTCTTTCGCCGAACACGATGAGACAATGTCTTATTCGCTCTCTATTCCCTTCGTTTCAACCTTTGTCTTCAGTGCTGTTATGAAGCACCAGGACACTCCGGGTACGACCTTCAAACGTCACATGAAGATTGCCCGCGGGGTGCTTTCAGAAGATGACACCTTGTTGCGCGAAATCCTTTTTAACCCTCATACCAAGCCCAAGGTGGAGATGATACGTGCCGAGCTGAAAAACCTCATCCAGATTATCGACAATCGCGACGAGGGAGCCATGACATCCTACCTCACCCGCATTCGCAAGAACATAGAGTAGCAATCAGCCTCTATCGTATTATTAGCGCAGCATTAAAATAGATGGAAAAATGTAATCCCTCGCATCGACTCGGTGCGGGGGATTGTCTAATGATAATAGTGTGTAATTTTTTTTCGAGGCATTAGTCTTCCAGCTTCAAAGACTCCCTTGAACCAGCCATTGCAGGTGATGTCACAACTGTGGGCGTCTCCGGTGTGTTGTATAAATCACGTATAAACCATGTAAGCATGTCTTTGGCCTGATATCTGTCGTTGTTTTTGGTCTTCTGCCAATCAAAAGATTGGCCAAATCGTCAAATAATAGTTTTTTTATATAGTTTTTTGAGCATATCAGCATTTGTTCTAATTTATTGTTGTAACTTTGCCGTCAAACAACAGTAATCTATCATGGCAAAGTTAAATCGTATAAGAGTCGTTCTCGCAGAACGCGACCTGAACAATAAGTGGCTGTCCGACAAACTCGGCAAGGATCCTGCTACTGTGTCAAAGTGGGTCACCAATACCACCCAACCCAGCCTTGAAGCCCTCATTGCAATAGCCAATGCGCTTGAAGTGCCTGTGCAGGAGTTGGTGAGACAGGAAGAATTCAATCAAGAGAAATAAGTCGAATGATAACAATAGACGAAATACAAGAACTGCTGCGTATGGTCTCTTTAGAAGATGACGTCACAAGTTTGTCACAAGCTTTGTCACAAGTCTTGTCCCCAGTTTGTCCCCAGTTGATGAATTGATTGTAAGAAGACGAATAGAAGTAAAATAGATACATCATAATATGAGCAATCAAGATATAACAAATCCAGCTGATGAGATAAGGAAAGAAGAAAAATACTCGATTCCCTCCTTACCTCTTCCATACGATTTGGAGACCAAAGAGGTTCTGAAGCAGTTGAACAGGGCAAACCGCAAACTGGCAGAGTTGAAGGGTGTGGCACAAACCATACCCAATGAGCGCATTCTCATTAGCAGCCTTACCTTGCAAGAAGCCAAGGATAGCTCTGAGGTGGAGAATATCGTGACTACTCAGGATGATTTGTATCGTGCAGGGCTTGATCCAAGCCATCAGTTCATTAATGCTGCCACAAAAGAGGTACTTTTCTATCGTGAAGCCATCAACGAGGGATTCCGTATGGTGCGAAACAAAGACATCCTCACCCTCAACGACATTAAGCATGTTCAAGAAATCTTGGAACAGAATACCGCAGGCTTCCGCACAACACCAGGAACCCAGTTGAAGCGTGAAAATGATGGCGCTGTAATCTATACACCTCCGCAGGACGGAAAGGCCATCGTCCAGTATATGTCCAATCTTGAGCAGTTCATCAATGATGACCATTTGAGCCAACTTGACCCGCTAATCAAGATGGCCATCATACACCATCAGTTCGAGAGCATCCATCCATTCTATGATGGTAATGGCCGCACAGGTCGCATTATCAATATCCTCTATCTGGTAATCACTGGCTTGCTTGACTTGCCCATCCTCTATCTTAGTCGATACATCACTCACAACAAAGGAGAGTACTACCGACTGATACAAGCTATCAGGGGCAAGAATACTGATAATGCCGCAGAATGGGAAGCCTGGATCCTCTTTATGTTGAAGGGTGTAGAGGTAACTGCAGAGGATACGATTTCTTTGGTCAAGAACATAGGTCGCTTGATGGCAGAATATAAGAATGTTATTCGTCCAGACTTTGGCAGCAAATACAATCATGAATTGCTGAACGGCCTGTTCTATCACCCCTATACCAAGATTGACCATGTTGTAGCCAATATGCAAGTATCTCGTCAGACAGCCTCGAAGTATCTGGATAGAATTGTGGCTCTAGGTCTTCTTAAGAAAGAAAAAATGGGCAAGGAGAACTATTATATCAACACCCGCCTGATGAATCTCTTCATCGAGTTTGGCCAGTATAAAGCAACAGAACCAGCAGAGGTGATAGAATCTGTTCATGTTAATGATATTACAAAATGATAACACGTAAAGAAGTACGAGTTAAAAAAATACAGATTCTTTAACATGATAATGAAAACGAGTTAAGTTTTAACATAAAAGGAAACATAACAAAGCAATAACAACATGGACAGGAATGGTTTTATATATTTCAATACCAGGCTTTCTCCGAAGAATTCGGGGAAGGCGGACAGCTATCCCTGGGCCATCATGATTCTCGACGAGGTATTGCCGTGTCAGGACGTGACGGACTTGAAGGAAAATGGCAACCAACCCGCAGAGTTCAACGTTAACCTTATCACAGCATTCAAGGTTGAGGTGAAGGTCTCACAGAGCTATACCAACGAAGCTGGCGGTAAAACTGGCGGTAAAGTTGGCGGTGATGTCGTAGAAAACATCGCAGGAAACATCACAGAAAACATCGTAGATAGCATCGTAGAAAAATTATCTACGACGCGAGCAAAAATTGTTAGAATTATCTGGAAGAATCCCAACGCGACGGCACTGTCCATTTCTAAAGAAATAGATATTGCATCTCGCAACGTGCAAGAGCACCTAAGAAAACTCCAGGAACAAGGTGTTATCCGTCGCATTGGCCCAGATAAAGGGGGACACTGGGAAATAATTGCACCATAGATTTTAAGGGTAAGATACCCCTCCAAAAGAATAATAGAAGTAAACAAGAATTAAAAGAAGATACATAATGATTCAAAATATGCCAAAAGCAAGTATAACGATTCCCGCTGGCGGGATGTATCAGGAGTGGAGTTGCCTGATGGATTTGGTGGAGGAAGAAACCGCTAAGACATTGGAGCAATTGGCCAACACGAAGGGTTGGCGAGAAGTGCACGCTTGCGAAGCAAAAGATATGGGTTTTGGTGAGCTAGTGGAGTGGTCAGTCCCTGAAACGGATGCGCTGGTACTGATTGACGATAATTATCTTGTGTGTCTGCACAAGGGCGACCTTGTAATGAACTAAGCCTATATGCCAAAAAAGAAACTCAAGATAGGACTTGTGGATGCCGACCTGCTTTGCAACGGGACACGGCATCCTAATCTTGTCTTGATGAAACTGGCAGGCTTCCTCAACGACAACGGCATTGACTTCAAGCTGATTATTGATCAGGACGAAGACATCACGCCTTACAAACTGATCTACATCTCCCGAGTATTTACGTTCACACAGATGCCAGCCTTTTATGAGAATGCTACTCCCGCTCAGAAACGCAAATTCCGTAGGGGTGGCACTGGCTTCTATGCAAATGAGTTGAATGTGAATATCTACCGTCAGAAACGCGATGACGATATGACTCAGTTGGAACGTGATGAGTTCCTTTGCCAATATCCCAATCATCGTGGCGGCCCTCGAAAGAATGGTATTGATCTAGCTCGCCAAATGCCCTACTATCATCTTTATGATTCTTTTGTTGACCGAAAGGTGGCTGAGGGCTTTAAACGTGATAAGTACAAAGACTACCAACAATACAGCATTGGTTTTCTGACACGTGGTTGCATCCGTCATTGCCCCTTCTGCATCAACAAGTTGGAAGATAAGATATTCCCCTATTCCGATCTTGAATGGTTTCTCGATGAAGAACGTGATGAACAAGGTCGATTGGTGCGCCCATATATCTATCTATGGGATGACAACTTCCTTGCTGCCGACCCTGCCATTTGGCGTGCCAAGCTGCAACAGCTGATAAACACGGGACGACCTTTTCAGTTCCGTCAAGGGCTTGACGAGCGTATGCTGGCACAAAGCCCTCATGGTGAGGAGATGGCCGAGATGCTTTCGAAGACGAAATATCATGGTGACTTTATCTTTGCCTTTGATAATTGGAAAGACCGTCCACTAATAGAAAGAGCCCTAAAGATCTGGAAGCATTACAATCCCCAAAAAGGTACAAAATTCTACCTGTTCTGCGGATTTAAACAAACAGAGCAAGGCTATCAGAAATTCTATCGTGATATATGGGAAATCTTCCAACGCATTAAGGTGTTGATGACATACGGTTGTGTGGGTTACCTAATGCGTCACGAAGACTACCATAACGCTCCGATTTCAAACTTGTATATTCAGATTGCCCGCTGGTGTAATCAGCAGGCCTTCTACAAGAAGATGTCGTTCTGGGAATATTCTTATCGTAACCAAACGTTCTGGGAACAAGGCGCAGGTTTTGAAGTTCTTAAGCCCGTCAAACCATATGAGGAGTTCTTAAGGGATTATGAAACCGGATATTACGATAGAGAAGATTCGCGAGGTAAAGTCCGAAAGATTTGCAAGACCTTGCAGACCTTACTTGATACACTGGAGATGTTTCCTGAACATCGAGAGGAACTACTGGAGATGTTTAACTATAAGATGTCTAACTTAAATGATCCCAAACTTTGGGAGTAGAGATAATAGATATATGCCAATTATAAGTCATGACTATAAAAACCTAAATAATTTGGAAACCATCATCAAACATAATGATGGAACGCCATTATATGGTGAAATA
Source organism: Bacteroidaceae bacterium (assembly GCA_017965425.1). GTDB lineage: Bacteria > Bacteroidota > Bacteroidia > Bacteroidales > Bacteroidaceae > Physcousia. Next base: position 10,346 of record JAGCPY010000045.1, on the reverse strand, counting down.
GACATGTATCGCAGGATATGGAAAGATTGTGAAAAAAGTAGTCTTACGTGGCATTTTTGGCATGATTTGCGTTTACCCATTGGTAATAGCAGACAATCCGAGATTCAAATTGACTTCTTCTTAGTGTGTGAAAGAGGGGCACTCGTTGTTGAAGTAAAAGGTGGTAACGTTGGTATCCAAAATGGTCAGTTCTTCTTTAGCAAAGGAGAGGGGATGACTATGGAAAGGTCGCCTTTCCAGCAAGCTGAAGACTACAAATATGCGTTGCTGAACAACAAGATTATTAATAGCAACCAAATCTTTATAGACACAGTATGTGCGTTCCCACACACTAAGATTGCTCACACGAACCATCTTCCCAAGTTGGATATGGGATATAAATTGTGGTCTGCATACCAACAGGAAAATCAATCAGAGTCTTTTGCCGAATTCTGTCTATCTGTGCTTTGCACTGACAAAGAGAAGAAACATTGGATTACTAAGGATTTGAAGCCAACTGAGGTAGATATTGCAATTCATCATCTAGTCGCGAACATTCGTCCTGATTTCAACTACACAGAAACTAGTTACCAAAGCATTCTTGACTGGCTGAACATACAGAATCTCGATACATTTAAGAGTCTGGAGAAAAACAATCGCATCATTATCGAGGGAGGGCCGGGTACTGGTAAAACAACCATAGCGAAAGCATTTATCCGTAGATATAAGTCCTTACGGGGCGTTTATATTTGCTGGAATAATCTTCTGGCAGCGACGGTACGCAACCAGCTGCTGAAGGTCGGGCTGGAGAATTGCGAAGTATATCAGTTTATTTCATTCATCTTGAAACTGGACCCAATTCACAAGTTTGTCACCTTCGATGATTTTCAGGAAGGTTCTTCATCTCTTATTGAGAAAATGAAGCGACTGTTTGACACACTTCGCGAATCAGATGACTTTATCCCATATGATTTTATTGTCATTGATGAAGCGCAAGACATTTTTGACAAAGGTGCTGCGGAAGTCCTAAATTCACTTACATCTATTAACGGTAATGGACTTGGAACAGGTAGATACCTTGTTTTCTTCGATACTGAGCAGGGATATAGAAAAGACATCCGAGAATTAGATAGTTACTCGGAAGACATTTCGCGATATGGAACTCATTTCGTTTTGAATGAGAACAAAAGAGTTCCTAATAATAAGCAGATTGTTGATGTAGCCAACAAGATTTTGGAAAGTGAAGACGGAACACAGACTTCCATAATAATAAGAGATCTTGAAGGAAGAAATGACCCAGCAATAAAAATTCATCACTACCAAGGGACTAACGAATTGGTTAAGCATATAAAAGCCCTCCTAACCGCTTTGAGAAGTGGGGAAAAGAAATGGTCAGAGTATGTTGTCTTGACGGACTCCCATAACAAACAGCTATTTGAACGCCTTTCTGATATTGAACTTATAAAGGAGTTAAAGCCTGAGAATGTCAAATATGAAGAAGACAGACTATGCCTAACAACAATCTTGTCCTACAAAGGGCTTGAAACAAAGCATGTGCTATTAGTGTTAAACAACCGGGAAGAAATAGACAAGTTTGAACTGTATGTCGGAATGACTCGTGCAATGTTTGATCTTGAAATATTACTTCTTGACAAAGTTAACTCGCCAAATTGATATCGGCTCCTATGACAGAAGAATTTAAAAATATTGCCAACCAATCATCTGCAGAGGTCGATTCCATCATCAATGCGATGGTTCATACACAAAAGGAATCGGCTCGTAGATTCATAAACGTGATGAACAGCATTGTGGACTATTATATGAATAGGAAGGCAGAAGATGGAGAAATCTGTTTCCCCATCATCTATATGCCACATGCCCCAGAATGGGCTCGCGAAGTGTGGTTGAAATTCCTTATTCTAAAGTTGTCTTTGTATTACAACGATGATAATAGAGAGCTTCTCAAAAGAAGAGTTGCGTCAATGCGTAATATCGTGCTTCGAACTAAAGAAGAAGCAAAACACATGAAACAGTACGCTGTCCCATGTGCCAAATACATCCGACAAACATTGGGTAGTATAACAGATAATTATTCTGGCGAGAAAGGACACAAGAACATAATTATTTGCGGAGAAGGAGATTTGCAAGTATCCAGAGCTGATAAGCATAAATTCATCTCCGAGTTCTATGGTGAAGCCGACAATATCTTTACTGAAAAGAACTTGGTTATGTGCCATAATCTCGATGCTGACGATATACGAGACCAGTTAAGAGAGCACAAAAGAGATGATGAGTATGTTATGGTGGATAACCTTTTTGTATTTTATACTAATAACGACAAAATCAATTCGTTAGAAGAAAGCTCACTCGAACGCTGGAATACTGCATACAAGATGGGATTAAAGAACTGTTTCGTCTTTGCTTTCTCAAAAAAACCGTTCCATCTTCGTCATTCTATAAGCAAAGGGATTGGTTTCTGTCGTAAATTCCCCATGGTAAATGAGAAAGAATTCTACCAATATCCCCATTACATTACTTTCGACGAGGATGAGAGCAACTATATGTTTGGTAGGAACAACTCATATGAGCACATTTTTATCCCTGATGACCAATTACTGTTTTCCGATGTGCTTGGTTCGTTACTTGATGAATCGGAATATAGAATTCAAGAGCGTAACCGTTTCTCTTTATGCCTAAGTGACGAACTTATATCTCTATACTCAAGTTATCTTCACAAATCTTTTCCTGATTATAATGACGAAGACTATCAAATGTCAATAGAATGGCAGCTAGAAAGGGCCTCCAAGGCAGTTAAACCGATAATTCACAATTGTATCATTAAGGAAAAACTGATAAGGAGCCAAACCCGAGATGAGTTCGGAGAAAAACTAAAAATAGCTATTGTATTGGATAAGAGCATTGATTTGTCCATGAAAAGAGCATTAACAACTTGCCTACAGGAATATTCTCCACGATTAGAGGTGAAGTATTACGACTACTCTGCTTTAAAGCCAATAAATGGGAATAATGCTATTAAAGAAAATCTTGTAATAGTTCTGCAATATCGTCCCCATTATGTTAGAGAGTCATATGCAAAGTTCCCAAATTCTTTTGACCCTATACCTGTACGTAAAGACCAATTCATTCATGACATTATACAAGGAGTAGCATTTAATGACATGTATGAATGGGATAAATACGACTACGATAAATACAAAGCAGATTTGTTGGATTCAGAACTAAGAAACACACTTTTTGGAAAAGTGCCACGTCCTGTTAAGCCTTCTGTAAGAAGAACAAAGGGAGAATACGAATTTAGTGATGAACGCAGCATATCACGAGCAGTTGTATATGTCAAGGGAGAATTTGATGATGGCAGTAAATTTAATATCCCCGAGACAGACTTTGTCATCTACGAATCAGATAATGGTGTAGCTCAAATAGCCCGACTAACTGAGATAAAGAAAAAAGGGATTCTCCATGAAATTAAAAAACTGCAGAAATTGGATGACATCGCAAATGAACTCAAGTCCTTCATAGATAGACAATCGGAAGATTATGACCAGCGCGAAAAGGTAATTCGGGAATCACAGTACAAACAGGGAAAGATAACTGCAGAAGAGCGTGATTCGACTGTTATTTTGTGGAAGATTCTCCTTTCCAAGAAGATAGAAGAAGAAGGACTTGACAATGCATATGAGTCAGTCATGAGGGGATTAAAAGAGTCAAATAGAATACAAAAGAGCCAATTCTGTCACTGGGCTGATTTGACTTCGAACATGATTCTACCTTTGCAAAAAGTTTGTCAACAGAAGCTCTTTGAGTATTTAGGGTTTGGACTTATGTCCCCGTATCTTTCAATAATGAGAAGTAAAAAGGCTGCCACGAAGAACGGTACAAGGAGATTCAATAGCATGATGGATCAATTTCTACAAGACACTTTGTTAGCTGATGTTGATGAAGATTTGTATGATGACTATAAAGATAGCGATATAAATGACCTACTAAACCTCCGTAATGTTGACGATTTAGCCGCCTTGCAATCATTACTTCGCAATGAAATAAAAATGAATAACGTCGTAACTATATCATGATATGAATAACATAATTGATATTAAAAGAGAATCTTTGGAGTCTTTCATCCGTGAGCAAATGATAGGCCCCAATGGGTGTAGAGGTCGTTTTTCCATAGAAATGGAAGAAGGCCAATCATTCGATGGAGAAGTGATTAACACAACCCCTGGTTCGATTTATAGCACGGCTGTACTTTTCCCTCCCAAAGCTCTGGGCATGTTTGCCTCACAAGACGCATCTGACGAAGCAGATATTGACGATGAAACTGTATCAACGAATGGTCAGGAAGATGACGATGAACTTCTGCGTAGTGATAGTAACGAACAGAATGGAGATTTAGGAAACGAAGTAGATGATGAAGATGTCTATTCTTTAAGCAGAAGATTTCCTAATACAGTAGGTATCTCATGTTGCTTGCTTCCAGAGGCAAGTTTATCGAAAGATGTGGTAATAACGGTATCGGGAAGATATTATACCAAAATTGTCCGCGGTGATAAGCAAAGGGTTCAGGTCTTAATAGGTGACCATCTTGCTCAGTTTGAGCAGTTCTTTACAGAGAATCCTATTCTTCACCAATATTTCAACTATAACGAAGGTAAGCTTAAAATATACCCAATCCCCAACAAGAATGTATCACAGGTTAAAGACATGCTTCGCACAATGAATATGAATTGTGCCGCGAACTTGGCCGTGATTGATGGTGAGACCGATCAGATTTTTACTCAGATTCCTCAAAATTACAGATTCTTACTTTCATATCGTGAAGTCCTTTTCAACAAATATCTTAATCATATTCATTATGAAAAAGACAGTGACGACCATGATATACCATTATATCTCACAGATGAAGAAAAACAGCGAGTCCTTAATCAACTGGAAAAAGTTGAAATGTATGAAACGTTCCTGTCCTATTTTGATAACCTTATAGAGCTTTATGACCATAAAGGTTTTGGTTTCTGGCAATCCCATGATTTCAGTACGACTATAAATCTGGATGGAATTAAATCAGAAAGTGGCAATGTTGCAAAACAGATATTTAAGCCAAAAGACAATGATACATTAAACCATTTCTTTTCCGCAGACTTGGAAGAAGGTAAAAAAGTCGCATTGTCGGCTTGGTTGCAAGTGACAAGAAATAGTAAGGATAAGACAGACCAAAATCTATATCTAAAGGTTTTGATTGTGAACGATTCTTCACCATTCCGTGAATCTCCAAAGAACTATTTTTCAATTGTTAATGAAGAAGTTAACAAACTATGTTTCTTCGGAATTCATATTGATCTTAAGAGTAAGTTTCTGTGCCCGTATCACGAAGGTAATACTTACCAGGATGTAAAGAAAGACGAGGATAAATTGAATTTCTTATATCGTTCCATTAATGATTACGGAGTGGGACACCTCTGTTCTGTTGATTGGGAAAAGGATGCTGATGGGAACGTTTATCACATCTGGTCTGAATTTATTCCCTCTTTCGAAACTCCAGACATTGAACCTATTCCCAGAAAAAAGTATAGTGAATATATTAAAGAGGGAGACATGATTATTCCCCAACCATATTTAACAGATGATAGATGTCTTCAGTTTAAGTACTTATCCACTTTTTCTGATGCTAAAGACTCAGAGATAGTTTCTGGATTAAAGGATTTCATAGGTCTATATGGGGATTGGATTGCTCAAAATGAAGCACGCATAACAAATGACAATGACTGGGCATTTGCATTGGATAATTTATCTAAATGCAAAAGTGACATGCAGCGCATGAAAGATAATGTTGACAATATCCTCTCGGGTAAAAAAGAGAATATGCTCTGTTTCAGATTGATGAATTCTGCCATGTTTATGCAGCTATGGCATAACAAGAAGGATAATCAGAAAATAGTTATTAATGATGATCCGAATTTGAATGAGACATTCTACAAACAAGCACAAGACAATATATTCCCTTCTTCTCCTCATGCTGCATGGCGACCTTTCCAGTTGGCTTTTATTCTATTAAACTTGGATGGCATCATCAACCATCCACAAGATAATGGTTGGAAAAAGCGTAATGACTTAGTTGATCTGGTTTGGTTCCCAACTGGTGGTGGTAAGACTGAGGCCTACCTTGGAATCATAGCGTTATGTATCATCTATCGACGCAGGATGTATGGTGAAAAAGGATATGGAGTTGCTGCGATAATGAGATATACACTTCGTCTGTTGACGACTCAACAATTTCAGAGAGCATTGCGACTTATCTTGGCTTTGGAACAGATGCGTAGATGGGGCAAGAAAAAAGAAGAATACAATTTAGGCGCAAAGCCTATCTCTATAGGTTTATATGTGGGTTCTAATTCCCTTCCGAACAAAGTTGATGGAAAGGATGGACTGGATGATGAATCAATAAAATGGAATAATCGAGAGGATGGTGAAAACAAGACAAAGATACCTTTAGACAGATGCCCTTGGTGTGGTTCAAAATTGAAGTATTCATCAAAAAAGAAAACATATTTTTGTTCTAACGAAAATGATTCATGTACATTCTCTGATGAGTTGCCTGTACGGCTTTGCGATGAACACATCTACAAAGAGCCACCAACGTTGTTGTTCGGTACAGTAGACAAGTTTGCTGCAATAGCACACAGGGTATCGACAAAGAAAAATGAAGAGAACAAAGATTCTCGCCGCATTTTCGGTCAAGGCATTCATTGCCTACCGCCAGATCTCATTATCCAAGATGAGTTACATTTGTTGTTAGGCCCATTAGGTTCAGCAGTGAGCCTTTTTGAATGTGCCATAGACCAACTTTGTACAAGAGAAGACGGTACAAGGCCCAAAATCATTTCCTCTACTGCCACGACTCGCAATACTGATTTACAGATTCGTGCCCTATATGATAGGGATTTAAATATCTTCCCCCATAATGGAGTTGACTATGATGATTCCTTCTTTGCCTTTTACAAAAGAGAGAAGAAGGATGGTCTGGAGAAATACATATCAAAGCGCAAATACATCGGGATTATGCCGACAGGCAGAACGCAAATGACAACACAGATGCGTCTTGCCGCGATACTGTTAGTACATAGAGCTATTTTCGAAGCAGGACACTCACAGGACTCAGGATTTGAGTTTGCCGCTAACAACTACTATTCGGTTATATCTTACTTCAATAGTCTGAAAGAGGTTGGCAAGACGGATGCGCTGTTCTATACAGAGTATTCAAAGTATGTGCGTCGCTTATTCAAACGCGTTATGCCATTTGGAAATCTGTTAGAGTGCTTTTATTCAATGAACGAGTTGAGTGAGGCTGAATTGTCTGGTCGTCTGACAGGTGCCGAGGTGAATGAAAAGTTTGCAGAGGTAGGTCAGGATTGGAGCATTGAGAAACGACTTCCTCATAAAGAGAATGGGGAATGGGTTAAAGGGAGCACTCCCCCAGACTATATTTTAGCTACCAACATGATTTCTGTTGGCTTGGATGTCGGTAGGTTTAACACCATCATCATGAACTCCATGCCAAGAAACATTGCCGAGTACATTCAGGCTAGTTCCCGTGTGGCTCGTGAGCAGAAAGGACTTGTATTGACTCTTCACAATCCTTTCCGTTCAAGAGATGTATCACACTATGAAAAGTTCCGGGAATTCCACGAAAAGCTGTATTTCTATGTAGAGCCAATTTCAATAACGCCATTCTCTAAGAAATCTGTTGAGAAATACCTTGCATTATATTTGGCAGCCATAGTGAGACACTCCTATGATAAGCTTGCAGATCGTAATAGTGCCAGCAAAATCAATGAAAGCAATCTGAGCGACCAGATTAAACAAATGGTGGCCGACTACTTCAACCAGCGATATGAGAGAATGCAAAAGCCGAAGATTAGTCAGTTGGAAAAGGGCCTTCTCACCACGGAACTGAGAGACAATATTATTCGGTTTGTTGATGAAGCTATAGGTCAGTGGGAGGCTAAAGCCAATGAAGTAGATGGGTTGGTGTACAATTCAACCCAGTATCAAAATGCTGCGGCATTGTTTAGCATCCCTGCAGGATATGACGATTCCAATGGTGATAACCTGTGGACAGTACCACAATCGCTACGTATTGTTGAACCAGAAGCTGTGCTTCATATAAGAGTAGGAAACGATGGAAATTAAGACTACAAGACAATTCAATCAGGGCATTGGAAAGTACAAAGTTCTTTCATCAAATGCAGGTGTTGGCTCTATTGTAGCTACAAAATGGGGCGGCTTTGTAATGCCACTAACCTCATCTAAATGGGGCAGCGTGGCTGCTGTCTCCGAGTATTTGAAAAGGCATAGTTCTGAACTTCTGAATGCTTCTAAGATTTCAGAGGAAACAGGAGTCGAAATAATAGATGATAATCGGTTCGTGGGGTTCCTGCGTGCGACAGAGGGAATGACGCATCTGCGTTGTCTGGTAGCTATTCCACATATTTCCCTTGACGCCTATAACAGTTGTAACGTGGATGAGCATCCATCAAATATCAGATACAAGGAAATACATCCAAACAGTAAATTAGAGGAAAGTACATTTACCATTCCAGCTATTGTTTTCCCCCGCTGGTTCTTCTCACGTACCAAAAAGGACTTTAAACCTGTAGAGGAATGGATGAAGATATGGAGAGAAAAAGGCTGTAATGGCGGTGATCTCAGATATTTTGCTCCACCACGTGACCCTTACACAAAAACTGGCAGGCGACTATATGACCCAAGATTGCAAGAGGGAAAGAATAAAGTCCATGAATTGTTGGAACAATCTTCAATGGTATTGATTTGTCCAAATGGACATATCTCTGATATTCCATGGCAACAATACTTCTCGGCAAAACTCAATGAGGGGAAACGGGTGACAGAAGAAGGTTTCGATTTGTTTAACTACGAAAGCGACCCTTGCCCTGAAAACAATAATGGTGAACACGAACTGCAATGGTTGGAGAACCGTAGTCATACAGAGAGCTTTGGTATGCTTAAATGCAAATGTTGTGGCAAGACTGTCAGCCTTGAAGGTATCATGAACCTACAGCCATTGTGCCCAGGTGACAAACCATGGGAGGGTATCGGCCAACAGGATTATGCAGCATGTATGCAGAAGAACAAACGATCGACCATGAAATGGGCATTGGTGACAAGTAATAGTGTTTATTATGCAGAGAACTTCAGTAGCCTGTACATTCCAGATGATTATAGGACTGGAGCAAATGTGCTGGATGAGAAGATGCAAAAGGTGCTGACACTGATGACAGAGAAGTGGTTTGACAAATATACAAAGAAGCATCCGGGGGCAACTAAGCAGGATTATTCGGAACATTGCTTTGAGGATGACTTTGACAGCCTTATTGAGTATGTTATTTCAAAGGCCGATGACAGCGACTACACACTAAGCGAGGATGAAGCACAAAAAGTTATCAATGCGTTTCTGGGTGATGAACAAGGCGATGAATCTGGCGATGTTCGTGAACAGTACAGATTCGAGGAATTTGAGGTTTTCCAAAAGAACAGCAAATCGTTGGAGACTAATGACAAACTGATATTCAATGATATTGAGTTGCCAGAACCTCTTCTTCATTACTTCCACAAAATACAACAAGTAAGTACGCTTGGCGTAAGTAATACTCAGATCAATTTCTCGCGTGTCAGTATGCCACAGCCAGAATTGAAGGACGATGGCACAATTGATTACCCCAATCGAATGAAGATATTCAGCGAAGCACCAGAAGATGTTTTGACGATGCCCGCGGTACAGAGCTTTGGTGAGGGCCTCTTCTTTAGCTTCAATGAAGAAACCATGTCAGCATGGATGAGCAGCCATGAGGATTTGTTCAAAGAGCATTATAAGGCCATGAGTGAACATGACGACACCTTTGAGAGCATCTATCGTGAGATGACGCTTGGAGGAATAGCAAGATTCTTGGTACTTCACACATTCTCACATATTCTGATGAAGGAACTGGAGTTCTCTTGTGGTTATCCAACTGCTAGTATGAGTGAACGACTGTATTTCTCTAACAGGATGTGCGGAGTACTTATATATACGACAGATGGCGCTGAGGGAAGCATGGGCGGGTTGGTTTGGCAAGGTCAGCCTGAATTGATAGAGAATATTATTCGTAAGGCAATGCAAAGGGCCATGAACTGTGCCTCAGACCCAATCTGCTGGGAAAACGAGGATCAGTTGAATTATGCTGCTTGCTTCTCATGTGCAATGGTATCTGAGACTTCGTGCGAGAAAAGAAATGTTGGTCTCGATCGAAGGATATTGGTTGATGGTGACTTTGGGTATTTTAAGGATTTGATAT
>JAGCPY010000044.1 GCA_017965425.1 Bacteroidaceae bacterium | reverse complement strand
GCGGTCGGCACACGTGCGGACACCCTCCTCGAACATCATCTTCTGCTGCTCGAACATCTTGAAGGCTGCCTGCAGACACTTGTGGTCATGACGGCTGAAACATTCCAGCAAATTGCTCGCATGGCGGCCAAGGAAATCCAGGAAGATCTGGATATCAGCCTGGAGGCATCGAAGCAGCGTCAGCTTGGTCTTGTCTATCTGCTTCTTGCTCTTGCGTTTCTTCTTGGTGCAGCTGATGAAAGCCTGACGGGCTTCTACGCGATGCGTCTGAGGCTTCCTGATATGATGGCGGGCACAGAACTTGTCAAGCAGACGGTCTATCAGACGGCTGCCGTCTTCAAGCAGATTCGTGTCGGTCGGATAACGAACCTCGGCATCACAACAGGTGGCATCCACTTTCAGCGTACCCCCGTGCTCATGACCTTCATCGTCTGTATCTTCCGCCTTCGGCTTGCTGCCGTCGGCCTCCGCAAGCATCAATGTCAGCATATTGAAGAACTTCTCGTCAAGGCGCTTGCGAATCAATACGAACAATTCCGGAACAAAAACAGGCTTCTCCGTAAAACAGGGAAGGCCCAACAGATATTGCATGTAGGGATTCTCCTGGATTACCTGGATGGTCTTCTCGTCACTCAGGTTCTCGACGTGTTTTACAATCAGTGCGCCAACTACCATGCGGGCAGGTTTGTTACCTGCCCCGTGATGGGCATTACGAAGGCGCTTGTTGTATTCCTTCTCTATCTTGTCCCAGGGAAGGTTGTCTGCCAGCTTAACCCAACGGTTTGACTTGCTCAACCCGGAGAGGGACTGCTGCAACTCAAACAGGTCGTGAGTGCGGTATTGTGAGTAGTATTTCATGACGTTATACGCTGATTTTAACACACAAAGGTAGGCATATTTCTTGAAACAGAGAAATAATCAATGTTATATTTTATTAAATATCAGATGGATAGCTTATTTTAGTAAACCCTATTTATAGAGGAAAGGTAATAATTTTAATCGAAAAAATAGTTTACCCCTATGAAAAAACGACTGTGCCAGTTCAAGTCATTAGAGAAGATCGCTTGATCAGGACATAAAAAAAGAGTCCAACGATGTTACTCATTGAACTCTTTGCGGAGAGGGAGGGATTCGAACCCCCGGTACCTTGCGGTACGGCGGTTTTCAAGACCGCTGTAATCGACCACTCTACCACCTCTCCGGGTGATTTGCGGTGCAAAGGTAGGAATAATATTTGAACCGAGAACAACGATTCTGCAACTTTTTTGTATCTGGATGGCTTTTTTATTCATCTGAACACTATAATGTGGAGAAAAGAAGCCTGAAAACTGCGGAATGAACCTAAAAAAGCGGAAGCCCCGTGATGAGGCTTCCGCTTTTTCTGGTTCGTAAGGAACTATCGTCAAGCGATGTCAATGTGACGTGAGACCTTGACTTCCTCTTTCTTCACCTTCGGCATCACGATGGTCAAGACACCGTCTTCGACCTTGGCCGAAATGCCGTTCTTGTCAACGTCTTCCGGCAACGTGTAAGCCTGCTGATAGTTGGTGTAAGAGAACTCGCGACGCAGATAGTGCTCTTTCTTGTCCTCTTCTTTGTGCTCGAACTTGTTCTCAATGGCGACGTTGAGGTTGCCTTCGTCGTTGATGCTAATACGGCAGTATTCCTTCTTCAATCCAGGAGCTGCGACCTCCATCGTGTAGGCGTTCTCATCGACCTTAACGTTGACGGCAGGTGCCGTGCGCTGTGTGGTCATATTTGTGTTAAAGAAATCATCGAATACGGTGGGGAACCAACTGTTCTTAAACATTACTGGTAACATGATTTAAATCTCCTATACTTTAAGGGTTAAACATTTGTTTTTCTTTTCTTGACCGCTTCCGCTCGTCGCTTCCTTTTGTTGTTCGTCTGCTCGTCGCATCGGCGTTCACCCTTTAAGATGCAACAGGCGTGCCAATTGCATTATTGCCGCATAATCCTTTCATTATCATGCCAAATAGACATCTTTCTGGACATTTTGTCCACTATTCTGCCACAATAGAGTCGCCAGACGCGTATATACGAAAATGCAGACGCGTATATACGAAAACACGACCTCGTATATACGTGTCCACAGAAAGACAAGTGAACGGGTGAACATGCACACGGCTTGGCAGGCACGTGTACATATATATTGCTTAGGGATTAAAGTGATTCCAAAAGCTCTATCTCCACGATGCGAAGCTCATTCTTGGTTTCGCCGCCATTCTTGGCTTTGAAGAGGTCGAGCTCTCCGGCAGCGGGTTCCGCCACCTCCACGATGCCGCCGAAGGCATCTTCGTCCTTGCCAGCACCTTTCAGTCGGATAGTTATTTCACGAGTTTTGACGGACTGGGTGGGTTTCAGGTGTATGTAGCCGAGGCTGCGTTCCGTCTCACCATTCCAGATGAGTTGCTGGCCTGCATAGATTTCCAGCGGATAGCTGCGCAGTCGCCAACCAGTGAGTTTGAGGCAGATGTCTTCGATGATGGTTTCCTTCTCCAGTTTGTAGGTAATCCAGGCGGTAGAGAGGCGTCCGTCGTTCTTCCACTCCGAGAGCTCGTTGTCGTCGAAGCTGCGCGCAGCATGTTCACTGTCAAAGCCTGCAGTGGCTGAAACGATGTTGATGCCGCGGGCGCGTTCGGTGTAAGAGGGAGTAAGGGGCGTTTCACCCCTCATGAATGAAAGATGAGGGACGAAAGATGAAGGATGTTTATTTCCACTTTTCACGTGAACGCTGGCAGGCTTCAACCCTTCTGCACGCGCAGTGAGGTGGATGTCGCCAGCCTTGGTGGTCGTGCGGACAAGCACACGGTTCACGCCACACTCCACCGGTAGAGAGGTGGCACCCACATAGTTGTCAGAGACGTTTTTCGTGGCGGCAGCGTCCAGCAAGCCCTCGTGGCGATTGACATCGGGTCGCTGCAAATCCTTGTTGTTGCGGGAAGCGATGCCACCGATCCATTGCGCTTCACCCGAGAGTTCAAAGCTGATGATACGGTCGTCCAACGGGCAGCGGCGTCCCTGCTTGTCCATCACTTCCACCTGGAACAGCACCATGTCGGCGCCGTCGGCCTTCGTGCCCTCGGGATTTGTGATGGCAGAGAGCTTTAGCTGATTGGGGTCGCCTGCCGTTTCCAGTTTGTAGCGACTGCCGTCGGTGCCAACCGCCTCCAGGGTGCCTGGCTCAAAGGTTATGTTGTCAAAGATGTAGAGATAGCGATACTGTTGCTTCCCTTTACCTAATGAGGAGCCATTCAAGAACAATTCTACCTCGTCGGCGGTGGAAACGACATAGACAGGCTTTGTTGTTCCCTGTTGATAATTCCAATGCCCGATGATGTAGGTCCTTGTCTCTTCGGGTTCCACCCATCCGCTCCACATCACCTGATGGGCGAAGAAGGCATCCTTGGGTATGCGCATAGCATCGGTGACGCCGCTGGTGCGGTAGTTCGACTCGCCACGATGATGGGTGTTGGTGTCGGAGAAGACAATCTTCACGCCGCCCGACGAGACTCGGGGGCCGGTGCCGGGACGTTCGCGCCAGTAGTCGTACCAACGGCGCACCATCTCGATGGCGAACTGATCCATGTTATGATTGTACTCTGTAGCGGGTTTGCCACGATAGAGCGGTCCGTCGCCTTCCTTGTGGAAGGGATAGCTCCACTCGTCCCAGTACTTACGCAGTCCCTCATCACGACAATACTCCATTGCCCACATGGGATGCTTCTTAGACTTGTTGATATACAGCATTTCTCCGCCATACTCCGCTTCGTCAATGTCGAGCATCTCGCGGCTGCCGATGGCGCGTCCGCCATGTGGGTCAAACTCATCACGGATGGCTTTCATTTCGAGCATGTGCTCACGGCTGATGCTCTCGTTGCCACACTCATAGAAAAGAATCGAGGGGTTGTTGCGGTTATAGATGATGGCATCGCGCATGAGGGTAGTTCGCTGCTGCCAGCGGGCTCCCTCCACATCCTTCTCAGAATCGCCGGCAGGCATGGCTTGCGGCAGTCCTACGCGGTCGCACGACTCGACGTCCTGCTTCCACGGTGTGACGTGCATCCAGCGTACCATGTTGGCACCGCTCTCCACCATCAGTCCGTTGCTGTAGTCGCTGAGCCAGGCAGGAACGCTGATGCCCACACCTGGCCACTCGTTGCTGGTGCGCTGAGCGTAGCCATGCACCATCATCACGCGGTCGTTCAACCATATCTTGCCATCGCCGAAACGGGTCTTGCGGAAGCCTGTTTGCAGGGACTGTGAATCAACGGGAAAACCGTTGACCGCAATACAGGTATTGACAGTGTAGAGATAGCCGTAGCCCCACGACCAGAAATGCAGACCCTCGACTTTCTGTTGGGCTCTGACGATGCGCGTCTCACCAGGTTGCATGGTGATGGACTCGCTGCGGAACCGAGCCACCTCCTTGCCTTCGATATCGAGCACGCGGACGATAAAGGTGAAAGTGTGCGTCCTTGTGTCCTCGTTCTTCACCTGGCTCTCAGCGTGTATCACCGCTTTATGGCTGGGGATGTCGAAGTCGGAAGCGTAGATGTAGGTGCCCGTGGTTCCGAGGTTAGAGTATAGCGGCAGCGTTTGGTAGAGCTTGCCCGTCACGTGTAGCCAGACGTTCTTCGGCAAGCCGCCGTAGTTGGCGTTGAAGTTGCGGTCGTTCCACTGGTAACGGCTGTTGAGCACACGGTCACGATAGGTCCAGCTGTTATCGCAGCGCACGGCCAACACGTTCCTGCCCTTCTGTATATAAGGTGTCATGTCGAAACCGAAAGCCATCACACCATTGTCAGAGAAGCCCAGATGATGGCCGTTCAGATAGACATCAGCTCCCTGACGGGCACCTTCAAATTCGATGAAGAATTTTTGCGTTCCCAACTCTGAGCCCTCCACCTTAAACTCTTTCCGATACCACACCACCGTATCGGTGAGCTCGACGATATCCTTTCGAAATGCCTCATCGCCGTTGAAGGCATAGGGAAGAGTGACGGGTTTCCACCGTCTGTCGTTGAAAGCAGGCTCAGAAGCCTCTGGCACATCGCCCACAAACAATCGCCAATCGGCGTTGAAGTTCAACTTCATGCGTTCCACCGCCTGCACGCCAATGGTCAGCGAGAACAACAGACAAAACAAAAACTTCCGTCTCATGCCTTACTCTATATAGCTTTTCTTACCACCCTTGATATAAATTCCCTTTCGTGGTTTCTCAATGCGACGACCACTGAGGTCATACATGTACTGTTCGCGTTCCTCTCCTTCTCTCTTCACCTCCCCGATTCCCGTGGGGTCACTCACCACACGCAGGATTCCATCGCTGGAGAGCTGGCTGTAATCCCACCTGTAGCCCTCCATGGGGATGGCGGGTTCAAAGACGGGAGTGCCGTTGAGGGTAACCGCGCCAGTGAAGAGCTGGTAGTCAGTGTCGGTCTTCCAAGTGCCAGAGGTGCGCTCCATGCGAAGGACGGGATTATTGAGAATGACTTTTCCGCTGACTTTCAGCACGTCGAGTCCGCTGGTGCCGCGAGCCCGCACGAGCAGTGCACCGCCTTTCTGGACGGTAAGGGAGCCCACGGTGCCCGTGCCAGCCACGGCACCTTCGATGACCACCACCTTACCCGTGCTTGTGCCTGTGAGGGTGAGCGTTCCCTCTCCGTATTTGTTCAGCGTGGCGCCACCTCCAATGATGCCGGCGAAAGTGGTGTTCGTGCCAAGATAGCCCACATTCCAGACGCTGGTGGACAGTTGGGCATCAGCAGCAGACGAAGACAACGCCCCGATCTTGTGTGTCAGGCTTGTTTCCGTTCCGCTTTGGCTCTGCACACCAACGGCATAGACACCTGCACCGAGCGTGAAGGTGCCCTTCTGCATGTTCATGGCGCTGACCAAGCGGAACTGTCCGCTGGTGGGATTGAGCGTGCCTTGAAAGTCGGACATGTTGGTGGAAAAGTCGCCACGCACGTAGGGGAAGCTGATTTTCACCGTGCCCTCTCCCGTCCATTTACCGCGGACGTTGCAGCGCTGTCCGGCGTTGACGGTGAGCGTCTTTCCCTTGGCAATGTTGATGGTGTTGCCCAGCGAGGGCACAGAACCTGTGGAGTTGTTGTTGAAGATGGTGATGGCAGCGTTTCCCGTCACGTCGATGGTAGAGTTGGCAGTGCCGAAGGTGGTATTCCACACGCCCATAGCCAGAGTGCCGGCAGCGAGCTCGGTAGACTTCCACGTGTTGTTGCCGGCGTAGGTGATATTGAGCTGTCCACTGCCTTTCTTCACCAGGCGTCCATTGCCTTGGATGATGCCTTTGAGGGCAGTCACACCGCTGGAGATTTGTATGGTGGCAGTGTCATTGAGGGTGAGGCCTCGGTTAGTGGCGGTGTTTGCGTTGTTGACAATGAGCGTGGCCTTTCCCAACTGCCAGTTTGCGGCAGCAGCACTGGCAGCACCGATGCTGCTGGGCAGTCCTCCGTCAGCCAGCTCTGCCACGGTGACGGTGCCGCTGTTGATGATTGTCTTGCCGGTGTAGTTGCTGCCAGTGGCGTTGAGCGTCACACGCCCGCTGCCGTTCATCACCACATCGCCACGGCCCGTGATGCCACCCGTGCCGTTGAGGGTGATGGTTTTGGTGTCGTTCTCGAAAGTCACGCCTCCCACAGGCATCAACTCGCTGAGCTGGATGGTAGTCTTCGCGGCATCGTCGCCGATGATGATGGCGTCGCCCGCCACAAATTCGGTACTCTCACCGTCGAGCGTGAAGTTGGCTGTCTGATAGTCCCACAGGTTGCTCTCGGCACCCGTCCAGCGCACACCCGTCGCGGCACTGCGCTGTTCGTTGATGACAAGCCAGAGTGCTTGCTGCTCGTGGATGACGTTGTAGGAGATGCCTTGCAAGCCGCGCACAGAGACTTGTGCAAGGTTGCCTTTAAACTCGCCCGTATAAGCCATCAGCTTATAACGTGCGGGCTGTGGCTTGGCAACATCCGGCACGATGGTGAAGACAAGCTGTCCGCTGCCGCCGAGGGTGATGTCGCCCTCAACGAGAATCAAGTCGGAAGATGCTTGTTGCCCTACTGCCGTATTCCCGTCGGCAAAACCGACGGGCACACTGCTTGCAGCGTTGACGTCGGCATCCTTGATGTCTGCTTCCACAAACAGACGCTTATTGATGGTGAGCCCCTGCTGCAAGGTGATGACGCCGACGTTGCCCTTCTCGCCGCCTGGCATCAGTCGGCAACCCTCATAGTTCAGCGCACCCTCGATGTTCAGTTTGCCAGCCATCACGGCATTACCGGCCAGGGTGCCACGGGCACGCAAATCGACATCGCCCTGGATGGTGCTGTTCACTTCCAGCACGCCCTCGGAGATGAAGGTGCCGCCCGTGTGGTTCAGCGGAACGTTGACCACCAATCGCCCTTGCTGGCTCTTCCAAAGTGGCAGGTTGCCCTCTACCCTACCCGTACCGCTGATGGTAATACTCTGATTGCGAACGGGCATCGCATATATGACGGAGGGGGAGAAAGCGCTGTTGATCGTGAATGCCTTGTCCGCGTAGGTGAGGTCGAAGAGAAGGCTCTTGCCATCGGCGTAAGTGGCAACGGCTGAGCGGTCGAAGTTCACGAACTGGCCGTCTGCCCGTGCCACAAGGTCAGTGACCATGCAGGGTGGCAGCTGGGGACGCGGCATGTCGAAGCCCAGATAGAAGCCTGGATTGGGACTCTGGTAGTAGCCTTTCGTGGTGCAGTCGCCGCAGTAGTGTGGGTCTTGTTGCAGACAGTAGATGAGGTCGGTGTCCGAGGCGTAGTCCGTCGTGACACCCGTGATGCCCACGATGACGCCATTCTCCTTGTGCAGCAAGATGAGCTCCTCGCGCCAGTCGCCGATGATGTCGCCCCAGAAAGCAGCGCGTTTGGCATAGACAGTCGTGTAGCGGTAGTTGCTGAGTTTGGCAAACTCCACCTCGCGCCCTTTGAAGAAGTCTTGGATATAAACGTTGTAATGACTGTCGCTCGTCTGCACCACCTCGCGGTCGAGCTCGTTGTCCCACCAGATTCCCTCGCATGGATATTGGTTGCCGTACTCGTTGATGGGGTTGCCCTGCGCATCATAGACTTTTCCGTCCATCGTGGACCACATTTCCCAACCCAAGTGGTTCTTGTCGATGTCCATGCACTCGCCGCGTCCGATGTCGCCCACCGCCGAGAGATACCACTTCTTGATGAACTCGCCCGTGCGGGCATCATAGAGCACCTGCCCCAGCATGTCGCCCGCATACTGCTGGATGGCAAAAGTCTCCAGTCCTGGGCGTTCGGGGTCTATGTCGCTGGTGCGGAAGCGGTCGCCGTGGGCGATGCCTGTGTTGAAGAGGATGCTGCCGTCGTGGTTCATCGTGTAACCGCCCACAATCATCTCGTCGCGCCCGTCACCGTCCATGTCGCCCACACGAATCTGGTGAAAGGCAGGAGCACCCGTCGGCTTGTTGAAGAGCTCTTTCAGGTTGCCAGCCTTGCCGCTGCTGAAGTCGTAGGCCACACCTATATTATAATAATGGTGGTCTCCGCCCGTGCCGCGCATGTGCCATTCCATGACCACGGCGGGGTGGATGCCGTCGTGATAGAACACTCCCATGTGTCCCACGTGCTTGTTATACTCGTCGCCCATCAACGCGGCTCGGTTCGTGCGGTTATAGTGCTGGTTGTAGCTCTGCTCGACGCTGGCCTTCTCGCTGCCCGTCATGCCGTCGATGATCGAGATATAGCGTGGTGCGTTGCGGGTGGATTGCGTCTCATAGTCGATGATGCCGTCTCCGTCGGTGTCGCCCGTCGTCTTTCCCTTCACGAAGAGGCCGAAAGCCTTCTTGTCGGCATCCCAGAACTGCGTGCCGTCCGACGACTGTATGATGACATCGCCCAGCCCGTCACAGTCCATGTCGGCCACCGTGATCTGGTCGTCCTGCCCGGCACACGACAGCTCGTTGGGGCCGAGCTTCACCGTCCACAGATGCTGACCCGTGCGCAGGTAGCCCTCGACGTAGCCATCCAGCGCGTTCGTGTTCGACTTGCGGTTCACCACATAGTCCATCTCGCCGTCCCCGTCGAGGTCGATGGGCCATACATACGCCGTGTTGAAGTCCGCCGACTTGAGCGGCGACCCGCCCGTCTCGAAGAGGATATCTACGAAGATGTTTCGCATATCGAAGCGTTTTACCTCGTAGGGCACACTCTGCGCCGACTCGTCGCCCTCTGCAGTGACCATCGCCACCGTCACCTTCGCACCCACGGGCACCTTCGCGCTCGTGGTCTTCCAGAAGGTGTGAGCCGTGCTGGCCACCTTCGCGCCGTTCACATATACATTGTACGTGGCATTCTCGGGTTCCTGCGCCAGACGGCGCCAAGTCACAGTCACATTACTGCCATTGTTCACTGCCACCACGCCACGTCCCAGCGGTTGCTGCAAGCGTTGTGCGGGCACCATCTGCGGCAGCGCCATCATGCCTGCCAGCAGGAAGATTCGGGATAACTTCATGAGGATAATTGATAAGATCTTGGGCGCAAAGGTACGAATTTATCATAAAAAACCACCAACATTAGCTTCTTTTTCAACGATTATCCTTACATTTGTGCCCAGATTCAAAGCAATAACAGAAATATGGTGAAGAGAGAAATCTTTTCGGCAGCCAGTTTGATAGCCTACATACAGGAAATGGGGTTCTTGCCCCTCTTGGAAAGTGGCATTGCAGGCTTCTCGGCAGAAGAGGCCGTCACAGATGACTGCCGCTACGTGGTGTTTCCCGACGGCGGGTGGGACTGGCCGTTGTGGAAATGGAAAGGCCCCATCGTGAAGGAGGGCAACTGTGCCTACGGCAAGTTCTTTGCCGGCAAGGCAGGCTTCATCAGCCGCGAGTGGTGGCCAGACTTCTACAACTATCGCCGCAGCCGTCACCCCCTACCCGCCAGCGGCTCCATAGAAGAAACCATCCTGTTGACACTTCAGGAACACGGCAGCCTGATCACGCGGGAACTGCGTGCCGCCTGTGGTTTCGACGGTCCCAAGATGCGAAGCCGGTTCGATGCCTACGTCACCCGCTTGCAGATGAGCTGCATGATTGTCACCGAGGACTTTGTCTATCCCATCGACAAGCACGGGCGGGAATATGGCTGGGGATGGTCGCTGCTCACCACGCCCGAAGCATTGTACGGACGTGAGGCGTGCAAGACCACCCGCACGCCCGAAGAATCTCACCACCGCCTGACAGCCCATTTCCAAACCATCTTACCACACGCCACCACCAGCCAGCTGCAGAGGCTCATCGGGTGAAGAAGAGACAGATGTGTCAGCAGGCACCGAATCGGCGGGATGCGCTGGATTCATTCCTGAAGTCTTCCTTATACTGAAGTCGTTGTTGTCTGGTAGGCCTTTGATTGAATGAAGTAGTCATCATCCAACCAATCAAGATTATCCGAAATCAAGAGTTCCTCCTTCTTCGTCAGATGGGTTGTCTGCATAGGAATGGTCTTAAAAGAGAGGCCATACCTTTGTGCCCATTGGCGTACTTCTTCACAATCATCATACGTAAGCAGGAAATGGCCTCGCATTTGACTCACCAATTCGAAAACCTGTTGATGGTCAACCTCAAAGAGGTTATAAAGTCGTTTGCCAGCTACGGTATATGGTGGGTCGATGAAGAAGAAAGCATTCTCATCATCCAAGTGCTGCCTCATCACATCAAAAGCGTCGCCATGAATGAAAGAAATGCAGTCACGCATGTTATTTACTTCTAATATACGTCTGATGAGGGTAACAGGATACCACCTTGAGGCAAGTCCGCGACCACCTTCGCCAGATTTGATGAGTCCAGAACCTTTTGCCAAGATTCCTCCATGATTGGTTCTGTTGCGTATAATCGTTGCAAATCCAAGCTCTTTCAGCCCCTTTTTACTTTCTGAAATAGCCATGCCCACCTGTTCTGGAGTTACTGTAAAACCATGTATCCTATTGATGAGCCATTGGCAATCCACTTCAGATAATATCGTTTGCCAAGCGGCAGCCATATCATCATCCAACTCCACCATTGTCGTATGCTGAAAATAGTGCTCTGCAATGGCGGTTAAGCTGATAATTCCTCCTCCTGCAAATGGCTCGAACAGTGCCGAATGTTCTGTTGCTTGACCAAACCATCGCCTCGCTGTTGGCACTAACCATGTCTTGCCTCCGGGATAACGGAAGGGACTGCGTTTCGGAACCGATGCCACATTGATAATGCGCTTGTCCAACGACAAGTTTTGTTCGGGAAACATTTCTAACTGGACTTCTAAACGACGCTTCATAATAGTTCAAAGACAGAATGGGTTTCGGGCACATTAGACATTTTCTCATCCAGTTTGTCTTGAAGGATTTTCACGAAATCCACAACATTACCAGGTTTGGTAAAGATGACTTTGTTCAATGCTGCCTCAAAGTCTGTATAGACCGTGTCAACAAGTACCAAATGATAGCGCTTTTCCCTTCGGTTATATTCCAAATCATAAAGAAACCACGCAATATCAGCTTTTTCTTTTGATGTTTGCGGCAGTTCTGGCAAAGTGTCATAAAACGCTTTTTGAATGACCACACATTGTTTTTTGTTCCATGCTTTGAATATACCGCCTTTGTACAATAATTGTGGCAGCAAACGTTTACGAGAGGAAGACAGGAAATCAGGATGAGGATTCTTGCCGCCGTCCCAGTTAAAACGCGATGTGGGATGATCCATATAACTCTCAAATGGATTTCTTAGGTTGCCACTGATATAAACTCCCTGCACCTCAATCGAAGCAAAATCCACGATCTTGCCTTTGTCGTTATATTTAACAAGAACATAATCAATATTCCCTGCTTGACTGCCGTCAGCATCTTTCAGCTTCACTTCGGGCAAAGTCGTCCAACGCCCTCCATCGGGCCAAACAAATTTCACTGCATTCTTCAAAATAATCCAATCTTCCCTAAAGCGTACAGGACACGTTATCACCGCATGTCCATTATAATTCACGCTACAAACCGCAAGCGGATTGTCTGCCTTGTCCTTCGTACAATTGGGACAAACATTATGGAATGGACATAATAAGCCTTCCCTGTGACTTACTGCGGTTGATGTTGAATTTGTTATAGGGAATCCGCAAATTTCAGCTAATGGATTATTGGGCATACTTTTAATATCATGAGAAAATGGGTGATGGGCACTTCTTGCTCAAATGCGCTGCAAAGTTAGGAATAAATCTGAGAATGAAAGAATAAAAGGAGGGAAAAAATAACAAGACAGCACAAAAGGGGTTATCTGGCTTCTATACACCCCTGTGCCCAGGCCTGTGCAAAATCCTTGCATCCTGCGGGCAGGTCGTGGCGGCGGAGGGCGGGACAGAGCTGTAGGAGCTGCTGGTAGAGCTGCTGCCCTGCGTCGTCGCTGTCGGGATAGATATGCAGACGCAGTCGTGCGGCTTGCCGGGCTATGAAGTCGGCGGCATCGGGGGTGAGACTGGTGGCAGAGGCGATGGCCAGGACGGGACGGCCAGAGGTGAGGAGAGCCAGGGCATCGCTGACGCCTTCACAGAGCCAGAGGTCCTCGCCGTCGGGCAGCGTGAGGGCATCGTGCGGGTTCCAAAGTGCGGTATGGCTTCCCGGCGGGAAGTGGAAGCGCTGCTGCCCTTCCTTAGGCTGGTGCAGGCGCGCCTGGAGGTTGATGAAGATGTCGTTCTCGTCACGGTAGGGAAAGAGCAGGGACGGCGCGGGAAAGACGGGTGTGTACAGGTGACCTTGGCTGCTACGGCGCCGTGCACGTTGAGTAGCCACGGGACGGTCGATGCTCACAATACCCTTGGCGTCAATGAGATTCGGGTCGATGCGGCGCTGTCGGAGGAAGTCTTTGGCCCAGGGTGAGAGGAGGCGGTAGTACTCGCGGGGCGAGACCAGAGAGTGCAGCCACGTCACGTCCAGGTGCTCCGTTTTCTCTTCCTCAATCGTTGTCCTTGGCTGCGGCGGCGTATCTGTCTGGAGGGCTACATGGGTGCCGAGCAGCCATGCCACGGCCTCCAGGTAGCTGCATCCGCGCACCATGCGCACGAGGTCGATATTGTTGCCGTGTGCGCCGCAGGAGAAGCAATGGTAGCGGTTTGTCTGTATGTTGATGCGGCAGGAGGGGTGGCGGTCGTCGTGCTGCGGGTTGGGGCAGCGGCACTCGCGCCACTTGCCACGAGTGCCCACTTCGATGCCCAAATCCCTGCAAACCAGCATCATGTCTTTGTCTATAGCCCGTTGACGCTGACAGCGGTATTCATAGTCGGTCATGACTCGCCTCCTTTCCTGCCAAGCAGCCGGTCATGAGCCTTACGGCCCTTCTCGGTCTTGCGGTAGAGGGTGCTGGCTTCCTCTGTGCTTTCCGCGATCCAGCCGTTCTTCCTCCAGGTGTACAGGAACTGCCGTGCACTCTTGGCCAGGCCTCTTTCGGCGACGATGCCGTAGAACCATTCGCGTGTGAACTCATCGGGACAGACGCTGAAGAGTGGAGCTTTCATGCCCTCGCGTTCCTTGGCTTGTCGTGCCACGATGTCCTCGTAGCGGCTTCCCCATTCCGTGAGCAGGCTGTCGAGGATGTAGCCAGCCAGAAAACGGTAGGCATGGCTGCAAAGCTTCTGCCAATTCGCGGGTCGGTTGGGGTCGAGTTGGTAGAGCTTGGCGAGGATGGCGGTGAGGCGGAAAGCAGAGACCGAGGCACGTTTGTAGAAGGTACCTGTGGCGACGCTGCCGGAGAGCTTTACCTCACGCCGGATGCCGTCGCACCACCGATTAACCGTCGTTTCCATCCATGCCATGTCGAAATTCTCTGCGGGCATGAGCTGCTTCTCGTCGCGGCTGTAGGTCTGAGCCATCAGCGTGGAGATGGTTGCGTCAATGAGGTGTTCCTCCTCTTGCGTGAAGTCGCGGATGACGGGAGCTTCGTCGCCCAGCTCACCTTTCAGGCGCAGAAGAATCTTGCGGGTCAGTCCGCCCTGCTCCAGTTCGGTAGCGTTCATGAAGTTATCGATGCCGCCCTGCGTGCCCATCACGACGTGGCTCAGCAGCAGGTCGGGAGTGGCGCTGTAGCTGCTGACGTAGTCTTGATCGAGTGTCGAGCCAAAGTCGAAGCCCTTGCGGATGGCGGTGCCGATCTTGGCAAAGTCCTTCCGGTTGTTATCTACGAGCTCCTGCACTTCCTCTGTGTAGAGGAACAGGATCAGCGGCTCGTTCCAGAGGCGTTCCGGCGCATCGGCACGCATGACGAGCTGTGTGCGCGACATGGTGGCTCCGAGATTGATGATGGGCTTGATGGGTCGCTGCCGCTGATGAGTCTGTCCGTTTGCGTCTGGCTCGCTCGTCGGATTCTCTTTCCATTCCTGTTCGGCACGGCGGTAGAGCTTGTCGCGGCGCCAGAGGCGTCCCATGATGCGCTTCACGACGTTGTCTATCACGCTCTTGTTTCCCGACTGCGGTGCCACGACGACGATTTGCAGCACAGGCACATGCAGACGCTTGTCATAGAAATACTTCAGTCGCAAGCGAGGCATGTACACGCCGAAGCATGTCAGCGCCACGATGAGTGTTTCCAGCCTGAAATCCGGCGGCATTGCATCCACAAATGAACGCACTGCGGCAGGCAGCTCTTTCGTGGCGGGCATCTTCAAGCCCTGTGTGTGGTTGATGAACTCTGCGCGGCTCTCTGTGTTGTCCGCGCGGCGCTCCGTGAGGGGAGCGGCTTGGGAGGAAGAAAACTTATTATCCATAAACCAATAGTTTTGGGTTCATGGTGCAAAGTTACTCCCTTTTCATCCCCCTCGCGACCAATCGGAAGGATTGGCTAAGGTATCAAATGATAGAATTCAGATTTACCAACGTGTTTTACCATAGTCTTGCCGCATGAACCGCATTCAGGCACATTCCGCCGAGAGTTGTGGAACCAACGACAACTCACTCAGACGGATGCGCATGGCCTGCATGGAAACCTCCATGCGGCCTGACATACGCAGCAGAATCGCGTAGAGCCTTTCGCGTCCCAGCTGCTCCTCATAGATGACTTTGTTCGTCTCAAGGAGTTGTCTTTCATCTGGCTTGAGCAGCTGACAGAACAGCCGTCGGACCTCCTCCTTCGGCATGAGAAGACACGCAGCAAAGTAATTGGCCTGCCACTCCATGCGCTTCACCTTATTGTCGCCCTGTGGAGTGGCGCTCAGCGAGGCATCTGTCTCGGTGAACGATTCAATATGTTCGCAGAGAGCCTGAGCATGGAGGAAGAAATGCCCCAGTTCATGCGCTATGGAGAAGCGGATGATGTGGTTGACGGTTCCATGATGGTTGACGGTCATGGTGGCTATCTTCAAGTTCAGGACGATACGCTTCCCTGCGAGGTCCAGACACGCATACTGATCGGACGGCATATCGCTCATCATGATCTTCAGTCCCATCCTGCGCGCCATTTCGTTAACATCGGCCGTCACATAGCCTTGGCTCGTCGTGCCGAATTTCCTGGCTAATGTCAAAGCCAGTTCGTTGATGTGGCTGTTGGGAATGTGCGACCTGACATCCTCGGCCATCACCTCTATCTGCTCCTTCTGGTAATAGGGTACTGTCCACACATATCTCTGGTTCACGGCGATGCCGCAGTAGTGCATCATGTCGGCCAAAGTGGTCAGTTTCCCGCCGTCACAGACAATCATCCTGCCGCTCATGCATCCGCCCGTGAGGGCTTCCTTCAGGCGATTTTCCGTCTCTCTGTTGTTGATAGTACGCCTCACCACCACCTCGAGAGCCTCCTCGAAAGGAGCATCGGGGTTCATGCGGCTCAGCCCGATATGATTGTTTGTGGCGGCAGCGATGCTACCGGTCGAGAAACCATGTATGCTGACAACGACGAGCTTGCAGAGGAACCGGCTGTAGCGCAAAAACAGCATGGCTAACGTTTCCTCGGTGACATGTTCATCGACCCACTCGAAGGCCATCACCTGCGAGAATCGTCCCTGTTCCCTATCTGCGGCGTTCAGGTACGTCTCGATAGACCACGCAGGCTGCACGCTCTGTTCGCTCACACCGGCAACCGTATAGATTTGCCTCCGCCTCAAGCAGTTCAGCGTGTTGCCTTCACCCAGTCGGGCAAGCAGAATGTCGCCGAGGTAGTCCTCATGGGTCTTCTGACAGATCGTAGCATTCCCTACTTCGTTTTCGGCCTCCTCGAAAAGAGACTCCACGCGCGTACCATATTTCTTCAGCCATACGGTTTCTGATAGCTGATCATAGTTCTGGATATGCTTCTTCGAGACTTCCGAATTCTTCAGGCTGGCATTCAGTGCCTTGGCAACTCCCAACTCTGGACACACCGTGCAAACCAGCTCGGAAAACTTTTTCCTCGAAAGATTCTTCACGATGACACCGCGTCGCCATGAGACCACGCGCACCACATCCCAGAGGGCACGGCCACCGCTGCCATACTCTTTCCCCCATTTATCCATAGCAGGTTTGATGCGTTCCACAATAGCCCACGCCCACGCGTCAAAGGCAGACGCATTGGCAACATATTCCCTCAGACCTTGTTCAAGCTCTTTAAAATGAATATACATAAGTTTCTACTCCTGATGACTGACTACAACAATTTATCTTAGGTTTTCGGGCGCAAAGTTACATAAAAAAAACTGAAAGGCAAACAACAAGGTTGGTAATCTTTGAATATTTGCCAAGAATCGATAAACAACGACTTTTTTCGCCCAAAAAGCCGTGAAAACGTAACCGTCACCAGCAACGCCTCTTGGTTCTGGAACAGCAAAAAAGGCAATAGTAGTATTCATTCAAACAAACTTACTGATAATCAGCTATAAAAATCCCCAAAAGAAGCAAAACAAATCTTCCAGGCCCTGCAAAAACATCCATTATGTGGTTACGGAACCACCCATAATCACCCCTTTTCAGACAATTCAGCCACCGTTTACGTCATCTCGCCCCATCCCAATCCAGCCATTTTAGTGCAGCACGGCAGACAGTCGTCAGAACATAGAGCGGCATGTGGTTACGGTTACGGTTACGGTTTCATCTCCCTTACACGTATATACGTATTCCCCTACACGAATATACGTGTGTGCCTTTTCGTATAAACGTGTTTTCGTTTTCGTTTTTTAAAGTTTTCTGCGGGAAAAGTTGTACCTATGCCGCAAAACTGATTGCATCCACCGTAGGGCCATACCCCCGTGTATGACCCTACGGTGGATGTCTGAAAAATACATGGAAAAAGTCGTGAAATGTTTGCGTAATTCAAAGGAAATCACTATCTTTGCAGTGCCTTAAGGCAACAACACAAACACAAAGTAAAACATGACTCCCGAGGTTCCGACACGGAGTCCTTGCCAGGAAAGCAAGTCAGCAGGGAACCACCATGAATATGGCAAAAGATGAAAGCATTCAGAAAGTGCGCTACAGCCTCGGCTTCCGCAAGAACCCGATGAGCGAGGACGACCCTGCAAAGGTGTATGCCAACGTGCAGCTGACGGACACGGTGACGCTGGCTCAGCTGGCGAAGCACATCAAGGAGCACGGTTCGCCTTACGGGCGCGACGTGGTGGTGGGTGTGCTCACGGCCATCGTTGACTGCACCCGCGAGTATCTCATCCAAGGCTTCAAGGTGGATCTGGGCGACCTGGGCAGCTTCGAGCCCAGCATCCGTCAGGTGGGCTCCACGTCCTTCGAAAGCTTCACGGCGGACAACATCACCGACTACCGCGCCATCTACTCCATGTCGGCATTCTTCGACGACATGCGCAAGGACGTGAAGTTCCAGCGTGTCCTCCCACGCAAGGAAGAGAAGGCGAAGATGAACGAGATCTACGGCGACGGCGAGGAGGAGCAGACGCCTGACGATGAAGGGTAAGCAAACGACCTGTCGTTTTTTCCCCGACCGCCCTGCCATTGAAGGTGGGGCGGCTTTTTTGTAGGCGCAAGTGAAAAAAGGAGGGAAAACATGGGGACGGATTCAGGAAAAACGGTAACTTTGCCGCCGAAAGAGACTGCGATATGCTCTAATAACACCTGTTTCGGAGGTATGAATACGCGCCAACGAAGCGCCCCAACGGGGCAGCAAGCAGTCAGCCCAGGGCAACGCCCTGGGTACAAGGATTCACGGTTTTTTCGCCCTGAAAGGGCAAAAGCATTCGTTTTATTCTTTTGAACTCAACAATAATATATAGAATGAAAGCGAAGTTAGTGTTCTTAGGCTGCCTGATGGCTGTCGTGGCCTTCGGGCAGGCGCCTTCACGGGTGTGGTCGCCCGATGATGGCAGGGGCGGGTACTCGAACCCCGTGTTGTATGCCGACTACAGCGACCCCGACGTGTGCGCCGTGGGAGAGGATTATTACCTGACGGCCTCGTCGTTCAACTGCATCCCGGGCTTGCCGATCCTGCACTCAAAGGACTTGGTGAACTGGGAAATCGTGGGTCATGCGCTGCGCGAGCTGGAACCGCGCGAGGTTTTCGACCATCCGGCTCACGGCCAGGGCGTGTGGGCTCCCTCGATTCGCTACCACGAGGGCGAGTTCCGCATCTACTGGGGCGACCCCGACCGTGGCATCTTCATGGTGAAGACGAAAGACGTGGCAGGCGAGTGGGAACGTCCCGTCTGCGTGGTGGCTGGCAAGGGGATGATAGACCCGTGCCCGCTGTGGGACGACGACGGGCGCTGCTATCTGGTGAACGCGTGGGCTGCCTCGCGGGCAGGCTTCAACTCAGTGCTGACGGTGCGTGAGCTGTCTGCCGACGGTTCGCGGGCAACAGGACTGCCCCGCATCGTCTTCGACGGAGGGCAGGAGAACCACACCGCCGAGGGGCCTAAGTTCTACAAACGCGAGGGATGGTACTGGATCATGTGTCCGGCAGGCGGAGTGACCTCCGGCTGGCAGCTGGCCATGCGCTCGAAGTCGCCATACGGTCCCTACGAGTGGAAGCGCGTGATGCAACAGGGCAGGACCGACATCAACGGGCCGCACCAGGGAGGATGGGTGCACACGGTGTGGGGCGAAGACTGGTTCCTGCATTTCAACGACAAAGGAGCCTACGGGCGGGTTGTCTGCCTGCAACCTGTCGATTGGACATCGGGATGGCCTGTGATGGGCAACAGCGGCGAGCCCTGCGCACGATACCGCAAGCCCAAGTCTTCCTCCACAGCACGTTTTAACCCAACTGAGAGCGACGAGTTCGCTGGCGGCACCTTGGGCCTGCAATGGCAGTGGCACGCCAACTATGACCAGACCTTCGGAATGCCCACCGCCGAGGGCACGATGCGGCTCTACACTCACGACCTGAGCGACGGGCAGGTGAACCTCTGGGAAGCGCCCAACCTGTTGTTGCAAAAGCCCACGGCACCCCGTTTCACTGCCACCGCACGCGTGCGCTTTGCCGCCAAGGAAGAAGGGCAACAGGGAGGTCTGATCATGATGGGACGCGACTACGCAGCCCTGGTCATCGAGCGACGCGCTGAGGGCTTCGTGCTGCAACGCCACACCTGTCTGGGAGCCGATGAGGGCAACACCGAGCAAGTGACCGCCATCGCCACCCTGGAACCCTCGGCACGCGACACCATCCCCTATTCGCCCGCCACCTACATCGACCTCTTCCTGCGCCTGACCGTCAAGGACGGACGCTGCACCTTCGCCTACAGCCGCGACGGCAAGCGCTTCCACCAGGCTGGCGAGACGTTCCAGATGAAAGAAGGCAAATGGATTGGAGCCAAATATGGCTTCATGGCAGAGCAACGGCAGCGACGTGGCAACCGGGGATGGCTGGACATTGACTGGATAAGAATCGAGTGACAAGCGCCCACAGGCATTTCGCGGCATCATTGCGGATTCCCATAAGGAAAATGCAGGTGGCACACACTTTTTAACATGCGTGTATGGTGTCGGTTCACGAAAAATACATTATCTTTGCGGCATCAATCCAAGAAACGAAACGATGAAAGCAAGAATCCTAACCCTGACGTTGCTGCTTCTACCCTTCACGTCCAACCTCGTCCCTGCCCTGGCACAAGAGCGTGGTTTCATCCATCCGGGCGGTCTGCACACACAAGCCGACTTCGACCGCGTGAAGGCTCAGATTGCAGCCAAACAGACGACGGTGACGAAAGCGTGGAACAAGCTGAAAGCAGCCGAATATGCCCAGAGCGGCGTGCAGACCTATCCCGTCGAGACCATCGTGCGTGGTGGCGGGTCGGGCGAGAACTACATCAACGCGGCACGCGGTGCGACGATGGCCTATCAGAACGCCCTGCGCTGGAAAATCGGCGGCACGGCAGCCAATGCCAAGGCAGCGGTGCGCATCCTCATGGCATGGTGCAACGCCACGAAAGCCATCAGCGGCAACTCTGACCAATGCCTGGCCGTGGGACTCTACGGCTACCAGTTCGCACAGGCGGCAGAGCTGATGCGCGACTACGACGGATGGAAACGCGAGGACTTCGAAGCCTTCCAGCAATGGATGCGCACGCTGTGGTACCCCAAGGCCATCGGCTTCCTGCGCGGACGCAACGGGACTTGGGAAAACAGCGGCAAGTGGTGGAGGGCACCCGGTCACTACTGGTCGAACTGGGGGCTCTGCAATGCCCTGTGCGTGATGTCCATCGGCATCCTCTGCGACGACGTACAAATCTACAACGAAGCACTCTCGTTCATCAAATATGACCAAGTGGGCAGCTACACAGAACCGCCCACGCTGCACGACATCACGGGACACGACGACATCACGGGACAAGCCATCTGGAACGAAGGACTGACCGAGTTCTGGGGCAACCTCATCGTGACCACCTCGGAGAGCGAACTGGAAACAGGTGCCTACGGCGAGCTGGGACAGATGAACGAGAGCGGACGCGACACGGGTCACTCGGCGATGGCACTGGGATTGGCCATTGACATTGCGAAGGTGGCCTACAACCAGGGCGACGACCTCTTTGCCTACATGAACCACCGACTGGCAGCCGGCATCGAATACGTAGCCGCTCAGACACAGAGCGTGGAAGGACTGCCCTGGACGAACTACCACTATGGCACCAACGGCAATTACTACAGCGACGGACGCTCATGGGTCATGACAGGCCCCGCCCTGGGAGCACAGATGAGACCCTACTGGGGAACGGTCATCGGACTCTATGAAGGCGTGAAGGGCGTGAAGATGCCTTTCTCGGAAAACGCATACAAAGAAATGGGCATCGACGAGGGCGGCAAAGGCTCCACCAGCGGAGGATATGACCATCTGGGCTACTCGGTGCTCATGAACACACGCGAACCTCAACTCTGCCCCGCCGAACAGGTGCCCACGGAACTGTCGCCACAAATCGAATACATCACCTCGCTGACGGCCAACCTCATCCCCAGCTTCGCACAAGAGAAAAAGCGAGGGCTGGTGAACGGAAAAACGACACGCCACAACGAGCTGGGATGCCTCGTGAACACCTTCTCCACCACCAAGTCAACACCGCTGGCAAAAGGAAAGACACTGCGCCTGATCCCACAACTGCCCGAAGGAGAAGAGGACACGGGACAGTGGCAATGGAACACCGGCGAGACGACACGCGAGCTCACCGTCAACACCGACTGGAGCTACGTCTATCGCGTCACCTACACCAACGCCCGAGGCATCCAAAGCCAATTGGCCTTCTTCATCGCGACAACAGACAAAGGACAGCCCGTGGGCATCGGTGCACCGAGAACTGAACGTGAGGAAACACACAAACAGCAGGCAACACGTGGCACCTTCGACATGGGCGGACGAAACGTGGACAGCGCCCAGCAACCCAAGGGCGTGTTCATCAGAAACGGCAAGAAAGCAGTGCTGCGATAACCGACAGCAAACATTCATTGTTGAACACTTAACAAGAAAACATATTTAAACATGAAAAGTATTCTCGACGGAAGAAACGAATTGAAGAAAGTGGTGGCAGACGTGGCCGAAGTGGCAGGCTACCTGTGGCAAAAAGGTTGGGCCGAACGCAACGGCGGCAACATCACGGTGAACATTACGGAACAAGTGGACGAGGCAGTGAAGGCGCTGCCTGCCATCAGCCCCGTCTATCAGATAGGCTCTACCCTGCCCCACCTGCGCGGCTGCTACTTCTACTGCAAAGGGACGAACATGCGAATGCGCGACTTGGCTCGCTGGCCGATGGACAACGGGTCGGTCATCCGCATCCTTGACGACTGCGCCAGCTATGTCATCATTGCCGACAAACCCGTGAAACCTACGAGTGAGCTGCCGTCGCACCTGGCCGTGCACGACTACCTGCTGGCCAAGGGCTCACCCTACCGTGCCAGCCTGCACACCCATCCCATCGAGCTCGTGGCGCTGACCCACAACAAGCGCTTCATGGAGAAAGACGTGGCCACGAGAGTGCTGTGGTCGATGATTCCCGAAACGAAAGCCTTCTGCCCCAGGGGACTGGGCATGGTGCCCTACATGCTACCCTCGAGCGTGGAACTGGCCGACGCCACCATCAAGAGCCTGGACGACGACTACGACGTGGTGATGTGGGAGAAGCATGGCGTGTTTGCCGTCGATACCGACATCATGGCAGCCTTCGACCAGGTGGATGTGCTGAACAAAGCAGCCCTCATCTACATCGCCGCCAAGAACATGGGATTCGAACCCGACGGCATGACAGACGAACAGATGCAGGAGCTCAGCGACGTGTTCAAGTTGCCAAAGTAACCTAAACCCCAACCCTCACGATACCCCACTCATATAATGGATTTCAAGATAGCAGTTTTGGCCGGTGACGGCATCGGCCCCGAGATTTCGGCACAAGGCGTAGCCGTGATGTCGGCAGTGTGCGAGAAGTTCGGCCACCGAGTCGAGTATGAATATGCCCTCTGCGGTGCCGATGCCATCGAGAAGGTGCGCGACCCGTTCCCAGAAGAGACCTTCCAGACATGTATGCGCGCTGACGCGGTACTTTTCTCTGCCGTGGGCGACCCAAAGTACGACAACGACCCGACAGCCAAGGTGCGCCCGGAACAAGGACTGCTGGCCATGCGCAAGCGACTCGGCCTTTATGCCAACGTGCGCCCCATCGAGACCTTCGACTGCCTCATCCACAAATCGCCGCTGAAAGACGAACTGGTGCGCGGAGCCGACTTCATCTGCATCCGTGAACTCACGGGCGGCATGTACTTCGGCGAGAAATATCAGGACAACGACCGAGCCTTCGACACCAACGCCTACACCCGTCCCGAAATCGAACGCATCCTGCACGTTGGCTACGAATATGCCCTCCGACGCCACAAGCACCTGACCGTCGTGGATAAAGCCAACATCCTGGCATCGAGCCGTCTGTGGAGGCAGATTGCCAAAGAAATGGCCACGGCATATCCCGATGTCCTGACCGACTACATGTATGTCGATAACGCCGCCATGCGCATGATTCAGGAACCAAAGTTCTTTGACGTCATCGTTACGGAAAACACCTTTGGTGACATCCTCACCGACGAAGGCTCGTGCATCACCGGCTCCATGGGCTTGCTGCCATCGGCCAGCACGGGAGACCACACGCCCGTCTTTGAACCCATCCACGGCTCTTGGCCACAAGCCAAAGGACTGAACATCGCCAATCCCCTGGCTCAGATACTCTCCGTGGCCATGCTCTTCGAGTACTTCAACCTCAAAGCTGAAGGCCGCCTCATACGCGAAGCTGTCAAAGCCAGCCTCGACGCCAACGTGCGCACGCCGGAGATTCAGGTCGAAGGCGGAGCAAAATATGGCACGAAAGAAGTGGGCAAGTGGATTGTGGATTACTGCAAGAAGAAATAACAGAAGCTGACGAACGATGAAAATAGTGATTCTGGACGGCTACTCCGTCACCCAAGAAGACCTGAATTGGCAACAGTTGCAAACGCTTGAGGGCGTGACAGACGTGCGCATCTATGACCGCACTCGTGCAGACGAGACGCTCGAACGTTGTGCCGAGGCAGATGCCGTGTTGACGAATAAAGTGGTGATTACGGACGAAATCATGGCAGCCCTGCCCCGTCTGCGATACATTGGCGTGCTGGCTACAGGCTACAATGTCGTGGATGGCGAGGCAGCCCGTCAACGGGGCATCGTCGTCACCAACATTCCAGCCTACAGCACTGCCTCCGTTGCACAGCTGGTCTTTGCCCATCTGCTGAACATCACCAACAGCGTTGCCCACTATGCCGAAGCGGCCAGCCGATGGCCAGCTTCACCCGACTTCACATGGTCTGACACGGCCCTCACGGAACTGGCAGGCAAGACGTTCGGCATCTTCGGACTCGGTGCCATCGGAACAGCCGTTGCCCACATCGCCCTTGCTTTTGGAATGCACGTGCTGGCTGTCTCCAGCCGTGAGCCCGAAGCCCTGCCTGCCGGTGTCACGAAAGCTTCATGGACAACCGTGCTACGGGAGGCAGACGTGCTCTCGCTGCACTGCCCCCTCACAACCGATACTCGCGAAATGATCAATGGCGAAACGCTGTCCCAGATGAAATCCACGGCCATCCTCATCAACACAGGGCGCGGGCCGCTGGTCAACGAACAAGCCGTGGCAACGGCCCTGCAAGAAGGTCGGCTGGCGGCCTATTGCGCCGACGTGCTCTCCACGGAGCCGCCATCCACAGACAATCCTCTCCTTTCAGCTCCCCGCTGTTACCTCACGCCTCACATCGCATGGGCAACCCGCGAGGCACGCCAAAGGCTTATCGGCATCGCCGTCACGAACCTCCGCGCCTTCATTGAGCGGAAGCCCGTGAACGTCGTCAACAGATAAGGGTGAGATGCTACTCCTCGTCCCAATCTACGGGAACGGCACAATTAAACGGAGAAACATTTGCGTCGATGTCTATGGTCGGGTTCGACATGAAGTTAGAGGTGGGGCCACCAGTGGATTGAGACTCGCTGGTGCAGAGAATCTGGGATGCCAAAATGCTCCTCACTTCTATTGTTGGCGTTATATATGCTGACTTCATTTCCTTGTTTCTTTACTTAACGGCAATCTTCTTACCTTTATAAATATATATGCCTCTTGCTGTCGGCTTGTCGGCAAGGCGACGTCCGTCGAGGGTGCACCACCCCGACTCGTTGCCAGTGAATGCCAGGCTGGCCATCTGAGGCATGTTGATACCTGTGGCATCCGGGCTGGTGATGGTAAGCATCGGACGCGTGAGTGAGCTGATGCTCACAGGAAGGAACCACGCACGGAAGGGCTCGACGTTGGTGGCTTCGGTCAGATTCTTGAAGCAGCTGCCTTCGCTGTTGAGCAGATAGCCTTCGGAAAGGCTGATCGTGGAGGTGGTGCCACAGAACTTGAAGTTGTTGCCGCTGACTCCGTAGAAGATCTCTTTTTCTATCTCGACGGAAGAGGGGCTGGCGTCTATGTACACATCTGTTCCGCTGAAGGTAACGGGCTTTCCCGTTATCTGCCATTCGTCGCCCCATGTATCTCCAGGCACAGCGATGATATAAGGTGTGTTGGCCACGATCTCGTCATCACCTACCTCGGCAAAGGTGACAGTGCCCTCACCGTCTGCCGTGAACTCGCGCAGCCAGAAATGTTTCCCTGCATCGGAATCGCTGTGGAACCAATCCACGTTTTTCTCTGAAGAACCCGTCTGCACGGTGACTGCCGTGGCAGTGAAGGGCAGGAAGAGCGTGTTCCAGCCGCTGGTGCGGGCAGCGGCAAGGTTGAAGGTGCGGGTGTAGGTGGCATGGTCTGCTGTGAAGGCAATGGGCGTGAAGAAATCATGACCATCGACCAGTTTCAAGTTGTTGGCCACTCCATCACATACCACATTACAAGCTGACAGCGACTCGGGAACAGCGGTACCACTGGGCAGCAGATAGACGCAGTTGGGATTGGAACTGGGGGTGACAGCAGGGACTGTGGAAAGGCTTTGCAAGTCGAGATAGAGTGCATTGCCAGCATTGATGGTGCCTGCCGGCTTGGGCAGTATAGTGCTGGTGCCATCGGCATTATAAGCAAGATAACCTTCACCCATTTGATAACGGTCTGTGATGAGCGCCTCTTGGGTACGATACTTTGTAACGCCACCGTCGTCGTAGCCCTGGGTATAGGTGAAGCGGAGGCAGTAGAACTTACCAACCTGCAAGCCGGTGTATTCAAAGGACACTTTTGTCGTGCCGTTCTTTTCAATCGTGATGTTGCGACGCTGAACGGTGGCGTTGACATAGTCGGTGACAGCGTCTTCGGCACTATCGTAGGTGCGCAGCGAACAATTCAGCTGGCTGGCATAGCTGTTGTCGGCAGAAGGGTTCGTGACCGTGGCAGTCACTCGGAGGGCATTGCCATAGAGCTTGCCGTCACTGATATTGGCAATGACGGGACTGACGATGATGGTCTGCGTGTCAGAGGCATCGCTCTCTAAGATGGTGACGGTAGAGGAACTGCCAATCACTGTCCCACTCCCCACCATTGTGTTAGTGGATATCTTGGTGGCAGGATAGAGAGCCAACGTGTGTTCGCCAGCCACTGTTGGGATGAAGGTGAAATGAGCATCCACAGTTTGACCAGCAGGAATGTCGAGAATCTTGCCCATCACTGCCTTTTGGTTGTCACAAAGAATCACGTTGCCATGAAAATCCACAGCTCCGCCGGTGATACTGGCTGTGACCTGCTGCTCATAGCCCTTCGTCATATTACCTTTGACGTTGAAGACAACAGCAGTTGGCAAAACGGCAGCCGTGATGGGCACGGTGATGGTCAGGTTGTTGCCACTGATGACAGCCGCCAACTGATAACGGTCGCCATCGAAGCACTCCTGCCACTCAGAAGAACCGTTCGGACGGCTCACCACTTTCACATAATAGTTTCCGTCTGGCACACCCGAGGGAATGCTGACGGAAAACGTGGGCTTTTTGCTATCATTAAAGTTCATCTCTTGGTTCTCGACAGAATAGAGGATTTGCTCCACGTTACCATTCTCATCGACCAACTGCACAGCATAGTCGAAAGCATGAAGACCGTATTGATAGCTAAAGAGGGAGAGATAAAGGCTGATGCCCGTGAATTCTGCTGATTCGTCATCTCTCGTGAACGTCTTGCTTGCCACTTTAGTGTCAGGTGAGCCAAAGTTCAGTCCTTCGAGGGAGAGACAATAGCGCTTGCTCCCGCCGACAGGAGGCTGTATGCCGATGACGGCATCCTGACTATAGCTGTAGCCATCGAGGGTAGAAGAACCACCTGTGCCTTGTTCGTCGGGGTTGAGGGCTGAGAGACGGAAATAGCCATCGCTCAATCCTCCCCATCCCCAGTTGATGTGGAAATAGTCGCCACTGTCATAACCATCGCAAACAAAGGAGTGACCACCTCCTGTGCCTTGCCCGCCCAGCACCACAGGACGATGGGCCGCCAACTCACCATAGATGAGATTCACCCAATCGAGGTAACTGTAGTTCTTTCGGTAGGCGTGCGTGATGCCACTATCGTAACCATAATTGTATTTCAACACATCAACAAGGCTCTCGTTATAAGCCCCCGAACCGCCTACGTCATAATTCATCTGAATAGACGTGCCACAATA
The DNA here is from genome assembly GCA_017965425.1 of Bacteroidaceae bacterium. Taxonomy (GTDB): domain Bacteria; phylum Bacteroidota; class Bacteroidia; order Bacteroidales; family Bacteroidaceae; genus Physcousia. The sequence goes on along the minus strand of JAGCPY010000044.1, from coordinate 14,480 downwards.
TTGCATCAGTTGAGCCACAGCTGCCTCAGCATCTGTGATGACCGTGGGAAAATCGCTGGACACAGGGCCGTAGGTCGGGGTCATGGCATTCCAACTGAAGGTTGTCTCGGGAAGGGCATCCAGAGTAAAGTAATTATTTCGTGTGGTGTAACCAGGAATGGCTGTGGTAGCATTTTCTGGCCATTGGTAATAATACATCACCTGGGCCATGGCTGTAGCCACACAACCCGTAGGCGTCCTTTGGCCATCAATCACGGGGCAGTAGGCATTAAAAGGAGCTCTTTGATCCCAACGGCTGACGATAAGGGGAGAGATATGAGAACGGCTGGATGACGGGGCTTTTGCCTGGGGACGCCCTTCATCCAATGTGGCCATCTGCTCTGCAAAGCCATCAAGCAGATAACGAAGGCCATCGGGCATGGAACCCTCATCAATGCTTCCACTATCAGCATAGCCTAAGATGGAAGCTGTTCGATCGTCGCCACTGACGATGACAAAACCGTCCTCTACACCGATATTGAACACAAAGTAATCGCATACGGAACCCGCACCACCAGGTGCTCGACGGTTCTTCGACATCAGGCGCTTCATGGGCGCTTCAAGCTGAGCGATGCCTCGCTCGAAAAGGAATGCACGTGCACGCTGTCGTGCCTCGGACTCGCTAACTGGTCCTGCCGTCACCATCAAAGGAAGCAACAGCATCAGGACAAGCATCATTTTTCTCATAATCTGATAGTTATATTTACATCTTACGTGAGCAATCTTCCTTCACGAAGGAAAATTGCCGCAAAGGTACGTCTTTTTTCTCATTTCTCGACGATTTCTTAAATTTTTTAAACATTCTCCCTTTGTTTCTTATTTCGTGATAACCAAAACAAAGCCGCCACGAGGCAGACATGGCAACGTCTTAGGCAAGGTGTATGGATGGGTGATTTCCCAAGGGTTCGTGGCATCGGCAACAGGCTGGCCATCAGTGCTTGCAGGTCGGTCATAGAAGGCAGTAATGCTTGACGGTTTGCCGATGAAGTCGAGACCGACTGAAAGGGTCTGCGGTTCGTCAAGTCCGTTAATTCCTGCCACATACCACGTGTTGCCGTTGCGACGGGCAATGACGACACGTTCGCCAGGATAGCCACTGACCAAGCGTGTCTCGTCCCAAGCGGCGGGCAGTTGCCCAAGGAACTGCTGCACCTCCTTGGGTTGGGCCAAGAAACTTTCGGGACGGTCGGCCAGGTGCTGCAAACCACTCTCGAAGAGAACCGTGAGTGCCAGTTCATGGGCGTGGGTGGTGATGTGAGGATGTTGCGAGTCGCTGAAAGCGCAGGGCGTGTAGTCCATGGGCCCTACAACGTTACGTGTGAATGGAAGTGTCGCGTTATGGCGGGCTGCTTTCTCCGTAAAATGAGGAACATTGTTGTACCACTCGGCTCCATAGACACCTTCTGTCGAGAGCAGATGAGGATAGGTTCGCTGCCATCCACGAGGAATGGGGGCACCGTGGAAGTTCACCAACAGATGATGACGGGCGGCACTCTCCATCAGATCTTGACAATAGTCCATGTTGGCCTGATTGTCGCCACTGAAGAAATCGATCTTCACGCCAGCCACGCCCATTTTCTCACACCAGGCAAACTCCTTCTCACGGTCTTCGGGCTTGTTCAGACGATACATAGGACCAGGGGCTCCGTTCACCCACCCCACCGATGAATTGTACCAGATGAGCGGCTTCACGCCCTTGGATATGGCGTAGGCCACGGCATCTTCGATGGTCTTTCCTTCGTTGGAAGCCACCTTGTCCATCTCGTCCCACTCTGCATCGATGAGTACGTATGGCAAGCCCAGCGTGACGGCCATATCCACATATTTCTTGATGATATTGAAGTTGTTTGAGCCGTGGTTGTTTGCCCAGTATATCCACGACACCACACCTGGTTGAATCCAGCTGTTGTCGTCGAGCTTCGATGGTTCACTGACATCGGTCACCAGCGTTGATTGCACGATATCGGCCAGATGTCCGATGATGACAACACGCCACGGGGTATGCCAGTCGCCTGCCAGCAGCAAATCGTTCTGGTCAGGAACGACACGGAACACTTCACCCTTGTTGAACAGGCTCGAAGCGCTCTGCCGACGCTCGATGTTGGCTTCGGTAATGAGGGCAAACACGCCGTCGGAGGCTTCCATCAACAGCGGATAGCCCCAATGGGTATTGATGTCCTTCTGTTCTCTCGAACCGCCGAAACCACCCAGGGTCTTCACCTCGGCTGTCGTCGTCATAGGATAGAAGCCTTCATATCCGTCGCTCCATTGCAGCATCCAGCGTTTCCTGCCTTCAGGGATGATGTATGCCGTCTGCTCTTTTGGAGCCTTGACGTCCTGCAGACCTGTGTATTCATAGCGGAAGGCAATCCCATCGTTGTAGAGGCGCATTACCAAGCGTGCATCTTTTCCGAGAGGAGCGGCATACTCGTTAGCCTCGTTCTTGCAGTGCAGACGCTTCCCTGCCACCATCTGATAATCGTCCTTCACCTTGCGCGTGAACTTCAGCTTCGGCTGTACGTTGGTTCCCTCCATCCCCAAGCTGGGGATTTCAAGCACGGGCGTTCCTTGGTAACGGACGGTCAGTCCAGCCCCTTTCGCGCTTAAAGATATTATTCCGTTCGGCGACTTCTGCACCGCCGTCTTGGCTTGCAGCCCCATCCATGCGGCCACAACCAGACACGCCAGCAAACTCAATTTTTTCATAGACTTTTTTATTTATTTATGTGGTTTCTGCTGCAAAGTTACGGTTTTCTCTTCGCGTTTCGCGCGCATGGAACATGATATGAGACAACGGACAATGTCTTTTGGAACATCAGCAAAAGTCTTTTGCACGAGATTGTATTACCTTTGCAACGCCATTCAGCGCTAAGCTCGCTACGCTGACGGCGCTTCTTGCCAGTTCTCAACTATAAACTGAACTATATGAATCCTTCTAACGAAAAGACAACTGGCGGCTTCTACCGCCTCTCGTGGCTTCAACGCGTCGGCTTCGGTTCGGGCGACCTTGCCCAGAACCTGATTTTCCAAACCGTCTGCATGTATCTGCTGTTTTTCTACACAGACATATACGGATTGGATGCGGTGGATGTCAGTGTGATGTTCACGGTGGGCAACGTGGCAAACGTGCTGTGGGATCCGATTGTGGGAGCCTTGATCGACAAGCGCTCGCCCCGTTTAGGTAAGTACCGCGTCTATTTAGTGACGGTCGGCATCCCTTTGACGGGCTTTGCCATCCTCTGTTTCTGGAACGGCTTTGCTCCGTCACTGCTCTATGCCTACGTGACATATATAGCGATGACGCTGCTTTATACCTTCATCAATGTCCCATACGGGGCTCTGAACTCCTCGCTGACGCGTGACACCGATGAGATTACGATTCTGACTTCCGTTCGCATGTTCATGGCCAACTGCGGCGGTCTGGCGGTGGGGTCAGGTCTGCCGCTGCTGATTGCCCACTTCACTGACCAGCCCTCGGAAGGACTGCCGAAAGACCCTGCTGCGTGGTTCACGACGATGACCATCTATGCCTTGGTGGGCTTGGCGCTTCTGCTGTTCTGCTTCACGCAGTGCAAGGAACGTGTGGTCATGGATGCCAGTGAGGCGGCGAACGTGAAGATCAGCGACCTTTGGATGGAGTTCTTCCATAACCGTCCCCTGCGTGTCATCGCGTTCTTCTTCATTACCGCCTTTGCGATGATGTCCATCGGCAACGCTGCCGGCGCTTACTTCATCAACAGCAACATGCACGGCACGCCCGACCAGCTCTCGATCTTCATGGGTCTCGGCTCCGCACCTTCGTTCATCTTCATGCCGCTCGTTCCGATGATCAAGAAGATGGTCGGCAAGAAGAACATGTTCTACATTTTCCTCAGCATCGCCATCATCGGCATGGCCTTCCTGTACATCGTTGCGAAGATGGACAACCCCAGCATGACGCTCGTCTATGTGGCGCAGTTCGTGAAATCAACCGGTGTGATCGTGTCCACTGGCTATATGTGGGCTCTGGTGCCGGAGGTGATTTCCTACGGTGAATATGTCAGCGGCAAGCGCATCGCCGGTATCGTCAACGCGCTCACGGGCATCTTCTTCAAGGCAGGCATGACCCTGGGCAGCGTCGTGGCTCCTGCCATCCTTGCCTACGTAGCTTATAACCCGAATGTCATCGACCAGACTCCCGAAGCCGAAGAAGGCATCCTATGGCTCGTCTGCGTGATTCCTGCCGCCCTACTGCTCCTCGCCATCTTCATTATCTCGAAATATGAACTCACGGACGACGTCATCGACCGCATCAACCGCGAGATCGAGCAGAAGAACAACCGTTAAACCATCAACTATCCATCTCCATGCAACGCTATCTCTTTCCCTCTGACTACATGGCCGACCCTTCCGTCCACGTGTTCGGCGACCGTCTCTACATCTATCCCTCACACGACCGCGACTCCGGTGAAGCCTTCGACGACGATGGCGGCCACTTCCAGATGCGCGACTACCATGTGCTTTCGCTGCAAGGCGACCCGTTGACAGCCGACGTCACCGACCACGGGGTCATCCTCGATGTAGATGATGTGCCTTGGGCCGAAAAACAGATGTGGGACAACGACGTCGTCGAGAAGAACGGCCAGTACTATCTTGTCTTCTCGGCCAAAGACTACAACGGCCTCTTCCGCCTTGGCGTGGCTGTGGCAGACCGCCCCGAAGGGCCTTTCCGTCCGCAGGCCGACCCCATCCGCGGCAGCTACAGCATCGACCCCTGTCTCTTCAAAGACGACGACGGGCAAATCTACTGCTACTTCGGCGGTCTCTGGGGCGGGCAACTCCAACGCTATGCCGACAACAAGGCTCTGAAAGCCGAACGCCTGCCCGAAGGCGACGAGCCTGCCCTGCCTTCACGTGTTGTCCGCATGACGGACGATGTGCTGCAGTTTGCCGAAGCACCTCGTCCTGTCGTCATCGTTGATGAAAACGGCAACCCCTTGAAGGCCAACGACCCGCACCGATTTTTCGAGGCATCGTGGATGCACAAGGCTGACGGCAAGTATTTCTTCTCCTACTCCACCGGCGACTCTCATCTGCTGTGTCTCGCTGTGGGCACATCGCCCTACGGCCCCTTCCGCTTCCTCGGCGAACTGCTCCAGCCCGTCGTCGGATGGACAACCCACCACAGCATCGTGCGCTATGCCGACCGTTGGTGGCTCTTCCACCACGACTGCGTACCATCCAACGACACCACTTGGCTGCGGAGCCTGAAGGTCAAAGAGCTTGACCCGAGCCTCTTTGAAGGTTAAAAATAGGGCTGTAGCAAGCACCTGTTCTTCGCGGTTTCGCCTTTACCTTTGTTTTTTCATCAAAATCCCTCAATCCCTCACCTTTTGCGATAATCTGTTGAAAGAAAGTCGTTTGCAGGTGAGAGATTGGTGAGGGATAGGTGAGGGATGGTGAGGGATTTAGTTATTTCCCTCGTTTTCTGAGCTTTATGTGCTTTTCAGCGAGATATCCCTCACCATCCCTCACCTATTCCTCACCAATCCCTCACCCGTAAATCATTGTATAACAATTCAATGACACAAAAGGTGAGGGATTGAGGGGTTTATACCTGAAAAGACAGGCATAGGAGAGGAGGCGCGTTGCATCTTGATAATTAGCCTGGAACGTGTACACCTTGCTGGATGAAGGTGTACACGTTCCAGTTAAACCGTGTAGATGTTCACGGCGGAAGAATTGAGAGAATCAGTTGATGAGGAAGACCTTTTGCTTGCCATGATAGGTGGCACGCACGGTAGCTCGTCCATCTGTCACGGGTGAAATGTCAATGCGCACGTCGGGATCATTGGCCGTAGCCTTCAGTACAGCCCCGCCGTTCAGGGGCGCATAGAGCTGGTAGTGTGTGGCGTCCGTGTAGCCATTGGCGTTGCTGCTATAAAGAGGTACGTTCGGGATATTCAATCGCTGTCCGTTGGCTGTGATGGTGACTTCTGGCACTTTTGTAGATTCACTGACGAGTGAAGAGAAGGAACCATTCTTGGCAAAGCCGATTCCGTGGAGGTCAAAGAGACCTTGCGGACGTTGCGGCTGCTGTCGGCGACCGAATTGTGGACGCTGTGGCTGCTGAGGCTGTTCAATCTCAGGTCCTTCGGCGACGAGATAAATGGCGTGCTTGCCAGTGAGTCCTTCAACGGCATTCACGGGAACGACGTATGTGCGGGCTTCCTTCGGAGCGTCTGCTGGCACCTCAATGACTCCAATCTCACGACCGTTCCACACGCTATTGGCGTAGGGCGCATCCAGCATCACATGAATCCGGAAGGCGCCGCGTCCGCTGGGCGTGAGGTAGAGGCCCAGCTGTGTGTGGTCGCCCTTCTTGGTTCCCTCAAAGGCAGGAACGCCCTTTGTTGTCTTTTCCAAGCCGCCGAAGCCGAAGTACTTGAAGCCAATGATGCCGCCGTTCTTGATGCCGGCCAGATCCATGTGGTCGTTCCACACGTCGTGGTTATCCTGCAACCACTCGTTGCTTCCGGGGCCTGACATCCAGCAGCAGATGCCGGCAGAGTAGTAGGCGTAGGGCGGCAGTCCAAAGATTTGGAATCCCTCGCTGGTCACCTCAGCGCCCATATATTCTTGTCCGTTGGAGGCTTTTGCGGTCCATTCATTGCCCTTAGTGAAGGGGTCGTAGGCCACAATGCGCACTTTGCCGCCGTCGGCCACCTTCTTCTTATCCCAGGTTATCTTCACAGGGGCGACCATCGGCTGACGTGCATTGGCAAATCCACGCGGAGGCCGATGATAGAAGACATACCATTGACCATTGATTTCTTGCAGAGAGCCGTGTGTGTTGTGGGCGGCGTTGGTGGTGGTCAAATGGGTGCCGTCCTCGGAAGGCACGACTCCACGTGAATCGACGAGCACGCCACCGGAACGCCACGGACCCAAGGGCGTATCGCCGTAGGCATAGCGGAGGGCGCTGTTGGTGTTTCCGAGTCCGTATTCCTTTCCGCTGTAGCCCGAGAAGACCATGACATACTTGTTGCCCACTTGGCGAATGCTGCTGGCTTCGAAGAAATTGAAGTCGAGCGGATTCTGTCCTTGATAAAGCGCGGGATAGGTGGAGCCCTCCTTGTCCAAGAGGCGTCCGTCATGACTGCTGGCGGGGATGAAGGGGTCAATCAGCTCTGTCCCGGGGCGCTTGCTGTACATGGTATTCTGGTCCAACTGACAGGCGGTGCTGTGCTGGAAGCCATAGAAGACATAGGCCCGGAATCCTCTTTCGAAGTCGGGGTCTTTCTTGTCGGTGATGTTCTCGACGAAGACGCTGGGGTCGAAGTCAATGAGCGAGCCTTCGACGCACGCCCGTCCATCGGCTGTCAGGTTGACAGGCGTGAAGGGGCCGTTGGGCCGGTCGCCTTTGCAGACCATCGCCACACGCCTCCATCCACGGCTGTGTGGGTAGAGCCAATATGTCTTCTTGCCCGTAGCCTTGTCCTTGACTTCCACAAGGTCCGGAGCGAACATCGTGTCCCAACGTCCATCGACGAAGTAGGAGAAAATGGGACCTTCGTCACGCCATTGCGTGAGGTCCTCGACGGGTGCCGACCACATGCGGACATCGTTGCCGCAGTACTCGGAATAGTGTGTATCATGCGACCCGATGATGTATGCACGGAACTTTCCGGGAGCGTCGGGGTCTTCAAACACGCGTGGTTCTCCGTCGGGAAGGTGCTCCCAGAGCGGGAGGTAAGGATTTTGGGCATTGGCCATTGCAGCCATCGCCACGAACAAGGATTGCAAGAGGATACGTTTCATTTTCTTTTGCGTTTTAGGTTTGCGATGCAAAGTTACGCTTTTCGCCCATCGTCTGTTTCTTCTGGTGTTTCGGATTCTTTTGAAGATGTTGCAAATGGAAAAATGTGGGCGAGTGTGACGTTTTATCGTTGGAAATCCTTACCTTTGCGGCGGCATCATCAAATCATCAGAAGCATCATGGAACACCAGAAGAATGCAGGACGCTTGCAATCCTTAGACGCGCTGCGAGGATTCGACATGTTTTTCATTATGGGTGGAGCCGGTCTGCTGGCCGCACTGGCCGTATGGTTTCCGTGTCCGTTCACCGAGGAACTGGCACGTCAGATGGAACACGTGGAGTGGAACGGCCTGACCCACCACGACACCATCTTCCCCCTCTTTCTCTTTATTGCAGGCATCTCTTTCCCCTACTCGCTGGCGAAGCAGCGTGAAAGCGGCAAGAGCGAAGTCGCCATCCACCGAAAGGTCATCGTGCGTGGCCTGTTGCTCTTCCTTTTCGGCTTGCTCTACAATGGTCTTCTGAGCACTTGGGACTTTGCCAACCTGCGCTACGCGAGCGTGCTGGCTCGCATCGGTTTTGCCTGGATGTTCGCCGCCCTCATCTTCATGCACACAGGCTGGCGCACGAGAGCCGGCATCACGGCCATCCTCCTCGTCGGTTACTACCTCATCGCCCGCTTTGTTCCGGCTCCCGACGGTGGCGGTGCCGACATCTTCAGTGCCCAAGGTTCCTTCATCGGATATGTAGATCGTCTTCTCCTTCCCGGCAAGATTTATTATGGCAACCTTGACCCAGAAGGCATCCTAAGCACGGTGCCGGCCATCGCCACGGCTTTGCTGGGCATGTTCACGGGCGAATGGGTGAAGATGGAGCACAAGGATCTGACACCCAGTAAGAAAGCACTCTGCTTGGTTTTGGCCGGCATCGTATGCTTAGGGCTTGGATTGCTCTGGAGCCTGGACTTCCCCATCAACAAGAAACTTTGGACGAGCAGCTTCGTGCTGGTGGTGGCCTCTTATTCCCTGCTGATGTTTGCTCTTTTCTATTATATAATAGATGTGTTGATGTGGCGCCGCTGGACGTTGTTCTTCACGGTCATCGGTCTTAACTCGATCACCATCTACTTAGGGCAGAAGTTCATCAACTTTGCCTTCACGGGTGAGAAGCTGTTCGGAGGACTCATCCAACTGCTGCCCGCGAACGCCCAGCCGTTTTGGGAAAAGGCGTCCTACATCTTTGCCTGCTGGCTGTTCTTGTATGTCCTCTACCGCAAGCGCATCTTCCTGAAAGTGTAGTCAAGTCAAATCGCTTTCTTCGTGCCATCTACGATGATGATACCGTGCGGTTTTGCGGAAGCGTCGGCAGGTCTGCCGCTGAGGTCGTATGCCATAGGCCGTTTTTTGCCAGTCAGTTGGTTGTCAGAGTGCAAATCCTTGATTCCGACGATGTTTCCGATTTGATTTTGTCGTATGACCTCGAACTCGGCTCCCGTGTTTTTATCGGAATAGACGAAGGAACCGGTTGTCTGTCGGTCGAAGTTGAAGTAGCGGCCATCCATCTCGGCACCCCGCAGCCGGATGGTGCCCTCTTCTGTCTGCTCGGTCTGCAACCACTGCGGACGGGCGGAAAGATCTTGCTCGGCGGTCGCGTTGACATGCCATCCACTGATGGTCATGTAGCGAAGAGGCTGACGCGTATTGAGCGTGACGAAGGCCGTATATCCCGTGAGTTTTCCGAAGTGAAAGACATAGCTGAGGTCGTCGAGGTTGTTTTCTGTCACCGGTCCCAGGACGAAGGCGCCGTCTTCATGCCCTTCTTCTAAGTGAAGGAAAAGCCCAGACGGTTTGTGGCGCAGATAGTAGAAGGAGGTCGTATTGGTGTTGTAGGCCGACGCCTGCGTGCTGGGTTTCGTAGCTTCAGACTCGGGAATGATGCCGAGTTCGGCTGCCGACACATAGCCTCGGTTGTCGTGGGTGGAAAGGATGACCAGGCGGAAGTAGCGGCCTACCGGACGGGTGGTGAGTTCTATTTCCTGCACCTCGGAACTGTTCTGCAACGTCCCTTTTGCCACAGGAGCACCCCAGACGGAAGCGCTGGAGCTGACGTAGAACTCGTATTTCGCAATGCGTCCGTTCCCCATGTCCTCACGTCCCTGATAGACAAAGTGTGAAACGCGATAGTATTGCCCCATGTCAATCACGATTTCATGTGGACACGGAGGCGTGGAGGGATTGTACTGTGTATGCCAAATCGTGGCCGGGTTTTCGTCAATCACATTGGAGGCAGCCTCTCCGCCTCCCTGCTGACTGCTGTAGCTGAGCACCTTCCAACGGCTCTTGCTGACGTACATGCCCACCCGCTCTTCATTCAACGGGCTTTGTTCGAGCCCGTCGGCGGTGGCGTAGGCAGTGACGACTCCGCCTTCCTTCAGGCTGAAGGGTCGCGAATAGACTTGCTCCTGACCGCCGTTGACGGTGTAGTGGATGGTTGCGTTCGGGGTCGGACAGGTGAGTGTGACGGTGCCTTGGTGGGCAGTGATGTTGACAGCCGCACATACGGGCGATGCCACGCGGGCACGTGCAGCCAACTGTTCATCGGTTTGCGGCTGTGTGAGCGGCTGCAGCAGGAAGGACAGGTAAGTCTTGGCTGCCCGGATGCGATATTTGTCGATGACATCGGGTCCGCAGCTGGCGTTGCCGAGGGCACGGTTATAGGCATCGAGGTTGAGCACCGTCTGCTGGCAGAAAGACATTTCGTAAGGATGTTTCTTGCGGTTGCCGGAATTGGTGTAGTTGTCTTCCGGTCGCCAGTGAGACGCACTGGCGGCAATGGGTTCTGGGGCAATGACGAACAGTCCACGGCCTTCATCATCCGTGAGCGCCATCCAGCGCACGTCCTCCTTGTTGCCTTGCTCTTGCGGTAGGACGTAGTTCGTCCATTCGTCGCTGACACGGCTGTGATGAAGCCCCACGAAGGCCGCTTCGGCTCGGTCGCGATAGCTGTCCTGCGGTCCACGTCCGAGCCAACGCATGGTCTCGGTTCCGCGCGGCAGTTCTGTCCGGAGGCCGAGACGTGGCAACTCGCTACCCTTGGGCGAGGGGTCGATGGTGGCATTGACCACAATCGTCCCGTCGGCCATCACCTTGCAGGTTTGGCGGACACTGAAACGGTATTCCCCTGCGGAGGTGTAGGTGTTGGTGACAGTGACATCCACGCTTTGCTTGTTGCTGGCCTCGGTCGTTTCCATCTGCCCCGGAGTGAGTCGCAGGTCGCGGATTCCCATTTGGTCGTATGTGCCGGTGCGTCCACGTTCGTTGTCAGTCGGAAGGCGGAAAGCCTGTAAGGTGAGAGGTGCGGCCAGCAGTTCGTGTCCGTCTGCCTTATAAGAGGCCAGTTGTCCCTTGGTGAAAGTAATGCTGAAGCCTTCGCCCGCGATTACTACAGAGTTGGTCTGCTTGCTGACGCTGAGCGCCTTGGCCTTGGCGGCGGCGTAAGGTTTGCGTCCCGTGGCAGCACGGAGGCGGTATTGCTCGGAAGCCACTTCAAAGCCTGCACCGGCCCACTCCGTGGCTTGTTTCTGCTTGGCACTGAATCGGATGAAGTATTCGGCTTCGGGCGTTGTCGGAGCGGCCACCGCACGTTTGGCTTCGGGAATCATGACCTCCATCTTCTCGCCGACACCGATGCTGACGTCACCGATGGTGCCGTGGGCATATTCGATGCCGTCCTGCATGAGGACGTATGTGACCTCGAGGTCGTCCAGCACCCGCTGTTGGAGCTTGCTGCGCAAGACGAAAGTGCCGGCGGTGCTGTCCTTCATGTCGAAATCGAGCGGCTGATAGATTTTCTTCATGTTATAGCTCTTGGCGGTCGGTGTGTTGTCGGCCAGCACAACGCCATTGCAGCAGAAGTTGTTGTCGTTGGGGTTGTCGCCGAAATCGCCGCCGTAGGCCCAGTACTCGCCTTTCGAGATGTCGAGCGTCGAACGCACGTCGGTGAGTCCCTTTCTGCCCAAAGCCTCGAAGGTCAGCGGCTGGTTGCGCGAACTCACTTTCAGCCCCTGGTCTTTCCAGTCCCAGACGAACTCGCCCGCGAGTGCAGGATATTGTTCATAAATGTCATAGAACTCGCGCTGATTGCCCATCGAGTTGCCCATTGCGTGTGTATTTTCACACTGCACGTGGGGTCGGATGCCGGTCTTGCCGCCTTGGTAATCGCGCAGGCGGTCTTTACCTGTGCTCTCGATGAAGCCCAGGTTGCCGTACATGGTGCTGGTCACGGAGCTCCACGTGCTATTACCTTCGTAGTGTGTCAGACGTGTGGGGTCGAGGACACCGATGCTGTCCATGACGGTTCGGAAGTTGTCGCCGCCTCCGCTCTCGTTGCCCGCACTCCAGATGACGATGGCCGGGTGGTTGCGCAGCGTGAGGACGTGTCGGACGTTGCGTTCCACCATCGGCGCACGGAAGGCTTCGGTGCTCGAGAGCCCCATGTTGCCGTGGCACTCCACATCGGCTTCGGCCAGCACGTAGAGGCCAAGACGATCACAAAGATCATACAGATAGGGGTTGTTGGGGTAGTGGCTGGTGCGGATGCCGTTGACGTTGAGACGCTTCATCTGGAACAAATCGGTCTCAATCTCCTCCTTAGTGAGCGTTCGTCCGCCATTCTCGCTGAAGCTGTGACGGTCAACGCCGTGGAAGATGACGCGATTGCCGTTGACGAGGAGGGCGCCGTCCTTGCGGACGCTGACGGTACGGAATCCCACCTTGAGGGCTCTGATGTCGGTGGCCTTTCCGTTCTCCTTCAGGCTGAGGACGAGGTCGTAGAGCTGCGGTTGTTCAGCGCTCCAGGGCTTGATGCCTGTCACTCCCGTGAATGTCAGCTCCACGTCGCCTGTCTTGGCGATGTTGACCGTCTGCGAAGCCAGTGTCCGTGAACCGTCCATGATGAATGCGTCGAGGGTCGTTTTCTTGGGTGTCTTGCCGCTGACGGTCACGGTCAAGGCAGCATCGGCTTCGGTGTTGGCAGCCTTGAGGGCAGTCGTGCGGAAGAAGAAGTCATGGATGCGGGTCTTTGGCGCGCTCCAGAGATAGACGTCACGTGTGATGCCGGTGAGCCGCCAGTAGTCCTGACACTCGAGGAAGGAACCCGAAGTGAAGCGATAGACGCGAACCGAGATGTTGTTCACGCCCGAACGCACCTTGTCCGTGATGTTCCACTCGCTGGGCAGATAGCTGTCCTCGGCATAGCCCACGAACTGACCGTTGACCCAGACGTAGTAGCCGTGGCCGCAGCCATTGAAGCGGACGAAGACATCGCGGCCTTCCCAATCTGCCGGTAACGTGAACTCGCGACGGTAGCTGCCGACAGGATTCTTCTTCGATCCCGTGTAAGTGAACCACCCCGGACGGTCGGCCATGACGCTCCACGTCGATTGGTCGTAGCTGAAGGGGTAGCCCGTGTTGCAGTAGAGCGGTTTGTCCCACTGCTTGCCGTTGCGCAAGCCATAGACCTGCCATGTAGAGGGGACTTCGATATTGTCCCAGCCGGAAGCGTTGAAGCTGTCTTGGAAGAATGTCTTGCTGGCCTGTTCGGGAGTGCCAACCCATTTGAACTTCCACGTGCCGTTGAGGGAGAGGAACCACGGCGAGGCTTCGAGTGCATTGGTCGGCGTGTAAGCCTTGGCGGCTTCCTCGGCAGAGGCGACGGGGATGTCCAGCGTATGCGCCCGCAGACGGTTGAGGTTGGTGATGCTGACATTGTCCCACTCAGTGAGGGTTTGCGCCGTGGCGCGCTGCCCGTTCGTCAAGACGGCGAGAACGAGGAGCAGAAGGGAAAGGTTCGTTTTCATCATCGTTTCCGTTTTTAAGGTATTTCGGTGGCAAATATACGCATTTATTCTGATTCGCCTCACCTTTTCACCTATTTCTTTTCACGAATGCAACTATCCTGCCAGTTTTTGAGACGAAAACCCGGACACGTGAATATTTTCTTGCAGGAAAGTCTATACGTTCTGCCGTGAATGTATAGACGTTTTGCCGCGAACGTATATACGAGTTTCGGTTTTCGTATATACGAGTTTCCATGTATGGATATACGAGTTTTCATGTTCATCCATGCCTTTGCTACAAATCCACAAAAAAGTGAGACGTGAGCGTGAACACTTTTTCTTTTTTTTTCGTAACTTTGCGGCGCAAATCCTTTTAAAAACAACAATAACATGAACAAACTATTCCTTTCTGCCGTGCTGGCGTTGAGCGCCAACGTGTGCACGACTGCCCAGCGGCTGCCGTACCAAAACCCTGAACTGAGTGCCAAAGAGCGTGCTGCAGACCTGTGCGGTCGGCTGACGCTTGAAGAGAAGACGCAGCTGATGCAAGACGAGAGCCAGGCTGTTCCGCGTCTGGGTATCAAGAAGTTCTTTTGGTGGAGCGAAGCCTTGCACGGCGCAGCGAACATGGGGAACGTGACGGTGTTCCCGGAACCGGTGGCGATGGCCGCCTCGTTCAACCCAGACCTGCTGTACAAGGTCTTCGACGTGGCGAGCACGGAATTTCGTGCGCAGTATAACCACCGTATGCTGAACGGCGGCGAGGACGAGAAGTTCCACAGCCTGAGTGTGTGGACGCCGAACGTG
>JAGCPY010000043.1 GCA_017965425.1 Bacteroidaceae bacterium | reverse complement strand
ATGTCCTGCAGGCAGATGGTCTTGTAGAAGACGCCCGCCCATCCTGCTTCGAAGGCACGTGCCACCATCTCATAGTTGGTGCAGATGGCCGAGGAGGCCAGGAAGAAGGGATTCTCACAGGGGATGCCGCAGAAGTCGATGGCGAGGGAGGGGAGGGGGGCGGGGGTAGCGACTGAGTCGCGACATACAGGACTGCCGGGAACGAGGCGGCATTCAGGACTGCCGGGAGCGGGGCAGATGTTCTTTGCCAGCTCGCGGATGCGGATGGGACGGTCGTAGTGGATGCAGGCGTCTTCGGCGGCCTTCAGATCCTCGTCCGTACACTCGGCAAGCCATGTTGCGGCCAGGCCTTCATTTCCAAAGCGGATGGCACGGATGGCTCGAGCGGGATCGCCCTTTTTACTTACTTTGCTGCATGGGGCATCTAAACAAAGCAGGCAGCGTGCAGCTTCTTCTTGAAGATGCATTTGTCGGTTTCGGTTCATAGTATTTCAGTTTTGGGGTTGTTCTTTGGACGAGATAAATGAATCTGTGACAAAGGTACAAATAAAGTGGAAAAGTTGGTGTGTTAAGATTAAAAAAGTTACAAAAAAGTGGACGAAAGTGCTTTCTTCGTCACTTTCGCCCAGAGTGCAGACTTCAAAAAGCCGTCAGATTCAATGGAAGTTCTTGTGTTGGATGGTGAACCCGTCGTAGTTTGTGAGGTCGCTGTTGAGGAAGATCTTCTCTTTCTCGTGACACCCTTTCAATTGCCAGTCGAGCCATGCCCGTACCATGCGTGCATTAGCACCTCCGGCAGGCTGCGGTGAGGGCCATGCAGCAGGCAAGAAGAAATCCAGTCGTTTCACTATCTTGATGTGTTGTATTATCTGACGAGGATTTTCCTGTGGTTGGCGATATAGATTCCCTTGCGAAGGGTACGGTGAGTGTCCGACGATGTGCGGCGTACGAGGCGTCCGCTGACGTCATAGACGGCGTCGGCCATCGTCCCAGGACTGTCGGTCGTAGCGCCGATGCCATCGGGCAACGCTCCTTCGTAAGTCAGACGGAAATTGTCGAAGACGAGCCACGTGGTGCCGTTGGTTGGCTCCGCGATGCCGAAGGTCAGTTGGCCGTCTTTGTCCACGGTGGCATCGACGCTGAGCCGACCGTAGTTGGCATTGGCTGCCATCTTGTCGCGTTCGGCATCGAAGTTGGAGGTGGCACAGCTTTGCCGAACCACGGCTTGCCGTGTCTCGCCGCCTGCCGTGGCGAAGAGGTAGCCCGTTTTGTTACCCTCGCCGTTGGCCATCTGACAGCTGACGGTGTAGCGTCCTGCGGGCAGCCCTGTGAGGGTCTGCTGCATGGAGAAGTCTGTAGAGTGCCATGTTTCTGCGGCACCGTTGAAACGTTGGTTGCCGAAGGTGCCTGTGACAGTCCACAGGGTCCACGAGTAGCCTTCGAAGGAGGGGTTCTGGATGAGGGGCGTGGCGTCGATGGGTATCCCGTCGGGGGAACCGACGGGCACACTGAGATAATCGGTGTGGAAGCGGGACCGGGGGATGGCGAAGAGCTGGAAGTGGCCTACCTCGTCGCCCGTCTTGTTGCAGGCCAGTTCTTCGCCGTCGCGGTAGCCGTTGGCGGGTGTCCACAGGCCGAGCCAGTTGCCGGGATAGGTGCCGTTCTCGATGGTCCATGCGTCGCCCGTAGAGGCGAAGAGGAAGCGTGCCCAGCTGATGCCGTAGGGCTGGTCGTGGGTGCGGAAGTTCCAAGCGGCATTGGCTTCAGTCTGCAGGAGCAGGCCGTCGTAGTCGATGTTGCGCAGACAGTAGCCGCCCTCGAACGGTTCGATGGTGAAGACCGTGTTCAAGCTGGTGAGCGGGTTGACGGACGCTTCATAGAAGAGGGCTCGGTTACCATTCATAGGTGCGTTGGCACGGAGTCCGATGAGCAGGTCGGCCTCGTCGGCGCAGAGCACGAAATAACTGTTTTCCAGTGCTTCGTCCAGCTGTTCGGCGGTCGTGATGTGGGTGTAGCCGTTCGCGGGAGTCAGGAGGTCGGTGTAGTAGGTGAAGGAAGCGTCCTTGGGGGTGAGGGTGAAAGTGTAGGTCTCGCCGAGGTAGGTGGCGGAGTAGGTGAGGGGAGACCCGTCGGGGAAACCGACGGGCACAGTAAAGCGGGTGCCGCGGCTGCCGTCGCTCCAGGTGATGGCGTCGGGGTCTGTGCCGCCTGGCACTTCCAGTTCCAGGGTGACGGAGGAACCGGGGAACACCTCAGCCTCCGTGGCCAGCTGGTCGCCTCCATCGACGATGATGTGTTGGCGTGCGGGTACGACGTTCAACTGGAAGTGAACCTCGCTGACGGCTCCGCTCTGGTTCGCGTACTGGCAGGTGTAAGTGCGGCTCTGGGTGACGCTGTTCAGGGTGATGATGGTGCCTTTTGCGCCGTTGTCCCAGAGGTAGTCGTCGGTCCATCCCGTGGAGGCCTCGGCATAGAGGATGACGCCTGTTCCGCTGAGGAGGGTTTTCTCCGTGGTGGATTCTAACTTGCCGTTCACTGTGATTTCATGTCGCATGGGGTCGGCTTGCGCATCGCCGCAGACAGCGATGGCGAAGGCCGCCGTACTCTTGGCGCCGTTGGCCGCCGTGTAGGTGACGCGGTAGATGTAGCTGTGGTCGGCCTTGACGGTGATTTGACGTGTGGTCTCGCCCGTTTCCCATTGCCAGTTGCCTGAGTCCGTGGTGCCTTCGGGCAGTTGTGGGACGAGGGTGATGTCGGTGCAGTCGGCCGGAATGGCGTTGGACGGTCCACGATGATACTTGTACTTCAGGCCGCCGAGGTTCGTCTGGTTCTTCAGCGTCTCACCTTTATAGATGATGTCGCCGCTGAGGGGTGTGATGGCATTGGCCTTGTCGATGAGGGGGCGGTAGTTGGCCAACGACGAGAATCCGAGATGGTCGAAGCCTCCGGAGTTGGCATTGTAGTTGCCGCCGCCGCCATCGGGGCAGAGGAGGGAGGCTGCCGCATCTGCGTATTGCAGTTTGACGCCGCGCAGACCCTCGTAGTAGCCACGGATGCGGTCCCAGTTAGGTCGCCGCTCGCCCTTGCCGCCTTCATTGGGCCCGAACATCTGCCAACTCGCTCCGCGCGGTCCGGCGCAGTCGGCGTATTCATACGGATACCAAGGCAGGTCGGCACCGGAAATGCCAGCATAGTTCAGCGCACAGACATATTCGCATCCGGCAGCGATGCGGTCGTTCATATAGGCATAGAGGTCGTCGCCTTGGTTGAAGCCGATCTGGCAGACGTCCAGGGCGCAGCAGAGGGCCATGACGGTGTGGCCTTGGTCGCGTCCGCTCTCCTGCATCTGTCCGAGATAGCCGAAGGGGCCGCGTTCGTCAGGCATCATGATGGGTACGAGGTTGCCGATGAACTCGTTGCAGCCGTCGTTGTAGATCATGGGTGTCTTGGTGCGGTCTTCGACGAAGGTACCCTGGTGGTCGTATTTGTAGAAGCTGACTCCCTGGTTGTACATGTGTACGTCGTCGCACAGGATGCCGATGCTCATCACGCACAGCACATTGCACAGTCCCCAGTTGCTCCAGTAGTGACCGGGACGTTCGCCTCGGCTGGGATTGCGGAAGTTCATCCACGTGTCGTGGCGGCGACGCAGGAAGTCGATGGAGGGGTTGTACCACACGCGCACCATCCACTGCTTGAAGCGCTCGAAGTCCTCGCGCTTCCATCCGTCGTAGTCGCGCATCAGTTCCGCTGCGTTGGCGAAGCCATAGCCATAGAGGCCGGCCGCGAGGGAGATATTCGTGTTTCCGGTGACGGCCTCGGTGATGTTGCACCAGTTCATGAGCGTCTCCACGGCGTGGTCGGCAAAGGCACGGTCGCCGCTGATTTTCCAACGCAGGGCATTCTGGAAGGCAACGGCTGCGCCTCGGGCGGCGTTCATGTAGTTATCACCAGAGAGGCCGCGCTGCACATACGTTGTGGGCCATGAGCCGGAGTTGGCCTGCGCATACTGGTTCGTACAAAGGATATCCCACGCACGAACCATATAGCTATCCTTATCCTCGAAGATGAGTTTCTTGGCACGGTCGATGTCGGCCTGCGTAACAAGGGCACCCGGGTGAACGAAACCCTGCTGCCCCGCCGTGTAATGCATCGGCTGTTTGGGAGCGTAGCCCTTTGTGCTCTTGACGTTGGCCAACAGGGTCTTGAGAGAAGCCACATACTGATCAATGATAACCTGTGAGGCACGTCCTGCTGTGACCTCGACCTGAGCCGAAGCCATTTCTTCCTGCAGCTCGGCTACAGCGTTGGGAGCATAGCCCTCGTTGGCTGTGGCTATGAACTCTTCACATGTTTGCAAAATAGTTTTCAAAGAAGTGAAGTCGCCTACTGATCCGTAGCGATAAGCTTCGTCGAGGGCGGTTGTCTCGGCGGCCAGTGTGCGCACCTCCTCATTGCTGATGGCGATGTCGTAAACGCGGAAGTCGTCAACAAGCGTTTTCTTCAGATAGTTGTCGCCATCAAAGGGTGCACGTCCGATCCAGCAGCTCGAAGGATTCGACTTGAAGGCGTTTTTCAGCACGGGCATGTTCGTGGCTTGCTGTACACGTTTCCCGTCCAAAAAGAGTTCTCCTTTGCTGCCGCTCTGGCGGTATAGTACATGAACCCATCGCCCCCTGGCCGATTCCGTTCCCACTTCCATTCCCACTTCGCTGCCCCATCCCGAGGGGGACGTGGCCATACGCTGTGCATTGAGGCGATAGGCGGTGTAGGGGCCGAAAGTCTCCGTGTTGGCTGCCGACTGAGAGAACGCCCAGAGGAAGTAGCCGTTGCCAGAGAGCGAAGCGTCGAGTGCCACACAGTAATATACGGAAATGGTGAAGTCCTCCAGTTGACGAATCAGCTTTCCAGCGTTGGATGTCATGTTCAGATAACCAGTAGCGTTGCCCAGATCGAGTACATGGTTGTCCCCCATCTCAATGACCTTGGCTGAACCGACGGTCTTCGCTGTGATACCGGAAATGTTATCCGTCACACTTGTTCCAGATACCTTCTCGAAATCGAACCGTATCTTCAAGTTCTCTTCCTGTGCTCCTGCCGTCATCGACACAAGGAGTGCCATAAGCCACATTCTTGTTTTCATTGACTCTTTTGTTGTAATAGATTTGCTTTTTTATGGTTTTTGTGCTGCAAATTAACAAATAATTCCGCAATAGTCTGTGTTCTTGAGCCTGAAATTGCATGTTTGAATTGTCTTTCTCTCTTGAAAAGATAAATTAGACGTATATTTTAGACAGAAAAAGCGGTTGAATCCAGCCTTTTCAATATCTTTGCGCTCACATATAACGATTGATAACTGATGACGCGCAAACAAACAGCTTTCTTTTTCACCTTCTTTCTCTTCGCGAAGATGGCTATTGCACAAGTGAAGTGGGGGGCTTCCGACGGATTGCCGACGGGAGAGGTGAGACAGATTGTGGAACTGCCCAACGGGCAGATGCTTGTGAATTGCGAAGGGGTGTTCTGCCTATCCAACGGGCGCACCTTCGACGTGGTGCCTTTCGACCAAAGCCGCACCTATTCCCTCACGCCGTATGCCGACAACTATGGACAAATGTGGCAGGGCGACTCTCTGCTGTGGCTTCGTGATTTCTATCGAATCTTTCTCTTCGATGCCCGTCGTCGGACCTTCCTGTACGATTTCGGTAAGTACCTCACCGATTCGCTTCTTCGGCAGATAACTTCCGCCTCAGCAACCACTCCGCCTCCAACCCTGGCACAGTGGCAGATTATCGATTCCATTCATGTGCGTGATGTTACCATCGCCACCACCGACCGCCAAGGGGGGCTTTGGATTGGCACGCGCACCAATGGCATCGTCTATCAACGACCCTGGCGCATCGAGCCGGAGCTGCATCTTGGCAGCGACACGCTGATAGGTCTGGCGCGAGGTGCATCACAGCGAATCGGGCAAACCACCTTTGTCGTACCCCTGCCCGACGGACGCATCCTCCGATGCGACTCGCTCTGCCACCTTAGCTACTTCTTGCCCGAGACGCAGCAACTGCATCCGCTGACTCCTGAGTTGCCGGCTTTGCAAACCTTCCGCATTCTGGTTGGAGCCTTTCCGCTCAGCAGCCGTTGGACAGTTATCTATACACAGAACGGGGCATTCATGCTCGACACACAAGCCGACACGCTGGCTCCTTTTCCACACGCGCAAGAGATTGAACGCTTCAGCAGCAAATACAACTGTCTGCTCAAGGATGCCGACGGGCGACTTTGGGTCGGCACTCAGAACGGATTGTTCTGCCTCACTCCTGACTCATCTTCAAGGGGCGAGGGAAATAGTTACACTTGCCACCGCCTTGAAGGGTTGGGCAATAACTGCATCCGCAGTTTGGTCAATGATGCCGAAGGGCAGCTTTGGGCAGGAACGTCTTGTGGCATTTCGCGTATCACTCCCACGATTGTCAACCTCGGCATCGACGATGGCTTTCCTCCTACGGCGATGATGGATCGGGCGGCCCTTCTGCTTGCAGACGGGCGACTGGTCTTTGCTGCCGGAGGAGATCTTGCCGTATCCTTCCGTCCCGAAGACATGATTGGTGACGAAAAATCGATGCCTGTGGCAATCACTGACATATTGATCAACGGGGAATCTTCACTTCACCATCCATTCTCCACGTCTGACGTCCCACGTTTTGGGCTGAATGACCTTTCTCATACTCAGAACTACATCACCTTTCACTTCTCAACCCTCAATTATGCCGCTCCCTCGCACGACCGCTACCGCTACCGTTTGTTAGGATTGGAAAATGAGTGGAATACCTGCAACAACGGCTCTGGAATCTGTACGGCCACCTACAAAGCGTTGCCGCCTGGTTCCTACATCTTTGAGGTGCAGTCTTCCACGGCCTCCGACGACTGGGGACCTGCCACCAAGCAGGCTTTCACGATTCATCCGCCTTGGTGGCTGACATGGTGGGCAAAAATGCTCTATGGGGCCATCGGGCTTATTGGGGCTATGGGACTCATGAGCCTGTACTTGAAGAAGAAACGCGAGAAGATGGAGCGCGAGAACGACGACCGCGTGAACCGTCTCTTTGAGTTGCGCGAGGAAGCACGCCACCAATTTGCGGAATCGGCAAACATCGCCCCTGACAAGATCACCGTCAACGCCGAGGAGGAGAAGCTCGTGTCGTCGCTGCTGAAAGCCATAGAGTCGCACATTGACGACCAGCAGTACAACGCAGATCTGTTGGCTCGTGACGTCGCCATGAGCCGTGCCTCGTTGTACAAGAAACTGCAGACCATACTTGGCATCACCCCCACCGACTTTATCCGTAATGTGCGACTGAAACGGGCCGCACAGTTGCTGGCCGAGACAAAACTCTCCATCAACGAAATAGCCGACCGCGTTGGGTTCGCCACTGCACGCAACTTCTCGACCTCCTTCAAAAAGATGTTCGGCGTACTGCCCTCGGACTACCGAGCACCAAAAGAAACGTCGAAAGAAGCATAGAAACCATCCTTGGCGCATCCACGATTCTGCACGTAGCACTTTATCGTCAAGTGGGAGGTGTACACCTTACACATGGAAGATGTACACCTTCCAGGCGAATTGTCAAGAAACGACCCGCCTCACCTCTATACATGGCGTTTTTGGCCAAAAATCCCTCAATCCCTCACCTGTAATCGTCTTTTTCTCAATCAATTATCTCAAGAGGTGAGGGATTGAGGGATTGGTATGGAAAAACAGGGGGTATGTGAGCAGCGGAGGACGTTCACATACCTGCCTTTTATAGCTTCTCGCCGCATTGAGAACAGAACTTGTCGCCTTTGCGAACCTTGGCATCGCATCGGGGGCAGCATCCATTGCGGACGGGGTCGCTGGTGGTATTGATGAAGGAGGCGGTGACGATGCCACCAGGCACGGCGATGAGAGTGTAGCCGAGGAGCATGATGAAGCTGCTGAGGAAGCGGCCTACGGTGGTGACGGGAGTGATGTCGCCGTAGCCGACGGTGCTGAGGGTGGTGATGGCCCAGTAGATGGAGGTGCCGATGTCGCGGAAAGCACTGTCGGGCTGTCCGCTCTCGATGATGAACATGAGGGTGCCAAGGCAGATGACGAGCACCAATACGAAGAGGAAATAGACCGCTATTTTGTGGAGGCTGCGACCGATGGCCTGGAGGAGCAGTTCGCCTTCATTCAGGAAGACGAAAAGGCGGAAGATGCGGAAGATGCGGATAAAGCGGATGCTGCGCAAGATGAGCATATAGCGTGCACCGGGGAGAAAGTAGGTGAGATAAGGCGGCAACACGGCCAGCAGGTCGATGATACCCCATCCGCTGAGGGCATAGCCACGGCGGCTCTCGGCGCAGTAGAGGCGGGCGATGTATTCGATGGTGAACAACACGGTGAGCAAGCCTTCGAGCACGCCGAGTGTGATCTTTAGCCAAGGGGGCAGCGAGGGGATGCTCTCGACGAAGAGGATGATGAGGCTGACGGCGATGGCGGTGGTCAAGACGATGTCAAAACGACGGCCCAACGGCGTGTCATCATCAAAGATGATGGCGCGGAGGTTTTCTTTTTCTAACCAGGCGGGAAGTTTCATGTTGAGTGGCAGATGATGTTGGTGAGAAAACAAGGTTATTTCTCCGTGAGCGACGCGATCCTCCACTTGGCGTTGTCGCTCTGGAAGTCATACTCGGCAAGGGTGGGGGTGCTGTCTGCGGCAGAGTAGAGGCAGTAACGGGTGTTGAGGGTTGGGGTGCCAGGGATGCGCTTGGGCATGAGACGGAAGGTGCCGTCGGTGAGCTGTTCGATGCGCCAGAGTTGTTCGTCGGCTCCGGTGAAAGAGGAAACGGTGGTGAGTTCCTTTGTGTCGGTGGCGGCGAGGACACGGTTGGTGCCTTCGATGGTGATGCGGAAATAGGGATTGCTGAGGTAGCCGCCGGCAGAGTCAACGGGTGTGATGGTCCAATGCTGGTGGGGTCGGGCCATGTAGTCGCTGCAACGCACGCGAATCTCGTCATGCGGCCAGGTGCCGATGACTTCGGAAAGCGTCTGGTTCGCGATGGGCTTCGTGGGCTTTGAAAGGTCGATGTCCCAGAAGCGTTCCCGTTCTTGCTTCATTCGCACGAAGTCCACTGCCAGCTCCAGGGAGTAGCCGCGGCGTTCGGAGATGATCTTGAACGTGCCGCCTCGGAGGGGTTCTCCCGCCACGGGCCAGCCGTTTTGCCACAGCAGGGGACGGATGGCCAGCACAGAACGACCGTTGCGGTCGAGGTCGGCCTCGAAGTGACACGACATGACTTCAACGCCTTCATCGATGATGGTGCGTCCGAAATGCCCTGGACCGCAAGCGCGCTGATGGGCGGCGATGACCATGCGTCCGCCACCGTGCAGCATGTCGCGCCCGACGTTGTCGAGGTATGGCCCTTCTACCGAGCGTGAGCGACCGACAACGATGTTGTAGGTGGAGTTGACGCCGTCGCAGCATGTACCGTGAGTGCCCAGCAGATAGTACCAGCCGTCGCGGTAGATGAGGTCGGTGGCTTCGCAGTCAATGGCGATGTCCCGTTCCTTGTTGCCCTTGACGCGGAAACCTGTCTGAGGGTCGAGCTCGATGAGGCGTATGCTGCCGAAGTAAGTGCCGTAGCTGGCCCACAGACGACCCGTCGTTGGGTCGAGCAGCAGACCCGGGTCGATGGCGTCCTGGTCTTCCATGCCGTCGCTGGTGCATACTTCTACGGGTTCGGTGAAACGGAAGTCGGGCGATTGCGGGTCAAGCGTGCGATTCCACATGGTCAGGATGCGTCCGTTGTGGCCGCCGCCGAGGCCGCCGCCAGTGGCCCCATATATAATAAGGTATCGGTTGCCAATCTTGAGGACGTCGGGGGCCGCACCGCCACCCGGACGTTGAGCGCCGCTGTGCCACGACCATCCGTCGTCGCTGATGAGGCCGCCGCCTCCAGTGCCGAAGGTATAGTATTTGCCGTCGCACTCGGCCAGCGTCGAGGGGTCATGGATGTAGGGGGCGCCGACCTGAGCCGCCGAGCGGTTGACGAAGAATGAGGCGATGAGGAGGAAGAATAAGGTGAGGTGGATGTGTCTCATGGGGCTTGGACGCTAAAGTTTGTGACGGGGTTGCCTTGTTCGTTGACGAAGCGGACGCAAAGGTCGCTCAATCCGGGGCCGTTGATGACGGCGCAGCGCAGCAGGTTACGGCCTTTACGCAGGGTGAGGCGGCGAGACACGCCGTCGTCCTGAACCATGCGGCGGTCGCCCTCCAGAAGCAGTACCTCTTCGTCATTGAGCCACCACCGTGAGGCTCCGTTCGAGCCTGCGGCAAGGCGGACACCCTCGATGTCTGTCGGGCAGTCGATGATGGTCTGGCACCAAAAGAGGTTGCCGTAGCTCTGTTGACCATATTTCTCTGCGAAGCGGAAGAGGCGGACATTGTAGGTTTCGCTGTCCAAGGTGTGCCATTTACCTTTCGGCTTGGCGCCTTGCGCTTTGAAGGTTGACCTGAAGGCGTTGTCGAAGGTTTGGCGGAGCCAAGTGTTGGTGAAGACGGTGTTGGTGGGAATGTCCTGCGGCAGTGGTTCCATCAGTTGCCAACGGCGGATGAAGCCTTGGTCGTCCGGGGTGGAAGGTTTCGCCTTTGGCGGGACGGGCGAGAAGTAGCGGGGGCGTTGCTTGAACTGAAGCCAATCGATGCTGACGCCTGTGCCTTCACAGGTGAGGACAAGGTCGGTGACGCCGCTGGGGATATGGCTGAGGGGAGCTGTCAGCGTGAGCCATTGGCCGGAGCGATTGCGGCGGAAGGTGCCTTGTGCGCCCGTTACGGTCAGCTGAACCTTGGCGATGACCTTGCCCTTAGGACTTTTCTCGCGGACAAAAAAATCGGTGTTGGCGTCGGCCTTGGCGCAGACGACGAGGTAGGCATCGGTGAGGCCGCTGAAGTCAACGGCGTCGTAACGTAACCAGCTGCCTTTCTGCGGGAGGGTGACATGCCAGCCGGGGAAGGCGATGGCGGTGGCGTCGCTTGTGCCAGAAGATGAAACGGGGGAGAGGTGGCCGTCGAGGGGGAAGGAGGCAGCGGACAGGCGGTCTATCTGAATGCGTGAGGTGGCTGGTGTGACGCCGACACCACGCAGAGAGGGCTTGACCTCGCAGATGGTGCCGTCGGCGTTGAACGTCACACGGTCAATGCAAACCGAACGGCGTTTGTCGTCCTGCGGCGAAAGGTCGTTGTGGTGATAGAAGAGATACCATTGCCCTTGGTATTCCACGAAACTGTGGTGGTTGGTCCAGCAACTGTTGGCGTGTTCGGCCATGATGATGCCTTTGAAGTCCCACGGACCGAGGGGCGAACGGGACATGGCGTAAGCCAGCGTCTCGGTGCCTTTCTCTTTGCGTACCCAGGGGAAGGTGAGGTAATACCAGTCGCCACGCCGGAAGGCAAACGGGCCTTCCTTGAAGCCTTCGGGCAGGCCTTGCATCTCTTCGCTGTCGTCAATCGCTTTCATGTCCTCTTTCAGACGTGCACCTCGGATTCCCCTGCCGCTCCAGTAGAGATAGGCTTGTCCGTCGGCATCCACGAGCACACAGGGGTCGATGCCGAAGACGCCCTTGATGGGGTCTGGTTCCAGCGTGAACGGCCCTTCGGGATGGTCGGCAACGGCCACGCCGATGGCGAAGCCACGTCCCTCGCGAGGAGCGTTGGGGAAGTAGAAATAGTACTTGCCACCTTTCTCCACACAGTCGGGTGCCCACATGGAATAACCGTCGGGCTTGCCCCATGGCACGCGCTCCTGAGAGACAATGACGCCGTGGTCGGTCCAATCTACAAGATTCTCGGAAGAGAATACATGATAGTCCTCCATGCAGAACCAGTCCTGACGCTGGCCTGCGGGCGGCACGATGTCGTGGGACGGATAGAGATAAATCTTTCCATTGAAGACACGCGCCGTCGGGTCTGCCGTGAACTGGTCGAGGATAATCGGGTTCTGAGCCCAGCAGCGTATGTTCAGCGCAAGGGCATAGCAGAGAAACAGAAAAGTCTTTTTCATGCGCTCATTCTAATGTGACTTCGATGCGCTTCAGGTCTTCGGGTCGCGAGCTGTTGCCGTAGAGCAGTTCATAGCGTCCGGCGTGCGTGTGGACGGTGTTGGTCTTAGGATCAAACAGCTCGAATGTCTTCGGCGTCAACTGCAATTCTACGTTGGCCGTCTGTCCGGCTTTCACCTCTACACGCTGGAATCCACGCAACGACTTCAGAGGGCCGTCGGTGTCGGCCAGATCGCGGACGTAGAGCTGAAGGACTTCCGTGCCGTCGCGTCGTCCCGTGTTGGCGACGGGAATCGAGAGGGTGCCGTTGCCGTGCTTGTCCATCTTCAGCTGTCCCTCTTTGATGTCGAAGTTCGTGTAGCTGAGTCCATAGCCGAAAGCAAAGAGAGGGTCAGAGAAATAGCGGTAGGTGCGACCGCGCATGGAATAGTCTTCATAGTCGGGCAACTGGGCGGACGTCCGGTAGAAGGTCACGGGCAGCTTGCCGCAGGGATTCACATGGCCGAAGAGGACGTCGGCCACAGCCGTGCCACCTTCTTGTCCGGCGTACCAGGCCTGAACGATGGCATCACACGTTTCCGTCTCGGGTTGAAGGGCGATGGCAGAGCCGGAGCAGTTGACGAATATGACCGTCTTGCCGGCGGCTTTCAGGCTGCGGAGGAAGTCGCGCTGTACACGCGGCAGCTCGATGTCGGTTCGGTCGCCGCCACGGAAGCCTTCGATGTTCACTGGCATTTCTTCGCCTTCGAGGGCGGGCGAGATTCCGCCTACGAAGATGACGGTATTGATGTCCTTCAGCTGACGGATAACGGCTTGGTAGTCGATGGGCACTTCTTTCGCCACGTCGATCTTCATGTTCGCTCCCCACGTCTTGACGAACTGATAGCGCACCTCAATGTCATAGCTCTTCCCCTTTTCGGCCTGGATGACCGTGCGGGTGGGCGTGGTACGCCACGAGTGAACACGTTGCTTGCGCTCGCCATTGATATAGACCTCGAAATGACCGCACCCTTCGACGTTCACGACATATTCACCAGGCTCTTTCGGCGAGAAAGAGGTTTCGTAGCGGGCAGAGAAATCCTCCAGTGCCACGTTCGGGGCGAAGTTGTGCATTCCTGCCGTGGTCACCGCCACGGGCAGCGTGTATTGCTGGGTCGTGACGGCCTTGTCTTTCATTTCGGTGTTGTTCCAGAACGTCCCGCGCAGCCCTCGCTTGCCCGCTGCGGAGCATTCCGTGGCCAGACGGCTGTCCATCACCTTGTCGTAGGTCAAGTCGCAGCCCGCATCATAGTAAAGCTTGCCGCCCTTCGCTTTTTCTTTTCCTTTTTTAATTTTTAATTCGTTGCAGATGCCGTCGAGAATCGTGATGGTGTGGTTCGGCGTGCCATTGTAGTTTCCCCACATCATCGGGCTGTTGTCGGCATTGGGGCCGATGACCGCGATGCGTTCCTTGCCAGCCTTCAGCGGTAACACGTTGTTCTTGTTCTGCAAAAGCACGATGGTCTGGCGGGCCATGTCGAGCGCCTTTTGAGCGCTTTCCTTCGTGGACATGGCTGAATACGGAATCTTCGACCATTCGACCAGCGACGGGTCGTCCATCTCGCCCAAGTCGAAGCGTCCTTCCAAGAGACGCAGCACGTGGATGTCCAAGTCACTCTCCTTGATCAGTCCTCTCCGCACCGCATCGGGGATGTTGCGGTAGGTGTTGCCACACTCTACGTCCGTGCCCGCCAGCACCGCCTTCGCCGTCGCGTGTTTGCCATCCGAGGAACTCTTGTGCAGGGTGTACATGTCGGTCACGGCTCCGCAGTCGCTCACTACCAGATACTTGAATCCCCATTCATCCCGCAGGATCTGTTGCAACAGACGTGTGTTGCCGCAGCAAGGGTCGTCGTCCAAGCGTTGGTAGGCGCACATCACCTCCCTCACCTTCGCTTCCTCCACCAGCGTCTTGAAGGCTGGCAGGTACGTCTCCCAAAGGTCGCGCACGCTCACGTCCGTCAGGTTCGCCGTGTGTCGTGTGTATTCAGGGCCGCTGTGCACGGCATAGTGCTTGGCGCAAGCCCACATTTTGCGGTACTTCGATGTCTCGGGGCCTTGCAGTCCTCGGACCACCTGTGTACCCATGACGCTCGTCAGGTACGGGTCTTCACCATACGTCTCCTGTCCGCGGCCCCAGCGAGGGTCTCGGAAGATTTTCACGTTCGGCGACCACACACTCAGGCTGTGGAACTTCTCGTCCTCTCAGCAGTGCAGCATACGGTGGTTATACTGCGCGCGAAATTCCTTGCTCGCCACTACGAATACATTGT
>JAGCPY010000042.1 GCA_017965425.1 Bacteroidaceae bacterium | reverse complement strand
TCCATACCAGCCTTTTGGTATGAAAAACCCTGTAAATGAATACCAAGATCTTCACATTCATCTTTAAACTCTTGTTGTTTTTCCCACTCGTCATCTATCCAAATGACATTATACTCTTTCTTCATATGATTTACTTTTTGGTAGATATACACTTACAACAACCCAATCGCCGTCTTGTGATATTGCATAGTCACCGTTATAATGTTTAACTGTATCAGCTACTTCATATCCGCCAATACCTGTTCCGCCAGTTTTTCCGGCATACTTCCTGTTTTCGCCATAGCTATCTTTTGTTAATCCTTCAGGCAGAGGGTCACCATTGTTACGGAAATCTATTCGATACATTTTCCGTTCAGGATCCAAGGATAGGACAATCTCTATCTTACAATCATCCCGACTGGTATCAGAAGAGAAACCATGTATCCTAGCATTCTCCAGTATATTTCTTACGACCTTTCCAAAATTATATTCTGCAATATCTACATATGCAGGTGACTCTTTCTCCCTTATATGATTGAGAACAATAGACCAATCGGCCTTACTCATCTTAAGTCGATCTTCTTCATGCTTATTAGCATATGTTCTCACTGCCTCTTTTGCAACTTCATTGGAATAAACGATAGGGTATCCATCAGAGCCAAAATAGTCCTTGAACCCTTGTAGGCAATGGTCTATATCAAAGGGGACAGCTTTCCCATATGTGTTCTCTTCGTTAAGGCGCTCAATATCTTTAGAAAGATATAATCTATGAGTCTTGATTACCTCTAATCTATCATGAAGAAAGCTTTTGATTTCCTCTGAAGATTCCATAGCATTAATAAAACGTTCCATCCGACGAACAGAAGAACTGATCTCCCTAATATCCTTTCGCATAGCATGCTGATAGTCTTC
Organism: Bacteroidaceae bacterium; assembly: GCA_017965425.1. Taxonomy (GTDB): domain Bacteria; phylum Bacteroidota; class Bacteroidia; order Bacteroidales; family Bacteroidaceae; genus Physcousia. Next base: position 24,284 of record JAGCPY010000042.1, on the reverse strand, counting down.
AAGTTTCACCATGTGCTTTTTTTGCCCGGCCTCAAAGTCTTCTTTCATCTCTTTTGTGACAGATTCTTCCTTCTTCATACGTGATAGTTCATCATCGATGACACGCTTATCTGTAGGAACAAGTATATCATCAAGATGAATCCCAACACCATACTTATCATATGCCAACAATTGTCGGGATACAATAGGCAATCTAAAAAGAGCAGCCAGAGAATTGGCATCAATGCCGTTCTTTGGGCAGAACACGAGAAAGCCTTTGCTTACTACATAAGGCCTACCAATTGCTCGAACAACAGCAACACGTACTCCATGTTTAGTAGAGTGATCATAGAGAACAGCATCACTATTGCCATCAAGGAATGTGCAATGTCTGTACTCCAAGACATGAAGCCCCTTGGCCTTACTCATTTGAGCCCATATATTATCTATGAATTTGCCATTCTTGTCAAAAGCATAATCTTTACGTCCTTCGACGAAGAAAGGATTGTTGGGACAGTCAGCTTTACTGATTTCAGACATATCCAAATCTCCCGTGAATAGAGGAGTGATATCACTTATGGTAATCCAAGGAGTATCCTCTGGCAAATCAAATTGCACGTCACGAACCTTAGTCGATTCGAAAGAGCAAAGTGCTGAAAGAGGAACGGGATGTTCTTCTTTGGATGGCCTTTCAACCACATAGACTTGGGGAAACAACAAATCCGCGTTCAATTCCGTTGAGGGAACTTGTGCTAATTTCCGCAATCCTGTAGTTATATCTTTACCACCATTTTCCAACATCTTGGCAATTGAGTCCAAGTCCATGATTGGGCTTTTCTCCTGGGAAGTCTCTGTCGTTGCAAATCGAGCATCAATCATGATCGTGTGTTGACCTTCGTAGCCCTTCTTTGCAATAATTACACAGCAATCATCATAGAGATTCTTGCTCATCACAGACGGAAGTTGAATGATTTCAACTATCGCATGATCGTCAACGAGCTCTTCCCAAAATGAGCCAAAAGGTTTTTCTACCTCAGCGTCCCATAAAGCCTTATTAGGAACTATGAGTATCATGTCGCCACCATCTCGTAAATTCTTATAGCCGTTTCGAATTTTAAAGATAAGAGTTGGTGCCGTTGGTTGTTTCTCATAGTTGTCAAATGTTGACTCTGGTAAAGACTTTGGCAGAATGGGGATGAATGCCATCATAGCATCATAGGTAGATGGAGCGCAAGAATTTTCTATGATCTTGGCATTCGGATTATTTGCATAAAGAGCAACTTTCAGCCAAGCCCATTGTTCATATACCCTCCCCTTGCCTAATACTTCCTTAGACTTTTCATAGCATTTATCGCAAAAGTCATTCCATTCTTGAACATAAGCGGAATAAGATTCTTCACAATAGAATTGACTGTCTCGGTAGCAATTCGCAATTTGTCCGAAGCCAGCAAATGGATTATATACAATAGAGCCGACAGGTATATTAACCCTTGATTGAATCAAAAACAACACCTCATTGGGGATTAGATCTCTATCTTTGTCATCATAGCCATGAAAATATCCTAAATCATTACATGGAGTCTTGATAATATAATTCACCATTTCGCGGAAATGGGCAATCAGGTAAGATTCCTCTTCTAACGTAAAAACCGTTGTGTCGTAAAGTTCTGGCAACAACTGCTCAAGCACTTTCTTATCTGCATCCTTGCCAGCTACTTTTGCATAGAAATGGCCAAGTAGCTGTTCATTGACTCGTAATATATTGACCCACTCCTCTGGAATCTCTGGAAACATGTCAATGCCGATAGGGTCATTCACACCATCCTCATGAAGTTGAAGTGCAATGTCAAAATTTACTTCATCTCGGTATTTCTGTTCTTCCTTGATCTTCTGGGCAGTATCACTCTCTTTACCCACCTTGGTGCGATAAAGTTCTACGAGGTTAATCACTCTCTGGATGTCTGCGTTCTGTGCGTTCTGCATAGTCTGTTGTCTTTTGTTGGTTAGTACTCAAAGATCTGCACTTGCTTCTCAAATGCGGTGCAAAGGTACAACCATTTTTCCATTACTTGCAAGGAATTTACCAACTCGAACGGTTCCGTTCTGTGTGGAACCGATTTATTGTTTATCAAGTTCATCTTGGAGGAATTTCTCCAGCGTAGCTTTGTCTGGCAGTTGGAGCATGTAGGTAGAGACGAAGAGTTGGTTGTCCATGCCAGCGAGAGCGTATTCCACCATCTTCTTGCCTCTACGGGTGCATAGCAGGATTCCGATGGGAGGGTTGTCACCTAGGTGCATTTCATTCTCCTTATAGTAGGACACGTAAGCATTGAGCTGACCAAGATATTCATGATGGAACTCGTCGTTCTTCAGTTCCACAATGACGCTGCAATGCAGGATGCGGTGGTAGAACACCAAATCCGGATAGTAGTATTCATCATCGATGATGATACGCTTCTGCCTGTCTTCAAAACAGAAACCTTTCCCCAGCTCCAGAAGGAAGTCCTGAAGATGGGTGATGAGTGCTTCTTCAAGGTCGGTCTCTGTAATGACATCCTTAGCTTTGAGACCCAGGAACTCGAAAGTGAAGGGCTGACGGATAGTGAGGGCTGGCGTATTCATCTCCGGCTTGATGGTAGCAAGCAGTTTCTTCGGGTCTTTGCTCACACCACTACGGAAGTAGAGATTGGTGGCAATCTGCCGACGCAGCTCCTTGACAGACCACGTTCCCCTGATACATTCCGTTTCGTAGAAGAAACGAGCAAGAGGATCGTCTTGGGTCATGATTTCTGTGATATGTGAGAAAGACAACTTACTCAAGATGTCCTGAGGAGACGTAGTGAATTCGTCCGACGGCGTCGGACTTTTTTCATTATTTGATTGTCCTGCCACCAAGAAGTCCGATGATGTCGGACTTTTTCCTAATAGCAACCCAAGCTGAGGGTATAGTAAATAGAAGCGACGAGAATTTTTGAAAAGGGTCAAATTCAGTCCTTTCGTATTTACACTTTCCTCCAAGCGTTTTAGCAGACGGTCTCCATACTTGGCCCTATCGCTGCCTTTCTGTTCATACTCTACAATGTAGCAGCCGATGAGCCAGTTGCGCAAGGTCGCCATTTGATTGATGGCACGGATTGCACCTGCCTGCGCAGACTGATGAGTCTTGATGACCGAGGAGGAGAGATCGTCAAAAGAATGGCTTGCCTGTTGCAGCCAGTTGCCTGCGATTTCACTCAGTTGCTCTGAAAGGATGATATTATTGTCCATACTGTTCAAGTTGCTTTCTTAATGTTTCTTTTACCTGCTCTCGCAAGGAAGATGGCTTAATCACCTCAAGACCTTCTCCATATTGGAGAATACGTCCACGCAACTCCCGATTGGGTTCTAACATAAGACGGATTTCGCCATACCACAGGCCGCCATGTTCTCCATAGGGTAGTGTCTCTCGTTGGGAATGATGCAAGGGTTTAGTCAGCAGGAGCCCATGCAGGTACTCTGTCCTTGTACGAATAACAACCTCTTCCACCTTGGCATCTTTCTCATGTGTTACACCTATAATATTATTAAAGAACGCTTGATAGAAGCCCTTAGGTGCTGGGATGTATTCCACATCATCTACCTCGCAGACCTCGCCAAAGATTCTATCCAAAGGTATATTGTATGCCTGATAAGGTTCCCTGTCTGCATCACCAAACACAAACCATCGGCCATTATATTCTTTGAGGAACTGAGGATGGAAGGTCAGCACGAATGGCTCCTGCCCGAATCGCTGGTAAGCAAAACGCAGAACCTTCTTGTCCGTGATTGCTTTATAGAACACGGGAAGCAAGTCTATATTCGTCAGGTTCTGCTCCAAACTGGAACTGATTTGGCTCGCCCCGCTTTCAGCCTCTCTATGGGTGTCAAGCAACAACTGTGTATTCTCAAAGTATGCTGAAAACCAACTTGCGGGCAATATCCCAGCAGAGGCTTTACAGAAAGCCACATAATCCTCTATTCGTTTTTGCTCCACTGCCTTCCTCTCTTCTGCTAAAGGATCATCTTTCTCACCGATATATCTGAAGGCTTTGCCCTTACCAATCTTGCCATTGTCCTCAATGCAGCCAGGATATGCTTTTGCTAATGCCTGGATAAGCTCTGAAGATGCTTTCTTCAAGTCTCCGTAAAACTTTTCATTTGACAAAGTTTGTTGGGGATTATTATCGTAGAAGCCCTTCGGCCGTCTGCGTTTAAGGCACATAATATCTGCGAGTGTTACGAATTCTCGCTTCATCAACTCATCGTAAAGGAGATTCACGAACGTAGTTTTAATGCCAGTTCCTGCAAAGATATTCTTCATTTGCAATGTTTTTATCGTCTTTTCGCCACAAAGTTAGTAAGATTCTGTGGACGGGCAAAGGAAAAGGCGGGAATTTTCATAAGGGATGTATGAAATGCCCGCCTGAGTGTATGAAATGACGATTATGTTGTTAGTCATTATCACCTACGCTGCTCAACGCATAAAAATCATGAAGTTTCTGTTGTAACAGTGCTTTATCTGGTAGACATAGCTGGTACTCTGCAACCATGGTTGGCGAAAGGCTGCGGCTTAGGGCATATTCAACGACCTCGTCGTCTTTGTCCTTGCATAAAAGTACGCCTATACTTGGATTTTCTTTGGGTTTCTTGACGTCGCGGTCAAGAGCTTCCAAATAGAAGTTCAACTGACCAAGATGCTCGGGCTTGAACTTGCCCGTTTTCAATTCGAAGGCTACGAGACATTGTAGTTCCCTGTGATAGAACAGCAGATCTATGCGGAAATCGCTGTTACCGACTTGCAGGCGGAACTCTTCATCGATAAAGATGAAGTCTTTCCCAAGTTCTAAGATGAACTGCTTCATCTGCTGGATGAGGGCTACCTTCATGGAATTCTCGTTCTCGTAATCCTTACCACCCAAGAACTCCAGAACATATTGGTCACGAAAGACATGTTCTGCCTGTGGAGCTATTTCTCTCAGCACTGGTGAGAGTTTTATGTTGTTAGCAATGCTCCTTTCATAAAGAGCGCTGTCTATCTGACGGTTTAGTTCTCGCTTGGAAAGTCTCTCTTCGATACATTCTTTCAAATAGAATTCTTTCTCTTCTATTGTCTTTGTACGACTGAGAATGATCAGATTGTTCGTCCAGCTAATTTGTCTCACCAGTGGTGAGAGTTTTTCGTCAACGCCATTAATTATATGTCTCGTAGAACTGCTTCATTCGCCAAAGATTCTTGTCGGAGAAGCCCTTTGCTTCAGGGGCATTTTTGGCGATGTAGTCAGCTAACTGTTTGACTACGCCATCGCCCCAGTCGGAAGCCTCGATCTTTTCAGAGATGTACCGGCCTATATTCCAATACAGGTCTATCAAAGCGGTATTGGCTAAGCGAATGACATGGGTTCGCGTCTGATGAATCAACGAAACGACTTCTGCGAACTGTCCCGATCTGTCCTTTATGATTTCAACGTTGTTGCCCATATTCATCTTTATATTGTTCCATTTGTTTTTTCAATGTTTCGATCATCTGCTCCCTCAGTGACTGAGGGCTGATGACTTCCAGGTTCTCACCATAGAGAAGGATGCGCCCTCGCAGTTCACGGTTAGGCTCTATCGTCAACGTCACTTCTCCGTATTTGCCATCAGAGTGCTCGCCAAACGGAATGGTTTCTCGCTGGGAACGATGTATTGGCTTAGTCAGAAGGAGGCCGTGCTGGTATCTCGTCTTGGTGCGTATTACCACCTTCTCCACTTCGGCACCCAGTTCATGGGTTACGCCAATTATAGTATTGAAGTAGCTCTGGTAGAAGCCTTGCTTGGCGGGGATGTATTCCACGTCATCCACAGCAATGACCTCTCCCACAATCCTGTCCAATGGTACATTGTAAGCCTTGAAAGGTTCACGGTCTGCCTCGCCAAATACAAACCACCGGCCATTGTACTCCTTCAGATACTGAGGATGAAAGGTCAACTCAAAAAGCTCCTGACCGAATGGTTGATAGGAGAACTTCACGACTTGTCTGTCTGTAATCGCCTTATAAAAGAAGGGCAACAGGTCAATATTTTCAAGGTTCTGCTCTAAGCTTGAACGGATAATGGCAGAACCGTTCTCGGATTCCCTGTTCGTGTCAAGAAGGAGTTGCGTGTTTTCAAAGTAGGCAGCAAACCAACTGGAGGGCAGTATGCCTGCCGATGCCTTGCAGAAAGCCACGTAATCCTCAACACGCTTTTGCTCTACAGCCTGCCGTTCTTTAGCTAAAGGATCATCATCCGCACCGATGTAACGATAAGCCCTTCCTTTGCCAGTCTTGCCATTATCTTCTATACACGCAGAATCATACGCCCTCAACGCCCTCAACACATCGGGGAATGCCTTCTTCAGTTCGCCATAGCCCGATTCGCTGCTGCATGAAATCTTCACGTAGTAGTCCTTCGGCCTAACGTGATATGCCGCAAGGATGTCTGCGTAAGAGACAAACTCATGCTTCATCAGTTCGGCATAGATGCGATTTACAAATTCAGTTCTTAATCCAAAACCCGCAAAGATGTTCTTCATTTTCCGTTGTTTTCCCTCGTTTGCGCCACAAAGATAGAATAATTCCTTCAAACAAGAGAAACAACGATTCAAATATTTTCATCCCAGGCTTTGGAAAGGATGCGGATTTGTCGGAATGAAGCCACTATGCAGCCAAATCAGCACTGGTGAAGTCGTTGCTGGCTATTCGTTCTCCTCGTAGTGCTGGAAGAGGAAGTCGTTGTAGGGATATTTCTGGACGTGGAGTTCACGGACGCGGTTGTAGAGGACATGGCGAAGTTCGTCAATGTTGGTGCGTTCGCGTGCGCTGATGAAAAGGCAATCGCCGCCCAGTTTGGCCATCCATGTGCGCATGAGGTCCGGGAGGGGAATGTTCTCGCGTGTGGCAGGGGTGAGGTCATCCTCGTCTTTGGGCGTAAAGGTGTAGGCGTCTGTTTTGTTGAAGAGAATCATGGAAGGCTTGTCGGCACATCCGAGGTCGGCCAAAGTTTTATCTACGACTTTGATTTGTTCTTCGAAATCGGGATGAGAGATATCTACCACGTGCACAAGAAGGTCTGCCTCGCGCACTTCATCAAGGGTACTCTTGAAGCTGTCAATGAGGTCGGTGGGAAGTTTACGGATGAAGCCAACGGTGTCTGAGAGCAAGAAGGGCAGATTGTCGATGATGACCTTGCGGACGGTGGTGTCGAGGGTGGCAAAGAGTTTGTTTTCGGCAAAGACCTCGCTCTTGGAAAGGAGGTTCATCAGGGTGGATTTGCCTACGTTGGTGTAGCCGACAAGGGCTACACGAATCATGCGGCCACGGTTGCTTCGCTGGGTTGTTTTCTGTCGGTCTATGTCTGCGAGGCGTTGCTTGAGGAGGCTCATTCGGTTGAGGATGATGCGACGGTCCATCTCCAACTGTGTCTCGCCAGGTCCACGCAGTCCAACCGAGCCTTTGCCGCCGCCACTGCCAGAGCCGCCACCCTGGCGTTCGAGGTGTGTCCACAGGCGCTGCAGGCGGGGAAGCATATAGCGGTACTGAGCCAGCTCGACTTGGGTCTTGGCATTGGCCGTTTGTGCGCGCATGGCAAAGATGTCGAGGATGAGGCTGGTGCGGTCGAGGATTTTCACCTTCAGCACAGTCTCGATGTTGCGCAGTTGTTTGGCAGTCAGTTCGTCATCAAAGATAACCATACCCACCTCTCGTTCGGCATCTTCCTCGGCTTCGATGTAAGCACGGATTTCGTCGAGTTTTCCCTTGCCTACATAACTGACCATGCTGGGGCCGTTGACACGCTGTGTGAAGCGTTTGATGGTCACGGCTCCAGCTGTTGTTGCCAGAAATTCCAGTTCATCGAGATACTCTGTTGTGCGACGCTCGTTTTGTTCGGGTGTGATGAGGCCAACGAGGATGGCGGTCTCTGCTTTCGCCTCTGTGATGACAAATTCTTTCATTTCACTTGGATGACGAGATACCTGCTGGTGCTCCAGAACTTGTCGGGATCAGTGATTCTAAGGGTGTACTCCTTTTTGTTGTCGCGTTCGAGACGATAGCTGCCGCTGGGGTGGTTGGTCAGGATTTCGGCATTCTTGCTGTAGAGCTTGATGACCTTGTCGATGCGGGTATCGATCTTCGTGAAGTAGTCGCGTTTGAAGTCGCCGCTTTGAAGCACGTTTCCTTTTTGCAATATTTTCTGGTCTTTCAGTTCGTTTTTCGTACCGAAGACGAACCAAGCCGTATGCAGATCGGCATCTTGTGCCTGAATGGTTTCTTCTTTCTTCCGGTTGGTTTCCTGAAGTGTGCTGACGCTGTCACTAAGTTCGGTGATTTGTTCTCCTTGCTCGGCAATGGTGATGTCTTTCTCGGCCAACTGTGCCAAAAGTTCCTGGACGTGCTTGGTCTGCTCGTCCAACTGCTGTTGCAGGTTCTCGATGGTCTTGGTGAGTTTCTCCACGTTGACAGTCGTTGTCTTCAACTTTTGTTTCAGTTGGGCAATCTTGTCGCGGTTCTGGCGCATGGTAGCTTGAATGAAAGACATGTTTTCGTGAATCACTTCCCTGGAGGATGCTGCTTCGGGATTGCCGTTTGCCACGGTGATGCGTCCTTCTGCTTCATTGATTTGACGGAAGCCCTCTTGGATTTCATTGATGGAACCCATGATATCATTCAGCTCTGTTTCTTTCTCATCAATAATCTGCATGAGCGAATCGCGTTCATGTTGTGCACGCTCTTCCGCTTTTTTTCCTTCGTTACATGCCGTCAGTGCCCAAAGGCAAAGTGGCAAAATCATCCATTTTTTCATTTTTATTTCAGGTTTAACTTGGATTATCTGTTGAATGGTTCATTGTCTTTTCTTTCTTCTCTTCTGGCCGTCCGCCCACGATGACGACAAACTCACCACGAGGTTCATTTTCAGAGAAATGTAAGAGGGCATCAGCCAAAGAGCCTCGAACAATCTGCTCATGAATCTTTGATAATTCACGGCAGACGGCCACGGGTCTCTCTGCACCGAAAACTTCTATCAACTGTTGTAGGCACTTGACGATACGGTGAGGAGATTCATAGAATATCATTGTCCGGCTTTCCTCGGCCAATTGCAGGAGGCGTGTCTGGCGTCCTTTCTTTTGAGGCAGGAAACCTTCGAACACGAAACGGTCGCACGGTAGTCCAGAGGCAACAAGTGCGGGCACGAATGCCGTGGCTCCTGGCAGGCAGCTCACTTCGATGTCTGCCCGGATGGCTTCACGGGCAACGAGGAACCCGGGATCGCTGATGCCTGGAGTGCCGGCATCGCTGATAACTGCTACTTGTTCTCCGGCTTTCAACCGCTCTACGATGCGCTCTACAGTTTGGTGCTCATTGAACTTGTGGTAGGAGAGCATGGGGCGGTGAATGTCGAAATGTTTCAGCAGGAGGCCACTCGTGCGAGTGTCTTCCGCCAAAATCAAATCGGCCTCGCGCAAAACCTTCAAAGCACGCATCGTGATGTCCTCAAGGTTGCCGACAGGCGTAGGTACTATATATAACACGTGGCAAAGGTATATATTATTTGCGATTCACGATTTACGATTTTCGATTTACTGTTTACTATTTACAATTTATTTGCATTTCTGTTAGTTTTTTACATAAAATCCTTGGTCATAAGCAAAGAAAACGTTACTTTTGACCCGCTAAAAAGTATTTTTACATGACGACAAGCGAAAATAATAACGGTGAACTCGTTCGTCGCGGTCGTGTAGAGGTCATCTGTGGCTCCATGTTCTCTGGAAAGACAGAAGAACTCATCCGCCGCATCAAGCGTGCAAAGTTGGCACGGCAGAAGGTGGAAATCTTCAAGCCAGCCATTGACATCCGCTATAGCGAGGAAGATGTGGTCAGCCATCAAGGCAATGCCATCACGTCCACACCCGTAGAGAGTTCTGCCAGCATACTGCTCATGGGTTCCGATGCCGATGTGCTGGGCATCGACGAGGCTCAGTTCTTTGACGAGCAGATTGTGGATGTCTGCAACGATTTGGCTAATCGTGGCACCCGTGTCATCGTGGCGGGTCTCGACCTTGATTTCAAAGGCCAGCCTTTTGGTCCTATGCCTAAGCTTTGTGCCATTGCCGACGAAGTGACGAAAGTTCATGCCATTTGTGTCCGTTGTGGAGCGTTAGCCTACGTCAGCCATCGAATCGTGGCCGGTGAGAAACAGGTGATGTTGGGCGAGACACATGAATATGAACCCCTTTGCCGCCAATGTTATGCGGAGGCAATCAATAAAGGATGAAAATAACGAACAACTCTTCATACTTCCATGTTTAAACAACCCATCACTTTTGACAGTTTCATCCGAAGTGCATTCATCGCCTTGATTCTTGTGGCTGTCGGTTTCCTGGTGAACCGTCTGAGCAGTGTACTACTGCCTTTCTTCATCGCTTGGCTGTTGGCCTATCTGATGTATCCACTCGTCAAGTTCCTGCAATACAAATGTCGCCTCCGCAACCGTGTACTGAGCATTCTTGTGGCCGCCATTATCGTGCTGGCTGCCGTGACGGGTTTTTTCGCGCTTGTCATTCCTCCGACCATCGAAGAGTTTTCCAAACTCAGCGGCTTGCTCAAGGAGTTTTCTGCCAAGTACCTGAACGGAACGGAGATAGCTCCTTATATAGCCAACTTCATCGAACAATATGGCTCGCAATATCAGAAGACCTTGTTGGAACTTGTTCAGGAGAAAAGTTTCCTGGATGCCATTCAAGCTGTGCTGGCTCAGTTGTGGGACATCGTCTATCAAACGGTTGATTTTGCCATAGGTCTTGTCGGATCACTCATCGTCCTTCTCTATATGTTCTTCATCCTGCAAGACTATGAAATGATTTCAGAAGGATGGGTGAAGTTCATCCCCCAACGCAGTCGTCCTTTTGCGACACAGCTGGCCAATGATGTGAAACAGGGAATGAACAGCTACTTCCGCGGTCAGGGAACCGTCGCCTTCATTGTCGGCGTGCTTTTCTCCATCGGTTTCCTCATTGTCGGTATGCCAATGGCCATTGGCCTTGGAATGTTCATGGGGCTGCTCAACCTCGTCCCTTATCTTCAGACACTCGGCTTCATCCCTATGGCGCTGCTGTCGTTGCTGAAAGCGCTTGATACTGGCGAGAATTTCTGGTTGATTTTCTTGTCAGGTGCGCTTGTCGTGGGCATTGTGCAAGTTCTTCAAGACGCATACCTTGTTCCCAAAATCATGGGCAATGCAATGGGTCTCAATCCTGCCGTGATTCTTCTTTCCCTGTCCATCTGGGGTTCTTTACTCGGATTTATCGGACTTATCATCGCCCTTCCTCTGACAACTCTTCTTATTTCATATTATCGGCAGTTTGTGCTTGAAGAACCTCCCGCCACGCCACCAATATCTACAGAATAATACCCTCTTCATCTACACTTTCAGCATAAAAAGAGCCAAAAAGCGAGGGGAAGTTACAAAAAAGCAGGGAAAAGTTTGGCCGTTCGCAACGGAAACACTACCTTTGCAGCCGCAAAATGAAAAAGATATCATTTTAGCATTGGGTAGATCCGTTAGCTCAGCTGGTAGAGCACAACACTTTTAATGTTGGGGTCTTGGGTTCGAGCCCCAAACGGATCACAAAAAAGAAAAACAGGGGGATGCGGGAAAAGCGCGGAATTTGGTTGGTTAGCGCGGCATCCCCCGTAAATACAGCGTTTTTTAGGTTGGATGACTTGATGCGCCGATAGGCGTATCAAGGTAAATTCGGGTATATCAGACTCGGATGTTTCCCCTCTTTTCAAAAAATGGGGAAACAGTGGGGAAACATGGGGAAACATTTTTCTAACGATATGCCCGACGAGAGATAGTTTTTTCAGAGTGTTGGACCAAAAGATTCGTAATAATGAGTACGACAACGGCTATTGTGCTCGACCGCAAGGGACGGGCAAAGGATGGGAAGGAGGCGATGCTGGACATCAGGATTACCAGCAACCGCAGGCATGTGTATCTGTCAACGGGTATCAAGGTGCGGAAGAGTGAATGGATTGCCGGACAGGTGGTAAACCGTCTGGACGCAAAGTCGCTGAACGAGCGACTGGCTATTATATATGAAAAGGTGGGGCGTGCGGTGAACGAGGCGATTGCTGCCGACCGTCAGATTGACGTGGCTTCTATCCGCAAGCGGGTGTGGGCAGAGATAGAGGTGCAGAGCGGTAAGCCCGTGCTGCTCGACTGGATTCACAAGCAGATACCGCTGCTCGACATCGACGAGGGGACGCGCAAGCACTACTACCCCTTGGAGAACCGACTGGAGGAGTGGGGGCAGATGCGGACGTGGGAGGACGTAACCACGGAGAAGTTGTATGAGTTTGATGCCTGGTTGCACTCGCTGCACAAGCCGCAAAGCGAGGCAGCACGGCTGGCGGGGATAGTGCCCGAACGACTGAGTAATGCAGGGGTGTATAACTACCACAAGACACTGAAAGCCCTGCTGAACCGTGCCCGACGTATGGGGAAGATAGCGACAAACCCCTACGAACTGCTGCGGGGACAGTTCAAGCGGGGCGACAAGGAGAGCACGGAATACCTGACCGAAGAGGAAATGACGCGCATCCGCACGCTGCCGCTGCCGAAAGGCTCAACGCTCGACATCGCCCGCGACTTGTTTGTTTTCCAAATGTTCACAGGACTGGCATACTCCGATGCCGAAGCCTTCGACTTCAAGCGTTATAAAAAGGTAGATGGCACGTGGCGGTACGTCGGTCAGCGCATCAAGACGGGTGTGCCATACGTCAGCGAGTTGCTTCCGCCAGCGGTCGAGGTGCTGCAGAAGTATGGTGGTAAGGTGCCGCAAATCAACAATGCCGACTATAACCACCGACTGAAGGAGATACAACGACAGGCTGGCATTGCTACGCGCCTGCACTCCCACCTCGCACGTCATACCTTTGCCACGTGGATGCTCGCAAACGGCGCGAAGATAGAGAACGTAGCTCGGATGCTGGGGCACGAGAACATCGTGACGACACAGCGATACGCAAAAGTCCTCGCGACAAGTGTTCACGAGGACTATGGAAAGATAAGGAAACGAATAAAAATATTTAACAGCCCTTCTTCTTGAACTCCGTGGCCTTTCCGCGATGCTCACCAGGTTTTATCTGCCCAGGATTGCCGTGAATAGCACCTTCTGCACGTGCAATGACAAGATGTTGCCGTGCAATGTCGGCAATATACTGTCTTGTCTTGTGCAGTCCTAACTCTTGCGCTTTCCTGTTTAGCGTGCCAAGGGTGACGTCCAGCATATCTGCTAATTCTTGATTTGTCATTTTGGAATAATATCTTCGTAAGTCATCCAGCATCTGACGGCTCCAATGTATTCGCCAATGAGCGCGAGTGTACTCCCAGAGCCTTCCATCTTCCTTGCGAAATACCTCCCCAGTCCCGTGCATGGATTTGGGCTTTCTGTATTTTGTGCGGTTGAGACGGTTGCCGCAATCGCGACAATATGACTGAAGGAGGATTCCGTTAGACCGGGTTCTAAAGGATGAAGCGGGCAGTATCTGTCCGCATTGTGGACACCGTTTGGATTTCGGCGTAGTGGTAATTTTACGACTCATATTTTACGGATATTATATATTAGTTTAAGTCTTTTTCCATAGTGCTCTGTTAATGTTGGCTTGACCAGGCCGCTTAACACCTGCGGCTGCTCCATCCATTTATAGTCATCTTTGGTGTTTACACTAATCGTCAATGTGTAAGTAACGTCATCCCATGACACAAGTTGAAGCGACGAGACGATGCGCCGGCTATCTTCCCTCGTGCATTGGCGTAGCATGTCGGCACGGCACCGCTTCCACTTATCCTCACATTCCAGCCGCCAGCGCCTTGCGGCATTGCCATTGCAATCCTTTATCCATCTGCGCATCATTTCCATAGCGTATGCGGCCACGTCGTCTGGTTGCTGCTGCTCCACGATCTTGCGCACATCCTTATAACAGTATTCCACGAACAAGTCGATGTCGTAAGCCGACACCTCGCCGCATAAGTCCAGCAACCCTTGCCTGTTCAGGTCTCCGCACCATTCGCACATCGTGTTGACGAATGCGAGTATCTTCCGGCGCACGATCGTCTGCGTGTCCCGTTCCAGCGCCAGCGCCCCTTTGACGATAGTAAATCGGATATGAGTCGGATTACCGTGAACTCGCCCGGCCTTATAGAGTGGCTCATAGCAGAATGAAAAGTCGATGTCGCCAGAAGCCATAAAAGCGTCCATTTCCTGCTTCGAGGGCTCCAGTATCTGCGACCTAACCTTGTTATACTTGCGGAATGGATTTTCTTTTACGCTTCGTCCCATCGCTGCATTGTCCTGTTCAAATGTCTGTTGATCGACGCCGAGGAACTTCAGCAACACTTGGTACTCCACCTCCTTGTGCCCAATATCGCGGAACGAGGACAGGAATATATACATTCTCGGCGTTCGCTTTTTCTTGCATATCTGAGTGATACGAGCCAGGTGAACCGTATAGCCGTGCGCCAACGAGAAGAAGTCCTCTACGTTCTCGCGCAGCATCTTGATACATACCCTTCCCGTCCGCCGCACCTCGCCGCGCGGCATTTCGATGCGTCCGAACAGCGGTGCTATGACGTAGCGCATTTCTCCCTTGGTATATTTCGGGAATGCCATTGTGAGCTTTGACATCCCGCACAGTGCGTCCTCCAGGTCGCCGTAGTGGTCTGGCGTAATGCCGAGCTGCCGAGGGTCAATGTCCACCTCCAGCACCTCCTGCATGGCATCCTCCGGGAACAACAACGGGAATTTTTTATTCTTCTCCTTCTCGTTGATGGCGTAGAGTATGCGGTCTTGCATCTGTCCGAGCACGCCCGCCAACACCCTCTGCTGCATCAGCGAGAAGTCGCCGCTGATCTGTGAATAAACCACAGGGTTATAAAGCCATTCCTGCGGGATAATCGTTTGTCTGTTATTAGTCATTTCCTCCATTGCGTATAATATATATAATAAGGTATTATAGTTGCCCTTTTTTACCCCTGCCGACCGGTTGTGCATGTACAGTTGCGCAGGTTCGTATCTTAGTTGCCCTTTTTAACCCCATTAGTTGCCTTTTTTGTTCTCTTAGTTGCCTCTTTTTGCCCCAAAATTCGCATAAGTGGCTTGTTCTTAGGCGTTTTGTATGCTTGTTAATTATTATATTACTATTAAGTTTAATAAAACTCATTGTGATTTTATGTAAATTAGTAAATATATAAGGGGTAATTTGAGGCAACTAACATGATGTATAACGCAACCATCGGGGCGGAAACAGGCAATACCATACCTCGTCATTTAGGGGGTAAAAACGAGCAACTAATTTTGCCTTCCTGCACATCCAGCCAAAGTTCGATGGCCTGTGCCACCAGTGTTGCGATATTCTCGCGGCGCGTCAGTTTGATGTCGTTCAGGCGTCGGTACATCGACATGGGGATGTAGGTCTGTACGCCCTTGGTAGGCTCTGTTGGCTTTGCCGCTCCCTGCTCCGTTTGTTGCGATGTCATCGCAACTTCACCGCCAGCACCCCGCTCTTCCGTAGCCATGCCGCTAATGCCGTCTCTCACTTCTCTCTCCATGTCGCTAATCAGCGTACCCTTCATCGCGTCAGCGTCCCAATTATTCTTGTTTCCCATAACTGTTGAAATGTTGGTTTATTGAAATAAAGATTTATTGAAAGAACAGCGTCTTTGCCAGACGCTCGTAGGCCATGCCCGCCGTGCTGTACGGTTGCCAGTCATAGATACTCAGCTTCTTGGTCTGCGCCTCGTTCATCTTTGCGATGGCAGGGATGCCGCTGATGGGCGTCTTATTTCCCTTGAACCACTGGAACAGCAGCAGGTGTCGTCCGAATTTCTCTCGCAAATCGGACAGAATGCCTTTGGCGATATTCGAGCGCAGGTCTGTCATCGTCGGCAGCACGCCCGTCAGCCCCAGTTGTGGATTCAGCTCCTGCTTCACCGACTGCATATCCACCAGGATAGGGCCGATGCCGCTCACCGACATGCCCTCTAACGTGGTAGGTATCAGCAGCCCGTTGGCTACCGCCATAGCGTTGTACGTCGATTTTGACAGCGCCGGTGGACAGTCTATCAGCACGTAGTCGAACATCGCTGGCACCGTAGGCCCTTCGCCATCGTAATACTTGCCGTCTATCTTGTCAGCAGTCATCACGCCCTTGAAGAAGCACTTACGCAGGGCCAGCAGCGGCTGTAACTGCTGCGTCAGGTCGGCGTCCACGTTCTGCAGCGCCTTCACACTCGGACATAGCCAGATACCCTTGTCATCGGTTATAGGCTGATAGTAGCCATTCTTTTTTTCCGGCACCTGATAGACGGGCAGTCCCGTCTGCTCCCTCAGAGCGTCCAGCACGGTACGCCCACGTCCCTGCTGCCACCCCATCAGCTTCGACAAATGCCATTGCGGGTCAAGGTCGATCACCAATACCCTTGCCTGTTTGTCCTGGCGTGTGATAGCCACTGCCAGGCTCTGCACGGTGGTAGTCTTCCCCACCCCACCCTTATTGTTGACCACGGCCAACACTTCTTTCAATCTTGTTTTCATAATAATTTTCAATTTTCAATTATCATTTTTTATAAGGGTGGCGGGTGATGTCCCGCCGACCCTGTAAAGATAGTTACCACGTATAACTAATAGTGCCGTCCCACTGGGTATCAAGTGCGATGTTAATACCGCCGGAGCCAGTACCGCCACCAGTTCCACCACCACCGCTGAACAGTGTCCCCGTCCACGTAGTGATCTTGTTTCGAGTGATAGGAATATTCTCCATCGTCCACTCGTTCAGCGTCTGGTTGTCGCTGTCCTGGGCGGTAATCACCAGCTTCAGCACGTCGTTTAGCTCGTGCGGGGCAGTGTAGAGCTCGAAGGTATTGACGGGGGAACCGTCAAGCACCACCGGCCTATATTCCGTCTGCTTGCTCTGCACGCAGCCGTAGCCCGTCGATGGGTTCAGTGTCGAGCTGCCGCCCGTATAATAGAACTTCAGGCGGGCCACCTCGTCCGGGATGGTGCCAGTCACCGTCAGCCTGACCATTGCCACCACACGCTGCAGCAGCAGTTCCTGGTCTATCGGTTCCTCGCCCTCCACCGTCAGTGATGCACAGCAGGCAAACGTGTCCGACATCTTGTTGTTTGCAAACGTCACTTTTTCGGTCGAGCTGATAGTGGCACTGCCCTCCGTCGAGTTGTGCGCCACGGCCACCACCCTGTACGTGCCAGGTTCCAGCAGCACATCCACTCTGCCAAAGTCAGCGTCGTCCTGCTGTTGGTTGATGCTTTTCAGCTTCGTGCCATCCTGCCGGAAGATGGCCACCGACAGCCTTGTCAACTGGTCAGCCAATGCCGTCCCTCTGGTGTCAAAGCCGTCCTGTTGGTCCGGCAGGAACCTAAGCGTCACGTTCGCATCTTCCTCATGGCCGATTTTTTCGTCGTAGTCCATGATAGGTTTCTCGCAACTCACGAGCAGCACGGCCAGTCCGAATAATATGACTTTTTTCATAGTCTTACATCAGACATCTTACATCAGCCATCACCAACTCCCCGCAAACTCCGTGTCCCACTCGCCACTCAGAGCCAGTGCAAAGCCGCCAGTATTGGTAAACAAGTTGCCTGCATAGTTGGTCACGCGGTTCGCCTTGAACGGCGCATTACTGATGCTTGCCTGTCCGATGGTGTTGTCGTCACCGTCACAGGCCGTCACCGTCACATCTGTCGTCCACTCCGTAGCACTGCTCAGTCCGAAGATGTTCAGCGTCATACCCGTCACACCGGCTTTTGTCGACGGAATATTGATAGTCCTCGGTGTCGACGTCTGTGCAGCCGTTGGCTCGCCCGTCAGGTAGTCCAGCCCGTAGTACCATGTCTGCGGTGTGATCTCCACGTATGACGTACCATCCACTATTGCGTCATTGATGGTGATGGTCAGTTTCGTGGCCACACGGTTCAGTGTGACGTTTTGCGTCGATGCCGTGCCCGACGTCACCGCCACGCTGTAGTCTTTGTAGAACGTGTCCGACGTTGTGCCCCAGGAGATTGTGTGTTCCTCGGTCGATAGCGTCGGTGCAGTGCCACGGCTGGCCACGAAGTAGATGTGGTGACTGCCGTAGTCCAGGTTCAGTGTCGGAGTACCGAAGTCCTCGTCCGTCGAAGCCTGATGCACCTGCTGCACCAGTGTGCCGCCCACATAGTCCAGCACCCACAGGTCGGTCATCGTCTTGCCGTCGGCCTCCATCGCGCCACGAGTCATGCTCTCCGTGGTCATCGTGAAGTCACCCTGACAAGTAAAGGTGACAGCCTTCTTGTCGTTGTCCACTGCGAGCTCGTTGCTCATGTCGTTCTCACACGCTGCCAGCATCACTGCGATACCTGCCAGCCAAATCAAATTTTTCTTCATAGTTTTGAAGTTTAAAAGTTTGTAATTAAAATTGTGTGATCTCACACGTTTTATATAACGTAAATTTATCTTACATCTTACATCATCCATCTTACTTCAATATCCCTCCCGTTGCCAGCCCAATCAGCCCCAGTGGAATGAGCAGCCCCGTCTCGTAGATGACGAGCAATGCCACCGTCGCCGCCACCACCATGCCGACTGCTTTTAGCAGGTTCTGACGGTCGATGTCTGATGTCTGATGGTTGATGTCTGAAGTGTGCTCTGCGGTTCGCCCGTCGAGAGCCACGGCTTGTTTGCGCGGCTTGCGCTGCCGACGAGGGAGGGATTGGTTAATGGTTCTTGCATTGGCAAGCGTCCCTTCTGGCCGAGCGAATGGTTCATCAGCCATCATACATCTTCCATCATCCATCTGTGCTATCTGCTCCTGCAAGCGCTCGTTGTCCTGCTGCAACTGCTGAAAGGCGAAGAGGTCAAGCTGTTGCGGTTCGTTCTGATGTTGTGATGGCTCTATAATAATAGGTTGTTCACAATTTACTTCCTCTTTTTCAATTTTCAATTTTCCATTTTCAATTAGATAAGCGTCCTTCGGGAAGAGCGCTATCCACGAATTATCGTCCAGACGAGTGATCTTCGTCATGGGCACTATATCCGGCAGCGTATCTCCGAGCCGGAACCCCTTGCGCCAGTAGTCGCCTGCTTTGTGCCACACCTTCATGGCGGCTGCCCGCCTGGCGCCATTCTTGTTGGGAAATACCGACGGATCGCCGTGTGCAGGCATCAGCAGAGTGTCGGCCCATAGCCTCCTTAGCATTTCCCTTGGCTCCTCGAACTCGGTGCCAGCGAACTCCTGATACACACTTTCAATAAAGTTATCTACGTTGAACGGATGCGCTGCGGCATAGTCACTCGTCATGCGATCTATACATGCGACCTCTCCCGTCTTTGGCATTCGCCTCTCGATATTGGTTGTAAAGCTGAACCGTGCCATAGTCTATATATGTTATATAATGTATAGTTAGACGTTGGTTGTGAAGTTGAAATTCAGAACCTGATAGGCCAGGAAGATGCCGAGCAGTCCCAGCACGATGTTGAAGAGGGTGGGGTGATCGCTTGCCACGCGGTCCATCCAGTTTGCTGTTCGCAGCCCCACGCGCTTGATTGAAATGTTTGTTGCTTCCATTGTTGTATGCTTTATTGATTGATTGTTTGTATGTTTGAATGGTTGTTTGAATGATTGTTTGTATGCTTGTTTGATTGATTGCAATGTTGATTGCAACATTTCTTGATTTTTTGATTTCAAGAAAACTTGAAAATCACGCTTCGTTGCTGGTTGTGGCAAACGGCTTCAGGAGTTTCAGGTAGGTGCGCACGGCCTGTAGGAACACGGTGATGGTCTCGGTGTCCACCTCGCAGCGTGAGCCGCCGATCGCTGCCTGCTGCTTGGCCAGTTCCATGAGTGCCACAATCTCCGTCTGAGCGTCCACCATCTGCTCCAGATGTTCTTCGTATGGATAACCCACGGTAAAGTTATCCACAATGGCTTGAATCGCCTCGTTCAATCTTTGCTGGTCTGCCAGCATCTTTTTCATGTTGTTCATAATCTGAATTGTTGATTTAAAAAATTGTTGGTTGCAACGTTTGTTGCAATGTTGATTTCTTGATTTCAAATTCTCTTGAAACTGATTTCGAGTGCAAA
Organism: Bacteroidaceae bacterium; assembly: GCA_017965425.1. GTDB lineage: Bacteria > Bacteroidota > Bacteroidia > Bacteroidales > Bacteroidaceae > Physcousia. Next base: position 4,130 of record JAGCPY010000042.1, on the reverse strand, counting down.
AGTACTATTAAGATATGATACAAACAAAATATTGGCGCAAAAAGTCATATCAAGGCATTATATTTAACATATCATAACAAACTATGATATAAGTATTACATATTTTCACATATATAACACTATGATATTATTAAATCCAAAAAAGTTTTGTTGTTTCGCGTAAATGCAGTACTTTTGCGCCCGTCAAATATAACAACAAGGTATGATAATCTCGAAAGTAATACGCCAACACGGCTACACCATAGAACAGGTCGCAATAAAATTAGGTCTAAAGCGGGGCTCGCTTGCCAATATGATAGGGGGCAACCCGACAGTCGAAACACTCCAGAAGATAGCCGATGCCATCGGTGCCAGTCGCAGTGAGTTCTTTGCCGATGAGGGTGGGGGAGTGCCGTCGGCGGAGGACAATCAGCCCTCAGATCGTGAGGTGGTCTTTTCCGTCAGCAGCGACGTAAAGACCATCAAAATCAAGGTCGAGTAAATCTTTCCAATCCTTGCAACTTTAGCAAGAATTAGCAAGTATTGGTACAAAAAAGCGAGAACCGCTGTGGTTCCCGCTCTTAATTCGTGCAATTCGTTGTCGTAGATAAATTCGTATAATTAGTGTAATTCGTTTTCGGAAAAACTATCCGTGGCTCTTAATCAGCTCGTCCACGAACTCCGATTTATTCTCTTGTCGTGCCAGTATCTCCACGCTTTCCTCGCTCAGTTTCAGCGTCACGGCCTTTTTGCCTAATGCCTTGCGTCCGCTGCCCTCGCGTCGTCCGCCACGGCCCGATGTCTTCTTTGTTTCTTCCATATACTCGTCCTTTCTATTTTTATTTGATTTCACTTTTATATTTCTCTCTCAGTTCCTGCTCATACCTCGTCCAGATAGCACTTTCCAGCTTGCCGAGGGTAGAGCACTTCTTACCATCCCAAGCCCCGTCGTAGTGAGGCCAGTTGACTGCCTCGGGCTCGTTGGTGTGGAAGCTGACCTGCTCGCAGCCGGGCAGTTCGTAGTACACCACATAGCGGGCGGCTGGAGCCGTAGAGACCTGTACGCCGAACACCACCGACATCCGCTTGCACACATCGGAAAGCTGACGCAGACACTCTTCCTTCTTGTCGTAGGCGTGGTAGTCGGAGTGGTACTTCTTCAGTGCCTTCTTCGCGTTCAGGTTCACGCCCTCGGCCTCCAGTGCCAGACGGTACATCTGTGCCACCTCGTCGCCAGCCTTGATGCAGGCATTGAGGAACAGCTTCACCTTACGCTGGCCGATGCCGTGGCAGAACGTGCCCTTGCGCTGCTCGTAGTCCTCCACACGGCGCTCAGCGTCGCGGTAAGCCTGCTCCTTGGCGGGGCTGCGGTAGCCCGGCACGTAGCGTTCCCAGTCGCGCTCCTGACGCAGCAGGGCCTTGTCTATCCGTTCACTGTCACCATATTCACCCGTTTGTTGATAGGCATCTATATACACAGCATTGATCTTCTTATTGTCGCTGTTCACCCACACACCACGATACAGCGTCACCTTCCGCATTCTGCGGTCGGTATATATCGGTGCCGAGCCATATCTGTCGTGTATCATGCCAACCGCACCCTCACCAACATACACACGAGACTCAAACCAGAACAAGGCTTCCTGACACCGCTCCGTATCTATATTCATATCCTTGCAAAGCACCTTCATGGCTTCTGTAACCTTTTGGGCGTTCTCGTCGTGATGGGCAAACATGCTTTCAAAGTGTACCTCCGGCAGTTTCAGCCACCCATCCTCACAGTCGGCAGCATAGAGCATCATCGTAGCCAGTTTCATAGCCTGTGTATCGCTGAGTATGCCACGCATTTCCTCGCACTCCACCGTCGGACTCGGCTCTCTCGTATGCTCCGTCGCAGGTATGGTTATCCGCACCAGTTCCTTCGGCGGAAAAAGGTGATGTTCCTCCGTGAGTATGCGCCACGCCGTATCAATGTCCGTATAGGCATAGCTGTTAGCAGACTTCTTTCCAATGCGGAATTTTACCTGTCCTGTCTCGCTCTTGGAAAATCTCACCCATTTCACACCGCCCGACCAGTAGAACCTCCCTGCAACCCCTTCGCCATTCTTCAGCTTGGAAACGGCATCACCAATATCTTCCTTTGTTAGTCTTATCTTTGCCATTGTCTTGTCCTCTTTTGTTTAGTTAATAATTCCCAAGTTTCTCGTCCTCCGTCAGAGAGCCGTTGTTTTAGATGTTTTTCTTTGCCATAGTCGTATTGTTTTAATCGTCTATCCTAAACAATACTTCTGGTCCTATGGGTATGACATCTTCATATATATATTCGGGAAACTCATGCTTCATCCACGAGGCGTTTATATGCTTATCATATTCAATCACGCAGGCCCAGATATAATATTTCCGATTGTCATCATTCGCCAGCGTATATTCGCTAACTCGGTCTCCGAACACTTTCAAAAGCTCGTCTCTGTACTTCAAGATCCACTCACCACATAGTTTACGCAGGCATTTGTTTATTTCTTGACCAATTTCTTCTGCCACCATCGTGTAATGGCCACCGTAACCAGGAGGGTTGTATATACTTGAGTTTATACCTGAGAAAGCCCGCAGTACTTCCATGTCAGTCTTGCAGACGTCGCGAATGGTCAAAGCCCTGCCGTTATCATATATTTGACAAACCCCTGTACGGCCAAAATTCAACTCGTAAGCCGGCTTCTGCTTCCATTCCTCAATACCTTTGCGGATTATCTCGGTCACTTTCTGCTTCGCTCCCTGCTTGGCAAGGAAATCGAAATATGATTGCTTCACGTTCATAATATCGCCCTTTCTATAATTACTGATTATTCCTATAAACTATAACTATCGCTGGTATATCTGTGCCGTGCGCTTCAACTCTCGACAAGTTGATTCGTACACCCTTTGCTCTTTGCCAAAATACGACTTAATGCACTCCTTAATTTCTTTGATGCTCCAATTCTTGCATCTGAGACCGCCATTTTCTTCAAAATAGCGAATAATTTCCTGACTTCGTCAATGCGACACCCAAATTTCAGAACCGGCTCAAATCTTCATCAAAGAGGGGCCGTATAGCTCTATGGCTATCTGCCAGGAACATGGTTTTGGTATAGAAACTCTTGCTATTGGGCATGTGTACCCTAAGCGTTGCGATAGTCTTTGCAATATCCAACACCTTGTCCACACTGAGTTTGATACCCATAACTGCAATGATTCGCTCCAACTCCTTGTACACCTTGTATGCTACGAAGCAAATGCACACATGAGCCTCTATCCGTCTCTCTGTGAAGTGGAACATGGGACGCATGTCCAAGGTTCCCTTCCCGACTCGGAACGCCCGTTCGACCACCCAAAGTCCGCGATATTCAGTGACAACGTCTTTCGCTACGAGGTCTGTATTTGTCACATAGCCCTTCAGCCCGTCCCACTTGCTGTCCTCGTCAATCTTTTCCTGGCTGATGGATACTTCCACGTCCTTGCTAATCTCGAGGAACTTGTTATAGCCGCGTCTGTTCACCTGGCTCTTGGTCAGTTTCCCGCTCTTGTATGCCTTTTGCAATCTCTCTACACCGCGTGTCCTGTTGTAGACGTCCTTCTTCGCCCTCGTATCTGAATATCCCACGATGAGCCGTTCGCCATTCTCTCGTTTGTGTTCAAAGAACTCACCGTTCTTTTTCTCCCATGCAAGGATCCCCTCCTTGACTGATTCCTTCTCGCTTTTTATCCTCGCACCTATCACATATCTGTAATTGGCATCCCTCAGCAGCTTTACGTTGTCGGCGTTCATCAATCCAGAGTCTGCCACAACAACGAAATCATTTCCGAGGTTATAACGCTGTTTAAAGTCGTCAATCATCGGTATCATAGTATAGCCCTCGTATTGGCTGCCGTTGTAGAGAGAATATGAAAGCGGATAACCACCCCTGCTCACCAACAGTCCGAGCACCACCTGTGATTCTGCCGTCTTACCATCCTTCGAGAAGCCCGGTTCGCGCAGGACATCCGTCTTTGAGGTTTCGAAATATAGCGTACTAACATCGTAGAACATCAGCCCGATGCTGCCTCCGAGAATCTTTCGCGTGTGTTCAACGCTGATTTGCTGAACCAACTCCTTCTGCGTATTGTAGAGTTTGTCC
>JAGCPY010000041.1 GCA_017965425.1 Bacteroidaceae bacterium | reverse complement strand
CGCGCGTGAGGAGAAAACATCCGTATCATCTGTATATCTGTATTAGGTGGGTTCTATCAATTAGCTTTGCATTGCTTTTAGACTATTTTCGAGCAGATTTGTCTTCAAGCCCGCAGAAGCGTAGCGGGCCGCTCGGCGCTTGCGACGCTTCTTCGAGCGAAGCGAGTCTGAAGTTATTTATCGCTTTAAGGACGTGTACCGAAGAAAAACTTTCTTCCTCACGTCACTTTTCGGTCGCCTTTTCCGTTATATATATGAGCGAGCTCAGAAGAGAATAACAAAACAATGTATAACAAATAAAAAGTAGAAACTATGTATGTAACTGATTTGATTGCCGCCTTAGGCATCTGTGTGGTGCTGCCCATCATCGTTGTCAGCCTGATAACACGGGCCAAGACCAACGCCACCAACCGGCGGGCCGAGATAGCGATGGCCGCTATTGAGAAGAACACTAATGTCGATTTGGAAGAGTTCTTCAGAAAGATGAATCCTCCGCGTCGCAGTATCAAGGAGCGACTGCTCAACAGACTGCTGCTTGGATGCATCTTCACGCTCTTCGGGCTGGGCGTCTATATAGCCATATTCGTGTACAATATGAATGTCGGAGGCTTCGATAGGAATATGTTCATCGGTCTTTCCATTGCCGCCGTTCCGTCATTAGGCATAGGGCTTGCTTTCCTCATCAATTACTTTATAGGGCGGAGAATACTCAAGCAGGAGATGGAGGCAGAGGCTAAGAGTCAGGCATGACCCGCGAGCGATTCATAAAGATGATCCAAGCCGAGCAGGAGGCGCTCCGACGTTTTCTGCTCGCGCTCTGCTGCGGCAACCGCGAGGAGGCTGATGACATTGCGCAGGACGCGCTGGTGAAAGCCTATCTCTCCATCGACAAGTACGAGGAGCGGGGGAGGAGCACGGCATGGCTCTATCGCATCGCCTACACCACCTTCCTCGATGCCAGCCGCAGCCGTCGTAACTTGCAACCCTTGGATGCTCTCGCCGCACATGCTGATACGACCTTCAGCGCCGACCGCGATTTCCGCTACCAGCCGCTCTACATGGCATTGGAGCAGTTGCCGCCAAAGGAACGCTCTGCCATTCTGCTCTACTACATCAAGGGCTACTCGATCAGAGAGATAGCCGACATCGTAGAGGCTACCGAAGATGCTGTGAAGAAGCAACTTTCACGAGGAAGAGACAAACTTAAAACGCTATTGAAAGATGAATGACGACATAAGATTACAGGAACTTTTCGACGACTTCCGTCCAACACTTACCGACAACGAGCAGTTCAGCAGCCAGCTGGAAAGAAGGCTCGCGATGATTGACGAAATTCGTGAGACGCAGGCGGCAGAAATACGCCGTTACCGCATGGCCGTCGTGGCAGCCTTCGTGGCGGGCATCGTCTTTGGTAGCGTATTGCTTGCCGTTATCCTCGCTACGCCGTCCGAGACGCCTCTATTCTCTTTCGGCATTAATGCCTACCCCCTTCTCTTTATCGAGCAGAACAGCCGCTTGATATCAGCCTTTCTGACCTCGCTGATGATAACCGTCAGCATCGTCGCAATACTGAATACCAGCGAGTTGGTACATAAAATGAAATTTAGTTAGCAGTTAGTGAAAACACTATAAGTCCTATAGGCACTCTCGCCCCGCTGCGTCGTGATGACGCGACGGGGCATCCTTATGATAGAATGATAATCTCACACTTTAGATGCTAAGGAAAAGATTAATTTACTTCATAGAGAAATGAGGCTACACGTTTGACGATAAAAGCGTACTTTTGCAGCGAGAAATCCAACTTTTTCGGTCGTGAGGGTTTAGTAAACCGCTATTCATGTGTTATAAAAGGTGTATGATAGACAAAGAAGCACTCGAAACACTGTTCCGTAGTCACTACCGCGAGATGTACCGACTGGCCATGACGCTGCTGCACGATGAAGCAGAGAGCAAGGATGTCGTGGCCGACGTGTTTGCGCGGATGGCAGAGGCAGGCTGCACGGAAGGCAGCGGCTATCTGCTTGTGGCGGTGCGCAACCGCTGTCTGAACCTGCTGCGTAACCGCAGCATCCAGCAACGCATCCATCGGCTTTATCTCCTGGAGCAGGAGGTGGAAACGAAATCAGCAGAACAGCTGTGCGAGGAGTCGCGTCTGCTGGAGCAGGGTCTCGGGCAATTGGAGCCACCGGTGTGCGAGCAAGTCGTCAGACTGCATTTCGAGCAGGGAATGACCTTCCGCGAGATTGCCCAGCAACTAAGCACCAGTGAAACCACGGTCTATAAGTACCTGCGGCGCGCAATGAAACAATTACGTCAACACCTTAATAATGAACGTGAATTATGAGCGACGAACCTAAAACCGACGTTCTGCTGCGCATGATGGAGCAGCCGGAACGATATACCGAAGAACAATGGCGCGACATTCTCAGCGACAACGAGTGTCGCGAGCTCTACACATTGATGGCCATGACCCGTGGTAGCCTCGATGTCGCCAAGGTCGATTCCGCCCTGACGGATGAAGAGATAGAAAGGGAGTGGGAGAAAGTGATAAAAGTGAAAAGTGAAAGAGTGAACTATCGGAACAGCGAGAGCAATCAAGCACGCTGGAATTGCCGAGTCGTGACGAAAGTCAGCGAAGCTAAAAGTGAAAAATATATTTTACCCGAAGAGTCGGATACAGTTCATGAAGGAAACTCTCATTTTTCATTTTTCACTTTTCACTTTTCATTTAAGAAAGTTGCCGCCATCTTCATTGCAGCCGCCTTCCTCGGCGGTATAGCCTTTGCCGCCTATCGTGTCCTTTCATATAGACAGACACCACCGACAGATGTTTCTATACTAAACGCTCAACCCTCAACGCTAAACTCAGAAGCCGACGGACTCGTCCTCTTCGCTGACATCCGATTGGATTCAATGCTCACCACTGTCGCTGCTCATTACGGCAAAGCCGTCTTCTTCGGCAACGAAGATCTGAAAGGGCTGCGGATTCATACAAAGTGGAATCCAAAGGACAGTTTGGATGCGTTCATGGAAAGCTTGAATGAGTTGGACGGACTGAAGCTGACAGAGCAGAGAGATACTATCTTCGTGCAGAAAGGAGGCGTGCAATGAGACGGATGACTATAGCACTTCTTTTGATGTTGAGTATTGTGGCAAAAGGGCAGCGTGTGTCTCTTTCCCAAGCCCTTGCATACCTCAACGAGCAGCAGGAGGAATGGACTATTACTTTCGTGGCTGATGAGCTGGAAGGATTAATGGCAGCAGAGGCAATAGAACAACAGACAGGACAAGCCGTCCCCGAGGCGGTGGAACGGCTGACAAAGGACTTGCCGGTGAAGGTGAAAGTGAAGAAGGCGCTGCGACAAATCTACGTGCAGCGCAAGCAGGACAAGGAATCGATGACAATTCAGGGGAAAGTGGTGGACAGCATGACGCGCAACGACCTGCCAGGAGCCGTGGTGACATTGATGACCAAGGACAGCACGGTGATAGCTACGAAGGAAGCCAAATCGCTATGGATGAACATGGACCAGAGCGGGTACACGTCCAACTTCTACTTCGAGGTGCCGCACCGTTCAGAGTCGTATATCCTCAAAGCCACCTTCGAGGGGCATGACACTACATTCGTCGATTTCACCCTCTCCGATGTGGGCCGACGTGAGTTCCTGCGCCAACTGTCGCCAATCCTCATGCCCAAGACTATCCGCCACTCCATGCGCGAAGTGACCGTTACCGCCTCCAAGGTGATGTTCTACTACCGTGGAGACACGGTGGTCTATAACGCCGACGCCTTCCAGTTGGCAGAAGGCTCAATGCTCGACGCGCTGGTGAAACAGCTGCCGGGCGTGGAGCTGAAAGACGGAGGCGTCATCACCGTGAACGGCAAACAAGTGGAGGCTCTGTTGCTCAACGGCAAGGATTTCTTCCGAGGCGACAACCGCGTCATGCTCGACAATCTGCCCGCCTATATTGTGAAGCAGGTGGAAGTCTATGACCAATATGGAGACAAGAGTGAGTTCCTCGGGCAGAAACTGGAGAACGACAAGCGCTACGTGATGGATGTGCGATTAAAGAAAGAATATAGTATTGGATGGCTGGTGAATGTGGAAGGAGGCGCAGGGCCAACCATAGGACATAATGACGAGGCAAACGACAACGCCCGCTACCTTGGCCGTCTCTTTGCCATGCGTTTCACCGACCATTCACGCGTAGCGGCCTACGCCAACGCCAACAACCTGAACGACGGCGAGCGGCCAGGCGAGAGCGGCGGCTACGATATGAGCGTAAATCCAGGACAGCAGAAGCGGCAACAGGGAGGGGTCGATTATTTCACCGAGGATCGCGACAAGAAGTGGAAGTTCGAGGGCAACATCCGCGCCGAGCACACGACGAATGATGTCACTACGGTCACGGAACGCGTGAACTATCTGCCTGGCGGCGACACTCGTGAGCACAGTCGTTCATTGGCAGAGGACAAGTCTCTAAGCGTGATCACGTGGAACCAGTTCCAGTACAACTTCCCGAAGGTGCAATTCCGCATCAAGCCCAGCTTTGACTATCAGCGATGGGACAACCGTTCACGCTTTCAGTCCTCGGCTTGGAACGCCAACGACTCCCTCATCAACACCAATCTGCAACAAGGTTCGCGAAGCGGTTATTCCCTGCATCCAAACCTTTCGACCTTCACTGCCATCAAGTTGGAGGGAAGCAGCGACTACATGGAGTTCGAGACGGATGCCTGCTACGACGTGAAAGCCGATGACCGCTTCAATCGCCAGCGCGTCACAAGAGCCTCAGCCCTCTACACCGACCAGTACTTCAAGAACCACCCCGACCGGTATGGAAAGTTGTGGCTGCAAGGCATGTACCACTGGACCATTCGCCGCGGCCTGTCCTTGGAAACAGCCCTCAGCTACGAATACCGCAATACACAACGAGAGTCCTCGCTCTTCCTTTTAGACAGAATGTATCGCGAAGACACATTAGATGTGGGCGTACTACCTTCCGTTACTGAATATGAGCAGACGATGGATATGGGAAATAGCTACAATAGCCGAATGACCGAGCATTACTACACGCTGTTTCCGACAATATGGTGGTTCCCGAAGATGAAGAATGGTAGTTGGAGCATCAGTCAACGTCTGCCCATACGCCTCCTTAACCGCACACTTCACTATCAGCGCGGACGGGTCGATACACTCTTCACGCACCGCACCGTCCTTTTCGATACAGATTACAGCTATGCCGAAGGACACTGGAATAATGGGAATCAGCTCTTTATCGCTTATCGTCTGAAGGCAGATGCCCCATCAATGATGAACTACGTCAATATCCATGATGCCACAGATCCGCTGAACATCACAGAGGGTAATTCCGACCTGCGAAATACCTACCGCCACAGCCTGCAAGTGCATCATGGAAAGAATTATAAGAAGAATCAGATGATGCTAAGAGGAGGCTTTGACTTCATACTCACACAAAACGCTATAGCCATGAGCCAGCTCTACGACCCTAAAACGGGCATCCGAACTTACAAGCCCTACAGCGTCAACGGAAACTGGGAAATTACTGGTGGCTACGGAATCGGCAATCTGGCACTCGACAAGAAAGGCCGTCTGCGTATTTATGCCATACCTAATGCCAGTTACCGCCACAGCGTAGATCTCACGGGCACGACCGAACTACAGCGCAGCACCGTCACCACCACCAGCCTCATTCCGATGTTCATCGTCAGATACAGCCTTGGTGACCTCGGCAGCCTGACCCTTGACTGCGGCCCCCAATGGCAATGGCTCCACAGCCCTCGCCCCGACTTTACGGATTTCTGCGTGGCCGACTACAAGACCAAGTTCTCCGCCCTGCTAAACCTGCCATGGAAGTTGCAGCTCTCGACCGACCTCACTTTCACTGCCCGTCGAGGCTATGCTGATGCCTCCATGAACACCAATGACTGGATGTGGAAAGCCCGACTCGCACGTCATTTCTTCAAAGGCAATCTTGTCGTAATGCTCGACGGTTTCGACATCCTTGGGCAGCTACGTAGCACCACCAACGTTCTCAATGCCCAAGGGCGTATCGAGACCTACAAAAACGTCCCGCCTCGTTACATTCTCTTCCACGCTGTCTGGCGATTTAACCGTCGGCCGATGAGGAAGAGCGAACGAAAGAAACCATAAAGCAGTTTGTGAAAATAATGTAAGTCCTATAGGCACTCTCGCCCCGCTGCGTCGTGATGACGCGGCGCGGCGAACCCGTAAAGGAGGGCGCGTCCACCCGACGACGCCGGCAATTCAGACGTACGAGGAAGAAAGACAGAGAAGAATGCGCCTGCTTTTCTGCCCATATCAGGAGCGTCTCTTTCAGGCAACTTACTAGGCCGTCTGCCCAAAATCACCCAAGTGTGTTTTCCATGATGATGGAATGATTGTTCCATCATGACGGAATAATCACCGAGTCCTACTGCCCTGCATCATTCAACCTACATCATGAGGCTTTTCCAGCAAAAGAAGGATAGCTTTTCGAAAGGGCTGCCAGCACTCTTTCATTGGCGAACAAGCCCCAAACCTTAAGGCTTTTTCTATTCAACGTAAAACGAACGTTAAAAGATAGGGGCGATGTTTGGCCGTTTCGATAGAATGCTCTTACTTTGCAGCGTGAAAGGTTTTTCTCGTACGCAAGACGAATCAAAAAGACAGAAACAACAATGCAGAAACTCACAGCAAAAGAGGAAGAAGTGCTGAGGCTGATATGGCAACTTGGCACATGCACGCCCAAGGACGTTCAGGCCTTGTACGACGAGCCGCTGCCGCACATCAACACCGTGGCACAGTCGTTTCAGGCTCTGGAGCGCAAAGGCTACCTGAGGCATACGCCGAAGGGGCGTGGCTATATTTACGAGGCCGTCATCGGACCCGAAGATTACGGGCGCAACAGTCTCAAGGACATCATTCGCGACTTCTTCGAAGGGTCGTACAAGAAGGCCGTTAAGTCGCTGGTGCAAGAAGAATACTTCGACGAGGCTGAGCTATGGGCTTTCATCGAGGAACTGAAACGTGAGAGGGAGGTGCAACAGTGATGACTGCGCTGATTATCTATACCATCAAATGGGCCGTCTCGCTGACGTTGCTCTACTCGCTCTACGGCCTGCTCCTTCGCCGTGAGACCTTCCACTCGCTGAAACGCTCGGTGCTCGTCGGCATCCTCATCCTGAGTGCCGTGTTGCCTTGCCTCCACCTGACGAGCTCTCATAAGAACGTGCTGGCCGAAGGGTTCTCGCAGGTAGAGAATTACGTGTCGAGGATAGAAACCATTCCAGAGGAAGAAGGCATAGAGATCGTACTCTTGCCAGATACGCAGGAAGAGTCCGGTTTCGAGTTCTCTTGGACGCGCGCGCTCGTAGTACTATATATAATAGGTGTACTCGTCTGTTGGTGTAGCTTCTTACGTTCGCTGACTGGCGTCGTCTCGCTGATTGCCAGAGGTCGTCGCGTGCCAGTGAAGGATGTACCCGCATGGGTGCATATCCTCGTCTCTGACCGCGTGTCAGCTCCCTGCTCTTGGATGCGATGGGTGCTTAGTCCTCAAGGAGAATCACCCGTGGAAGGCGCTATCCTCACGCATGAGTTGGCACACTTGCGCCTCGGCCATTCCTGGGACATGCTGTTGTGTGAGCTTACTTGCCGCACGCTGTGGTGTCTGCCCTTTGTCTGGATGCTGCGCGAAGACCTGAGCGACGTGCATGAATTTGAGGCTGACCGTGCCGTGCTGCGTAGTGGCTTCCCGCAAGAGGAATATAATCAGTTGCTGATATATAAAGCCGCCCACGCAGGGCTGCAGCCTGTGGTGAACGCATTTGATCAGACCCAACTCAAGAAACGGCTACGGATGATGTACTCGAAGAAATCTACCCGACGGGCGATGCTCAAAGTCGCATACATCATCCCCCTCGTCGCCTTTGCGCTCACGGCTTTTGCCCAGCCGACTTGGGTGGAAGAAGTAAGTCATCAGCTGCAGACAGAGACCGGAAAAATGTCCTTGCTCTCGCCTATAGCCTTAACTGAGACTTTACGACTGACGTCAGATGCAGGGCAAGCGATGGAAGAGACTGGTCCCGCACAGTCGGAGACCGTTCAAGAGATGAAACCTGAAGAAGAACTTTCGGGTGAGAAGCGCCTGTCGGAGACCATGCAAGGCATCGATGAGCAACAGCCAACAGCAGGGAATATTGAGTCCGGCGCCTCTCCCTTGGTGGGTACATGGATAAAATGGACAAACAACTCATCCGGAGGCATCGTTACTATTCATGAGAAAAAGATACTCCCCAACGGCGTATTCTACGTCCAATGTATCCATGATGACGGCACCTCACACACGATATCCTCCGGCTTGTGGGAACTGCTCGATGACCAACACTATGTAGAACACATCGAACACATCACCACCGATCCGAGTTCGCAGGGAATGGACAACGTCATCACCTATTCCTTTGCCGACGACGAACGGCAGCTATATCTTTACTACATCATGCCCGGCAATGGCGTCAGCGGCTCGGAATACTGGCATCGCTCTGAATAAACTCACCTCAATAACCCATAATTAAACATTTTACTCTCATGAAAACAAAAATGATTGCTACTGTAGCAGCCCTGCTGCTCACAGCCTCTCCCATGACGGCTAAAGAGAAAAAGAACACAAGCAAGAATCCTCTGACAGAGAAGCTCACCGGCGTGTGGCAAATGTGCCGGGTGCTCAAGACTGGAGATGGCGAGAAGACCATCCTTTACGCTCCCATGTACAAGGTACTGAACGCCGACGGCTCTTTCTTCAACCTCCAACAGATGGACGACAAGTCGCCTGGCGCTCTCTTCGCCACCGGCACGTGGGAAGTGCGCTCGGAAGCGACCTACGCAGAGTGCCTGACCAGCATCAGCACAGACCCGAGTTCGCAGGGAAAAGAGAACATCATGACCTTCCGCCTGACCGACAACGACGAGATTCTTCACACCTATTACACAATGCCTGGTAATGGTGCTGACGGCCAAGAGACATGGCATCGTGTAGAAAAAGGTCTTTCACGGGTCATCGCCATGAAAGAGTACCGCGGTGAAGGCAAACGTTTTGATGCCGACTTAGCGATGGCCGATACGGCTGGTGTCAGTCACAGCCTTGCAGAAGTTATAGGTTCGGGGCGCTACGTCCTCGTTGACTTCTGGGCCAGCTGGTGCGGTCCCTGCATAGCCGAGATGCCCAACGTGAAAGCCGCCTACGAGCGTTTCCATGCCAAGGGCTTCGATGTCGTGGGCCTCTCCTTCGACGCCAATGCCGATGCGTGGAAAGCTGCCATCAACCGCTTCGCGATGCCGTGGGCGAACCTCAGCGACCTGAAAGGGTGGGAGAGTGCTGCCGCCAAGAAATATAAGATCCATTCTATCCCCGACAACATCCTCGTAGGGCCCGATGGACGCATCGTTGCCAATGGCCTCCGCGGAGATGCCTTGCAGCAGAAACTCGCAGAACTGCTGGGCGAATAGCAAGCCCTGACAGCCTGTCGGAATCTATTCTTGAAGGCACGATACTGCCAGCAGAAAAGAAGTAAACGCTGTTAAGAAGCCAATTGGCAACCTGAATCATCAGGTAAATTTTCTTCTACTCGCCCCGCTACGTCGTGACGACGTGGCGGGGCGTTCATGTCGTGCAGTCAGAGATGATGTGCCGCGTTGATTCCCTTGATGTGATGATTCAACACAAAAGAAGGTTAAAAGTGCCGATTCAACATGTAACGACGTTAAATATGGCAGCAGATTCTTGTGCAGGAGAAATGTTATGCCTTACTTTGCGGCAGATTTAACACCAAAACAGGTCGAAACTATGTACAAACTCACAGCAAAAGAAGAAGAGGTGATGGAGCACATCTGGACGCTCGGTGCCTGTGCACCTAAGGATGTCGTGGCGCTTTATCCCGAAGACGAACGGCCACACATCAACAGCGTGGCCAATGCGTTTCAGTCCCTGGAAAAGAAAGGCTACCTCACGCATCGCCAGCGTGGACGCGGCTATATCTACGAGCCCATCATCACGCAGAAAGCCTACGGACGAGCCAAGCTCTCGAACTTCGTGGACCGCTACTTCGGGGGCTCCTATCTCGACGTTGTCTCCAGCTTCGTCAACGAGGAGAAACTGACGCAGCAGGAACTGATGGAATTCCTGGAACAGCAAATACAGGAGCATCCTCTCCCGTAAAGGAGAGGTAAACGTCAGAAAGAAATCCTTCATAGTGAGATTACCGCTAATGATTATCTATCTCCTTAAATGGGCCATCGCCCTCACTCTCCTATACTCGTTCTACGGACTGACCCTCCGCCGCGAGACCTTCCACACGCTCAACCGCGCTGTGCTGCTCGTCATCCTCGTCGCCTCGCCCCTGCTGCCGCTGTGTCCTATCCCGCTTGGTCATGAGACTTGGCTGAGTCAGGGCTTTGAACGGCTTGAAGAGGTGCTGACAACTAATCAGGTCGTCAGCGAAGAACAGACGAAACTGCCAACGGATATAGACAGTAAGGCCGGAGGAACCATTCCCGCAGACGAAAGCATCCTGCCACAACCATTATTCCTTCATCATAGAACAATCATTCCATCATCACGGAATAATCATTCCATCATGATGGAACGATCAACGCAACCAGTTCCTCTGCGATGGACAACTATTGTCTTGAGGCTTTACATCCTGACGACTATCGCCTTCTGGCTGGCCTATCTGCGCTCACTCATTGGTGTTGTCCGTCTCATCCGCCGCTCTTCGCTGATTGAGGAACGGGATGGTGCACGCATCCTGAGCTGCCTCGAGCTGAAAAACTCCTGCTCGTGGATGAGGTGGGTGCTGCTGGCAGAAGTGGACACTTCCCCCGCCCTCCCGGACTCTCCCTCCATCCTCACCCACGAACTCGCCCACGTGCGACTCGGTCATTCGTGGGACAAGCTGCTCTGCGAACTGACGTGCCGCACGCTGTGGTGGCTGCCCTTTGCGTGGATGCTGCGCGAGGACATGAACGACGTACATGAGTTCGAGGCCGACCGTGCCGTGTTGCATACAGGAATAGACATTCGAGCATATAATCAGCTGCTGATTCTCAAAGCCGTCCGCCCGGGGCTGCAGCCCGTGGTGAACGCATTCAACCAAAGTAGAATCAAAAAACGTATTACAATGATGTTCAAACCGAAATCCAACAAGTGGCGTGCAGCCAAGGTGCTGTACCTGCTGCCTATGGGGCTGCTTGCTATCATGGCTTTTGCACAGCCCCCCACACAAGTCGTTGCTGCCTTGCCAGAGAATGAGTCAATATTGTCTGTTACCGATAACAAGAGTGCAACCAATCAAGGCACAGGCCTCAAGATGCTGACAGCCTTCATCATGCCCGAAGACTGCAAGAATCCCTATGTAAAGAAGCACGGTAATGGGATTTCCGTAACTTGGCTCAAGGGAACATGGGTACAGGAGGACAATAATTCTTTTATTGAAGAACATCCCGTTTGCACCTCACCTTGGCTCTTCCCAACTAAGGAAAATAGCATCAGACTCAATGGAAAGGAACTCGACATTAACAACCTACCCGACTTACCCGCTTCGGCACTAAAGAAAATGGAAATCCACATCGAAGCTGGACAAAGATGGGTCAACCTCATCACTACACCCGTGCAGATTCTCGCCGACGTGAAAGGCAACATCAACCCCGAGCTGACCGTCTTGCTCACGGGTACGCCGCCGAAGGACAATCCTATCAAGTCCTCCATTTACGTGAAGGGAGGTATTCATGATTGCTTCGATTGGAAGAAGTATCAGTACACCTCATGGACGTCAACGATAGAGAACATTGGTATGCAGTTGGAAGAAGTGGCCATCCGCAAAGACCATCACGTCCGCGTCAACGTCTGCCGAGGTGTCTCGCGGCAACACGTTGAACGCATCCAGAAGCTGATGCAGGAGAACGGCGTGACAAACTATGAATTAGTCAACCAAGAATAACCCCTACAACTTTATGAAACATTACCTCTTTCTGATGAGGGAAAACACCCTCATCATGCTGCTTCTATATTCATTTGCGAGCAGCACCCTGGCACAGGACAATCTCCTCTGGCCCGTCAAAGGCCAGCAGGCGGGCGACAACATCCTGCTGCGTCCGCAGGACCTGCTGGACCACGAGTCGAACTTCTGCACGCTGATCATCGGAGCGGCTGAAGGCACGGAGGTGATAGCTCCTGCCGACGGCGAGGTGGGCAGCATCTATCTCGTCTATATGCCCAATCTCGTGACCAGCACCACCTATGGCTACGACGATGCCAAAACCTTCGATGCCATGCGCAAGAAGCTGGAGGCAGAATCCAACGTGCGCAACCCGAAGAAGTACATCAACGGCTCGCTGAGTCTGAAGCTGGACGACGGGCGCACCATCAGCTTCGAAGGCTTGCGCGGCAATATCCCGTGGCGGTCGGGACAGCGCGTGAAGGCGGGCACCGTGCTCGGTACCGTCAGCTACGTCTTCGAGAAGATCGGGCAGCCACACATCGCACTCTCCTTCTCCAAAGGCGGCAAGGCCATCGACCCCATGTCGCCCTTCGGACTGGAAACGACGTTCAAGCAGCCCAAGCCTTTCACGCCGCCTGCCAAGCTCACCCGCGAGCAGGCCAACGAGGACTTCGACAGCTTCATCCAGAGCATCCGCGAGTGCTATCCCTCGCTGCGCGACATCGTCTCGCCTGAGCAGGAAGAGGCGTTCATCCGCAAAGCCAAGACTCGGCTGGACTCCGTACAAGTCCATTTCTCCACGCTCTATGACCTCATCGGTGATGCCTTCACCGCCGAGTTCCTGCACGACAGCCATGCCTGGCGGCAGTCCTCCAACCCGTTCTTCAACAACCGCACGGATGTGCAATATCCCTCGGTGATGCTCTGCACGCTGGGCGACCGTATGTTCGTGCGCTTGGTGCAGCCTGGCTATGAAGCACATATCGGCAAGGAAGTGGCCACCATCAACGGCGTTTCAGCCAAGGAACAGGCGGCCTACGTCCGCTCGAAGACCAGCCTCTTCGACGCACAGGTGGAGTCCACGCGCGATGTGCAGACGCTGACGAACTGGTGGATGCAGTACCGCGGCACGTTCTGGGACAAGCCCGTGAGCCTCACCTTCACCGACGGCACCAGTGTGGAGGCTCCGTTCCT
Organism: Bacteroidaceae bacterium; assembly: GCA_017965425.1. Classification (GTDB taxonomy): domain Bacteria; phylum Bacteroidota; class Bacteroidia; order Bacteroidales; family Bacteroidaceae; genus Physcousia. The sequence goes on along the minus strand of JAGCPY010000041.1, from coordinate 13,276 downwards.
GAAGGCGAATCAGATGAAGCGCTACGTACCGCAGCCTTCTGCCCCCACGGCCTACTACAACCACCAACGGCAGAATCGTATGGAGGACTGGAGTTTCCGCCTGATTGAAGACAGCATCGCCCTGCTGACACTCGCACACTTCCACCTCAACGAGGTGCAGATGGAAACCATCGAAGACAGCCTGCGCTCGCACGCGCACGTTCCTTATCTTATCATCGACGTTCGCGACAATCCCGGCGGCGACGCCGATTGCGAGGAGCGCCTCGTGAAACTCTTCATCAAGGAGGAGCCCTCAAACTTCGGCTATCAGAAGGTGATGAGCAACACCACCTACCCCTGTTTCGCCCACAGCTTCAACTGGAGCGCCGACATGCGTCCGTTCGAGGGGTTTGTGAAGGTGGAAGGGAAAGAAGGGTACTACAACAAAGAGAGCATCGCCACCGACAGCCCCACCCTCGAGAGTGGGGCTGCTGCGGGAGTGTTCCCTATTCTTTTTATCCTAACTAACGAAAACTCTGCCAGCGCAGCCACCGACTTCCCCGCTCACCTCGTGCGTGCCGGAAGAGCCAAGACCATCGGACGCGAGACGGCAACTGCCTACCACTACATGACAGCCCTGAAGTTCGCCCGCCTCTTCCTGCCCCACAGCCACATCGAGTACCAGTTGCCACTCGTCAAAGCCGTCACCGCCACCAACGTCTCTGCCCGCTTCCCCTACGGCCGTGGTCTCCTGCCCGACTACGAAGTGCCCCTCACGCGGGAAGAACTCTTCTCATCCACCGAAGACATCATTCTCCAGCGAGCACTGAAGATTATTCACACGAACAAACAGCAACAGAATAAATAAATGCTGAAAGTCCTATAGGCACCAAGCCCCGCCGCATCGTGATGATGCAGCGGGGCTTTTGAAGAGTAGAGCGGACGGACTCGCCAGGGAATTGATGCGGTGTGGCTTTCCTCTATCCGAACAGCTCGCTGTGGCTGCCAAGGCGCACCAGTTCTATGACATCCTGTGCCTCATCAAACCACACCAGCAGGAAGTCCCCTTGCACATGACACTCCATACAACCTTTATAGTCACCGTGAAGCATGTGAGGCTTGTACTGCGCGGGAATGGGTTGCTCATTGGCCAATAGGTCTATGATTTCGGCCAATGCTTTCATCTTAAGAGGATTGTTGCGATAACGTTTATAGTCCTTCTTATATTGAGTGGAGGGGAAAATCCTTTTCATTCTACATCAAGGGCTTTGAAGAGTTCTGCTGCGCTGCTGTAGAGTTCACCTTCAGGATATTCTTTCCGAGACATGGCCTCCTCGATAGCCGCCTTAGTGACCTCATTGGGTTCATCATAGACGGCATCCAGGAGCACACACTCGACATAGTTGTTTAACGTCCGGTTCTCACGGGCTGCATTACGCTTCATGCGTTCAAGAAGATCTGCCCGCAGACGAAAGGAAGCGGGTTTACGAAGGGTTGCTGTTGCCATAGTTTGTCATACATTTAATTACTTTCAGCTGCAAAAGTACAATTTTTTTTTGGAACCGCCCCTAAAAAAGAATCAGAAAAGTGTTTCTTTGCAGTCGAAAGCGCCCTTTTTATGGTTCATTAACGTGGAAACACACTTCTTAGGCCCCGCTGTATCGTGAAAAGCAACGGATTCTTGAAGAAACATTCATTCATTTTACTGCCTTGATAGTCTTTTGCAGTTCCTCCAGGAAATACGCAGCATGACTTCCGTCCATCTGTACGTGATTAAATGAAGCCATCAAGGGCATGTCTGACAAAGCATAATTGTTAAAAAGGGGGAGAAATGACTGCCTTTATAATTGTTTAACATTGATTATTTATTGTTTTTCGATAAATATATCTACTTTTGCGGCGTCGGAAGAGGAAGCGCGCCCTCTGCTACGACGAAGTATCACGTTAAACAAAAGAAAGATTACTGCTATGTCAGAACCACAACCCACTAAGGCCTTGCGTTGCATCTGCTATGCTGCACTGGTCTTCTGCCTGCTGCTCATCGTGGCCTACTGCTTTCAGGCATTTCATCGTTATGCTCAGATTGTACCGACAGACAACGCGAATCTGCGAGCCACCTTCCTCACGCTGTTCTATGGGCATTTTGTGACGAAGGTTGCTTTATTAATGCTGTGCGCGCTTTTCGCCATTTTCCAGTTGGGAGGCTTGCAGCAAGGCGACCTGTTCCCGCGGCGGAATGTCGGCATCATCATCGCTGCTGGTATTCTGGCTTTCCTCTCCTCCATCTTTGAGGCGAATGTAGGGCAGATTTATAAGCCAATTATTGAACATTCCACTGTCATCGAGATCAAAGACGGCGCTATTGCCATCCTGCTTCTGCTGCTCGTCTTCGCACAGGTCTATCGAATCGGCGGCAACTCAGCCCGCGAAAACCAGTTGACAATATGATTATCGTGAACCTCGACGTCGTGATGGCTCGTCGCAAGATGAGTCTCAACGAACTCTCGGAGCGGGTGGGCATCACACTGTCTAACCTCTCCATCCTGAAGACGGGCAAGGCCAAGGCCATCCGCTTCTCCACGCTCGACGCCATCTGCCGAGTGCTGGACTGCACGCCCGGTGAGATATTGGAATATAGGAACGACGAATCGTGAATGACACATGATAAGACATCTCCTAACAGCAGCGCTACTTGCGTTGCCCGTCATAATTGTGGCTCAAACCGAAGGCAAAGACAGCAGGTTTCAGATAGCGCACGTACGCACGATGCAAGAAGTGCTGGTGCGTGCCGACGAACCCACTTGGATTCGCGCTAAACTCAAACGGTTTATCAAGGAACGGAGTAAGAACTATCAGACTGAACCGCACTTCTTTGAGTACCATTTCCGCTATCGGGATAAGGGTTCGGATCTGAAACGCGGTGACAAGCGTTTGGTAACAGACTCCTTGACTTCCAATCGTTTCGATAGCCAAGGTCTCCTGCTCGTGCCCTCGATGGTGCAGTTGCGGGACGACAGTCTCTTCCAGATTGTGCCCGAGCAGAACATCGTATATGGAACGGACACTGCGTTCACGAGCAAACCCGACAGCGTTCATCTCAACTGGAAGCATTTAAATGACATGCTCTACAGCAACCTCATCCAGACATTGGACAACCACTTCCTGCGCCAGCACCGCTTCGCTGTGAACGAGCAGTTTGAACATCGGAACCGCAATGTCGTTCAACTCATCTTCTGGTCAAAGAGATATGACCTCGACCGTGGTTACCTGAACCTCGACACGGCTCGCTGCATGGTACTTGAAGCCGAGCGCCACTGTGGATTGGAGTGTGCAAAGGCTGAATATGGCAGTCGCTTTGCACTCGGTCTGCTCCACCTCTTCCTGAAAACCGATCTTAAGGACTGGACGGTCAACCTGCGCGCTGCCTACGATGACGACGGACAGCCTCACGAGTTTCGCTATCAGAGTAGCCGGCATTTCACCACGTGGAGCGATACCAAGAAGAAGCGTCGCGAATGGATCGACAGCAAGAGCAGCGTCGAGACTACGCTCATAATCCGTCCGACGGCCCGCACTGCCACCCCCGACGTGCTCCTCGACATTTATCCCACCAAGCACGTGGAAATCGTTAATTCCAAGAGCCGTAAATACAAGATGCAGCAGCGGCTGGGTGCGGTGCCACGAGAGTACAGGCTGGTGAGATAGGCGGTACGGTCCGTCGGCCTACAAATCCCAAATACTGTCGTGCCAGCGGATTTCGGGCGGAGTGCCTGGTTCGTGGATGACGATGGCAATGACGGGATAACGGACAGGCATGGGCGAGGGATGTTGCAGCTTCCAGGCCATCATGGCACGCCAGAGCAAGGTACGTTTCTTGGCATTGACAGCCTGCTCGGCATTCCACTCTTCACCGTGGCGTGTCTTCACTTCGACGAAGTACAGCGTGCCCTCTTTCTGGGCGATGATGTCCACCTCTTTGTGCTCATGCCGCCAGTTGCGCGCCAGTATCTCGAAGCCCCGCTCCTCCAGATAGTCGGCCGCCAGGTCTTCGCCCCATTTCCCGAATTCGTTGTGACGTGCCATTATTATTGCAATTATTCACTTACCATTTTTCACTTTTCATTTGCTTCACCCAAATGAGCTTGCTTGTGTCGTAACCCCGTCGCTGCGCTTCCTTCAGTATCAGTTCCTTCGTTTCCTTGGAGAGCTGCGACCGGCGAGAGAGCAGCCAGAGGTAGTTGTCGCTGCTGCTGCCGATGAGAGCATATTGGTAGTCCTTGTCGATGAGGAGGATGCGGTAGTCGGAGTAGAAGGGTCCGAAGAATGAGATGCGCAACAGCCCCGCGGTGTCCGTGGTCTTCGCCTTGCCTTTCGACTCCTTCTGCTTGCCGTTCTTGATGCCCGTGTTCAGCACTTCTATCTTGCCGTCGGCCCGCAGCTTGTATGACGACTTCGTCTGCTCCATCCCTCGTTCGAACCAATGGTCGTAGCGCGCCACCTCGTACCAACTGCCGAGGAAGCGTTGCAGGTCAAACGACTTGACCGGGGTGTTGTCGATGTCGCCAGCCTTGCAGCCCAAGGCAAGGCAAATAGCAGCCAAAAAGAAGATAATCCGTTTCATAAGAGGGTTTTTAGGTTTCTGAAAGCAACATCACCTTGCGTGACTTATCGCTTTTCATGGTGCAAAGATACAAAATTGTTAAGACCGCACAGCAAAATCCACTCGATTTTGTCTCCTAACGCCAACAAACAGCGTCCTTTTATGGTCATTACCTCAAAAAGAAGTACCTTTGCAGCGCTATACTTCCAGTCCCGTAACAAACTTTTTTGCAGAGAGGGGTATTTGATTTCGCCTCCAGTGGGTCTTATAGTTGATTTGGAATTCCAACCAGCACCTATTGAAACCCCAAAAAGACATTTATGGATTACAAGAAACCAACATTTGAACGCCTATTCAAGGACAACTATCCGCACATGTATCGCATGGCATTCTCTATGGTAGAGGACGCCGACGATGCCAAGGATGTGGTCAGCCAGGTGTTCACACAGATGTGGCGAAGCAAGCCACAGGTGAGCGACGGCAGCATGAGAGGCTACCTCCTGGCCGCCACCCGCAACCAATGTCTCCACCAGCTGCGACAACGGCAATTACAGCGCGAGATGGAGGCTGAGTTGCAGCAGGCGGCGCAGGACAGCGTCGACGAAGAGCGCGAGGAGCTAATGAGGCAACTGCAGCAAGTCATCGACGAGAACCTGACAGAGCAGGACCACCGCGTGCTCAGCCTCCACTACGACGAGGAGAAGACTTATGCCGAGACAGCCACCATCCTCGGCATCAGCACGGCAGCCGTGAACAAACATATCACGCGCTCGCTGGCCAAAATCAGATCAACCCTTAAAATTGCAAAGTAGTATGAAGACAGAAGATATTGACAAGAAGATTGGAATGCCCGACGTGGATGCGGAATGGGCACGTTTTGAGAGCGAAGTCATCAACAAGGAGAACGCAAGACCTAAGCGCGTAGCCGCATGGGCGGCAGGCATCGGCATCGCAGCCTCCATAGCGCTGATGCTGGTCGTGAGCTTACAAGACCAGACCCAGCCCCCCCTCCCGTCCCCCCTAAAGGAGGGAAGTGGTTACCTAACCAGAACAGAAGGGGAAGCATCCAGTCTGACGCATTCCACGTCCCCTCTTCTTGAAGGACCAAGCGTCTCTTCGAGCCGAGCGGAGGGGGGACGGGAGAGGGGCCTTATTGACGTTGAAAGCCTCCAGGATGATTCTGAGGGAACAAGTTGGAGCTCTTCGTTGGATCAGCAGATCAAAGGTTTGACAATTGTCTCCAGCTCATCCAGCTTAGGACCAGGCAATACCATGCGCCTTGCAGGAACCCGCATTAAAGATTCGATTCGTGTCGAAGGCTGGGATTCCACCTTCACTACTCCCTTGGATCTGCCGATTAAGGGGCTGACAATTGTCTCCAGCTCATCTGAATTAGGACCTGGCCATACCATGCGGCTTGGGCCTACGTGTCCAAAGGTGGTGGAACCTAACACCATGCGCCCCTCGCTCCAGGGGCAGATAGCAGGGCTCACGGACTCCATTGTGTACATTCCCAGCGACTCCATCCGTCAAGGAGCAAGCGCGAGCGACTCCATACTCTATATGGTCAACGGACTAGTGGATCCGGACTTCAATGCTTTCCAAAGGGAGAAGGGCAAACGTGTAGCCCCAGACTTCAACTTCGCGACAAGTGCATATTTCTTTGGCAAGAATCAACTATTCATCCGATATGAGGCCACTGAGTTGCGGCAGGACGTGGCCCAGGATGAATCCACGACCAAAGAGAGGGCCATCAAGCTGGTGCTGAACGCACAGACCGTGCCATTCAAGCCCACACGGGAAATGACGCCGTCGGAAATCAAGTCCCGCCAGACGGCCTACCTCCAGACGGCCTATCGCGCCCGCGTCAAAGGGGAAACTCACAGCGACGCTTATTTCTCTCCCGACCTGTTTGGCTCTACCGCAGAAGAACGCCTGTTCGGATTGCTCACCCTCCAGTGTGGGGGCAACTATGTCCACGAAGCTTTTGGCCCCATGGCCAGCGACAGCCATGGCATCTATGTTCCCCTGGTTCGCGACGTGACACTGCGAGGCGGCGACCGGGCTTGGTTCGACAAAGGCCGGATTTGGGTGGTCAAGGACGATCCCCAGTGCGATGCCGTCATCAGCGAGCTCCGGCAGGCAGCCGGGCTTGCCGATTCGCACGTAGAATTCAATGACAGCGTCGTCAAGCTGGCCATGATGAGCGGCGGCCGAGTGGAGGTTGGCGAGCCCCATCCGTTCAACACATACATGCAGAGCGCCTTGTCATTTTCTTATCTGAACAAGAAATACAGCTCACTGGACCAAAGCGTCTTCTACTTCAAGCCCGAGGCCGACGCGCCCTCCTACTGGTGGGCCGAAGCCTACTATTCCACTCGGTCACGGAGGAGCGTGGCCGTGCATCTGCATGCCGTCTATAAGCTCTACGCAGCCGACTGCCCCGACCTCCTCGCCAATCGAAGGTTCGTAGAGGGTAGAGTAGTGAACGAGCAAGGCCAGCCGCTGGCTGATGCTCGCGTGAGCTTCGGCACTTTAGGTTCTTTTGGCCCCGAGAGATCTACACAGGCAGATGCCGATGGCCGCTTCTCGTTCTGGATGCCCTTCCGCGATGCTCCCATTTGGGTGCATTGTTGGGACTACAAAAGCGTAAAGGTCCAGCCCGCAGATTCTTCCATGACCATCCGTATGAAAGCCTTCTCGCTCATAATTCCAGAACTCAGGCGAAACATAAACGTCGAGGACTACAAAGGACTCAAAGGACTCAAAGGAAAGAAGGAGTTGAAAGGGATAATAGACTAAATAATAAGCAGGTAGATAAGTAGTTAAAATCAGGTTTTAGGAAAAGCATGAAGGCCCCCCTGCTACGTTGTGTTGACGTGGCGGGGGCTATATCGCCGTGCTGTCGTGATGAAGAGACGTTTTCTTACCATTATGTGATGATTCAACACAAAGAAAGGTTAAGTAAGTCTGAAAATAGGTAGAATATCAGATGAGGATCTCCACCTCACGTTAATCTTTGGGTTACCCTAATCTGATATTCTACCTATATATTACTACATTCTTGCTTTCTGTTTGTCACCAGCACCGCTGCCACGATACTTCGAGCGGGCCTCATTGAACTTCCACGTGAGGTCGAGCAGGAAGGTGCGGCGGGCAGGATTGTGGATGGTGAGGTCGCGGTAACCGAAGATCATGGTATCGGTGGTGTTGGTATTCAGGATGTCGATGCAACGCAAATCGGCAGTTAGCGTGCCGAGGCTATGCAGGTTGAAGTCGCGCTGCAACCCTATGTTAGCACGGAAACGGGACTTCGTGATGCGGAAGTTATTGAACTCACCCTTCGAGCTCCAACCTAAATCGACATTCAGCCGGAAGCCGTGCGGCAGTTCAAAGACGTTCTGCCACGATGGGCTGAACAAGGGGCGGTTGAGGGTGATGACCTCACCTGTTGCTGTCGGCGTCTTGTAGTTCTGGAACATTGCAACGAAACTCCAGGTGGGATACCAGGCGCAGTCGAATGTCGAAAGCTTGAAGTTCACTGTGGGGCGGGCAGACAGGAGGACGACCACCTGGTCATAGTCCTCCTCCGTGTTGATGGGTCGGACAAGGCTGATTGTGGGGTCCTCGGCATCGGGAAAGGGTTGTGTGGACATAGTCACGGCATCCTTGATGCGTCCGTAGTTCACGCTCATATTCGCCCACTTGTAGGCGGCATTGAGCACGAGGCTGTGCGTGTAGGTAGGTTTCAGATAGGGATTGCCGCTCTGGTAGGTGAGGCGGTTGATGTAGATGGTAGAACTGGTCAGGTGGCTGTAGTTGGGACGTTCGATGTCACGGCGATAGCTGAGAGACAACTGGGCCTGTCCTATCGGTGCAGAGATGACGGCGGTGGGGAACCAGTCGCCATAGTTGCGGCAGACATCGCTCTCCCGTTCGCCGAAATTGTAGTAATCGTTCTTCAGATGCTCGTAGCGCAGCCCCACTTGGGTGAACACCTTGCCGAAGGCACGTCCGTATTCAACGAAGCCTGCGGCAGAAGCCTCTTTGATCTCTGTGTCGGTTGCTTTCACAGGAACAGAATTGCTGGCCGAGAAATCATAGGCATCGGTGCGGTTGTTATTGGAGTACTCGCCTCCAGCGGAGAGATTGCCGCGCCAGACAGGATAACTCAGGATGAGTTTCGAAGCCCAGAAGTTATTGCCGCTCTTGGTGTTGCTCTCTATGCTGCGATTGACGTCCACACGTCTACCGCCCAAGAGAGATGTCACCTCCTCGGTGCTGCCGGGAGTCTGCGTGTCGTCGAACAGTCCGTCCACGTTCAGGTCGATGCCCAGCTGCCCAAACTTGCCGTTGTAGTAGGCATTGAAAATGTGTTTGCGGAAGCGGTCTTCCTGCATGATGTGGCTCTCGGAATGCTCGATGTGGCGGTCGTCCTCGTAGGTATCGGTGAGGAACCGTCCGTTCATGCTCCCGCTGGGGTGATAGTCATACTTGTAGAAAGCGCCGAAACTGTGGTTCTCATTCACCATATAGTTTACCTGCAACTGTGGTGAGAGGCCTTTCCAGATGCTTTTGGTGTCCTGTGTGGAGCGTCCTAAGTAGCTCTTGGGGCCTACGTAATAGGTGAGATCATCGTCCTGGAGCGACTTGGCGTGACCATACCTACCAGCCCAGAACGATGCGGTGATATCCAGCCCACCTGTGCGATAGTTGACGTCGAGATTGTTGGTCAGCGTGTAGCCATATTGGTACATGCCATTGGCATTCTCCTGAAAACTGAAGCCCTCGCCCTGCGCCTTCTTTAGCTGAATACGCACCACAGCCTTGGTCGAAGCCGCATAGCGAGCGCCTGGATTCTGCACGACATCCACGTATTGAATCTGGTCGGAGCGCAGACGCGACAATTCACTTGCATCCAACACCTTGCGCCCGTTGATATAAACTTCTGCTTCACCACGCCCCAGCACCTTCACGCCGCCATCGCGCTCTGCCTCCACCGATGGGATGCGGGACAGGGCATCGCTCACCGTGCCAGCCTTCTCCAAGATTGTTCCTGCCACCGTCGTGCGCATGGCATCGCCCTTTGCGTGGGTTCGCGGCAAGGAACTCTTCACGACGACCTCACTCATCAGCTGCGAGTCTTCGGTCATCGAAATGCTAATAGGCTCGGCTGAGGATGCGCTGGGCTTTACGAATAAAGTCTCATATCCCATACATGAGACCTTCAACAGCCCTCCATCTTCCGGGCTCACAATCTGGAACAGCCCCTGTTCATCTGTCACAGATCCTTGCACAAAAGCAGAGTCTGGCAGCGACAACAGCACCACATTTACGAAGGGCAGTGGTTCGCCTTTCATGTTGATTACTCGTCCGCCCACGTCCTGGGTCTTTGCCCACGATGCTGTGGCCAACATCACGGCAGCGAAGAATGCTGCCAGTCGCATATGATTTATCATCATGATTTCAATAATGCTTTTAGTGTTTAACGTTCCCTCAACTGATAATGGGGATGATCTTTCACGGAGTCATAGGCAATCACTTTGCCATTCACGTCGAAAGTGACGACGAACAGAATCGGCTCGGGACCTGCCACTTCACCCACCAGTTTCCTATAGCCCCATTCCTCGCCGTGTTCGTTGGCGTTGCGGAACAGCGGCGTGCCTAATAGGTGGCGGATGTCGTCCTTGCTCATACCGATTTCCACCTTGTTTACTTTTACTGCGTCGCGCGTGGAGACGCAACTGCACAGACCGAAGCTCGTGATGCAGAGCATCAGCATCAATAGTGTCTTTTTCATAATTCCAAACTTTTTTATTGTTGTCATATCTTCAATTATTTTCTGTTGACGTTTATGATTCGCTAGTTCTCACGTCGGCACCCGTCATCACGACGGATGCCGTCCTAATCTTTGTCTTGTGAGAGAGTCTTGTGGAAAAACTCGACTGCAAAGGTACGTCACTCCGCGCATCCCTGCAAATATTTGGGATATTCTGCATGGTTTTGTGACGAATAACTGGCACTGGGGGATAAAATGAAAGGAAATGGGACGGATGGAAACAGATTTTTCACGCTTCATTCTTCACTCTTCACCTCATTTTGTACCTTTGCAAAAAAAATGCAAAGACAGGCTGCGCCTCTCCAATCCGAGCGAGCTCCATTGCATTCGGCTTCCACTGTCTTTGTACCGCATTATGAATAAGGAACATAAAGAAACAATTCGCGTCAGAGCCATCAGCGTAGGTTTTGCTGTGTTGGCACTCGGTGTGTTCAAGCCATTTGGTTTGGGCGCATGGAAGTGGGAGGCCTACCTCCACCTGCTCATGATATGGTTGCTGGGCTTGGGCGTCTGTTTTCTGACAGAAATCATCTTGAAGTATGTCGTCAGGAAGCCCAGGTCATACCAGCAGGGAGTAGACTACATCATCCGCCGCAACCTGTGGTTCCAGTTCATCAATACACCGCTCATCTCGCTGATGATCTGCCTCTACCGTCATTTTCTCCTCAGAGACCGCGTGCCTGCCAACCACCTGTCTTGGAATAATTTCTTCGAGACGCTCGTGATTTTTGCTTTCTGCTCCTTCGCCATTGGACTCTACTGGCGCTTCAAGTTCCGCAGCCGCTATCTGGCAGCAGAACTGGAAGAGACACGACTGCTGAATGAACACCTGAAGGAGTTACGACAGGCTGACGAAAAGCGTGCCGAGGAACATGCATCCGCTATCATCGAGTCAACACACGCTACAGCCTCTCCGTATGTAGTACTCACTGGCACGACCAATGAAACCATCAGACTTCAAGTTGCAGACCTTCTCTATTTAGAGACCATTGGTAATTATGTCAAAGTCCATTATTGGTGCGACGATCATGTGAAGACGGACATGCTGCGGGCCACATCCAAGCAAATGGAAGATGAGTTGCAAGACTATCCCACGATTGTCCGTTGCCATCGTGCTTTCTTGGTGAACCTGTGCCAAGTGGAGCAGATTATTTCCCGCGCAGGAACAATGCAATTGGTCGTCTGCAATTGCCAAGAGCCTGTCCCCGTTTCCCGAAGTAATATGACTCGAATCAAAGAAGCCATTAAGAACATGTCTGACAGAGAGTACAAACTGATAAAATAGCCCGCGCAGCACGTATGCTCACAAATTCCAAATATCATCGTGCCATCGGATTTCAGGTGGCGTACCAGGTTCGTGGATGACGATGGCGATGACGGGATAGCGGACGGGCATGAGCGAGGGATGCTGCAGTTTCCATGCTATCTGGGCGCGCCAGAGGAGGGTGCGTTTCTTGGAAGTGACAGCATCCTCGGCATTCCATTCTTCGCCATGACGTGTCTTCACTTCGACGAAATACAGCGTGCCGTCCTTCTGTGCGATGATGTCCACCTCCTTGCGCTCATGCCGCCAGTTGCGCGCCAGTATCTCGAAGCCTCGCTCCTCCAGATACTTTGCAGCCAGGTCTTCGCCCCATTTCCCGAATTCATTATGTCGCGCCATGATGATTGTCTGTTTTCAAGTGCAAAGGTAACGCATTCTTCTTGAATGGCCAAGAATTTTATCCTGTTTATGGTTATTAGGTTTATGATAAAATCATTTTATTAGTGCACTTTTATGGCTGGGCGTGTAACAAAAGGAGTCCTTTTCTCGTTAATATATATGTAAGCCCCAAGAAACAATGACAGCTGCCACGTTCAAGTCAACCTTTCTGCCGCTGAGTGCAACGATGTATCGCACGGCCTACAGCCTCCTGGGCAATCCCCAGGATGCCGAGGACGCAGTTCAGGAAGCATTCATCCGCCTGTGGCAAAAGCGCGACCGCGTGCCGGTCGATGAGGACTTGGGAGCTTACTGCCAGATGCTGGTGCGCAACTTGTGCATCGACGTCCTGCGCCGAGGCAGGCTGGCCGAGGCCGACACCATGGCTGCGGACGTGAGGGCAGCAGACAGTCAGACGGCCTCGTCGTCCCTGGAGAATGCGGAAGCGGTGGCACAGGTGGAACAGGCCATCCAAACCCTGCCGGAGAACCAACAACGAGTGGTGGCACTGCACGTCATGCAGGACCGTTCGCTCAGCGAGATTGAGAAGGAGACAGGCTTCAGTGCCGTGAATGTACGTGTGCTGCTGAGCCGTGGAAGGAAGAAACTTCAACAACTGTTACGACGATGAAAGAGATTCAGAACAACCAAGAGATTCCCATACCCGAGGGACTGGAACAGCGTCTGAGTGCGCTGGTGGACAGGTTGGAGGCCGAGGAGAACGAACGGAAGGCGGCGACATTACCGCACCGAGGACGTGAAGCCAGACTGCGGGGCGCAGGCCTGCGGGTGGCGGGCAAGGCTGTGCTGGCCATAGCTGCTGCCTTCGTGGCCTTCGCTTTCCTGGTGATTGTACCTCAGGTGAGGGCGCGGCAGGATCTGGCCCGCTACGAAGGCAGTTACACGGTAGTGGATGGTCGGCGCATCGATGACCTCGGGCGCATCCAGACAGACATCCGTGAGGCACTGGCGGTGGCTCAGTTGGCAGAAGCCAGCGTGCCGTCCAGCGACTTCGCATCGGAAGCAGAACGTGCCATCCTCCAAGCCGCCGACAACCCAGACATGCAAGCCGCCCTTCAGCGGATGCTGAAGAATGAAGAATGAAGAATGAAGAATCCATAATTCACAATACATAATTCATAATACATAATTGGCT